>QLUR01000099.1 GCA_018725565.1 Bacillota bacterium | reverse complement strand
GAGTCTTAAGGATCTCTGGCCTGAATAAAAAATGGAGCGGATGACGGGATTTGAACCCGTGACCCTCACCTTGGCAATGTAGTTTGCTCCTTTTGAGGCAGTTTGATCTTTTTCGATATAGCTAGGCTGAACAGGCATTTTGACGAAATTCCCCTTGATCTGTTTTGGCCTGTTTTGATCCTTTTTGGCTGGCTACAAGTGCAAAATAAGTGCAAAAATCTTTCAGGTTATATCCTTCATAGCAGAATCCGTTTTTACTTCTGCCGAGTTTTCCCCAAAAAGCCTCTCCTCCAGGCGTGATACTGCCTTTTTGGTTTCCCCATCGAACAGGTGGCTGTAGATGTCCCAGGTGGTCCGGGCACTTGAGTGCCCAACCAACGCCTGCACGGTTTTGAGGTTTTCGCCTTGTGCGGCCAGCAGGGAAACGTAGCTATGCCTCAAGGCGTGGAATCCTACCCGTCTGATCCCGGCCCGTCTCAGGGCTGGCTCCAGCACTCGCCGGACCAGGTTGCGGCAATGGGCCGGTTTGCCCACCGCATTGGGGAATACCAGATCATACTCATTGGACTCCAGCTCCACGGCCAGCCTCATCTGGTGAGTCTTTAGCTCCTGGATGAGAACATCCGGAAGGTCGATGGCCCGCCTGGAGGCCTCTGTCTTGGGGGAAAAGAAACACCTGTCTCCATACCTGCTGAACTGCAGAACCTGGCGGATAAAAACACGACCGGCGTTGAAATCAACATCACCCCATCGGAGGCCCAAAGCCTCGCTTATTCGGCAGCCAGTAAGACAGAGGAACATGATCAGGCAGCGGTGTCTGGGGTCGACAGCGTCAATCAAGAGCCTTATTTCGTCGGGCTCCAGAAACTCCGCCTCCCGCCTGGCAAGCCTGGGCCTTTTTATAAATCTGGCCGGACTGATCCCCAGATACCCCCACCGAACACTCGCCTCAAAGATAGCCTTGAGAAGCATTATCGTTTTGGCCTGGGTCTCCGGGGCGTAGCCGGAAAGAGAGGCCACAAACCTCTCCACGTGCTCCTCGGTTATGCTCTTTATGTTCGCACTACCGAAGTAGGCCTTGATCTGCTTCACGGAGGCCAGGTAGGTCTCATAGGTTCGGGGCCGGATCTGGCTCTTTTTCAGTTCCAGGAAGCGGTCGCAAAGCCCGGCAAAGGGGCAGTCCTTCAGCGGCCTGAATTCCCCCCGGTTTATCTGCCTGAGTCTTTCGGCCAACGCAGCTTCCGCTTCCTTCTTGGTGGGAAAACCGCCTTCCCAATGCTGGCAACCATCGGCATAGTAGCGGATAGCGTAGGTGACCCCCCTTTTGCCTTCTCGTTTAATAACGGAACCTCTAGCCATAGCTTCCCTCCTTTCACCTTCATGACTCACGGATTAGCTAATCCGTTCAGGGCCTTAAAAGTCCTATTCAGGAGCTTCTTGTAGCCATTTTGTGGCCGGAATTTTGGGCTTTAGCCCTACTCCTTCTTACTCGTTCCCGGTTGGCGCAGTCGGCGTGCCTGGACCATCTTTGTGTTTTTCCCGTCACATCCGCCCACAGTCCGCAAATTGAGCAGCGCCTGAAGCGTTTTTCTCCCGTAGCGGTTCGGAAAAACTGAAACCACATCGCTGCGAGCAGGTTTTTCGGACAAAGGTAAGGCTCAAGCTGGTTGTGGTCGTTCATTAGAAGCCGGGGTCTTATAACAAGTTTTTGTAGCTTCTCGTTGATCCTGGACTGTACCAGGTATTGGGCAGGTAGCAAGACATCCCCCGGCCTGAACCTGGCCAGTACTTCTCCATGGTAATCTTTTGAGGCCAGCGGCCCGGTGCTGAAGGGGATCCGGGCGGCTTTAATTTGGTCCATGATGTCGCCTTTTACTGTAGCATCTGAAAGTCCCTCCCAATCGGCCAGCACGTAGCTCACCCCCTGCCCGTCTTTGCTCCAGTGGATAACTCTCTCCAGGGCTACTGCGTCACGTTTTTCAAACCATTCCCATACCTGGACGGTCCACCTCATATCCCTGATTTCATTCTGCCAGAACTTAAGGGAGTCAGCAAAAACCGTTCCGTAGATCCGCCCATCTTTCTGGTCACATAACCCAAACACCCCATGTTTCCAAGGTTTTTCCTCCTCCCGCCCTTCCGGGTAGGAGTAGCGGGGGGTAAGTACTTCCGTTTCACCGTGAGTAAGCGGACCGTAAGCGTTGGCAAACTCCAGTATTCCTTCCCTGGTGGGCTGGATATCGGCGAATTTAAGAAAAAGAGCCGGCTCCTGTTCCATAACCCTTGTGGTATAGAACCCAGTGGTTTCCGGGGTTTCCAGAAGATAGGGAGGCTCCGGGCGAGGCGGGTTCTCTATCATTTCCCCGAACAACCCTCCCGGCCTGGCTTGCTCATCCCAATAGTAGCCCCGATCTGCCCGAGGCCAGACAAAGAAGGACTGCTCAATATCCAGGTATTCTTGCATAATCCCACTCCGTAATACCAAATGTAATGGTTACCGACTATTGTATTGCTTTATTCCTCTGTGTTATACTTATACTTAAGACAACGCATTGATTATAACAGTAAGGCAAGATTTTGTCAACAAGTAGATTGCCCTGGAGGTGGGGTTATGCTAACTCAGCTAAAACTGCAGCTTATCCTGAAAGAGGTCAAGTGCGTTTTACGCCCCATTCCGGCCACCGATTACGATTTAAACCGGCCACCGATTACGGAGCAAACCGGCCACCGATT
>QLUR01000098.1 GCA_018725565.1 Bacillota bacterium | reverse complement strand
AGGGAGATATGGGAAGGGCGCATCACCCGTTCCTATCGATTTACCTTTCAGATCAAGGGAGACACCTATGTCCTTAGGAAAATCGGTACCCATGATCTTCTTAAACGCCCTTAAACTTGATTATGGCATATTGTAGATGATATCAATTCGTGCTCTTGACTCCTCCGTCTTCAATCATGCTAATATATAAAAAATGATATTACTGCCTTCAAAATAAGGAGATAGAGGGTGCCAAGAAAAGGCCTGTTTTATGGTGTACGAGGCAAGCTAATGCTAGCCTTTGCCCTGGTGGCCATCCTGGCCATGAGCCTAGTGGGAGGCTATGGCCTCCTTTTCGCGATTGAAGGCCTCAATCAGACATACTGAAGGAGCGAGTGAGATGTTCGGCTCGGTCCGTACCACTCTAGGGCTGGTCCTTCTGATCCTCGTTCTCGTGGGGCTTGCCTCGGTGGGCGCCACCTTGTGGAATATCGAGGCCCAGAACAGCGATGCCCTACTCATCAACCTGATGGGGCGACAGCGGATGCTCAGCCAGAAGATAACCACGGAAGCCTTGTGGGGCTTACAAAAAGGGGACCCTGGCTATGTGGAGGAGATGCACACCACGGCCCACCTCTTTGAGGAGACCCTACAGGCCCTGATGGCCGGCGGCCAGGTATTCTATAACAGGAGAACGGTTTCTCTTCCCCCGATCACAGACCCGACTGTACGCGCCCAACTCGCGAAAGTCCAGACCACGTGGGAGCAGCTGCACGGAGCTGCCCACGCCATCCTGGAATCCGAGCGAGAGAGCCCTGCCTTCGTCCAAGGCCTGGAAGATCTCGAATACCTCTCCGGGGTCATCTTGGAGCAAGTCGACGAGGTGGTGCGCATGCAGGAGGCCGCTGCAACCGCCAGGGTAACCCGCCTAGAGTGGATACAGCTCACCTTCCTGGCCACCGGGGCTCTGACAGTGGCCATCGGGTTCTGGCTGATCCAGAGGGAAGTGATCTCGCCGCTCTCGGCCCTCACCGCCGCGGCGGGACGCGTAGCCGCTGGTGACCTGAACGTTCGAATGCCGGCGAAGAGCAGAGGCGAGATCGGCAAGCTGCAGTTAGTCTTCAACAAAATGCTCCAGAGCTTAGAACAGGCCCATCAAGAGCAACTGTCCCTCCTGAGACTTTCCCAGAAACTTATCGCCACCCTTGACCTTCAGGAGATAATGGATCACGCTGTGGAGGCAGCGGCTGATACTCTCAACGTAGACTTCTGTGGCCTCTTGCTGCTGGATGAAGAAGGTCAGAGGCTGGTTCTCCGGGCAGCCCAGGGCTGGGAAAAGGAGCAAATCGGGCTCCTCAGCTTCGATGCAGGAGAGGGATCGGGAGTCGGTTACAGTGTTATGCGAAAAGAGCCACTGGTAATCCACGATCTGGCCACAGAAAAGCGCTTCTGCGTCCCGCCGCAAATCCTGGCCCACCATATCAAATCATGTCTGGTTGTGCCCATGCTTGTGGCTGACCGGGCGGTGGGAGCCATGATGGTACACACCCTCAAACCTCGTCAGTTCTCGTCAGAAGAGGTTCATCTCCTCTCCACCATAGCCAACCAGACCGCCGTTGCTCTGGAGGGGGCTCAGGCATGGACGCAGATCGAGCAGCGGGCAGAGGAGCTGAGCCGCGAGGTGACGGAGCACAGGGACCATCTGAGTTTGATTTTGGCCAGCATAGCTGATGGGGTCTACACGGTAGATCATCAGGTGCGGGTTACTTCCTGGAACCGGGGGGCGGAAGATATCACTGGCCATAGATCTGAGCAGGTGCTGGGGCATCCCTGCGAGGAGTTTCTCGGCCATACCGACGAACAGGGCAATCGCTTGTGTGGTACTCCCGCCTGCCCCCTGAGAGCTGTAATGGAGTCCAGACGGCCTCTCTCCCCCAAGGCAGTCTTCGGGAGAACTGCCGATGGCCGGGTCATACCCATTGGTGTCACCGCCGCACCTCTCATCAGTGCAGAGGGAGAAGTGGTTGGGGCGGTAGAAGTCTTTCGGGATATCTCCAGGGAGAAGGAACTCATGGATAGGATCGAAGAGACCAGCCGGGCTAAATCGGAATTCCTGGCTAACATGAGCCATGAGCTGCGTACCCCGTTGAACTCCATCATCGGCTTTGCCGAGATGTTGGAAGATGAGATTTTCGGCGATCTGAATCCGAAACAGAAGGAGTATGTGCAGGACATCCAGAAAAGCGGCAGGCATCTCCTGAATCTTATCAACGATATTCTAGATCTGTCCAAAATAGAGGCCGGGAAGATGACACTACAGTACAGCGATTTCTCGGTGGCTCAGGCCATTGAGGATGTCCAGACCATGGTCTGGCCGATGGTGGTGGAAAAGGATATTACCCTGGAGGTCTTCCTTGATGAGAAGCTCTCCATGATCCAGGCCGATGAAGGCAAATTCAAACAGATTCTGGGTAATTTGGTTTCCAATGCGGTCAAGTTTACTCCGGAAGGAGGAAAGGTAACCATAGAAGCAAATCTGGTTGATGATCAGGCTGAGATTTCGGTGAGTGATAGCGGGATAGGAATCAGGCCTGAGCATCAGGAGCTCATATTCAGAGAATTCTGGCAGGCAGATAGCTCTCTTTCCCGCCAGTACGGAGGTACGGGATTGGGTCTATCTCTGACCAAGAGATTGGTGGAAACGCACGGAGGGCGAATTTGGGTGGAGAGCAATCTGGGTCAGGGAAGCAAGTTGTCTTTCACTATCCCGACG
>QLUR01000097.1 GCA_018725565.1 Bacillota bacterium | reverse complement strand
TCAGCCAAGCCCGTCAGCGGCGGTAGCGCCTCATTAACAGGCGCGCGCAAAATTCTCGCCCCCAGCGCCAGATCATCAGCCACAATGGCGCCACCGAGTTCATCGAGGAGGCCCAGAATTTCCTGCGGCTCGGCCATGATGCCAGTAGCGACCAGGCGTACTTTGGGCGTAGTTCTTACGACCCTGCTCTCCAGCCAGGGAAGCAACTCCGCGAGGCGCGTGTTAAATTCTGACTTTTCCAGAAAAAGTGAAGCCTTGACGATTTGCCCCATCTCCGGGCCACTCAGACTCTCCGGCCTCCGGGAACGCAGTTTGTAGAGGTCGGCCATCAGAGCGCGATAGCGATTGTAAATACTGATGCTCTCCCGCAGCTTCACCTCATTTACAGCTTGGCCCGTCAGTTCCTCTAGCCACTGCTCTAGCTCGGCAAAAAGACGTTTCAGATAAACAGAGGCCGCCTCGCTCTGCCTGTTTGCCGGGTAGACTAGGTCAAACTTGGGACGATCGGGAAAGATGGCCGACCAGATGTCCGCAGTGTTTTGGATATGGTCACAGGTGGAGGGGAAAATGAAGCCGTCTACCGTGTTGTAGGTGCCTTTCTTCCCGTACTCCAACACAGCTCGCACCACCGAACAGGCGAAACCCTGCAAGTGAGCGTCAGCTCTTACAATCTCCGTCTTCCCGCCCCAAAGGCTAACAGGCAGCGCGCCGGCAGCATGAATCAGCTCTTCAGGCACATAAATGGGCAACCAACCAACTACCTTGCCCCCTGTCCTTTGTTTCCAGCCTATCACCGCGGGCGCCGGGTTCAGGGCTACATCCAGCAAACTTTGCAGCAAATTCTCCATCAGCTTTGCCTCCTCTGACCGTTAGCCGGTTCGGCCAGCGCCAGCGTTTCGATAAATGACTGGAACATGGTTTCAAACTGCGCCCAGGAAAAATGACGCGGGTCAGCCTGATCGCCGTCAAAAATCATTTCCGGGACGGCGTGACTGCCAGCCTGCAACATGCGACTCAAATCGTAGAGTCCAAAACAATAAGGTTTGCAGCTCCGGTTGGAGTGATGAATAATGCCGTGCAGGTCAAACTCCTGGATCAGATTCTCCAGATTGGTGAATTTGAGACCCATACTCTGGTTAATCAGAACTGCCGTGTACCCTTCCGCCATGCTACGCAGCAGGTTGTCAGGGTCAAACTCCAACACCCAAGCGTTGGTGTATGTCGAACAAACGAGATTGGCCTGGTGTTTGGCCAGCAGTTGCAGCATGGGTCGCATAGCAAACCAAACCGGGATGCCGTTCCATAGTAGCCGGTATTTTTCTCCCGGAACAGCCGCCACCCCATCCTTTACTTTCTTGAGCAGTTCTTCCAGGAGGAGCCGGTAATATTCCAGTGCCTCCGGTGTTCCCCGCATCGTGACTACGGGAGCCATATAGTTAAAAGTGTCAAAAGCGGTAAAGGGAGAGGGTTTATGCTGAGCCAGTTCCAGCACCTCCCGCCAAAGTTTGGCCGTTTGGTTGGAAAGCATGGCCACTTCTTTGAAGCGGTCAAAGTCAAACTTCTTGTCTGTAACCCCTTCGAGCCAAGGGATAAACTCCCTCAACTGACCTTCCACATATTGCAAGCTATATTCCGGGATTTCGTGGCCGTGGTTAAAAGGTGTATCAAGCAGGAACAGCGGCACCTGAAAGTGGCGGGCCAGGTTTTCGTACCATTTAACTACTGTGCCACAGATATTGTTGCAACAAACCAGAAAGTCGGGCCTGGCTAACCCATCCACCGGGCTTTTTCCTGTCAAGATGTGGCCGATATTGGCTCTGGCGTAAGAGCAGATGTCGTTGGAATAGCCGACAGCCTCCGCCGCTTCGGCCAGTTCCACGCCCATTTTCCTGGCGCCAATCAGGGCACCATGGTTTTCAGGAAAAAGCGGCAGGACATCCATGGCACGCAGGAATTCCACCGGCGCAATGGAAGAGCACCAGGCCACTCGGTTCTTTTTACGGTCAGCCTGCCTAGGCACAGTATAGTAAAGCATCGTCAGCCCCAGTAAATAATTGGTAGATCGGCTCATTTCGCTCATGTACGCTAAACCTCCGGATTCTTATAACTTTACAAAAAAGTTTTGGCAATCAATAGACGCTGAATCTGTGCCGTCCCTTCATAGATCTGCATGACCTTTGCATCTCGCATCAGTTTTTCCACCGGGTATTCCCTGCTGTAGCCGTACCCTCCAAAAATTTGCACGGCCTCGGTTGTGACCCTCATGGCCACATCGGCTGCAAACGCTTTGGCCATGGCCGCCTCACGGGAGTTTTTCTCCCTCGCATCAGCAAGCCAAGCAGCCCGCCAAGCCAAAAGTCGTGCAGCATCCAAGTCTTTTTGCATATCGGCTAGCATAAAGCTAATAGCTTGGTGCAGAATGATAGGCACGCCAAACTGAGAGCGATTCTTGGCATGCTGCAAAGCGTATTCCATGGCGGCTCTTCCCAGTCCAACTGCCGCTGCGGCCACCCCTGGCCGGGAGCGGTCAAACGTCTGCATAATCAGCCGAAAGCCGTCCCCTTCCGCACCGAGGCGGTCTTCTGCCGGGACAACCACGTCGACTAGGGCGACGCTGGCTGTATCTGATGCACGCTGTCCCATCTTGTCTTCCTTCTTGCCTACTACCAGACCGGGCGCTGTGCGTTCGACAACGAAGGCACTGAGGCCACGAGACCCTTTTTTTCGATTCGTAGCAGCAAAGACAACAAAGTAGTCGGCAATGCTGGCA
>QLUR01000096.1 GCA_018725565.1 Bacillota bacterium | reverse complement strand
CTGTTGCTTTACACATATTTTAGCACCTCCCGGACTATTACGTCTTTGTCAAAAGGGCGGCCGTCATACTGGAGCATCTTGTGATCCACCGTCAGGCCTGTTTCCCGGCGCAGTAGTCCGGCAAACTGGCCGGTAGCATTGTTTTCCACGCAAAAGCTGATTTTAGCCCGAGGCAGAAATTTCGTTAGCAAAACTTTTGGTAGCGGCCAAAGGTCGCTAAAGTGCAGCAACGCGGCCTGATGGCGCTTTGACTGCAGGGCATCAATCGCTTCCCGCAGGATCCCGCAGGTGGAACCCCAGCCGAGCAAGAGGATTTCCGGCTCCGGGTGGCCGTAAAGTTCCGGTTCGTCCATCTCGGCAGCTAATGCCTCCATTCGCTGCAGCCGTTTTTTTACCATCAGGCGCCTGGTGGCAGCGTCTTCGATGATATGGCCGTCTTCATCGTGCTCGTCACTGTCGGCCAGCACCGTTTCCTCCGGAAACTGGCCGGGAAAAGCCCGCGGAGAAATCCCGCTTTCTGTCAGGCGGTATCGCTTGTAGGGGCGGACTAAATCTTCAGCACTGGCCAGGTAGCGATCATAGCGCAGCCTGGCAAAATCGTAAGGGGGAATAGTTCGGGCCGTATCGGCAAAATATTGATCAGAGAGGAAAATGACGGGAAGCTGGTATTTTTCGGTCAGATCGAAGGCTTTATTCAGCCGGTAAAAAGCGTCTTCCAGATGGGTGGCACAGAGCACCGCTCTTGGAAACTCCCCGTGGCTGGCGTGCAAGACAAAATTTAAATCCCCCTGCTCACTGCGGGTAGGCAGGCCGGTAGCCGGCCCGGGACGCATGGCTACGATGATGACTAGCGGAGTTTCCGTCATTCCGGCCAGAGACAGCCCTTCTGCCATCAAGGCGAAGCCGCCGCCGGATGTGCAGGTCATGGCCCTTGCCCCGGCAAAGGAAGCCCCTAAGGCCATATTAACAGCAGCGATTTCATCTTCGGCCTGTTCCACAACCAGGCCAAACTCCGCCTGTTTGCCGGCCAAGTATGAGAAAACGCCGGTAGCGGGGGTCATCGGGTAAGCAGCCAGAAAACGGCAGCCGCTGCCCAAAGCAGCCAACCCCAAGGCTTGGTTGCCGTCAAGGAAAATCATTGCCTCATTGAGGCCTTTGGGCGGCAGGATGAAACAATTACCGCACAGCTTAGCTGCCACATCATATCCGGCTTGCAGGGCAGCCGTATTTTGCCGGGCCTTGTCCGGGGCAAAGGTCTCTGCCAGCAAGCGGTTTGCTTCTGTCAGTCCCATCCCGAGTATTGCTAATACCGCTCCGGTGGCTACCGTATTGGCCATAATTTTGTTGCCAGCGGCCTGGGCCAATGCCCTGAGGCTGATTGGCAAGCCTCGCTCATCTGCAGCCGGCATGCCAAACAATTCCGGGTCATAGACTACCCGGCTGTTTGGCTGTAGTCTTTCCCGATGTAGCAGATAAGTTTCTTCGTTTAAAGCCACCAGGATGTCCGTGGAGGCGGCGGCAGCCAAAGGGGTTTTTGTCCCCACCCGCAAGCAAGAAAAATTGTGGCCGCCGCGGACACGCGACATATAGTCTTTGGTAGTCAGTACGCCGTAGCCTTCACGGGCAAAGGTCTTGCCCAGCAGGTGGGCAATGGTTTCCATCCCGTCTCCGGCCGCGCCGCCAATCATGATGTTCATCCGTCCACTCCTTCCTTAGATTAGTGATTTAAACAATCGCCTCGTGATAATGCTTCGCCGGGTTAAACTTTAATCCTCCATTTAGAAGGAAGTCACGGCAGCCCTGCCGGACTGCAGGGAAGCCTCCATAAGGAAGGAAGCTATATCCGCAGTCAACGATCCTGCTGCCATTCTAAAGCCCCAGTTTCCGGCCGCAGTTCCCGGGATGTTCATCCTGCTTGCGCTATCCAAACCCAGGATGTCCTGCAGGGGAATTATCACCCAGGCTGAATTGCTTTTGTAAAGAGTTTTGATAAAATCCCGGCAGACTGTTTGGGGATTAAGGTTTTGCGGCCGCAAACCGGCGATAATATTGTTCTGATACCAGCCCCAAAGGGTATCGTTATCGTGGGTTCCGGTATAGTAGACCTCCTGCGCTGATTGCCGCTTTTGGTCAAGGCTTTCTGCGGTTAAAAACTGCAAGACCTTCATTCCGGGCAGCCCGCAGATCTCTTTCAAAACCTTTACTTCCGGGGTGATCATCCCCAGGTCTTCGGCAATCAAGGGTAGGCTGCCCAACTCCTTGGCCATTGCCGCAAAAAATTCTTTCCCCGGGCCCTTGATCCACCTGCCGCTTGCGGCTGTCCTGGCAGCTGCCGGGATCTCCCAGTAGGCCTCAAAACCCCGGAAATGATCGAGCCGAAGATAGTCTGTCAGCTGCAAAGCCTGCCGGATGCGTTTTGTCCACCAAGAAAACTTTTCCTCAGCCATTTTATTCCAGCAATAAAGAGGGTTCCCCCACAGCTGGCCGTCCTGGTTGAAGTAGTCAGGCGGAACTCCGCCAACTTTCAGGGGCCAGCCCGCCGCATCCAGCTCGAACAGGTCCCGGTGCACCCAGGTATCGCAGCTGTCTGCCGCAACGTACAAGGGCAGATCGCCAATGAAATTGATCCCTTTTGCACGGGCATGCATTCGCAAATTTGCCCACTGGGCAAAGAAGGTATACTGCAAAAACCGGTGGTAGGCAATTTCTCCGGCCAAGGCTTGGCTGAATTTCAGCAGAGTTTCCTTGTCCCTGTAGGCGGCATTTTTTTCCCACTCCTGCCAGGGCAAGCCGCCGTGATATTTTTTCAATGCTTGATAAAGGCAATAGTCTTCCAGCCAGTAATCGTATTCTGCCAGAAACTGCC
>QLUR01000095.1 GCA_018725565.1 Bacillota bacterium | reverse complement strand
ACTGTTCTTGAGAATCGTCAGCCGCCCCCTGAAGTCAATATTTAGAGTGCTCGGCGCCTTCCTCGGTCTCAAGCGTATCTTCTTTGGCAGCATCGGTCTTAGACTCATCATGCGTAAGTTTGTCTCACTCGTATTCTTCGACTGCATTCTTATTATAAGCATCTGTTGGATTTGCCACTTTCGTCCGTAAAAGAAACTTGTAAGCCAATATTAACAACTTCCCATTATTAATATTGCCGGTGGAGGTGCTAGAAATTTGCTTAATATCGTGAAAAGTGAAAAAGGGGCCGCCATAATTTGGGTTTTAATTGCATGGATAGTGCTCATCATGCTAGGAACTGCTTTTTTTAGTATTGCCTGGGTAGAAAACACACAAGCAATGCTTCAAAAAAGGAAGGTTCAGGCTTACTACCTAGCCCGGGCAGGTGTGGAAGCAACAGTTACAGATATTATCACCAATCGCGATCCCAAACTTAGGAATCAAATTGAAATTATTGCCACCGCCCCGCCACCCGGCAGACCTATTGTTTCAGACAGCGTATATATGGGAAAAGGATCATTTGTGGTCAGGATTACCATTCAAAACAACCAAATCATTGTTACGGGTACGGGCACCATCCCAGGAGGACACTTTAATACCGTAACGGCAACGGCCGAGCAAGTTGTTAACAATCCATTAAATAATGCCATAACTGTGGCCAACAATTTAAGATTGGATGGTCTGCGTGACCTGCAGGGAATCATTGAATCAACCAATGGCACTGTAACGGGGGCACCACAACGCTGGCTACCCCCAAGTGGCACGATGACAAAAACCAAGCGGTTTTTGCCGCCGCCCAGTCCACCCTCAATCATCCACAATCTCGGAGTCCTAGATATCGGCAATAACACTATAAGTATCGCACACGGCAGGCACCGGTATACAAAGATTAAAACGGGCCCCAATGGAATATTGCGATTAGACACTAGTCTGGGAGATGTGGTAATTGTAACAGGAACTTTGGATATTAAAGGAGATTTTAAAGTCATTGGTAATGGCAACGTGTTTATTTTTATCACTAATCCGACACGTGCATCAGAACTTAAGACAGCCACACATCATACCAGCAACCCTCACCAGTTGTTTTTATTTCTTCAAAATGACGTACAACTGACGGTGAAAACTGGGCAGCAACGCTTCCACGGGCATATATACGGGCCGGGGGCAGCCATTCATTTGCAAGCAAACTCACAAGTACATGGTTCCGTGACCGGCAATATTTTTACGGCTCAAGGAAACCCAAGCATATACCATATTCCCCCACCGGTACTGCCTCCCGAGTTTCCCAATTATTTATCCGGTCATACGGGTTTTTCCAAGGGATTCTGGAGAAAATAAAACTGCCTATTTAGGGATCAGAACAATAGGCTGACGGCCTTTATACCGACACATACCTTTTCGGGGGCTCCTATTCCTGTTACAAGCATTTCAATCATACCGGCATTATTGACACTTGCGCCGGGCGAATCCGCCGATCTACATGCGACAATTATCCCTGATAGCGCCAATAATTATAGCCTTAGCTGGTCCTTGCCAGCCGGTACAGGCGTTGCAAGCATTGATGCACGTGGTTTAACCGTGAGGGTCACAGCAGGAGGTTCCTCCGGGACCGCAACGATCACTCTTAATGTTACATCGAGTGCTACACAACCGCATTTCAATCCCCTTAGTTCTACGGCAACGATTAACATTCATGCCAATACTTTCCATGCTGTCGCTATGGGCAGATACCTTAGTTCTCGAGGGGTGTTGTTCCAGAAAATAGGCGAGAACAATGTGTTGCGAAAGAACAATTGGCCAGGCTCAAGCGATACAGGTTATAGCAATTGGTCTGTTGCCAATACTGCGGCACAGGATTACTTTATGGATAGGGGTGTTCGTCGATATTCATGGGCAACTAGTTCCTCATTATTGTCCAGTATTGAGGCGGCAGGCTTAAAGGACGAGGTACGTATTAATAATAAGGATTGGTGGACAGCAACAGCTGTACCCGGGCAGCTTAACCAACATTTCGTAATTAGAAAAAATGGCATTCTGGAACATGAAACGTCTGATAATTTTGTCAGAGTCGGGACGCGCCCAGTTTTATCAGTATTACCTGGAACTTTAATAATAAAGGGCAAAGGCACAGAAAATAATCCTTATATTCTACCAGACTAATAATTTAATAGAGCAGGTGAGCTTTATGCAAAAACATGAACGGGGTTTAAGCTTGATTGAATTGATTGTGGCTGTGGCTGTTTTAAGCATTGCTATTTTCTTGGGGGTTTCTTTCTTTTCTTTCGGCACGAGGAGCTTTGCCCGAGGGGATCTGCAGTCTCAGGTGCAGGCAGATGTGCGTGCGGCTTCTTTCTTTATCACACAGGAGCTCCGCAATGCCACCGCACTCGAGCTGATTGCGACATTCCCGTCACTTTCAGAGACGAGCAGTGGCACTGGTTGGCACTATATTTTTGTAGAAAATAACCGCATCATACACTATTTTAACGGGGTTAGCACTCCTGTGACGGAAGCAATTATAGAGCCTGAGCCGACGGGTAGGTTCGACCTGAGAATTGTGAATCGAGCAAGCAGAAACCTTCTTGCATTTACGATTGCCGGATCGAGGGGCGGCCAGCGATTTGTTGTGGAGACACAAGTGCTGTTAAACAACCTGCCGCTCAGCCCTGCCGCTGCAAACCAAGCTGTAAGGTACAGAAAGCCTTAGAGGGCTTTGTCAGGTCGCAACATATTATACTTAGAAACCACGGGGACGGTTCTCGCGGTTGAAAATTACCGATCTGACGACTTCCGAGTCAGGCTACTCTTATTAACCTATCCTATCCAGAAA
>QLUR01000094.1 GCA_018725565.1 Bacillota bacterium | reverse complement strand
ACCATGAGTTTTACTGGAACAGACCTAAAAAGGATGATCGAAGCGGAAATAGATGACACACTCATCGATGCTGATATCGTCCAGAATGTTAATGCCTGCCTGCTGGAATATACAGAAGCATTCCGGCAAACATCCGTCCAGGTTATCACTGTGACAGATACCTCTATGTTCATTCCTAGGGCGGCTGGGCATTTGGCAGTAGTTAAAATAACAAGCGGCGGCAAAAATTGGCGCGGCGAGTGGGAAACGACGCATGACCGCACCAGGATTCGTATCGGTGGACTTGGGACGTTTATGGTTACTTCAATAGTTACCCCCGCCTTTATTGCAGCTGTAAGTAGCAACATCGGAGTCCATGCGGTTTTTCAGTTGGGCATGGCTAAATATATTGGCGGGTGCTTTAAGCTTAAGGACAATGACGCAAATCCAGACGGAATGCGGATGAAGATGGAGGCGACGATGCTGATTAATAAGGCATCAGCTTTGTTGGTAAGTGGAGATAGACGACCAGGGACGCGGATACCCATCGGGAGGTTGGCGGTGCATGAATAGAGTAAGACTAGAGGAGATGGCAAAAAGGCACACCAAGCGTGGGCAGAAACTCCCGAACCTCCAAACTATGCGGCGAGAGCTGGAGGCTTATTTCGATACCCCAGAGGGGCGGGAAGCACTGGCGCGTGCACCACGTTGTATGCTGGCTACGGTAGATGGCAACAATGAAGTTATGCTGCACGAAACTACCAAGGCATTGGCGATACAACTTTTGCTTGCGGAGTACGGGGGTGAGTATAAATGGCAAGAAGGCCAAAGCAAACCGGAGGGTATTTAATAGGGCGGCTGGTAGACCAGTCAGGCGGTATGGTAGACAGTGTTGTACACCCTACGCTGCTGAATGACAATGAAGCGTCTAACCTAGTTAATGTATCTTTGGACGAAAAAGGTACTGTGAAAACCTGCAAGGGGAGAATCCGGCGGTTTGCTACAGCTTTTGACACTGTTAACCCCTGCAATGGCATTACTTCCTTTTACCCTGATACCACCACATCACGTTTGGTTATGGGTGCGGGGACAAGGTTGTTTAGAGACAATCCGCATCTTATCCATCGCTGGACAGACCAAGCGCACTTCGAGGAGCCTAGCAGTGTGCGCGTAAACACTGATACTACCAGCGTCCCTGGGGACATTAGGCTCACTGTTCCGCCGATATTGACCTTCGCTCGCGCCTCCACTGCTTTTCGTCAAAATGGCACGGAAGCTGCCTCAGGTGTGCCGCGTTTTGAGTTTGCCCGTATCCAAACTGCACAGGGCGTAGTGATGGAGGAAGGTACGACTAACCTTCTCACGGCTAACCAAGCCTCTGTGGAGACGGATTTGACTGGATTTAGGATAGTTGCCTTTGGAACAACATTGACGCGTGTTTTAACGCAGCCATGGCACGGTTCGGCTTGTTTGCAGGTTGCGTGTGACGGTACAAGCACCTGGCAAGGTATTGAAATAACACTTACAGTCTTAGCTAATACTGTATATACACAGAGTGTATGGCTAAGGGGTTCGGGGACTGTTTTTTTACGTACAAGTGGGGATGTTGTCAGTCCTACCGAAACCACTGTCGCATTAACCACAACGTGGACGCGCCACAATAGTACAGCAACCAGCGGTGCCACAGACGGAACAATACAGTTGTTCATAACTACTGGTAGTTTAACGCAAAACATTACGTTTTTTGTTGACGGTTGGCAACTGGAAACCCGCCCTTATGCTACCTCATGGCACCTGCCCGGCACTGCGCGCGCCGCTGAAACCTTGACCGTCCCTACGGCGGGGGTATTCACAAGAGGTAGTTGGACGGTTGAAGGGATATACATCCCGCAGATACCGATGAATGTTGGCAACGTAAACAAAGTGTTGTTTGATCTGCGAATAGACGCAAATAACTGGTATCGGCTGGCAGTCGGCTGGAACGGTGAATGGCTTTTTCAAATAACTTCCGGCAATGTAACAAGGACTATTTCCAGCGCAACCAATGCCGTAGTCCGAGGTACACCTTACCACTGGCAGGCATCAGGCGACGGAGCTATCATGCGGCTTTGTGTCAACGGGGTGCAGATAGGTGCAGATACGGCATATACCGAGCCTGTGGGGACGCTTCCAATAAATATGCATATAGGTCATCAAGGCGGTGGTTTCCAAGCTAACGGCATTATTGATGACCTGCGCATCTCTAACCGCACCAGAACTTTAGCCGAACACCAGGCGGCGTTTAACACGGGGCTGCCGTTGACGGTGGACGAGTGGACGACCTGTTTGGTGCCTTTTAACGGCAATCTCGTCGCGACGGGCGGGTCAAGTTTTACGTGGCAGTCTGCAGAGAGGGACATATCCAATGTGGTGAACATCAACAGCGGCAGGCTTGAGTTCGCCGTAACTACCCCCGGGGCATCCACCACAACGTTTAGGACGCGCACAAGGGCGCCAGGCGGGGTGTGGTCGGCATGGGCGACTATTTCAGCAGACGGCACGATTAACTCACCGCACAATACTTTGATCCAAACCTCTGTCATAGGAACGACTGATGGAATCAACCACCCTATCGTACATAGCCTCCAGGTAGCGTATGACAGTTCCCCTGGTGCGACTGAACTTGCCGCAGGTTTTACGGCGGGCGGCCAGTTTTATTTTGATACATTGTTATCAACTCTGATTATAACCAACAGGCTGGACGCGGTCAGGCGATGGGATGGTGTGACTGCGGTTGTAAATCTATCGGGCTCCCCACCTCGGGGGCAGTATATCGCGGCGCATAAGAATTTCCTGTTCCTTGCGTCTACTACTGCCAACACCTCCAGACTGCACTTTAGTGATATCCTGCATATTGAATCGTGGCCTGCTTTGAATTTCATCGATATAAGCCC
>QLUR01000093.1 GCA_018725565.1 Bacillota bacterium | reverse complement strand
CCTCCCTTTAAAGTTCTCAATTACTGCCAAGGACAACCCTGCGTCCATTGGTGTTCCGGGCCCAGGCGAAATCACTATGGCCTCTGGGTTTTTCTCAGCCAACTGCTTTAGAGTAAAAGAATCATTACGCAATACAAACGGCTCTCGCCCCAGCTCGCCTAAGTATTGTACTAAATTATAGGTAAAGGAATCGTAGTTATCAATCACGGCAATCAAGCTGTTTCACCCCCAGTGTGGCAAACATTGCCTCTGCTTTTTGCATTGTTTCATTATATTCTGCCTCCGCCGCCGAGTCGGCTACAATACCGGCTCCAGTTTGAATATAAGCCTGCTGCCCTTTAATCACCATAGTACGGATAGTAATACAAGTATCCATATTACCACTGAAGTCAAAATACCCCACTGCCCCGCCGTAAGGCCCGCGTTTTGCCGTTTCCAGTTCATTGATGATCTGCATAGCACGTACTTTAGGTGCTCCCGTCAACGTCCCGGCAGGAAAACAAGCCATTAAAGCATCTATAGCATCATAATTTTCTGCCAGTTCGCCACTCACCTCGCTGACTAGATGCATTACATGTGAAAACCGTTCCACTTTGGCGTATTGCCTCACATTCACAGTGCCATATTTTGACACACGTCCAAGATCATTTCTGCCCAAATCTACCAACATCGCATGTTCTGCCATTTCTTTCGGGTCATTTTGCAGCTCCGCCGCCAAAGCCCTATCTTCTTCTTCAGACGCACCCCTGCGCCGCGTACCGGCAATGGGACGGGTAGTCACCCTTTTTCCCTCGACCCGAGTTAGCATTTCAGGTGATGCTCCCACCAGCGTCACATCTGGGTAGCGGAGCAGGAACATATATGGGGAAGGGCTGACGCGGCGCAACCGTCGGTAGATTGTCAGCGTGTCTTCAGTAATAGGGACTATAAACCGCTGCGAGAGCACCACCTGAAAAATATGTCCTGCGCAGATATACTCTTTGGCTCTTCTGACATTCTCCACAAAAATTTCTTTCGTGATGTTGCTCACGGGAGCCGCAAGCGACTGCTTCGCCCCCTTTGTTTCCTGTTCAGGGAGCGGACCGGCCAGCAAATCCTCCATCGTTTGGAGTGATTTGGCGGCTGCTTCTTCTCCAGCCTGCCGCTCCTCCCCTGCTCGCAATAAACGATTCACTGTCAGATGAATTTTGTGAGTAAAATGATCGAAGATTACCATATTTTCCATAAATTGCAGATAGGCGGCAGGCAAAGCCAATTCATCTGCCGGCAGCTCCCCTACCGGCTCTAGGATCGATGCTAAGTCATAGCTGAAGTATCCTACCGCTCCACCGGAAAAACGAGGCATATCCGCTTGGAACTCTACAGCGTATTCCTGCAGCAATTGCCGCAACACCTCGAAAGGTCCGCCATTCCTCATTTCTCTCAAGCCGTCCCGCCATAGTAGCTCGACATTGATTCCTTCCGCTTTCAGCGTCAAAAACGGATTATACCCGAGAAATGAATATCTTGCTACTTGCTCTCCGCCCGCCGCACTTTCCAACATAAATGCCGGTCCTGCCGGGCACAGTTTAAGAAAGGCGGAAATCGGCGTTTCTAAATCATCCGCCAGCGTCTGGGATAAAGTCACTCTCTTGGTACAGCTTTTCGCTGCCACCGCCAGCTCCATTATCGGTTCCTCCTCTATTTTTTGACAAATAAAAAAGCCTTTCGTCCTGGGAAGGACGAAAGGCTATACTTTCGCGGTGCCACCTTCTTTAGCCTACAATATTCGCAGACTCGCTTTGACAGGTACGGGAGAAGCAGTAAAACGTCCGATACCCCGTTCCCTGTAACGGTGGAACAATCCGTCGGAGCCTACTTAAACTTCGGTCCGCAACTCATAGGCCCATTCAACGGCAGTCCTTTTACCGGAATCTCACCTGCCCCGGCTCTCTGAAAAAAGTCCACGCTCCGCCTACTATTCCTAGTCATCATCTTTGTTTCAAGTCTAGCACAGCAAAAAGACGATGTCAATCAATTATTCTGGTGACCAGAAATCCAGCAAACATTAAACAGTTTGCAATATTTGGCTGTTTTAGGCAAAAGAAGCAGTTGCTAAAAATAGGCACCAGACTCAACTAAATAATTGCTTTTTTCCTCAGTTCTTGTATCTCTTTTGGGCCGTAAGCCAAAACTGCTAATACCTCCGCAGTATGCTCACCCAAATGCGGAGCAGGTTGTTTTAACGGCTCTTCCTTGGGCGATATTTTTAGCGGAAAAGACAGTGACGTACTTCCAACCGCTTGCCTTGCCTGAACCTGTGGGTGCTTTAATGCTTCAGCCAGTGAAAGAACAGGCTCACAGCAGCAATCCTGGGAAGAAAATATTTCTTCCCAGGATTGCCGGTCATATTGCAAGAAAATGCTTTTAAGTTCATTTTTGAGCAGTTCTTGATTGCTTTCGTACTGTCTCTCAATCAGATCTTCTCTGCCAACCGCCCGGCAAAATGACACCCACAACTTTACTTCAAGGGCGCCCAGTGCCATATAGCCCTCATCGGCCGTCTGATACACATGATAACAGGCATAGCCCCCATTTAACAGGGAGGACCCTCTTCTAACTGGTAGACCGGCAAAATGATCAGCAGCAATTAACGGCAACCAAGAAATCAGACCATCAAGCATGGACACATCAAGATATGAACCGCCCTGGCAGTTTGAGCGGCCGTATAAGGCTGCCAAGATGCCGGAGAGAGCCATTAGAGCGCCTCCCCCCACATCCCCGATTTGAACGCCAGGAATTATAGGCTGGCCATCCGGCAACCCTGTAATTCCCAAAATGCCCGAAATAGCAATATAATTAATATCATGTCCCGCGCGGTTCCTGTATGGCCCGTCTTGCCCATAACCTGTAATAGAACAATAAATAACTTCCGGATTCACCACTTTAATAGCCTCATAATCAATCTTTAAGGCAGTAACCACCCCAGG
>QLUR01000092.1 GCA_018725565.1 Bacillota bacterium | reverse complement strand
CGAGCGATTTTAAGAGACCCGAAAATTCTGATTTTAGACGAGCCAACTTCGGCTTTGGACGCCAAATCGGAAAAATTCGTCACAGAAGCATTGGAAGAACTGATGAAAGGGCGAACCACTTTTATCGTCGCTCATCGTTTAAGCACGGTGCGAAAAGCCGATAGGATTTTTGTTTTGGAAAACGGCAAAATCGTTGAGGAAGGAAATCATAACGATTTGATTAAAATTGAAAACGGCGTTTATCGGAAATTTTATGAATTGCAGAGGTTGTAGTATAATGAAAAAATGATTATAGAAGATATTTTTATACTCCCAATGGGTAGCTATGAATATCACGGCGTTGAAATGTCAGCGGATACGGACAGTATTATTGCTCAGAGTAATTAATTTTAAATTAAGCAGTATTTTATTAAATAATGATATTTCTTTGTGGACATCACAACACAGGTAAAACTACGTTGGCTAAATGGCTATTTGATTTTGGATTCCCATATATAGAGACGGGCGACATTGTGAGAAATTTGTATAAAATCACCTTACCTAATTATGAATTTTCAGAATGGGCTACAAAAATTGGATTAAAATACCCAAATTACTTTAATGAGTGTATTTTAAAAGAAATAATAAGATTAGAAAAAACATTACCACAATCAAAAAATATTATAGTTGTCGGTAATAGACAAAAAAGTGGTATAACATTCTTAATTAATAATCATAAAACATCGTATCGAAATTTAATAATATATTTAGTTGCGTCAGAAGATAAGCTTTATCAAAGACAACTGCAGAGACAAGATCGCATAATGAAAAATTCTACATTGGAATTATTTAAAAATGAATATCTTGCCTTTGATAAAGAGATGGGTATTGAAAGTATAAAAGATATTGCGAACTATATTATTGATAGTAATATAAATATAGAACAAGTAAAAGAAAAAATAAGTTTTATATTAAAACAAAACGGTTATATAATCTAAAAAATATGACAGATAAACAAACTGGTTCAGGGTTGACTATTCCTTGCCATTGGAATAAAAAAATCATAGAACAAATGGTTCGCCAAACAAAAGAAACAGCAGGTATTTCAATTTCAGAAGTTTATGGATCATTTGCCGATGGAGGTCCGGTTGGACACGGAAGATCAAAATTAAGCGTACAGTCTGCATCAAAACAAGAAGCGATTGATTTTAGAAAATTTCTTAGGGATATTGGTCTTAATTTCACATATCTTTTGAACGCTCCATTTAAATTTACAGATATAAAACAAAAAGAAGAAGTTGATCGGCATATAGAATGGATATTAAAAGAACTTCAACCCAATGCCATCACAATCACTTCTCATGAACTAATGCGAAGAGTGAGAGAAATGGATAATAATATAAATATTCATATTTCTACTATAGCTGGCATAAGAAATGGTAAAGATTTAGAAAAATTTCTTGATGTAAAACCAAATCGAATTATACCACACCATGATTGTGGTAAGAGATGGGCTGATCTTAAAGAAATAATAAAACTTGGGAAAGAATATGAAATTGAGACAGAATTACTTGCAACAGAGAGTTGCCTATTTCAATGCCCTAATAGAGAAGCACATTATATACATCTTGCAAATAAAACTAATGATGGGGAATTTCATAAAAATTGTAATACTAGAAAAATATTAAATCCAAGAGAATTTTTACTTGCCGGAGGCACTATACGACCAGAAGATACGGAATTTTTTGAAAAAATAGGGGTAAAATATTTTAAGATAACTGGAAGATCAAAACCGGCAGAGTGGTTGCCTGAAGTGGTAAGAGCGTACCATGAAAGAAGTTATGACGGCAATCTTGTTAGACTCCTTGGAATAGATCCGTCCTTAAAAGCAGAAGAATGGATATATATTGACAATAAGAGTCTTAATGGATTTATTGAACACTTTCCACAAACGAACATTCATGAGGAAGAAAAAAAAATATGCGGACGAGTGGATAATAAAGCTTTATGAAAATGAAAAATTTAAATTGAACGATGAGACAGAATATATGGTCGAAAATGGCGAGCTTAAACTAAAAAAATTCGGAGAAAAAGCGGAACCGATAATAGAAGGTGAAATGAGGCGCCATTTTCGCTAATTTTATGCAAAATAATTATCTTATTAAGGAGAAAAGGATTAACCAGCAGATTATTGATTGCAGTTTAACAAATAATTTTGATGAAAAATATTCTAAAATATACCCCTATATTAAAAAATCAATAACAGCACGTCTCATAGCAAACTATCCAAATTGTAATTATAAAAAAATAAAAAACTTAATTTCTCAAAAACTACAGATTAAAGGTGAAATTATATTTGGCAATGGCAGCGAGGATTTAATAATAAGGACCAATCGGTATATAGAGGAACATAATCTTTCAGTCGGGATAGTTCGTCCAATCTTTTACAGAATAGAAGAAACTTTAAGAGAGCAGAAAAAAATCAATATTTCTCAGGAAGATCTGATAAATGGTTCTATAGAGGCAGATGTTATATGGGCGCAAAATCCAAATTTATTCAATGGACAGACATTAGATAGAGAAAAAATGTTAAATACTATAGATTCTTGTAAAAATACCCTTTTTATTTTTGATGAAGCTGGAATCTTTTCTTTAAATAATTGGCAACAATATTCATTGCTTCAATATGTTCATCAAAAAAACAATCTAATAGTCATATCATCTTTTAGTAAAATGTTTGGGATAAGCGGATTGCGAGCTGGATTTTTGATAGCACCTATAAATATCTCCAATGAAATAAAAAGAAAGGGCTTAACTTTTCCTCTTTCAACAATAGCCGAATTGTTCCTTGCGTCAATTTTCCGTAGACTTGATGTTATTAACAATATACGTTTAATTATTCAAAAAAACAAAAACGAATTAAAAATTTTACTGTCGCGTAATCCAAATATTATACAAAAAAAGACTTTAACTAATTGTATTTTTTCAAATTAAAAAATCGGAATATTCACAAAAAATTATTAAATCTTGGGA
>QLUR01000091.1 GCA_018725565.1 Bacillota bacterium | reverse complement strand
CTTGAGGATATAACCGCCGGCTGCAGCGTCAGCGGCCTTGCCGGCAATATGCCGGTGAATGTTGTGGCCGTTAAATGGTACGGCAATGCTGTCTTAGAAATTACATTCAAGGACCATAAGGGGCAGCTGGCCAGCCAACTGTTATACAGAGAAGATGAAGAACGTCTTGATGTTGCGGATGGAAGCCTGCCCTGGAGTTTTGACGCCGATGCCAACCTGCTCCGCCTAGTTTCAGAAGCGTACCGTATTCATCTGGCCCATATTTTTGACCCCTATCTCGCGGTACATATCTCGGCGATAGAGCCGCTGCCACATCAGATTTCCGCGGTATATCAGGAGATGCTGCCGCGTTTGCCGCTGCGCTACATACTGGCTGACGACCCGGGCTCCGGCAAAACGATAATGACCGGCCTATTCTTGAAAGAACTTCTTATTCGCGGCGACCTGAAACGCTGCCTGATTGTAACGCCCGGCAATTTGGCGGAACAATGGCAGGATGAGCTGTTTCGCAAATTTAATATCCGCTTCGAGATTATCACCAATGACCGCATCGAATCGGCGCTTACCGGGAACGTATTTTCAGAAACCAATCTCTGCATTGTGCGGTTGGACAAGTTGTCGCGCAATGAGGAAATACAGGAAAAACTGCGCGTGACGGACTGGGACTTGATTGTCTGCGATGAAGCCCACAAAATGTCGGCTACCGTCTGGGGCGGTGAAATCAAATACACAAAACGTTTCCAGCTTGGGAGATTATTGTCGTCCATTACCCGGCATTTTTTACTGCTGACGGCAACGCCCCATAACGGCAAAGAAGAAGATTTCCAGCTTTTCATGTCGCTCATTGACCAAGACCGCTTTGAAGGTGTGGCAAGAAGCGGAAACCAAGCCGTAGATGTTTCGGACGTAATGCGGCGGCTCGTGAAAGAGGAGCTGCTCAAATTTGATGGGACTCCGCTTTTCCCGGAGCGTATCGCCTACACCGTAAATTATGATTTGTCACCGCTGGAAGCTAAGCTGTATGGGGCGGTAACAGACTATGTGCAGGAGGAATTTAACCGTGCCGATCAGCTAAACAATGAGCGTAAAACCACAGTTGGTTTTGCGCTTACTATTTTGCAGCGTCGTCTGGCCTCCTCGCCCGAGGCTATCTATCAGTCGCTCAAACGGCGGCGCGAGCGGCTGGAAAATCGCCTGGCTGAGGAAAGGCTGGGCAAGCGCGCATCGGAATGCACCTTTGCGGCTGATGACGATTATGACGATGACGACCAGCCCGCAAGCGAACTGGAAGACACCGAAGAAAAAGTAGCAGACCAAGCGTCTGCCGCCTCGACAATATTTGAGTTGGAAGCTGAAATCCAAACGCTGAAAAAACTGGAACGCATGGCGAACGACGTGCGAACAAGCAGCGCAGACCGTAAGTGGGACGAACTCTCCAGGTTACTGCAGGACAATAACAATATGTTCAGTCCGGAAGGCATACGGGAAAAGCTGATTATTTTCACCGAACACCGTGACACGCTCCGTTATCTTGCGGTTAAAATCCGCTCGCTGCTGGGAAATGATGAAGCCGTCGTCACCATCCACGGCGGGCTTCTGCGCGACGAACGGCGGAAAATGGAGGAGCTGTTCAAGCAGGACAAAGAGGTGCGCATCCTCGTAGCGACCGACGCGGCCGGTGAAGGCATCAACCTGCAACGTGCGCACCTGATGGTAAACTACGACCTGCCCTGGAACCCCAATCGCCTTGAGCAACGTTTCGGGCGCATCCACCGGATCGGGCAGACCGAGGTTTGTCACCTGTGGAACCTCGTGGCGAAGGAAACGCGGGAAGGCATGGTTTTTCAACGGCTCTTTGAGAAGTTGGAGCAGGAGCGAGAAGCCCTGAGGGGCAAAGTTTTTGACATCCTTGGGAAAGTGACCTTCGACAACCGGCCCTTGCGCGAACTGCTCATTGAGGCCGTCCGCTACGGCAACGACCCGAAAGTTAAGGCCCGGCTGTACGAAGTGGTAGATCATTCCCTTGACCGTGAAGCGCTAAGAAAGTTGCTGGATGAACATGCCCTGACCGAGGACACCATGGACATTCACCAAGTTATGGCCATCCGCGAGGACATGGAGCGAATGGAGGCGCATAAGCTTCAGCCGCACTTCATTGAGTCCTTCTTTATCGAAGCGTTTGCGAGCATCGGAGGGAAAATACGTCCAAGAGAAAAAGGCCGGTACGAGATAACATCGGCGCCGTTTGCCGTGCGTAACCGCGACAGGCAGATCGGCTTCGGCGAACCGGTGCTTTCCCGTTACGAAAGGGTCTGCTTTGATAAGCCGTATGGCAATATGCAGGGGTTGGTTCCGGCGGCGCTTATTGCCCCGGGGCATCCGCTCCTGGAAGCGACTATCGACCTGGTGCGCGAGCGCCATGCCGACCTGCTGAAACGCGGGTCCGTCTTCGTGGATGAGAACGACCCTGGCAGTGAAGCGCGGCTGTTGTTCTATGTGGAAGACTCTGTACAGGACGGCACTACCTTGCCAAGTGGCAATAAGCGCGTTATCTCTAAGCGTATCCACTTTGTTGAAATCAAAGAGAATGGCGCTGCCGCCCATGCAGGATACGCGCCCTATCTGGATTACCGAGCCGCCAACGACGAAGAGCAGCGTGCGATTCGCGTATTTTTAAACACGCAAGCTTGGCTCGCGGCCAATGTCGAGGACATAGCGGTAGGTTATGCCGTATCACAAGTGATACCCGCCCATGTGGCTACTGTCCGGGAACGGAAAACAAAGCTCGTGGACAAGACTGCCAAAGCAGTCAAGGAGCGTCTGACCGCCGAGATACAGTATTGGGATTTTCGTGCCGCTGACCTCAAGCGGAAGGAAGCGGCCGGAAAAATAAACGCCAGGCTCAATTCCCAGCTTGCCGCCCGCCGGGCCGAGGAACTGGAAGCCCGTATGCAAAAGCGGCTGGCGGAACTGGAAACGGAGAAGCTCATCTCTGCCCTGCCGCCAATCGTGGTCGGGGGCGCTATTATTATCCCGCGCGGACTGCTGAGTAAACTGACCGGCCAGGCAGCGGATACCCTGTCTCTTATACACATCT
>QLUR01000090.1 GCA_018725565.1 Bacillota bacterium | reverse complement strand
CGCTTGATCTCCCTGCCGCAACCGGTTTGTTCCGTCTAACGGAATTTATCAAACAGGCACCAGTCAAAGCACCGCAAATCAGCATTGATCCGCTTGAGGATTTGGCTGTGTTGCAGTATACCGGCGGAACAACCGGGACGCCTAAGGTGTAAAATTGTTGATCTCAAGACGGGTAGTGAGGAACTGCCGCTTGGGGTGGCGGGGGAATTAGTTATCCGTGGTCCTCAAGTGATGAAAGGTTACTGGCAGCGTCCTGATGAAACAGCGAAAACATTGAGGGACGGTTGGCTGTTTACCGGTGATATTGCTCGACTAGATGAGTCTGGGTATACATATCTTGTGGATCGTAAAAAGGATATGATTATCTCTGGCGGTTATAATGTTTATCCGCAGCATGTTGAGAGCGTTATTATGGAGTTGCCGCAAGTGAAAGGCGTGGCGGTGGCTGGCATTCCGGATATTAACCGTGGGGAGACGCTCAAGGCATATATTGTGTTATTGAAAAACGCGAGCTTGTCAAGAGAACAACTCCTGGAACATTGTAAATCGCGTCTTGCCTCCTATAAAGTTCCCCGCTTGTTTGAATTTCGGCGGGAACTACCAAAAACAAAGGACGGTAAAGTGTTGCGGCGGGTATTAATTGAAGAAGAGAAAAATCGCCCGCCCGATGCGCAATAACCGTGTGGGTAAGTTAAACTGGGAAGGAGAGATTAAAATGGCGCACCACAAGCGCCGGCTTCCGGTTATTCAGGCTGATGCATTGTTGCAAAGCCTGCCGGAAGGCACCATCGTTACCGATGCCACTGCTACAGTCCGCTTTATTAATAAACGGGCGGCAGAAATCTTTGATTTAAATCCCGCGGACACCATAGGGCAACTGTTTGGAGTGGCTATTGGCAACCACATTCTTAACAGGGCTATTCAAAAAATAATCACCACCGGTGGCCAGTGTCTTCCTGAAGCAGTACCCAAAACACTTAATGTCACAGTTGGCGGTAAAGAGAGATACTTTAAAGCAGAAGTTTCCCCACTGATTCAAGAGGAAACGTTGGTAGGAACTGTGCTTTTATTTACAGATGTGACACACTATGAAAGGGCAGACAGAATAAAAAATCAGTTTGTTGCTACCGTTTCCCATGAATTCCGCAATCCTCTCACATCAATTGTTTTAGCGATAGAGCTTTTGCTTTCCGGCCGACAGCCGGATTTGTGCGGAGAAAATTTAGCGCTGGCTCAGGCAATCTCTGATGATGCTCAGCGTCTTACTCGCTTGGTTAGCAATCTGCTCAATTTCTCCAAGATGGAAGCAGGAGAAATTAAAATGGAGCTAGAGAGTGTGATGGTGGCAGAGATGGTGGAAACTGCTATAAGCCCCCTCGCGCTACAGCTTAAAGCAAAAAACATTAAGCTGAGAATCTTAATCCCTGATGCTTTGCCTGCTGTTTGTGTGGATGTTACCAAAGCAACTTGGATTTTGACAAACCTTGTGGGCAACGCAATCCGCTACACCCCCGAAGGTGGGGAGATCACCATCTCCGCCTGCCTTAAAGAGAAAAAAGTTTTTATTTCTGTTTGTGATTCTGGGTCAGGAATCCACCATCGGTATCATGAAAAAATCTTTGAAAAGTACACGCAGGTGAAGGGGAATGGAAGCTCCGGGGGAGCAGGTTTGGGTTTAGCGATTGCTAAGGAAATCGTGGAAGCCCACGGTGGGAAAATATGGGTAAAAAGTGATATTAACAAAGGCGCGTGTTTTAGGTTTACGCTACCGATAAATGAGAAGGAGGAATCGTCGCGTGAAGAAGAAAATTCTGTTAGTTGAAGATGAAAAAAACATTGTCCTAGGTGTGAGCATATGTTTGCGCAGCGCGGGGCTGGACGTGGCCGTGGCGGAAGACGGAGCAGATGCATTAAAAAAACTGGAGACTGACAAGCCCGACCTAGTACTGTTGGATTTAGTTATGCCAAAACTCAATGGGCTTGACGCGCTGCTAGCGATGAAGGCAAATGAGGCAACGCGAGATATTCCGGTGATTGTGCTAAGCGCCAGAGCACAAGAAGAAGATATCCAGAGGGCTATGGAACTTGGTGCAGCTGATTATATGGCTAAACCGTTTCGTCCAGAGGAACTGCTGGCCGTTATCAGGAAGGTGCTCACAGAGGACGTCTAGGCGGTTATTCGAAAAGGCATAATGCTTCCATTCCGGGAAAAGATAGTAAGGAAGTATAAAAATGAGAGTGCATATCCTTGGAATGGACATTGTTTTACAGAACAGCAATTTTGTACTTGGCTGTTTTGCTTTCCGTCCGGATTATGGGGAAACGGGAAGTCGGGCAGCTTTCAGCGTTTGACTTAGTGGTGGCGATAATGATTGCCGAGCTGGGAGCCTTAGCTATTGAGCAGGTTGACATGCCGATGTATCTGGGGCTTGTGCCCATCGCCGCATTAGTAGTTTTAGAAATTTCTCTCTCGTTTTTGAGCATGAAAAGTCATACTATCCGGGGAATCGTCGACGGATCGCCTAGTATTGTCATTGCTAACGGGAAAATTATTGAAAAAGAACTGCGTAAACTGCGTTACAATATGTCTGATCTGTTGGGTCAATTACGGGAAAAAGATGTGAACAACATTGCTGATGTTCAGTACGCCGTTTTGGAAACATCAGGAGAGCTTAGCGTTTTGCTTAAAGCAGCTAAACGTCCTGTTACTCTTAAAGACCTGGGATTGCCTGTTAAATATGAGGGCATGCCAACGCCCTTAATTTTTGACGGACATGTTCACTTTAAAAACTTGCATCGCCTTCAGCTTGATGAACAATAGTTACTTTTTAAGCTCCGCAAGCAAGGTTTGGACGGAATAAAAGATGTACTGTTTGCCAATCTAGATACAGACGGCGTCTTGTTTGTCAGTGAAAAAGAGCGTGCAACAAAAAAACTGTCGCCAAATAGCCTGCCGGCAGGTTTAGTATTTTGGAGGGTTGCGTATGGTGCTTCAAAAACCTCTATTATTCGCAAGGGAGTTAGTGAGCAGAAGCCTTAAAACAGGAGGCTGTGCCGTTGATGCCACCTGCGGCAATGGGCACGATACTGTGTTTCTTGCAGAACTAGTGGGTAGGGACGGGTCGGTGCTGGCATTTGATATTCAGCCGCAGGCTATTGCCGCCACACGACAAAGGCTGGCAGCAAACGGACTACTGGAAC
>QLUR01000009.1 GCA_018725565.1 Bacillota bacterium | reverse complement strand
AAGAACTGTGGCCGGATGTGACAAGAACTCTGGCCGGATGTCACAGGATTGCTGGCCGGATGCCGCAGGAATACTCATTTGTATCGGAGCATTCCTTCGAGCATCGTAACCGCTTTAAAGCTCTATGCTGATGAATTATCCCCGGAAGCACACGCAGAGGTGATAATGTTTATCGTGTTGATCGTTGAGCGGGAAAGGACAAGGAAGAAGAAACGAGAAGGCGGCTGATGCCCGGCAGCGCAAAGTTTGCATAGAAAAGATAACCACGGGAGCCGAAAACCCCCGTGGTTATCTTTTCTATAGTACGGCTTAGCTGCGCGGGGCTGAGCGTCTCTGTGCCCCCCGACGAACCGGAAGCGTGTCTTTTGCTTTGACGAATTTAATATTTACCTCCTCGAAGCCTTCGACATCAAGGGGACTGTTGTTATCGAAGAAATGTGCCATCTCGTCAATATTCCTAAAGTCTGGGAGCGAAATTTTCTTTTCTTCCATCTACTTAATCCGCCTCAGTATGATTTCCTCATGCCTTGATACTTCCGCTTCAATCCGATCCAGCTTTTCTGAGTTTTGGGCCTGTCCGTCAAACAATGCGCCCAGCTTCTGGCCATGGTCGTGTTCGATTTTGATAACAATGGCCTTAACGCTGCTCAGTTCATCCTTAGTGGCCATGTTTGCCTTGACGCCGGCCATGTCTTTCGTAAGGCTGTCCACCTGCATTGTTAGTTTGCCTACCTGAGTCGCAATAAGCTCCAAGATGTCTCGGTCAGTTATGGAAGTTACCCCCCAATCAATGCTAGATATTTGCTTTGCGCTTTAATCTTATCAATATGTTCCCTTGGTGTCAACGAAAAGAGCGCGCAGGCATTTTACCATCCTCCTTATAAGTAAGATGCGCAGGCTTGCAAGCCTGCGCATCTTTTTTTGGGGCTGCTGATTCAGCCGAATCTTTCCCGTAGCGCTTTTTTATTGAACTTGCCTACGCTGGTCTTTGGTATTTCATCAATAAACATAACCTTGTCCGGCAACCACCATTTGGCTACTTTACCTTCAAGGAAAGCAAGGATGTCAGCTTCGGTTACCTTATCCTTCTCGGCAGCTTTAAGAACTACACAGGCCATGGGTCTTTCCTGCCACTTGGGGTCAGGTATGGCGATAACAGCGGCTTCCGCCACCGCCGGGTGAATCATGATGACATTTTCCAAATCAACTGAGGAAATCCACTCTCCGCCGCTTTTAATAAGGTCTTTAGCCCTGTCCTGAATCAGGACAAAACCTTCTTCGTCAATTGTTACCATGTCGTTAGTATAAAGCCAGCCGTCTCTGAAGTTCTCCTTGCTCCGTTCCGGCTCATCGAAATAGGCACCGGCAATCCAGGGACCCCTGACGCAGAGTTCGCCCATTTCTTTGCCGTCCCAAGCCACTTCATTGCCTTCATTGTTGACGATTTTCATGTCCAGCCCCGGGAGTAGCAGCCCCTGTTTAGCTCGCAGAGCGTATTGCCTGTCTTCCCCCCATTCTTTCATGTAGCTTTTTAGTCGGGACGCTAAAACCACTGGGGATGTTTCGGTCATACCATAGGCGTGGAACACGTTGATGCCAAACTTTCCAAGTAATTTGATCATATTGGCCGAAGCAGCCGACCCTCCGATTGCTACGTGACGCAGGGCGCTCAGATCATATTTATTGCCTGCCTCCAGATGCTGTAAGATGCTCATCCAGATGGTAGGCACACCTGCGGAAATGGTCACTTTCTCCTGTTCCATTAGTTTACAGAGTGCATCCGGTGTTAACACTCTGCCCGGCATTACCAGCTTGGTACCAAGCCAAGCCGCCGAAAAAGGCAAGCCCCAGGCCATGACGTGGAACATCGGCACCACTGGCATGAGAACATCCTGTTCGGCGAGGCAATGAATGTCCGGTAATGCCTGTACGAGGCTGTGCAAGTAAATAGAACGCTGCGTGTAAAGCACTCCCTTGGGCAGACCTGTCGTTGCTGTTGTGTAGCACATGCCGGCTGGGCTGTTTTCATCCACATCATCGGGAAACTCAAAGGTTTCCGGCGCATCGGCAAGCAGCTTCTCATAGTGCAAAGCGGGAGAGAGCCTGGTGGGTGGCAGTTCTTCCTTATCGGTCAGAATAACGTATTTTTCCACCGTTGTCAGCTGGTCGGATACCCTTTCCAGCAGAGGAATCAGGTCTTCGTCCACAAATATAATCTTATCTGCGGCATGATTTATGACATGAATCAGGTGTTCCGGGAAAAGACGAAGGTTAAGGGTATGCAGAACCATATCACTGCAGGTTACGGCAAAATACAGCTCTAGGTGTCGGTGGTTGTTCCAGGCAAAGGTGCCAATTTTATCTCCCCTTTGCGCGCCCAATGATTGCAGAACATTAGCCAGTCGACAAACCCTTTTATGCATATCGCCGTAGGTCAGTCTATGGTCCTTTTCAAAACATCGCGAAAAGATTTCTTTCTTGGGAAAAAGTTTACGTGACCTTTCCAGCATGGTTTTGATCAAAAGCGGGTGTTTCATCATCATGAGCTTTTTCCGCTCCTTTCGTCTAGATTTATATTATCGTAAGGGATGGCGATCATCTGCCGGCGCTGCACCAGGAGCAGGACGAAGAGTACAAAACCAACTAGTAAGCCCCACGCCGGACCAAACCTAACAAGCACCAGACCGACAAGCAGCGCATAGCCTTGACTTGTCGGAGTGGTAACCATACGCATGGCAATATAGGCACAGGCAAAACCGGTAAGAATCATCGTAATCGAAAGAGCTACCGGCAGAATCGGTCTCATAAAGCTGACTGCCGGCGCAAGGAACACTAAGAAATAAGCGGGCCAATACCAGTTGCCAATCCCTGAATGAATAGAATCCAGCTGTTTCCGCCCTTCTTTATATTTTTCATACAGATAAACGGTAACCCCTGTCCAGATGGGGCCATGCATTGGTACAAATGGCCCTCCGGTCAGCAGTTGGCCGAAGTTGCGGATGAACAGCGTATAATGCATCCTGGTAATATCGACATCTATTGTTTCATCTGGGCGCTTGCGACTGGCATCTCCTGCCAGGGTAGTGGCCAAAACAAGGTCACCAAAAACGATGATATAGACTAATAGGGCCATTGGAACTGCACCAACAAACATTTCCCATGAAGGCCAGCCCACATAAAACGGGGAAACAGCCCTTATAGCTGCTCCAAAATCCGGAATAAAGATGCCCCATTCTATGGCCATCTTTATCTCCCCGGTCAAAGGACCGACAACAGCGGCAGCCAATAAGCCAATCAACATACCCAGAGAAGCTGCTGTTCGTAAAAATTTGCTTGTTTCTTTGAATTGCTGTACCCAAACAGAAAATAGCAACATAAAGAGAACAGCCCAGACCACAGACAAGGTAATCGGCATTGTCGCGTGCCTCGCAAGCTCGCCGTTAATCGCGGCCACAGCAGCTCCTAAAACTATACCGGCTCGCAATTCTATAGGAATCCACTTAAAAAATACTTGCCCCAGGCCTGTAACGGCAAAGAACAGGAACATGGCTGACAACACTAGCGTCAAGGCAGTCATCGCCTGAATCGCTGGGATGCCGGCCCCGGCCCTGTCTAAATATACCAGCACCAGTGGAATGGATGGGGTAATCCAGCCGGGTGCAAAAGGTTCTCCAAAGAGTCAGCTTCCAGCATGGACCCAGAAAATCGTGATAGCGGCAAGGGCAAACGCTAATTCGAAAGTTAAGCCAAAGGCACGCATGAGCAATGGTGTTGCTGCACCGGTTGTTGCCAGAGACAAGAGCCCCCCCTGAATAACATCCGGCCAAGAGATGTCGACATGGATTCCAGGAATACGCATGGTGAAGCGCCACCACTTAATTCCAGGCTGAATACCGCCTTCGGGCCTTATCAATGCCATAATAATCTCCTCCTAATTTTTTTTTCAATCAGGGGACCTGAGCTGACGCATAACTATTAATGTGAGCATTTCTCATGCGTCAGTTCTGTCAAGGGATAAGGCAGCTTGTAAATTCCCTGGTCTCTGTTATCATAAATCACCCCTTTCTTTAACTGTACTTTCCCTGAAACTCGCTAACGAGCCCCCTTGCCGCTCTTTCGCCCAAAGTGTCCGGATCTTACCATCTTTCGCAGCAGCGTGCAGGGACGGTACTTTGAATCATCGGTTTCGGCATAAAGGTTATCAGTAACCATCATTAATACGTCCAGGCCTACTAGGTCGGCCAGGGCCAGCGGCCCGATGGGATGGTTGGCTCCCAGCATCATGCCCTTGTCGATATCTTCTTTGGAAGCAATGCCCTCCTGCAGAACAAAAACCGTTTCGTTGAGTTTCTTAACAATCCTCGATCAGGATGGACATACCCATACCCCCGCCGACACAAAGCGAGGCCATGCCCAGCTTCAGCCCTCTTCTCTTCATCTCATAGATGAGAGAAACCACGATGCGGCAACCTGTGGCGCCTACCGGGTGTCCCAAGCCAACTCCACTGCCGTTGACGTTTACTATGTCGCGGTTAAGGTCAAGAAGCTTTTCGCAGGCCAGGTACTGGGCGGCAAAAGCTTCGTTCAGTTCGACAAGCTGGATTTCTTCCAGCCTGACACCAGTCTTCTTTAAAAGCTTCTGCGTGGCCGGCACCGGTCCGTAACCCATCAGCCAGGGTTCCACCCCCGCCCAGGCGTAGTTGATAATCCTGGCCAACGGCTTCACACTAAGTTTCGCCGCCTTAGACTCCTTCATCATTACTACTACCGCGGCGCCGTCGTTTAGACCAGAGGAATTCCCCGCAGTTACCGAGCCGTCTTTTTTGAAGACCGGCTTTAATTTCGCCAGTTCTTCTGCCGTCAGGTCAGGACGCGGGTGTTCGTCGGTATCAACCAGCTTGACCCCTTTCCTGGTCCTGATTTCCACTGGTACTATCTGCTCCTTAAACCAGTCCTCACGTATGGCTTTAGCAGCGTTAAGGTGACTGCGCAGGGCTACCTCATCCTGTTCCTCCCGGCTGATGCCATATTTTTCCGCCAGGTTCTCCGCTGTCATACCCATGATGACGTTGTAATTGGGGTCATGCAGCAGTTCCCACAGCATATCGGTCATTTCGCCGTGCTGCAACCGCTGCCCCCACCGCGAGTTTTTCAGCATGTAGGGGGCGCTGCTCATACCTTCGGTGCCACCAGCCACCACAATTTCGTTGTCTCCCAGGGCAACTTCCTGAAAGCCGCTGGCAATAGCCTGCATACCGGAACTGCACTGGCGCTGGATGGTGAAGGCCGGTGTCTCAAAGGGAATGCCTGCTTTAAGGGCAGCCACGCGGGCGATATTGGCTTCATCCGATCTCATGATGCAGTTGCCGAGGATTACTTCGTCCACCTGAGCAGGTTCCAGTCCGGATCGCTTCACCGCTTCCCTGATAACGGTGGCAGCCAGTTCATTGGGCAGGACGTCTTTGAATGCTCCTCCGAAGTCGCCGATAGCTGTTCTTACCGCCGCTGTAATTACAATGTTTTCCATCTCGCTCTTCAGTCCTCCTCAATATCAGAGATACCGCTCAGGATCTTCTATCAGGTCGGTAATTAAGACGGTGCTATTAAAACGATTATAGACAAAAGCAACTATTTAGTTTATTCGGCACAATTTTGAATCTTTTTGCATCTCGAAATAAAAGCAATTTAAGATACTTTACCCCCAAGATTTTTCCTGTTGTCTAGGAGTAAAAGCTTTCATACTGCTTGCGCAAATCACGTTTCAGGATTTTGCCGCTTGGGTTTTTCGGCAGTGCTTCCGCGAAGACAAAGCCCTTGGGAATTTTGAAGGTTGCCAGGTGCTTCTTACAGAGCTCCGTCAACTCTTCCTCTCTGATCACCTCTCCCGCTTTCGGCACAACTATAGCGGTAACAGCTTCCACCCACCTGTCATGAGGCAAACCCACTACAGCAACTTCCGAAACTCGGGGATCCTGATAAATTACCTCTTCCACTTCCCTGGTAGCAACGTTTTCCCCGCCCGTCTTGACCATATCTTTTTTGCGGTCTACTACGGTGATAAACCGATCTTCGTCCATGATACCGATATCTCCGCTGTGAAACCAGCCGTAGGCGAAGGTATTTTCAGTTTTTTCCCGGTCCTTGAAATACATTAGCATGGCATGGGGACCGCGGCCACAGATTTCTCCGGCAACGCCCGCTTGCTTAATCTCATTGCCCTCATCGTCCAGGAGCGCAGTTTCCATGTTCAAGCCGCCCTGACCGGCCGAACCGGGCTTAGATATCATATAGGCCGGCTTCAGGATGGTATGGTAGGGACTGAGTTCGGTCTGCCCGTAGTAATTGTAGAAGCGCTGGCAGCTCGGCATCCTGCGAAAAATTTCTTTCAGCACCTCCACCGGCATGATGGAGGCGCCGTAATACCCTTTCTGGACAGAACTGAGGTCGTATTTTTCAAAGTCAGGATGGCGGAGCAGTGCGATCCAGACAGTGGGCGGAGCAAAAAACAGGGTAGCTCTATATTTTTCAATTGATTCCATAATCCTTTTGGGATCGGCGGCAAAAAGGAGTACATTTGTCCCGCCCAGCCAAAACACCGGATTCATGAACACGTCGCGCTGGGCGCAGTGGAAGATGGGCAGGGCGTTCACACTTACATCATCAGGGCTGTACTCACCATCCACAATGCACCCCATATACTGGGAAAGGAGTGACTGACTGTTGATGAGCACCCCTTTGGGCAGAGTTTCGGTGCCGCTTGTATAAGTCATTTGTACCGGATCTTCGATGTACAGGTCTAGATCAGGCTCGTCAGCCGAGTATTTATGGTACCACCCGTCAAAAGAAAGGAAGTTATTCGGAGCCGGCAAACCGGTACCCTGGTCAGACCAGATGAGTGTCTTAACACCCGGTATTTCGTCTAGCACATCTTTGACTAGGTCGTACAGAGCGTCCTCCACCACAAAAAACTTGCTTTCCGAGTGGTTGATGCAATAGCTGATATCTTTTCCCTTCAGCATGTAGTTGATAGCCAGGTAGATGCCGCCAGCTTTGGCTGCGCCCAGCCAGGTAATCACATGGTGTGCTGTATTGTGTGCCAGGATGGCAACCCGGTCATAGCGCTGCAGCCCGGCGTCCAGCAAGGCGTTGGCAAAACGGTTGCACTCGGCCTCCAGCTCACGGTAGGTGTAGGAAAGTTCGCTGTAAATAAGAGCCGTCTTGTCAGGATAACGATAGGCACTGCGTTTTAGGATGTCAGCCACAACCCAGCGGGTAATTTTGTTGTAGCGTTTTCTTAAATAGGCAATACTTTCCCCGTCCAGTTCCGAGTAATAGCCATCCGCTTCCTTGGGCATCATCTCAACCTCGTTTTTTTTCATTTTAAAAAACCTGAGTTCTTTTCAGTATTTTGCCGTGTATGAGCCGGTGTCCCAATACACCGTCGGTGCAATAACGCACCGGGCGATACTTATTTATCCTGGAATAAAGGCTTTCTCTTTTCCAGGAAAGCAGCCATGCCCTCTTTCTGGTCTTCCGACTTCAGATCGTAAACTCCATCGCTTTCGCCTATTTCAGAATGTTGCTGGCGATAACCAGGCGCTGGATTTGGTTTGTTCCTTCGTAGATCTGCATAATTTTGGCATCGCGCATGTACTTTTCAACCGGGTACTCGCGGGAGTAGCCGTAGCCACCCATAATTTGCACAGCATCGGTTGTGACGTCCATAGCCGTGTCCCCGGCAAACAGCTTAGCCATGGCTGATTCCTTGGCAAAGAGTCCTTCTTTCTTATCCACCATACTGGCGGCACGCCAGACCAATAGCCGCGCGGCATCGATGCGGGTAGCCATGTCCGCCAGCATAGCCTGGATCATCTGGAAGTTGGCGATGGGCTGCCCGAACTGCACGCGTTCCTTCGCATATTTCAGAGCTGTTTCGTAGGCGCCGCGAGCCACGCCTACCGCCAGGGCACCGACCATTGGGCGGGAGGTATCCAAGGTTTGCATGGCCACCCTAAAACCCTGTCCTTCGGCGCCGAGCAAGTTCTGTTTAGGCACAAACACGTTGTCGAAGTTGACAACTACGGTGCTGGATGCTCTGATCCCCAGTTTGATTTCTTTTTTCCCCGTCGAAATCCCCTCTGTCTTTGGGACGGCAAATGCCGTCAGACCCTTAAGCCCCCTACTCCTGTCCACAGTTGCAAAAACCACATACAAATCAGCAATGTCACCGTTAGTAATAAAACACTTACTGCCGTTCAATTCATAACCGCCGTTCACAGTTGTGGCAGTGGTGGCCACCGAGGCAGCGTCCGAACCTGCGTTTGGTTCAGTCAGACAAAAGGCGGCAAATTTACCGTGGGTGGTAATGGGGGGAAGTAACCTTTTCTGTTGCTCTTCCGTTCCGGCCAACAGTATCGGATAAAATGCCAACGAGTTGGCGGAAGCAGTGGTGGCGATACCGGCGCACGCCCGGCCCAATTCCTCGGTTACCAGGCAGGAAGTAAAAGTATCCAGCCCCGCCCCTCCCAGTTCCTCGGGAACTGAATAGTTAACCAGACCTGTCTCCCACATTTTTTGCAGGACTACAAAAGGAAACTTCTCCTGCTCATCGTATTCCGCGGCCACCGGCATAATTTCTTTTTCCGCAAAATCCCGAGCCATTCTTTGTATAGTTGCCTGCTCTGCTGTTAGTGTAAACAATGTTTGTTCTCACCCCTGAAACTAATTTTTTTTCTTAGCTTAATTTAACTACAATATAGATTACTATTGCAAAACATATGCCAACCAACCAAGAAATAGTTATCTGAAATGTCTGAAAAGAAAGCATTATCACGCTTAAAAAAAAATTGCCACCTAGCCAAAAGCAGAGGCAGGCAGCAATACTCCGGTGCATTACTGCACCGCTTGATCAGGTGCCAATATTTAACTGACGGGCTTTCCTCACCACTGTAGAATGGTCTACTTCCAGCAGTTTAGCCGCTTTGCGGGTTGAGCCGCCTAATTCCAGCGCCCTGGTAATAGCTTCCCGTTCGGCCCGGAGCTTCACATCCCTGAGTGGTAGCAGGATGCTCCCCTGGAGCGGTAGGGATAAACTGGCTGCCTGAAGGTGAGGAGGCAGGCAATCCGGAGTTATCTTCTGATTATCAGAAATAATCAGCATTCTCTCGACCAAGTTTTCCAGTTCCCTTACGTTACCAGGCCATTCATATGCTTCCAGAAGGTTGCAGACATCCATAGAAAACGATTTATCCGTGCCGTGTTTTTTGTTGTAACGGTCAAGAAAGCTGAAAGCCAGCGGCAGAATATCTTCTTTTCTTTCCCGCAGGGGCGGTATATGAATGGGTATCACGTTCAGCCTGTAGTAAAGGTCTTCTCGAAACAAACCCTTTTTAACCATCTCCTCTAAGTCGCGGTTTGTAGCCGCTATGATCCTGATGTTCAACTGAATCGGCGTAGTCGAGCCCACACGGTACACTACCTGCTCTTGGATAGCGCGCAAAAGCTTTACCTGAAGACTTAGTGGAAGGTCGCCCATTTCGTCCAGCAAGATGGTACCCTCGTCGGCCATTTCCATCAGGCCAATTTTGCCCTGCTTGTTGGCGCCGGTGAAAGCACCCTTGTCATAACCAAAAAGTTCAGATTCCAGCAACGGCTCAGGAATGGCCCCGCAGTTAATCTGAACAAAAGGCCCCTTATCCCGGTAGCTCGTCTTATGGATAAACCTGGCGATAACTCCTTTTCCTGATCCGGACGGACCAGTTAACAGAACATTGGTATCGGTCCGAGCAATTTTCAGCACCCGTTCACGCACTTGCTGCATTTTTTTGCTTTTAAAAATTATACTGTTCTGTTGCAGCAATTTGTCGAGCAAATCAGTTAATTCCTGGTAATAATGTTGATTAAGGTACTTGGTTTCCTCCATTTCTTTCTTTAGACGGTTAAGCTCAGTAATGTCCCTCAGGTTAGCCACAAAAAACAAAAAGTTTCCATTATCATCATACGCCTTTGTGCTTGTTATAAGCAGTTCAACCCCGGTTCTCAGGCGTTGCTTCAGTATCATCGGGTTTTTGCCCAGTATCTTTTTGCTTTGAGACACGATAATGCCTTCGTCCTCCAGTTCCTTAGCGGTTTTCCCCAGGATTTCGGTAATCTTAATGCCGCCCGATACCCGCTCCACTCCGCTGTTGGCCCGGAATATACGTCCTTCCAGATCACTTAAAATTACGCCGTCATAGATAGTTTCAATGATAATTTCCATTTCCCTCTTCAGGCTGATTACGCTTTTGCTCTCATTGAACACAGAGTCCTTAACAGATACGACGGTGTTCAGCATTAGCATTCCCTCGTTTTAATGTTATTCTATAACAAATATAGCACTTTGCTATCTTCCTGCCAAGAGCGGGCTATCGTAACGCAAGAGGGTTGAGCCGGCATTTTCAACATTAGCCACTTTTGGCATAGCAGCGCACAATTTCCCAGTACATTCGCAAACGGGCGGCAAAGCCTTTTAACAGTCCCATTTTTTCTTCCTTTGTCACGTGCGTCAGGTTATGCAACTGGACTTCGACAACCGGCAGCCGCAGCACGTCTGCAAGTCTGGTCAGCGCAATCTCAAAGCCAAAGCGGGTTATATCCAAATCGTTTACTTGCTCAAGGACACTTCTCCTGACAGCACGTTGCCCTGTCAGATATGGAGCTACTTTCTGCGCGAGATCGGTAGCAATTCTGCCTTTTTCAAACAGACCGATACTCATCGCAGCCTGACCTGAAACAACAGGAGCCAGCAATTGATTGACGTGGCCGGTGTTCAGACCTATCAAATCCGCATCAAGGAAAAGAATTATTTCGGCTTGTGTGCTGTCCAGCCCCGCTTTAACAGCGCCGCCTTTGCCGCGATTTTCAGGCAGTTGGATCAGTGTTACCCCGTAATTGGCTGCTACCTGACCGGTACGATCTGAAGAGCCGTCGTTAACCACAATTATTTCGGAAATTTCTTGTGATCGCGTTAGAATTGAGAGAACGGCACCGATTGTCTTTTCTTCGTTATAAGCTGGAATAATGACCGCTATTTTCACAACAGAACCCCCGTCAGCTTTGTTTATTTAAATATCTATGCAGATAGTGCATAAATTCTTCCAGAAGCAGGTCAGCGGGAACCTGCCTGACTACCTCGCCGGCGCAAAAAATCAGGCCTTGATTTTTCCCGCCGGCAATCCCTAAATCCGCCTCCCTCGCCTCCCCCGGCCCGTTAACTGCGCAGCCCATAACAGCCAGTGTCAGCGGTACATTGATGTCGGCCACACGCTTCTCCACCTCTGACGCCAGTGACAGCAAATCAATCTGGCAACGGCCGCACGTTGGGCAGGAGATCACCCGCGGACCAAAACGCCGCAACTCTACGGCAGAGAGGATTGCTTTGGCCACCCGCACCTCTTCCGTGGGAGGAGCTGTCAGCGAAACGCGCAGCGTATCTCCAAGCCCGTCCAAAAGCAACGCACCGATGCCTGCGCTGGAATAGACTGTTCCTGTGAAAAAAGTACCCGCTTCCGTTACACCGATATGCAAAGGATAGTTAACCTTTTCCGCCAACAGGCGATAAGCATGTACGGTAAGTGGTACCGATGACGACTTGACAGATACGATAAGATCGCTGAAATTTAGCTTTTCAGCCAGGCGGATGCTCCCCAGCGCTGATTCAACCATGGCCTCGGGAGTAACAGAGCCGAAGTTGTGCAGTCTTTTCTCCAGCGAACCGGCGTTAACACCAATACGGACCGGAATGGCCCTGCCTTTGGCAAGCGTTATTACTTCCGCCAGCTTCTGTTTCCCGCCGATATTTCCAGGGTTGATACGCAAACCTGCCACACCCGCCAAAATGGCTGACAGTGCCAATCTGTGGTTAAAATGAACGTCGGCAACAATGGGAAGCGGTGAAAGGCTTACCAATTCCGGTAACGCCGCAACAGCGGCGGCATCCGGAACAGCAACACGCACCAATTCGCAGCCTGCTGCAGCCAATCCGTCAATTTGCGCCAGTGTAGCCTGCAGATCAGATGTATCGGTATTTGTCATCGACTCAATAACCACCGGGGCACCGCCGCCGATAACGAGCGCAGCTATTTTCACCGGTCTGGTCTGTTCGCGTCTGAACATATTTTAATGCTCCTTTTAAAAAAAGACCTGCAACCGGAGCAAATCATGGTAAGTCACTATAATCATCAATAAAATCAAGAGCGCAAAGCCAACAAAATGAATGAATGACTCTTTGCGGGGGTCGACAGGCCGGCCGCGCAGCGCCTCCACGAGCAGAAATATCAGCTTGCTGCCGTCCAGAGCCGGGATGGGCAAAATATTCAGCAACCCCAGATTTATGCTGATAATGGCGGACAGGAACAACAGGTTTACAATTCCGGTACGGGCCACTTCCCCCACTATTTGAATGATCCCCACCGGCCCTACTAGATCAGGCGGCACACGCCCGGTCACCATCTGGAGGATGCTGCCAGTAATTAAATCCAGGAACCCAAATGTATGAGTCAACCCTTGCTGCAGTGATGGCAAAAATGCAAATAGTCTGGTCTGCGGTGAAATGCCGATCAATCCCAGGCCGGTTTGGGGGTCACGGCGCGGAACCACCTGTACATTCTGCCTGTGATCATTTCGTTGGAACACGATTGTTATCTCTTGTTCCGGATGGGCATTGATCACTCTGACTAAATCGTGCCAGTCGGCTACGTTCTGGCCTGCAATGTTAAGCAGCCTGTCGCCGTTCTGCAGACCGACTGCTTCCGCGCGGCCGCCAGGCAGCACATCGCCGATGACAGTCGATTGATAAACCGGTATTCCGACAAAAGCAAAATAGATTAGTGTAAACAGCAGCACAGCCAGGAGAAAATTCATCAGCGGCCCGGCCGCAATTACTGCAAACCTCTGCCAGACCGGTTTGCTCTGGAAGCTTCCCTCCAACATGCTCTCCTCAGGATTTTCTCCAACCAGACGCACAAATCCTCCCAAGGGGAAAAGACGCAGCGAATAATTCGTTTCACCAGCCTGCCAGCCAAACAAGCGCGGACCAAACCCGATGGCAAATTCAGTAACACCAATTCCCGCCCTCCTGGCCGCCCAAAAATGGCCCAGCTCATGCACTAAAATAAGCATTCCGAAAACTACAACCCAGGAAACGAATGTCAGCATATTCTCATCCTTTCCTGACCGCGGCTTCCCGGGCTTTAGCCCGTGCCTCGCGGTCAGTCTCCACCAGCTCTTCCAGCTCCGGGCTGGAAACTAACTTATGTTTATTCATTACCTCGTCTATTATACGGGGGATGCTTCGGAAACTAATTCTCCGCTCCAGGAAAAGCCTGACAGCTTCCTCATTGGCAGCATTAAGCGCGGCAGGCATGCTGCCAGCCACCTGACCGGCGCGGTAAGCCAAGTCCAGACAGGGAAAGTTTTCTTGATCCGGTGCAGCAAAATTTAATGCGCCAAGCGTTAACCAGTCCACGCGGGAAACACTGGAAGACAGGCGCTCAGGATAAGTTAAGGCGTATTGTATTGGTATCCTCATATCAGGAGCACCGAGCTGAGCGAGTACTGCGCCGTCTCTGAACTCAACCATGGAATGGATAATGCTTTCCCTCTGAATCAACACCCTGATACGGTCATAGGGCAGGCTAAAAAGCCAACGCGCTTCAATTACCTCCAGACCTTTGTTCATCATTGTTGCTGAATCGACGGTGATTTTGGCGCCCATCCGCCAGGTAGGGTGAGCCAAAGTCTGCTCCGGGGTAACATTATCCAGGCTTGCTCCTGACAGGCCGAAAAACGGCCCGCCGGAAGCAGTAAGAATAATTTGTTCCACGGCATGACTGTCTTGCCCCTGCAAGCACTGGAAGACAGCAGAATGTTCACTGTCCACCGGTATGACCTGCGCTCCTGTCTTGGCCGCCAAAGGCATTACCAAATGACCGCCTGCCACCAGAGACTCTTTGTTGGCAAGTGCCAGACTTATACCTGTGGACAGGGCGGAAAGCGTCGGTTTCAGGCCGGCGAAGCCTACCATAGCATTAACAACCAGCTCTGCACCGCTTTGCCCGGCCATTCGGCAAAGCCCTTCTTCCCCGGCGAGAACTTTCACCCCGCTGTCAGCAAGCTCCCTCTTTAGTTCATGGTAAAGCGATTGATCTGCGATGGCTACCTGGGAAGGCTTAAAACTGCGGGCCTGCTGAGCTAATCTTCCAACGTCCCGGTAGGAAGAGAGAGCAACCAGACGAAAACGTTCCGGGTAGGCGGCAATAACCTGCAGGGTCTGACGACCAATTGATCCTGTCGAGCCAAGAACAGCTATTTTTTTTACCATGGGCTTTTTACTCCAGTCAAAAAGGAAAGTAACAGATAGGCGACCGGCGCGGCAAACAACAGACTGTCCAGACGGTCAAGTATTCCGCCATGACCAGGCAACATTGTGCCTGAGTCCTTAATCTGAGCCCAACGTTTCAACGCTGACTCGGCCAGGTCTCCACATTGTCCTGCCAAAGAAAGCAACACTCCGAGCATCAGTCCTGAAGAGCGGGTGAAACCCAGTTGCGGTGCCAGCAGAAAAAGGAGCAAAGCCGTAAAAAACAACCCGCCAAAAGCACCAGCCCAAGTTTTTTTCGGGCTGACGGTGACCAGCAACCGGCGTCGGCCCCAATACCTGCCGGTAAGGAAGGCTCCTGCATCACTGACCCATACTGCAATGAGCAGAGTTAACACCGGCAGGAAGCCACCCGGCGGCAGTCGCAACAGCAGCAAGAAGCCAAGTAAAGTGGTGATATAGACCTTGCCCCACAACAAAATAGTCAGTGAACGAAAATCAAGAGGAAAGCTCAGCACCCAGAAGACATTCAGCAGCAGAAAAAAAGCAATAAATAGTTGAAAAAAGGTTCCTAACCCGAAATTTAGCAAGACCAGCAGCAACACAATATTGGCCAAATGCCCAAGTATAAGCAAGGGTCTTGCCCGCAGACCGCCGAGCCTGTAGAGCTCACGAAGCGCCAGTGCTGCAACTAAAACTACCAGGAAAAAAAAGGGCAGCACTCCAGCATATGTTACAGCCAGCACTATGGGTATGAGAACTAAAGAGCTGACAAGCTTCTGCCTGAGCAAACATCATCACCTACAGTTTTATTCCGCCATAGCGACGGTCTCTCTTATTATAAACCTCGATTGCTTCCAATAAGTGCTCCCTGCCAAAATCCGGCCAGCAAACCCGCGGAAACCAGAATTCAGCATAGGCTGATTGCCAAAGTAAAAAATTACTTAGCCGCTGCTCGCCGCCGGGACGAATAAGCAGGTCGGGATCAGGAATTCCTGCTGTAAAAAGGTAGGTCGAAATCGTTTTCTCACTAATTGCCTCCAAAACCAAGCGACCAGCAAGGCTTTCTCGCACAACTTCCCTGACTGCACGGACAATCTCACTGCGGCTGCCATAGTTGACGGCAAAACTTAACACCATTCCGGTATTTCCGGCTGTTTCCGCCAAGGCTGCCCCGGCCGCCTCCCTGGTGTGCGCCGGCAGTTCATCAAGAGAGCCCAAAAAGCAGATGCGAACATTCCTCATCTTTAATTCAGGCAGGTCAGTCTTCAGAAATTCACTCGGTAATCTTAATAAAAAATCTACTTCTTCTTTGGGTCGGTGCCAATTCTCTGTTGAAAATGCATACAGTGTCAGAAAACCGATGCCCAGATCCGCGGCTGCACGAATAGTCCGCCGCAGAGCCTGCATGCCGGCGTAATGCCCTGCCGAGCGAGGCAGGCCACGCCGCCGCGCCCAACGTCCGTTACCATCCATAATAATAGCAACATGGCGGGGGATAGTATGTCCAGTCCGGGATAAAGATTGACCGGAGCGTGTGCCCAAGAATTTCCGCAGGCGGTGTGTCACAGTATTCACCTCTTTGGCTGCAAAAGCGGACCCCCTCGCACGAGGGGGCCGCCTGTATCATTCCTCGACGATAGCCCCATGCGGGCATTCATCCACACATAAGCCACATTCTGCGCAATCGGCAGTTATTCGATATACATCGCCCTCTTCAATTGCTTCAGTGGGACAAGCATCCAGGCAATTACCGCAGGCCAGGCAATCTTCGGTTATCTTATAAGGCATGCCTGCACCTCCTTTCAGACTTCCATAATTTCTTTCTCTTTGGTTGACAACACCCTCTCCACTTCCTCAATAAATTTGTCGGTCATTTTCTGGATATCATCCTGGGTCTTGTGCATTTCGTCTTCAGTTATCTCCCCGCTTTTCTCGCTTTTCTTAATCTCTTCGTTAATATCGCGGCGGATGTTTCGGATAGCGACACGTGCTTCTTCAGCTTTTTTCCTGACTACTTTAACCAACTCCCTGCGTCGCTCCTCCGTCAACTGTGGAACCGCCAAGCGGATGACGGAACCGTCATTGTTGGGGGTCAGTCCCAGGTCTGACTTGAGAATAGCTCGCTCAATTTCAGCTGCAGTTTTTTTATCCCAGGGCTGAATGACAAGCAGGCGAGGCTCTGGAGCGGAGATGTTAGCCAGCTGGTTTATCGGCATTCCGGAGCCATAGTATTCGACAGTGATTTTATCAAGCAATGAAGGCATAGCCCGGCCGGCTCGTATTGTGGCCAGTTCGCGGCGCAAGGCGGTAACTGCCTTTTCCATCCTCTCGCCGGCGATTTGTTTTGTTCCCTGAGCCATTCATTATTCCCCCTTTACATAAGTGCCAATTTTTTCTCCCTGGACAACTTTTTTTATGTTGCCGGATTTGTTGAGACCAAAGACAATGAGTGGAAGTTTGTTGTCCATGCATAATGAAGCGGCAGTAGAATCCATGACACCTAGACCCTTAGTCAGTAAGTCCTTATAGTTTAACTCCGTAAATTTTTTGGCCTCAGAGCAAATCAGCGGATCGGCATCATAGATGGCATCTACTTTGCCCTTGGCCAGTAAAATTACCTGCGCTTCAATCTCGGCAGCACGTAATGCTGCTGTTGTATCCGTTGAAAAATAAGGGTTGCCAGTTCCGCCTGCGAAAATGACCACCCGGCCCTTTTCCAGGTGTCTGATAGCCCGCCGGCGTATATAAGGCTCAGCAATTTGGCGCATTTCAATTGCTGTCTGTACTCGCGTATCAACTCCGCAGCTCTCTAAGGAATCCTGCAGGGCAAGCGCATTCAAAACAGTGGCCAACATCCCCATATAATCGGCGGTAGCCCGGTCCATGCCACGCTCTCCGGCCGGGGCGCCACGCCAGATATTGCCACCTCCTACCACAATGGCAACCTCGACTCCCAGTTGCCGAACCTCGCTTACCTGAGCAGCAATATCCCGCAACACCTCTGAGTCGATACCAAAGCCTTTGTCTCCGGCCAAAGCCTCACCGCTCAATTTGAGGACGATTCGCTTATAAACAGCATTCGCCAAGCAGCTTAACCCCCTGTCAGATATTCTACACAACCTGGCAATTTCCTGTAAAAAAAGAACACCTAAGTGCTCTTTTTTGTTTTTGACGTACCTTGCCTTATGCCTCCTGCCGTGTGATTTCAGCCACTTCTGCCGCCAGGTTACATTCTTTCCTGGTCAGCCCCTCGCCCATCTCATAACGGACAAAACGACGGACACTAATATTTTCGCCAATTTTAGCAATTTTTTCTTTCAGAAGGTCATTAACCTTAATATCAGGGTCACGGATAAAAGGCTGTTCAAGCAGGCAATTTTCAGCGTAAAACTTTTCTATCCGGCCCGAAACGATCTTATCGATAATCTTTTCCGGCTTGCCCTCATGAAGGGCCTGCTGCTTTAATATCTCTTTTTCTTTGATGATAACTTCCTCTGGCACATCCGCTTTTTCGCGGTAAATCGGGTTTGATGCCGCAATCTGCATGGCAATATCATGAACAAAGGAGCGGAACTCATCGGTACGGGCTACGAAATCTGTTTCGCAGTTAACTTCAACCAGCACGCCAATTCGCCCGCCAAGATGAATATAAGCGTCTACAACGCCTTCTGCCGCAATGCGGCTGGACTTTCTGGCCGCCGCTGCCAAGCCTTTCTGGCGCAGCAATTCTATTGCCTTCTCGAGGTTCCCGCCCGTTTCGCCAAGTGCATTTTTGCAGTCCATCATTCCCGCCCCTGTCTTTTCACGGAGCTCTTTAACCAAGGCAGCGGAAATCATCTTTGCCCTCCTCAATTTAAAGTCAGATACATTGGGAGCAGTTGTCAAACAATTAACTGCTAAAGGTTCAAGCTTCTACCAGAAGCACTTCGTCTCGCTTCACCGGGATATCATCAATCACCACATGATCCTGGCGACCTTCCAACCCCTCCAGAACGGCATCCGCCAGCCGGGAGGAAATCAACTTCACAGCTCTTATTGCATCATCATTGCCGGGTATAGGATAATCTATTTCATCAGGGTCACAGTTGGTGTCAAGAATACCGACAACGGGAATCCCAAGTTTTCTGGCTTCAGCGATGGCAATCTTTTCCTTGCGCGGGTCAACTATAAACAGTGCGTCAGGAAGCTTTTGCAGGTAACGTACCCCTTCCAGAAATTTAGATAATTTTTCGTGCTCGTGACGCAGTGCCAGTACTTCATTTTTGGGAAGGACATCAAACACGCCTTCTGTTTCCATCTTTTCCAGTTGAAGCATTCGACTGACACGGTTGCGGATAGTCCTGAAGTTGGTAAGCATGCCTCCCAGCCAGCGCTGACTGACATAAGGCATGCCGCAACGAGTTGCTTCTAACTGAATTGACTCCTGAGCCTGTTTCTTGGTACCTACAAACATAATTTTGCCGCCGCTGCCAGCAAGCGCTTTCACATAGCCGTAGGCCTCATCGAACATCTTAACCGTCTTTTGCAGGTCAATAATGTAGATACCGTTACGCTCCGTAAAAATATAAGGCTTCATCTTAGGGTTCCAACGACGGGTCTGATGCCCAAAGTGGACACCAGCTTCCAAAAGCTGCTTCATAGTAACTACTGACACCCAAAAACCTCCCATGCTTGTTGTTCCTCCGCCATCTTCACCTCCCCTAGGCACCGGCTCCGGCCGGCACACCTTTGGGAATCAGATGACGTGCGTTTTTCACAGGTCATACTATAGCATACAATGTGATATTTGACAATCAATTTTTGTAACTACTACCTTGTATGGAAAGCTGACAGGAACATTCTTACCCCCGCCCTGCTTTTCGCCGGGCCAGTTGGTTAAGCAGATAGGGGTTCTTCACTTTTATATATGTCCCTTTCATTCCAAGCGACCGGGATTCGATTACTCCCGCGCTCTCAAGTTTACGCAGCGCATTGACGATGACCGAGCGGGTTATCCCGAGTTGGTCAGCAATTTTGCTTGCCACCAGCAAACCTTCATCGGAATTCAGCTCAGCAAATATTTGTTCTACCGCCTCCAGCTCGGAGTAAGAGAGAGTGCCGATAGCCAACTGGACAATAGCCTTGTTGCGAGCTTCCTCCTCAATTTTTTCAGCCTTGGAGCGCAGGATTTCCATGCCCACAACAGTCGCTCCGTATTCAGCAAGAATAAGGTCTTCCGGGCCAAACTCCTTGTCGAAGCGAGCAAGCAAAAGTGTACCAAGCCTTTTTGCGCCACCGACAATAGGAACGATAGTTGTAATTTTGTTGGTAAAAAGGCAGGCCGACTCCTCAAGAAATACGCAGACATTACATTTTTGCCGCAAATTGACACGTGAATCATCATGGCCGAGCAGCATCTCATTATATTCTTCCGGGAAAGTACCGTTTCTCAAAACCTCACTGACCATCAATTCACATTCAAACTCATCGACAAGCGCATACCCCAGTATTTTGCCGCCGCGTTCCGCTATGTAGATGTTGGCATGAATAACATTTCTTAAAACATCTGCCACTTCCTCAAAGTCAACATGCTGCCCGGCGGTCTTTTGCAGAATCTTGTTAATTCGGCGTGTTTTATCAAGTAGGGGCGTCATTACCACAGGAATCATCCTCTCTGCTCACTTGTTTATAGAATATAACGGCTTAGGTCTTTATTCCCGACTATTGCCTGCAATCTATCCCGAACATACTGGGCAGTGACAGTTATCCGCTGGCCGGCAAGTTCCGAGGCAGTAAATGACAGGTCTTCCAAAACTTTTTCCAGGATGGTGTGCAGGCGCCTGGCACCGATATTTTCCATCTCCTCATTCAGTTGTCTCGCCATTGCGGCAATTTCAGTAATTGCGGCACTGTTAAACTGTATCTCCACGCCCTCGGTTAAAAGGAGAGCGATATACTGTTTCAACAGCGCATTGGCCGGCTCGGTCAAAATTTGCCTGAAGTCATCCTCGCTAAGGCTATGCAATTCGACCCTGATCGGGAAGCGCCCCTGCAGTTCAGGGATCAGGTCAGATGGCTTTGAGACATGAAATGCTCCGGCAGCAATAAACAGCATAAAATCAGTCCTGACCGGACCATACTTGGTCATCACTGTCGAACCCTCGACGATAGGCAGAATATCCCTCTGCACCCCTTCCCGTGAAACATCAGGCCCGCCAACATAACCCTTGCTGGCGACCTTGTCAATTTCATCCAGAAAAATGATCCCTGCCTGTTCAGCACGCTGGACAGCCTCAGCGCTAACTTCATCCATGTCAATAAGTTTTTGCGCCTCCTCCTGTTGCAGCAGTTTGCGTGCGTGTTTGATTTGCAAACGGCGCAGTTTCTTTTTTCTCGGGAAAATGCTCCCTAAGACATCCTGGAAGTTGATCCCCAACTCCTCCATACCGGAACCGGTGAAAATCTCCATAACCCGGGGGCGCTCGTCGACCTCAACTTCCACTGTTTCGCTTTCCAGTTCACCCCTTTGCAGTCTGGCACGCAAAAAGTCCCGGATTTTTTCCTGATTAAACTGCCTTTGGCGAAAATCTTCTTCATCTTCAGGTGCTTCCTTATGTGCAACAGCAGGGAAAAACAAACTTAGAGGGTTAGATGCAGGTCGATCTTGTTGCAGCGGTGGCGCTAGCAAATCAAGAAGGCGCTCCTCAGCCAAAATTCTGGCCTTTTCCTCCATACCGGCCATTTTTTCCGTTTGTACAATCCGGATAGACGTTTCCACCAAGTCGCGGATCATGGTTTCTACATCCCGGCCCACATAGCCAACTTCCGTAAACTTTGTAGCTTCGACTTTAATAAATGGTGCCTTGGCAAGCTTGGCCAGCCGGCGGGCGATTTCGGTCTTGCCAACCCCGGTCGGGCCGATCATGATAATATTTTTGGGATAAACCTCTTCACGAAGTTCTTCCGGCAGGTGCTTGCGCCTGTGGCGGTTACGCAGGGCAACAGCCACGCACTTTTTGGCCTCGCTTTGCCCGATAATATATTTATCTAGTTCTGCAACAACTTCCTGAGGCGTCAATTCTGCTCCGGACATCTACGCCCTCCGCCAAGCTTAAATTTCTTCTATGACAATGTTAGTGTTGGTAAAAACACAAATTTCTCCGGCGATCTGCAGCGCCTTTCGCGCTATTTCCCCTGCAGGCATACCTGTCCAGCGAAGAAGGGCCCGACCGGCAGCCAAGGCGTACGGACCTCCGGAACCAATTGCTGCTATACCGTCGTCTGGCTCAATCACCTCGCCGCTGCCTGATAATATCAATAGCCCGTCGACATTTCCCACCAGCAACAGTGCATCCAGCCGACGCAGCACCTTGTCTGTGCGCCATTCTCTGGTAAGCTCTACAGCAGCTCTCCGCAGATTGCCATGATACTTCTCCAGCTGCTCCTCAAACTTCTCAAACAAAGTTAGCGAATCGGCCACCGAACCCGCAAAACCGGCCAGCACCCGTCCCTGATAAATCGACCTGACCTTTTTGGCCTGATGCTTCATAACCGTATTGCCGGCAAAAGTCACCTGGCCGTCTCCAGCCAAGGCGCATCTTCCTTCCTTTAAAACAGCTATGATGGTGGTAGCATGAAACATGACTGCTCCTTTTAGGCCCGCGGATGAGCAGAAGTATAAACATTTTTTAGCTTTTCCCGGGTAATATGAGTATAAATCTGAGTTGTAGAAACATTGACATGTCCCAGCAACTCCTGTACAGCCCGGAGATCCGCTCCTCCGTTCAACAAGTGGGTGGCAAAGCTGTGTCGAATGCTGTGCGGGCTAATACCCATCGCTAAGCCTGTCTGCGAGACATATTTTCCCACAATCCGACGTACTCCCCGGTCAGTCAGGCGAGAGCCGTATTTATTAAGCCAAAGAGCATCCTCTTTTTCAGGAGCCTTTGCCTTCTTCAGCAGGACAGGTCTGGCCAGTTCCAAATAAGCACGGACACTTGCTTTCGCAAAGCTGCCAAAATAAAAGACCCTTTCCCTGCCGCCCTTGCCGAGAACAATACCCTGACCGGCATTCAAGTCAAGACAAGCGGTAGAGAGGCTGACAAGCTCACCGACACGCAACCCGGAGGCATAAAGAAACTCCAGCAGCGCAACATCCCGTAACCCCGCCGGCAACGTGGTGTCCGGGGCGGACAAAAGACGCAGCATTTCCTCCATATACAGAAACTTCGGTAATTTTTTCCCCATACGCGGGGTGGCGACAAGTGCGGCTGCAGCTGAGACAAGCACTCCATCCCGAGCCAAAAACCTTAAAAAGGAGCGGATGGCCGAAAGTTTTCGCGCAATTGTCCGGCGCTCATAGGAAGCATACTGCAAATGGGCAAGATAATGCCTAAGAGCCAAATAATCAAGCTCTTGCGGAAACAAAATGCTACGTTCGTCCAAAAAAGCAAGAAATTTACTGATATCTTCGGCATAATTTCTTACCGTATGCGGCGAAGCATTTCTTTCCACCTGCAGATAGAGCGTAAAACTGCCTAAATAATCGGACATTTCCTGCCTTCTTCCTGAAAGAATCTTAACATATCAAAATTTGCTTTGCAAGTTAATTTTGGGTTCTCTCAAATAAATATGGGCTTATTCGGCATCCCTGCCGGCTGGCTTTGTTCCCGTCTTTTCCGGGAGAGGTTGGCTTTGACCCGTCCTTTTAGACTGCCTTTCGTACAAGACCTGACTGCACTCTTTGCTGGCACAACGCCATAAATTTCCCTTTTTCACTGTCAGGTAGCCGCAGGACGGGCATTTCTCTTTTTGCGGAACATCCCATGTCGTAAATTTGCACGATGGGTAGCCGGAGCAGCCGAAAAATTTACGCCCTCGCTTGCTTCTCCTCTCTACCAGTGTTTTCCCGCACTCAGGGCAGGATGCCTCGGTCTCTCTGACGATCGGCTTGGCAAATCGGCACCCGGGGAACCCGGGACAGGCCAAAAAATGACCGAAACGGCCCAACTTACGGACAAGCAGTTTTCCGCAGTTTGGGCATGGCTCATCGCTGACATCCGGTACCAGCTCTATTTTTTCCATTCGTTCTTCCGCTGCTTTCAAGTCCTTAGTGAAGCCCTCGTAAAACTCTCTGATTACCTCAACCCAAGAGAGGCCACCGGCAGCGACATGATCTAATTTTTCCTCCATCTCAGCAGTAAAATCAACATTTAAGATGCCGGAGAAAAACTCCATTAAAAGCTCAAGTACTATACTGCCAAGCTCCGTGGGGGAAAAAATCTTATTCTCACGTACAACATAGCCGCGAGTCAGCAGGGTTTCCACAGTAGGCGCATAGGTACTGGGCCGGCCGATTCCTTTCTCCTCCAGAGCTTTAATCAGCATCGCCTCGCTGTAACGGGAAGGCGGTTGAGTAAAATGCTGCATTGGTTTTAAGCCGAGCACCGTCAGCGCTTGACCGGCAACCAGTCCTGACAGCGAACAGGCAAAAACAGGAGTCAACCCATCAGTTTCCTGATTTACGCGGAGCGTTTTGCCTGCTGCTTCCTCTTCATCTTGCCCCTCTGTATACAGTTTTATAAATCCGTCAAAGAGGACCTGTGAACCGGCAGCACGGAACTGGTAATCCCCTGCTGCAATGTCGACCTCGACCAAATCATAGACGGCTGCGCTCATCTGACTTGCAAGAAAGCGTTCCCAGATCAGCTTGTACAATCTGTACTGGTCGCGTGACAAAATCGCTTTTATCTGTTCCGGTGTTCGCCGCACATCTGTGGGGCGGATTGCCTCGTGCGCCGCCTGCGCCGATTTTTTCCCCGCATAAACCGGAGGTTTGGCTGGAAGATAGTCCTTCCCGAACTCTCTGGCAATAAACTGGCGCGCTTCTGTTTGTGCCGCCTGAGCGATTCTCGTGGCATCTGTACGAATATACGTAACCAGTCCTCCCACGATGCCATCCTCCAGTGGCAAGCCTTCATAAAGTTGTTGTGCTACCATCATCGTTCGGCGAGAGGTAAAACCGAGTTTGCGGGAAGCCTCCTGTTGCAAGCTGCTGGTGGTAAACGGCGGTGCCGGCATGCGACGACGCGATTTTTGTTTAACACTTGTCACAAGAAATGCTTTGTCCCGCAGATTATCCAACAGGCTGTTGATTTCTTCACTCGTGGCCGGGATATGCTTTTTCCCCTTGCGTCCAAAATAGTTTGCGGAAAACTCAAAGTTGCCGGCATCCAGCCGGACAGTCAGTGTCCAGTATTCTGCCGGCTGAAAGTGCCCGATTTCTTTTTCTCTGTCAACAATCAAACGCAACGCAACCGATTGTACCCGCCCGGCAGAAAGACCTTTTCTTATTTTTTTCCACAGCAAAGGTGATATTTTGTAGCCGACGATCCGGTCCAGCACCCGGCGGCAGACCTGGGCATCCACCATTGCACGGCTGAGAGAGCGCGGTTCTTTAAAAGCTTGCAAGACTGCCGACTCAGTAATTTCATGAAATTCAACACGGCATGCTTCGTCTTCGGCAAGTCCCAGCAGTTTGGCCAGATGCCAGCAAATGGCTTCTCCCTCTCTATCAGGGTCAGCAGCCAGGAATATTCTTTTTGCTTCTTTTCCCGCCGCCCTTAACTCTTTAAGAAGAGCACCCTTCCCGCGGATGGTTATATACTTCGGCTCGAAGTTATTCTGCAGGTCGATACCGAACTGGCTTTTGGGCAAATCCATACAATGCCCTTTGGAAGCCATAACCCGAAATTTTCGGCCCAAATATTTTTTGATTGTGTTGGCCTTGGCAGGCGATTCAACAATTACAAGGTAATCGGACATCGGGCACCCCCGGCTTATTTTTGAAAGATTTTTAATCTTAATATGCCATTTTATGCGGACTATACGCGCAGGAAGTAATTCCCAGGAAGTTTCCGGAGTTGCTGACGCATTTCGAGCTCCACCAGGATAGCGGTCAAGGCTGATGCAGTCATGCCGGAACTTACCAGCAGTTCGTCAAAGTTAACCGGCTCAAAAGCCAGATTAGCCAGTACTTTTTGCTCTTCATCCGTAAATTTTTGTAGTGGCTCCCTTCCCGGGCCGGGCAGCGCCAATCCCAGCTCCAGCAAAACATCGCTCGCCTCCTCCAGTATGGCCGCACCTTCTTTCAGCAGTTTGTGGCAGCCACGGCTGTAGGGACTGTTAATACTGCCCGGTACGGCAAAAACCTCCCTCCCCTGCTCCAAAGCACAGTCAGCGGTGATCAGGGCGCCGCTTTTCTCTGCTGCCTCTACCACTATTGTTGCCAAAGAAAGTCCGCTGATGATCCTGTTTCGCTGCGGAAAGTGCTGTGCTTTCGGCTCTGTTCGGGGCGGAAATTCACTTAGCAATACCCCTGCCCGTACTATTTTTTCACGTAAGCGCAGATTTTCCGGCGGATAACAGATGTCAAGCCCGCAGCCAAGTACGGCGGCGGTAAGTCCGCCTCCGTGCAGCGCACCCTGATGAGCACAAGTGTCAATGCCGCGTGCCATTCCGCTGATTACCACGACGCCGGCATGTGCCAGCCCCGCCGCCAGCCTGGCGGCGGCTGTCCGTCCGTAGGCAGTCGCTTTACGGGAACCTACTATTGCAACGCAAGGCGCCTCCAGAACAGAAAGTTCCCCGCGGTAAAACAGCAGCGCCGGAGGGTCGTAAATCTGCCGTAAAAGGCCTGGATAATGCTGATCAGCCAGCGTTATAACATTATAGCCTTGCTCAAGCAGATTTGTCCACTGAATATCAGGATCTATCTTCTCCCGTTCCGCAAGCAGAACCGCAACCGCCCGTGCAGGAAGCCCGGAGCGCGAAAGGTCGGACTTTCCTGCTCCGAAGGCGGCTTTGGCTGAACCAAAATGATCATAAAGCAGGCGGATTCTCCTGGCCCCAAGCTCGGACACCAGACTCAGAGCAACCCAATACTTAGTATCATTCATTCTAAAATTCGCCTCCAGCGATTTACATTCTCGCTGAAAGAGAAATTTCCTTTTCCTACAGTACGCACCAATTCGCCTGCAAATGATTCCAGCCAACAAAAACAGCCGGAACTCCGGCTGTTGACCATACCCTATAACTTGCACACCGCAAAAAGCTGCCCGTTGTAAGCGCTATTTTGCAATGCATTATCGCATGACATTCGATTTAAATCTGCATCAATTATTAAACGGTTAAATCCGGCAGGTTGCGGAACAGCTCCAGAGCCTGCGGATTAGCCAGCGCCTCTTTGTTGTCGACCTCCCGTCCGTGAATAACTCTTTTTACTGCCAGTTCCACTTTTTTGCCATTGATAGTGTAAGGAATATCGTCAATGGCCAGGACTTTTTCCGGCACATGCCTGGGAGTAGTATTTCGCCGAATGGCTGTCTTAATGTTGCTTTTGAGCTCCTCACTTAATTCGGCTCCCGGGGCCAGCTTCACAAAAAGAATCACCCGTTCGTCATTCTGCCATTCCTGCCCTACCACCAGGCTGTCGAGCACCACAGGAAAACCTTCAAGCTGCCGGTATATTTCCGCAGTGCCGATTCTTACACCGCCCGGGTTTAAAGTAGCATCAGAACGTCCGTAAAAAATCATTCCGCCTGTATCGGTCAACTCCACATAGTCCCCGTGGTGCCAGACATTTCTAAAAACAGCAAAATAGGCGCCAAAATATTTTTTGTCTTCAGGGTCATTCCAGAAAAAGATCGGCATAGAAGGGAAAGGCGCTGTGCAAACCAATTCCCCTTTCTCGGCGACAACCGGCTGGCCGGCCGGGGTGAAAACCTGGACTTGCATGCCCAACCCACGGCACTGCAATTCACTTTCATAAACAGGACCGGTGGGATTGCCCAGGGCAAAGCAGGAAATAATATCCGTTCCGCCGGAGATAGATGAAAGACAGACGTCCTCTTTGACTTCACGGTACACATAACGGAAACTCTCTGCCGCTAACGGTGATCCGGTGGAAAGAATCGTTTTCAGCGGCGACAGGTCATACTTTTCCTTCGCCCTGACTCCTGCTTGTTCAACTGCCGCCAAGTACCTGGCGCTGGTACCAAAAACGGTGATTTTTTCGTCCTGGGCCAGCTGGAACAGAGTACCCGGCTCCGGATAAAAAGGAGAACCGTCAAAGAGAACAAGCGTTGCCCCGGCGGCCAAGGAGCTAACCAGCCAGTTCCACATCATCCAGCCGCAGGTGGTAAAATAGAAGATGGTGTCATCCCGTTTCAAGTCAGTATGCAAGAGCAGTTCCTTGAGGTGTTGAATCAATGTTCCCCCTGCCCCGTGAACGATGCATTTCGGCACTCCGGTTGTCCCGGACGAATACATGATATATAAGGGGTGTTCAAACGGTAACTGGGCAAAGTCTATTTCTGGCGTATTTTCCCTGTTCAAAAATTCACTATACAGCATTGCGCCCCTGATGCCGCTGAGTTGAGGTTCGGCCCCGGCATAGAGAACGACGACCACCTTTTCAATATCCGGGATTTCCAACGTGAGCCGCCGCACCTTGTCAAGGGAGTCAAAGTTTTTTCCGTTGTAAGAATATCCGTTGGCACAAAACAAGATTTTAGGTTGTATCTGCCCAAAGCGGTCCATTACTCCCTCAAAGCCAAAATCAGGCGAACACGACGACCAAATGGCCCCGATACTGGCCGTGGCCAACATCGCTACCACCGTTTCAATCATATTGGGCATAAACCCGGCCACCCTGTCACCCTCTGTCACTCCGGCGTTTCGTAAAGCGCTGCTGAGCTGCGCCACTTCGTTGTAAAGCTGCCGATAGGTCATTCGCCTTGCCGGCACAGCTTCTCCCTTAAAAATCAAAGCTGTCTGTTCATCGCGGAACCGCAGTAAATTTTCCGCAAAATTTAACCTCGCTCCTTCAAACCATTCGCAATTAAAAATGTCATGATAGTTTTTAACTACATTTGCATAAGGCCGGGTAGCAATAACCTCTCCAAACTCCCACATCAGCTGCCAAAAATCAGTGACATTTTCAATTGACCACTGGTAAAGGGCATCATAACCTGAAATATTCTGCCCAAATCTGTCATTGACCAACTGCATAAAACTGCTCATATTGGACCTGGACTTGCGGGCTTCATCCGGTACCCAAAGGGGTATTTTCATAGGCAGTACCTCCCTGTAATACTTGCCCTAAACTTAGTGCAATATTTGTGCCAACATAGAGTTCCTGCTGTACCCGGAAAAAAAAGAAAAACCCGCTCCCGGTTCTCCAAAACTATGCTACATACATTATTTCGTATCTCTTGCTTCGATCAAAACCCTTCTCCCCGCCTTGCCTCCAAAAGCCAGCTTGATTTCCCCAAAAGTCAGCCCGGCCAAATAAAACACAGTTACATATTTAGTATCCATTTGACTCAGAAAATGAGCGTCCGAAGAAGTGATAAAGACGATATCCTTTAAATTGGGATGCTCGGTCAGCAGCTTATCTATGTGCTGAGGTCGTGATATTTCCAAGGCATGAACTGTCAAGCCCGGAGGGAGAAAACCTAAATTGGCCAGCAGGCTGTAAGCAGGCCTGTCAACATGGGAAGGGATCAACAAACCCTCTCTCTTGATTACTTCCCTTGCCACAGCTTCTACCGTCATCTCAACCGAACCAGCAAGGAGGATTTCCTCAAAGTAGAGAATCTCCTCCGCCCCGTTGACTACTACCTGTTCCCCAAAAAGGTCCGGCCGGTTACGTACAGGCGGCAGCTTATCCCTGATCAGTGCGGCAAAATCATCCGCCGTATTCAAATCCGGGAAGAGACAGAGCAAATGAACCTCTTCCTTGGTCTGCACCTCGATACCGGGAATAACCAAGGGCGGTCCCTCACCCGCGTATTCCGCCACTGCGGGTACATTGGCCACCGAATGATGATCGGCAATAGCTATAATACCTGTTCCCAGGCGGCGGGCCGCACGAACAATGTTGGCAGGTCCCATATCCAGACTGGCGCATGGAGAAAGCACGGTATGAATATGCAAATCTGCCTGATACCGGGTAAGCATAGGTACATCAATCTGTTCTGCAAACACGCTCATCATAAGCCCTGACTTGAGAAAACAGCTTTAGTTTCCCGCATTTCAAAAGCAGACCTTCATTTGTATGATTTTTGTGTAAAGTAGAAACATATCCGGAGGTTTTTGTGCAAGTTTACCCGACACTACAGCGAAAGGCCAAAGACAGCCATGCTTCCTTGTGTTTTGCCTTGCTCCGCTACGGCATAAAAGTTGTCTTATAGTGCTGCAAATGCTGATATCTTCGCCGTAGTGCCAGGTTGTCCCGCTTAAAAATCAGGCTCAATATTACAGGACAAAAGCCGGTTTCCGATATTCTGCAGATTTTAACATTCTTTGAACAGAGGCCGGCAAGTATAGCTTGTGTGCAGCAGTTCGTGAGATTTGTGACCCAGGGGCTTACCAAGAAAAGTCTTGTACAGCTCCTTTACGGCCGGATTTTCATGTGATTTCCGCAAGGGCAGATCCCGGTCGGCTTGATAGATGGCTTTCATACGGGCTAAGCGCACCTCCATATCCACCGGCAGAGGCTGCCCGCCGCCACCGATACAGCCGCCAGGGCAGGACATGATTTCGATAAAGTGGTAATCGGCCTGACCCGCGGCCAGAAGATCCATCAGCTTACGGGCATTAGCCAAGCCGTTGGCAACCGCCACCTTAACCTTTTGACCGGCTACATCCAGTGTCGCTTCCTTAATGCCTTCCAGGCCGCGCACCTGAGCAAACTCGATATCGTGCAGCTCCTTACCGGTAATAACCTCCACCGCCGTCCTCAGAGCAGCCTCCATCACACCGCCGCTAGCCCCGAAGATAACAGCCGCCCCGGTGGAAATTCCCATGGGTTCATCAAATTCTTCGTCAGGCAGTTTGGCAAAATCTATCCCCGCTTCTTCAAACATCCGCCCTAGCTCCCGTGTCGTCAACACGGCATCTACGTCGACAATACCGTCCCGGCTCATTTCCGGACGTTTTGCCTCATACTTCTTGGCTGTACAGGGCATAATCGATACGACGTAAATCTCTTCAGGTTTTAAGCCCATCTTATCAGCATAGTAGCTTTTTGCCAGGGCTCCAAACATCTGCTGAGGCGACTTGCAGGTAGACAGGTGCGGCAGCAATGCAGGATAGTTGTGCTCCAAAAACTTAATCCAGCCAGGGCTGCAAGAGGTAATCATGGGCAACGTGCCACCGTTTTGTATTCTGTGCAAAAGCTCATGAGCTTCTTCAATTATGGTCAGGTCTGCAGTAAAATCTGTGTCGAATACCCGGTCAAAACCCAGTCTTCGCAACCCCGCTACCAGCTTGCCCGTTTCAACCGACGAAGTGAGACCGAATTCCTCTCCAATGGCTACCCGCACCGCAGGAGCCGTTTGCACCACCACATGAAGCTTGGGGTCTGACAGAGCGCGCCACACCTCGTCAACATCATTTTTCTCAGTGATGGCACCCACTGGACACACCACGCTGCACTGTCCGCAGGCCACGCAGGAAGTGCTGCCCAGTCCCCGGTTCAGAACCGGCGCTACAAGGGTGTCAAATCCCCGGTTGTTATAATTTAAAATACCCGCAGACTGTATATCGTTACAGACCTTCACGCAGCGGCCGCAGAGGATACATTTTTCGGGATCACGCACCACCGAGGGGCTGGTCTCGTCTTTGAGCCATTCCCTGCGCTCACCGCTAAAAGAAACCTTCCGCACTCCCACTTTGAAAGCTATTTGCTGCAGCTCACAGTTGTTGTTACGTTCACAAGTCAGGCAGCTGTTGGGATGATTGGCCAGCATTAACTCAACAATAGTACGGCGGGCATTCCTGACCCGGGGGGTATTGGTGTGTATCACCGCTCCCGGGGTAACCGGATACACACAGCTCGCCACCAGGCTTTTGACCCCTTCCACTTCTACCGCACAGACCCGGCAAGCTCCCTCCGGCCGCAAGCCAGGATAATAGCACAGTGTGGGGATATCGATACCAGCCATCTGCGCAGCTGTCAACACCGTGGCATCTGCTGGCACCTGAATGTCTTTTCCGTCAATCTTTACAGTTATCATATCCATTTTTTAACACTCCTTCCCCGATTCTACTGGAGGCTTATGGCGTCGAAGCGGCATTTGCTCAGACAGGCGCCACATTTAATACATCTTTGTTGATTGATAATATGGGGTTGCTTTTTCTCGCCGCTGATTGCATCAACGGGACAAACCTTGACGCAGGCAGTGCAACCGTTACACATATCAACTAAAATCAGATAAGTCAAGAGTTCCTGGCAAACACCCGCAGGGCATTTTTTATCTATGATGTGTGCTACATATTCATCATGGAAATAGCGTAAAGTAGTTATGATGGGGTTAGGAGCGGTTTGTCCCAAGCCGCACAGAGAGGTATCTTTAATCGTCTGTGCCAGGTTGGCCAAAATATCAAGATCATCCAGCGACCCCTGACCCTTGCTGAATCTTTCCAGCATCTCCCTCATCCTTTGGGTGCCCTCACGGCAAGGTGTGCATTTACCGCAAGATTCCCGGCGGGTAAAGTCAAGAAAGTATTTAGCCACATCCACCATGCAAGTGGTCTCATCCATTACCACCAAGCCGCCTGAACCCACAATGGCCCCGGCCCCGGTCAGCGATTCATAATCAACCGGCAGATCCATCTTCTCTTCCGGCAAGCAGCCGCCGGAAGGACCGCCGATCTGGACCGCTTTAAATTTCTTGTCGTCGAGGATACCATCCCCTATATCGAAAACTATCTCCCGCATAGGAATCCCCATAGGCACCTCAACCAAACCGGTATTCTTTACTTTGCCGGTCAGGGCGAAAACCTTGGTCCCCTTACTCTTTTCCGTCCCCATGGCCGCAAACCAGCTGGCGCCGTTACGGATAATATGGGGGACATTAGCAAATGTTTCCACATTATTGATGTTTGTAGGCTTGTCCCATAAACCTTTGATGGCCGGGAATGGAGGCCTGGGGCGCGGCATCCCCCGGTAGCCCTCAATAGAAGCCATAAGCGCAGTTTCCTCACCGCAGACGAAAGCACCCGCCCCTTCCTTAATATGAAGGCGCAAGTTGAAACCGGTCCCCAGAATATTTTCTCCCATCAAACCCATCGCTTCCGCCTGCTCCAGGGCGATCCGCAAACGCTTGATCGCCAATGGATACTCCGCCCGGACATAAAGATACCCTTCATCGGCGCCAATAGCGTAAGCACCTATCAGCATGCCTTCCAAAACACTGTGCGGATCACCCTCCAGGATGCTCCGGTCCATAAAGGCTCCGGGGTCTCCTTCGTCAGCGTTACAGATGATAAATTTCTTGTCGCCGGCAGCTTTGGCACAAAAGCCCCACTTCAGGCCAGTGGAGAACCCCGCGCCGCCCCGGCCGCGCAAACCCGATGCTTTTATCTCTTCAATAACCTGTTCAGGGGTCATCTCTCCCAAAACCTTAACCAAAGCGGCATAGCCGTCCCTGGCCACATACTCTTCTATCTTTTCGGGATCGATATAGCCGCAGTTTCGCAGCACAATACGCTGCTGCTTTCTATAAAATACGATTTCTTTATAGCCGGGCACCTGCTTTTGCGTCATAGGTTCAGTGTATAAGAGCCGGCGAACAATGCGCCCTTTCAACAGATGCTCCTCTACCAGCTCGGGGACGTCTTCGGGCTGCACCAGGGTATAAAAGGTCCCTTCCGGGTAGACTATTACCAGAGGGCCTTTCTCACAAAAACCATGACAGCCGGTTTCCACAATCTTGACTTCTTTTTCAATCTTATGCTTCGCCAGCTCCCGGTGCAGCGCTTCTTGCACTTTATGACAACCAGAAGAAACGCAACCGGTACCTCCGCAAACCAAGACGTGGGCACGAACTAATTCCATTCCACTGCCTCCTTACATTAGCCGAGTTTATTCCTCAAACCTCGCTACAACCAGATCCTCCACTACCCGGCCGTGAACAACATGTTCCGCTACCAGCCGTTTGGCATCCACAGGCGTAACTCTGCCATAGGTTATCCTTTCTTCGCCGGGCCGCACAATGTCTATCAAAGGTTCCCTTTCACACATACCCACGCACCCTGTTTGTGTAATCGCAGCCTGAATATTGCGGGTGCGCAGCTCCTGCAATATTGCCGTCATCACGTCACGGGCCCCGGCTGCAATGCCACAGGTACCCATCCCCACGATAATCTTCACTTCACCGCCAAAACGTTCAGTAATCTCTCCCTGAACCTGCTCGCGCAGTTTGCGCAAATCATCCAAACTCTTTAGTGTCGCCACCGTCTATCCTCCTCCGTATAGCTCGTTCAATTCCTGGCTCAGGTAGTTTTCCAACCAGTCCAGGACTGCCATATGATTAAGGGGTATATCACCTAAAACTGTTATTACTTCCTCAGTATCCAAAGAAAAACTCCGGTTGTTAACCCGGTGACGGTAGACCAGACGCACCAGCGGGTTGGCACTAATGATAGTTATTAAGGTGGCCTTAATATTGCCAAGCGGCGCACGGTCCCAGTGGCTGTGCTGAAAAACCGCCCTTACCTTGGTTCCTCTCCCTAGTTCTGAATCTATCTCAATTCCGCCATTGCATTGCCGGGTTGCCATTTCCAGCAGAGACAGTCCCAGACCCACCCGTCGGGTAGTTCGTGTCGTAGTAAAAGGGTTTAGGACACGCTCTACAAATTCACGGCTCATCCCCTTTCCATCATCATGGATTTCCACCAGGAACAGGTCGCGGTCCGTATTTTCCTCAATTACGATTTCGATACAGCCGGCACCCGCACCCAGAGAGTTCTGAACCAGATCAAGAATATGCAAAGACAACTCTTCCATCGGCTCTCCTACTCATATTTGAGCAAGATCTTCGACATCATTTCCGGCGTCAGGCGGCCGTGGGTGTTCTCATTAATCATCATAACCGGCGCCAAACCGCAAGCACCTATACAAGCCACCGGTTCAATGGTATAACGGAAATCCTTGGTGGTCTCCCCGGCATTGATCCCAAGTTCCTGTTTGACCCGATCGAGAATTTTGGACGAGCCCCGCACATGGCAGGCCGTTCCCTGACAAACCCTGATCACATGCCGGCCACGCGGCTCAAGATAAAATTGAGCATAAAAAGTAGCAACACCGTAAATATGGCCAAGCGGCACAGCAAAGGCCCTGGCGATCTGCTCCATAGCCGGTTCCGGCAAATAACCGAATAACTTTTGCGTTTCCTGCAACATCGGAATCAAAGCACCTTTTTGTTGTTTATACTTATTCAACAACTCCGCCAGCCGGTCATAATCACCGTTGTTCGGCAGCTGCTGGGCACAGGCACAAGCGCCTTCAAACATCTTCTCAACCTCCTTGTTCTCTGGGGAAAAATTACCGGAACCCCAAGCTAAACCGATTAAAGCAAACTAACAGCAGTGGAAAACATAAACTCCTCCTTCCCCGAGTCCGTCTCTTTCCAAAAAAAAAAGAGAAGAATAAATAAGTTGTGACCGTTTAAGCGTTGTCACCGCCTCGCAGCCCCAACTGGTAAAGACGCCCGGCAACCTCAAATATCGGCAGCGGAGTGGCAAGAAGGGTTACTCCTTCAGAAACAGCCTTCTGTTTAGTTTCCTCATCAGGCTGCACCCCGCCGGCGACAATGACTGCTGCCAGTTCCAGCAACACGGCTACGGCCACAATATTCTGATGTCCCTGCAGGGTAATCCAAACCTGCCCGGCAGCGGCACGGGCCATAACATTACTTAACAGGTCTGAGACATAACCGCCGCTGATCTCACATTCTATATCCACCGCGGCAACAACTGTGAGGGCCAGTTCTTTGATTGCTTCTGTCAGTTTCATTAGCTTTCACTCCCTTCGCCGCCAGGCTGATTCATAGCCGGTGGCCTTATTTTCGCTAAATCATAGACATGCAGACTCAGGTCCATAATCCTCTCCCGCAGGACAAAGATGCAGTCTGTTTCCTTGGCTTTTCCCAAAACGATATCTTCGGCCAAGGCCTTGCAGTTTGGTGCACCACAAGCGCCGCAGTCCAATCCCGGCAGCAGTTGTGCAACCCTCTCCGCGTCGGCCATCTTGATCATAGCTTTGTTGATATCGGTATCCAGGTATACTATTTGCCGCGGCTGAACTGTGATACGGGGCACCTGGCAGTCCAGCCAGGCCAACTGAGAGTGTTGCTTTTCCGAAGGCGACTTTTTTTTGTCCAGCTCCCGGGCCAGCTTGCGCAGCTGCACCCGGGCCACAAAAGTATTTAAAGCATGCAGATATCCCCCTACGCACCCCCCGGTGCAGGCCTGGGCCTCAATAAAATCTATCCCCCCCAGGTGCCCCATCTCCAGTTCTTCCAGGACGCTAATCACGTTATGGATCCCGTCGACTACCAGATAGTTCTCCAACCCTACGGCCAACCGCTCGCCGCCTGATATCCCCCACGCCATACCTGAACCAGACGCCAGAGATTTCAGCAGTTTTTGATGAGGCTTCTTGAGACACCGGTTAAGTTGAGGATAGATCTGGTGCACGCCGATGGCACCGTCTATGTTTGACGGGATACCGCTCACAGGAGCTTTTACAGAAGTAACCTTGGCCGCACAGGGGGTAAGGAAGAAAATACCGATATCTCCTGCCGCACACCCCAGACGGCTTAGCATCTCCTGCCGGGCAAGCTGAGCCGCAACTTCTGTAGGCGGGGATAAGGGCATGACCCGCCCTGTCAAATCAGGAAAACGTACCTGAATCAACCGTACTACCGCCGGACAGGCGGAGGAGATAATTGGGCCGCTGATTTCTCCGGACCTGAATAAACGTTTGATCTCAGAACTTACAACATCGGCTCCCACCGCCACTTCGAAAACACTGTCAAAACCAATGTCGGTAAGGGCTGAAAGCACTTGATCCGGTGGTACGGTAGCCCGCATATGGCCAAATAATGACGGGGGCGGCAATGCCACGCTGCAGCGATATGATTTAAGCATTTCCAGGGAGTCTGTCTCCACGTATTTGGCCTGGTTAGGACAAGCCCTGATGCACTCTCCGCAGTCTATGCACTTTTCCTCATTTATCTCTGCCTTGCCCCTGCGTACCCGGATAGCTTCCGTAGGACATTTTTTGATGCAATTAACACACCCTTTGCACTTTTCCCTGTCGAGACGGACAGAATGATAGTAGATGCTCATCTTGATCACCTGTCACTTTTCTCAATGTTTATAGTGATCTGCAGTCTTGTTCCCTGGTCGGGAGTGGACTGAATCACTAAATCATCCGCGCAACGCTTGATGTTGGATAACCCCATCCCGGCGCCGAAGCCTAATTCTCTTATCGCTTGAGAGGCAGTGGAAAACCCTTCTTGCATCGCCTGTTCAATATCAATAATCCCCGGCCCCTCGTCTTCCACCAGGATCAGCAGCCGGGCAGGAGTAATCTCCACCCGCATAGTACCCTTCCGGGCATGTATAATTACATTCATTTCCGCTTCATAGGCGGCTATAGCCGCCCTGCGCACAAGTTCAGGCTTTACACCCAATTTTTTTAAGCGCTGCTTGAGCTCGCTTGAAGCTTCACCGGCTCGCATAAAATCAAGAGATTCCAAGGGAAATTCCAAAAAAAGCGATTGTTCCTCCCTGGATTGCTCGTTCACCCTATACCCTCCTAATGGGGGTCAGAAATCTGGTTGATTCCGGACAAACCGGCAGAAAACAGCAGGCCAGACGCTTCATACATGGTCAGACGACTTAACAGAACAGGTATTCCGTTGTGTTTTGCCAGCTCAATCACTTCCGGGCCAGGACGTTTGCCCCGCACAAAAACTACCGCCGACAGATCGCAGATCCTGGCCGCTTTGATTACCTGCACATGAGTCATCCCTGTAATCAACAAGGCTTGCTCACAACACATAGCCAAAACATCACTGATAAGATCGGCGCTGAAGGCTACCCTGATCTCTTTATCCATATTATCGGCTTCTACCAGAATCTCAGCCTCTAGAATCTGTTGTATCTTTAAAAGCTTCAAGCATGGCTCCTCCTAAATTAAGAAACTGTACTTTCCATGACACACAAGCAAGGTCTGACACATAGCGGGCCGGCGCCGTAACTGGTTGAGGGAGCAGCTCTCCGCCGGCTTATTGGTTTATACCCCGTTTGCGAATTCGACGCTCCCCCGTGAACTCCTGCTTACAGCAACAAGAAATTTGTCAGCTTTTTTATGTTGACCTTAAACACTCTCCTTGAGTTCTAAAATTTAGACGGGAACAGATGATCTCCAGAAAATATTCACTTCCATAAATCATATTTCTTGCTGAATCAGCAATATCCTGCTAGCTGCTTAGAAATCACTGTATCCCATTGCGGCAAGCATACGCCCCACGACAGCTTCTTTGGCGTATTGCTCTATGAGGTGAAAACGCTTTGGCTGCCTGAGGGCGATATCAGTAATTTCCGTCAGGTCATAAGGTGTATAGAGATTGTCCGGGTGCACAAATTCCGGGAAGCAGAGAGTTCTTGGCGCAACAGGCGTTGCCCCGAGGTAAATAGCCTCAATGAGCGAAACCGGCAGCATGTCGGCAATCGAAGTAGTAACAACTGTGGCTGCTTTGGCCAGATTCTGCAGGTAAGTATGTTTATCGGGATTATGGATAAATTGCAGGCCTCTTTGGCGGGCGGCTGCAAGCAGCGGTCCCAGAGACGGGTTGCTTCGGATAAGCCTTTCTTCTGTAACACCCGAGAGGTGCTGGACACGAAACCCTTGCCCGGATAACAGGCGCGCCGCCTCCAACTCCAGAATATGCAATTTTTCCAGGGCAAAGCGCTGGTTGAACACTACCAGGTCCTGCTCTTTTTTTTGTTTGAGATAAGGATGCAACTCCTGATAGTCAAAGGGAAAGCCTGTCACGGCCACCCTGCCGGCTATTTCCGGATAGGCGCGGCTGATACAGGCTTTACACCATTGGGAGTTGGCAAAAATCCCGTCATACAGTGCCAGGCGCTGACGTTCGTTAACAACTGCCTGAGTAAAGGCAAGCGGGTCAAGATGTCCTGCGGTAAGACCGACAACCAGGCCGAATTTACGGCCATCTTTTGCTGCGACCAGCTCAATCAGTTCACTTTGCGCCCAGCCTATCAGCCAGACGTCTTCCGCGGAGCTCTTGATCCGCAAATAATGGCTGACCGGTGCAGCGGGGCCCCACCAGTCAAAAGGCGGCAACTCAGTAAACGCGACCCGAAGACGCAACAGCTCCGAGCGAACCGCGCGGGTAAAACAGCCGGTCCAGCTGTCCTCCGCATCGTGGTAACCGACAAAATATAGCATCGAATTCACCCCCAAAAGTTTCCGGCCGCTGCCATCAGACTGCAGCTTCTCCTAAAAAATTATATGTAAAATCTGTCCCTTATGCTGAAAGAATAATCTCGACTGTCATAATATGAACAGGAGGGTGAACATGAATAAGATATTGGCGAGACGAGCAATTCCGAAAATCGGGCTGGTGCTTCCTGTATATAATCAACATGCCGGATATATCAACGAATGCCTGGAGTCCGTCGAGGCACAGCGCTTCCGTGATTTCCGGGCTGTAATTGTAATTGACGGGGCAAACGCTGGTACCAGGGAAGCCGTCAAAATAGCCTGCCGGCGCTTGACAATCCCATACACAATTTGCGAGCAGGAGAAAAACAGGGGAATCGCCTTTTCTCTTAATACCGGTTTTGCCAAACTGACTGATTGCGATTATCTCACCTGGGTTTCCAGTGACAACCGCTACCAGCCCGAGTTTTTGTCTGAGCTGCTGGCTGCTTTGGAGGCCTCACCCGCCGGCACTGTGCTCGCCTACTCCCTGTTTTACGTTATAAATGAGAGGGGAGAGCGCGTGCAGGGACCCGAAAAAGCTATGGTAACCTTCATGCGGCGGCCGAGGGAACATATCCTGCAGCACTGTTTTGTCGGCGCCTCCTTCCTGTTCAGAAAAGAAGCCTATCTCAGAACCGGCGGGTACGATCCCCGCTATGAGAAAGCCGAAGACCATGAATTTTGGATGAGGTTGCTGCAGTTGGGCGATATAAAGTTTGTCCCGGCTCCGCTGATGGAGTACCGTCTGGGAGGCAAATACGCTTATACCACCAACTCTTCCAGGGAGGAAATAATCAGGAAGAGTGCGCTGGCCAGTTTTGAGACGCGGCACAGGACGCAGGATCTGCCGAAAGCAAGCGTCCTGATCTCCGCTCTTAATCAGGAAAAATTTATTGCCCAGGCTATTAACAGCGTCCTTGCGCAGTCCTTCCGTTCTTTTCATCTTATAGTTGTCGACGATGGCTCCAGTGACAGGACCTGGCAGGAAATGAACAAGTTTTTTGATGAACGCATTATTCTCCTTTGCCTGTCAAAAAACAGGGGCAATGCGGCAGCCCTGAACTACGGCCTGCGCTTTGCCCTGGGGGAATATATTCTGGAGCTGGACGGAGACGACTGGCTGGAACCTCGCGCCTTGGAAACCCTTGTCCGGGAAATGGACCGCCAGCCGGGGGACGTTGCCATGGTATATGCCAACCGGCAATTGTGGTATGAAAGCGAACGCGGTCTCCAGCCGGGTCCTGTTGTTCCGGGAATAAATTATCGGGACAAGTACGAATTCCTGGAAAAACAGCAGACTCACTGTCCCCGCCTGTACCGCAAAGCAGCCCTTGATGCGGTAGGGGGATGGCGAACAAAGATTTATGACCAGCGCCTGCTAGCGGTAGATTTCGACCTAATGCTGAGGCTGGCCGGACCATTCCGTTTCTCCTGGGTGAATCAAACTCTATACAACCAGCGCCGGCATCCGGAGAATATCACAGTCCTCGAGGGGGAGGAATGCCGCCGTCAGGTACAGTACCTGGCACGAGAAGCCTGTAAGCGCTGGAGCAGCTCATAGCTAATCATTGCTTTAAAACATCTTAAGATATTATAATGAGAGCAAAATTGCCCTGTCAGGGAGGAGAAAGCATGCAATGCCTGTTGCAGCGTATTATCCAGACGCGAGTCAGCCGGAGCGAGGGCGGGATGATTGTCGCCGAGACCGCCGGCATGGAGAAAGGTGTTGAACAAACAGTCATCTTGTCGGTTGAGCCGGATAGTTTTCTGGTCAGAGAGGCCAGGCTGGAAACTTTCGTAACGCCCGCAGACGAAGCGGTCATCCCCCTTCAACAGTTGAGGGGAGTCAAAGCATACCTGGACGGCGGATCCGGTCTGAAATCTGCTTTAAAAAGCCTGGACAGGCCGGTAGCATCACTTGTTGCCGAAGCAGTGCGCGGCGTGGTCCAGGCCGAAACCTATCTGCTGAAAGAACGCGGGTTTAATTCCTCAGCGGAATATAGCAATTACTGGGAAAACATGTACGCCGGTTCTTGCCGATATTACAGCAATCTGGAGCGTATCCTGCACCACTGGGACGAATACGCCGGCAGCAGGGAACGGCGCAACCAGCTTTTCTTGCGGTCGAAAACCTACCTGCTTTACGGTCTCGGGCCAAATCACTATCTGACCATCGGCAGCCTGGTCGACACCTTTCATGAATTAAATGTCCGCCTCGAGACAAATAATGCCGTTATCGGCTTGGCCGAGGCCGACTTCCTGCGCGTACCTGACCCGGTTTGCGCTGAAGCCGCCTCGTTTCTGGCAAACCTGGCAGGTACTGATCTTCGGCACCTCCGGAAGAAGGACCTCGCCCATTTCCTGGGAGGAGGACAGGGCTGCATCCACCTGATTGATATAATAGACGACTGTATAGACACTTTTGCTTCAATTTCATCGTAACGGCACAAGCCGTAATACTACTGCCATTATTTCTGACACTCCGGGCAGAAGTGGGTACCTCTGCCGGCTACACGTGAGCGGCAAATGGCTGTGCCGCATCGGAAACACGGCCGGTCCATCCGCCCATAAACCAGAAGTTTTCCCTGAAACGTCCCCGCTGAACCGGTCGCATCGCGGTAGTCGCTCATCGTTGTGCCCCGGCAATTGACAGCTTCTTCAAGAACTTCCCGGATGATCCTGAACAGCGCCAGCCGCTCTTTGCGGTCAAGCGACCTAGCCCTGCGTTCCGGCCGGATAGCGGCCCGGTGCAGGATTTCATCGACATAGATATTGCCCAGACCGGCTATTACCCGCTGGTTCAGCAGCAGCGCCTTGACGCTGACGACGCGTTTTTCCAGCTCCCTGTCCAGGTACGGAAAATTGAAGTCGCCCGACAATGGTTCTGGACCAAGCATAGACAGTGCTGTGTTACTTTTGGCACCCGCAGTCAGTAAAGTTACGGTGCCAAACTTCCGAATATCGGAGAAAGAAAGGCAGGAACCATCGGTAAAGTGAAACAGCAGACAGGTGTGCCTGTCTGCTTGCTGTTGATGCCTGCTGAAGACCAGGCGCCCGGTCATCCGCAGGTGGATTAAGATGCTGCAGCCGTCTACCAGATTTAGCAGCAGGTACTTCCCTCGCCGCTCAATGCCGAGAACTTTTTCCCCCACAATTGATCCGGCAAACTGATCGGTCGGCAGGTCTTTCAGCGGCCCCGGGCTGATTATTTCCACAACAGCGAACACCAGTCCTGGCAACACCTCTTCAAGCCCACGGCGGATTGTTTCCACTTCCGGCAATTCCGGCAACTGTCTTCACTCCCAGAGCTAGGTTATATATGGTGGTGAATTCACTAAAGTTGGTCAACCGTCCCCGACATCAAATTAAGCCTTTTCACCTTCCAAAAATTTTGTGTACAGCCTATATTATAACCGCAGAAACGAACAGTCACAACGTCAAAATGGAAATTTTGTGAACGGACACCACCGGCAAAGACGCATAACTTAAAAATATCTTTTGTATCCCGCCAAAACCCAAAGCTATAGTCGTATACACAAATAATTATGTCATTTATGTTTGACTAATATTCTTATATATGTTACCATGGTTTCATGGAGGTGGCAGCGATGGGTAAGAACCTGCGGGTAAAATCAGCGCGAGCCGCAAAGGACATGTCCCAAAAAGACCTTGCGGAAGCCGTCGGGGTAGCTCGGCAAACAATGAATGCGATTGAAAAGGGCGACTACAACCCCTCAATAAAACTGTGCATCGCGATCTGTAAAGTGCTTGGGAAAACGCTAGACCAACTCTTCTGGGAGGGTGAAGATCATGAGAAATAAAGACGGTTTGGACGAAATGCAAAAGGGACGGCGCGATACAATAGGCAATCAAATGTTTATGTTTATGTTCTATGCGCTCCTCATTGATTCCGGTCTTTATGGAGCTGGGGTGCGCTGGCTTAATTATCCTGCCAATGTTATGGTTATTATATCCGCCTGTATAAGTATATACTTGGTCAGGCTGATTGCGCTGCACGCCTACCATCCTCCGAAAACCCAGAACAGATCTGTAATAACTTTAATTATCGCCATTATCGTTTCCATCGCGCTTGCGATTGCACTTTCAATGGGGCATATCCCAGAAAAAACCAATGACAATTCAGGGATAATACTTTTTATCGTTTCCGCTGCCGGGCTGCTTGGCATATTAATCGCAGCGGTAATCAAGAAAGCAACTAGCAGGAAAGACGAGGAAGATGAATAACGCATTTAAATGACTGGAGGGAACAGATAATGAAGCAGTGGTACGAAATATTGTTTGATAATTACGGGGATCAGTATGACAAAGAGTCTTTTACTCAGGGGACAGCCGGTGAATGTGACTTTATCGAGAAAGAGCTTAATTATGACAGTTCTTTAAAGATCATCGACATCGGTTGCGGAACCGGCAGGCATGCTATCGAGCTTACAAAAAGAGGATATTTAGTTACCGGAATTGATTTATCTGAGTCTCAGCTGAATAAAGCAAGAGAGAAAGCGCAGAAGCTCGACCTCAGGATTGATTTTTTCAGACATGATGCCAGAAATCTGCCCTTTGAAAATCAGTTTGATGCAGCCATTATGCTTTGCGAAGGCGGATTCCCATTAATGGAAACAGACGAGATGAATTTTGAGATATTGAAAAATGCCGCAAAATCATTGAAAAGCTCCGCTAAATTCATTTTTACAACCCTTAATGGTTTGTTTCCTCTATATCATTCCATTAATGATTTTCATGAAACGGGCGCTAATGAAGAAGGCGCACATTACAAGAGCGACAGTTTTGATTTGATGACCATGAGGGATTATAACGTCACTACGTTTACTGATGACGACGGAAAGGTATGCGAGCTTAAGTGCGACGAAAGATACTATATGCCAAGCGAGATAACCTGGCTGCTCAAATCCTTAGGGTTTAAAAAGATCGAAATATTCGGAGCAAAACTGGGGGCATACTCAAGGGAAGATCAGCTCACGACAGCAGATTATGAAATGCTTATTATTGCGGAAAAGTAATGGGGGTATTTTGCCGGAAGGGAGGCAAGCCTGTCTGACAATTATGCGGAAAGCCAGGCTGCTCTATGAGGAGATATCCGATTACGGCGAAGTCGTAGCCTGGGCAGTCTCCCAGCCCTGGTGCAGTGGCAGCGTTGGCGCCATCGGTATTTCATACGAGGGCGCTGCGGCAGAGCGGCTGATTTCGACCGGCGCTGCCGGGATCAAGGGGGTCGTGCCGCAGGGGAAGGCGCTTTTTTACTATACGCTTGGTGAGGAGACGTGGAAATATTCAGCAGTCTGCGTGCAGCTACCACAATTATTTCCAAATGGCTGTAGGGCTTTTTTGTATTTTTGTACCGTGGGCGGCTTATAGGCCGTCATTTTTTGCTTTCCCTGTTGACCACCCTGTGCAGGTATCACTGCAATATGTCCTGGTGCTTCCTTGCGGCACAAACGCTCTGCGCCAAAAAATATTTCGTGCATTGATGCCGACAATGTTCTGGAGCGCATTGTTCATTCTGAGGAGAATGCCGTTTCCGTCCACACTGAAGGCGGAATTTGCCCGAAGTTCAAGTATGCGCGGTTATTCCAAGACTGGCAAAAGCAACTTTACACGTGATTACTCATTTTTCGTCAAGCTGTTTTGCCAAAATTGCGGTTCAAAAATTGGGTACACTTTTTTTCGGTCTGGGGAAAAATAAGCGCGGGTACTGGATATGTGCGGGAAATATTATCCTAATCGAAATCCTGGCCTGTCTAAAACTTTTCCCTTTTTTGTTCGTTATAATATATGAAATGGTGGTGAGCAAAAAATTGCAGACTGATAGTGAGCTTATTATAGAAATACTAAATGGCAGTCAGGCAGCTATGGAAATTTTAGTGCGCCGGCATTATGAAAGTGTTTTTGCCTATGTGTATAGACAGACAGGGGACTACCATGCGGCCCTAGACGTAACGCAAGACATTTTTATAAAAATGATGAAAGGGCTTTCCACATACCGCGAGCGTGAAAAATTTAAGAGCTGGCTCTTTAGGATTGCCGTAAACTGCTGCCGTGATAGTTTTCGTTGCGCTTCCGCCAGAACAGCCCGTGAAGTGGAACTGGAGGCAAATTTCTCCGACGGTCAGAGCAATATTTGGGATATTTTTAGTAAGAGCACGGAAAGAGAGCATATAAAAGATGCCCTGGACAGTCTGCCTGAGTTTCAAAAAGAAGTTGTGCTTCTTCGGTTTTACCACGATCTAAAGCTAAAAGAGATCGCCGACATAATAGGGAGCGGGGAGGCCACTGTAAAGTCACGTCTTTACCAAGCTCTGGATAAATTAAAAAAACACCTATTGGCGGGAGAAGGTGAATTAAGTGAAAACAAAAAACCCAGGCTCAAACCATAAAAAAATAATTATTGACACTGAAATGACGCGGCTGGAAAATCTGCTTAACCGTTACAACATTTCGGCTGTTCCACATCAACAAATTGAGAGAACCGTAGAAAGTTTGCGTCAATATGTTCCTAAAAAGCAAAGTTTATGGAACAGACAGGCAGAGAGGTTGGCGGATGTTTTGAGTACGGCGCGCCAGGACGCTCCTTTCTTTAGTTGGGGATATTGGCTAGCCGGGATAGTTTTATTTTCCGTAGGGTATTGGATCATTACTGCCGCCGATTCCCATGTGTATGCAATTATGCTGCTGATAGCGCCCATTCCTTTTATTTTAGGCCTGCTGGAACTGTTTAAGGGACGGGACACCGGCATGACAGAGATGGAAATGTCCTGCAAGCTTTCCCTCCGCGAAGTGATTTTGGCCCGGGTGGTGGTCATCGGAGCATACGGCGTTTTATTGAATACGTTGCTGTCAGTTTTCATTTATTATTCGCAGCCCGGTGCTTATCTTTGGCAGCTGACTCTGATTTGGCTGACTCCATTTACTTTTATATCCGCTATTGCCTTATATATCGCCCAGAAAGTTAAAAGCGGGTACGCTGTGGCTTTCTTCCTGGTAACCTGGACAGCGGCCATAATCCTAGTACAGATGGCTGGATTTATGGTCTTTCTGCAAACAGTTAATACGTGGGCGCATTTGTTAATCACTTTCTTTTCTGTTATTGTTTTAATTTATGAAACCTGTAAAATGACGGATAAGTATTTATTAACGACAGAAAGGTGGAGTCATTGTGAATCTGGCAGCTGAAAATCTCGGCAAAAAATTTGGCTCTTTTCATGCCGTAAAAGATTTTTCGTTTACGTTTACAGAGGGAGTATGTGGTTTGATTGGACCAAACGGTTCAGGGAAAACCACGTTGATGCGGATGCTGGTAGATATTTTAAGGCCCACAAGCGGCCGGGTTCTTTTCAATGGTACGGATATTGCGATTCTCGATGAACGTTACCGGGATGCTTTGGGCTACCTTCCCCAGCATTTCGGCATGTACCGCAACTTCTCCGCCGAAAAGTTTCTTTATTATATGGCTGCTCTTAAAGGTTTACCAACTGAGCAGGCCCGGAAAAAAACGGATGAACTGCTGGAACTGCTCAATCTTAAAGATGTAAAAAAGAAACCAATAGGCACTTTTTCCGGAGGGATGAAACAACGGTTGGGAATTGCACAGGCCCTCTTAAATAATCCGCGCGTGCTAATATTAGATGAGCCTACGGCAGGGCTTGATCCGAACGAACGCGTTCGCTTCCGCAACTTAATCACCCAAATCTCCGGCGATCGTATTGTTTTGCTGTCCACCCATATTGTTTCCGATGTGGAAAACACAGCGACGCAGGTCTTATTTATGAAGGAAGGCAGCATATTAAAGAGCGGTTCGCCGGAAGCACTTGTTAAGGAATTAGTTGGGAAAGTATGGTCCGTTACCGTTCCTGACTCTGCGCTGAACAGCTTACGAAAACTTTATAAAGTGGGCAATATGACCCGCAAAAACGGCAATTTGGAGGTAAAAGTCATCAGTGATGAAAAACCCTTTCCGAATGCGCTGTTGGTACAACCGACACTGGAAGAACTGTATCTAAGCTGCTTTGATCTTGAGGAGGCGGAAGCATGTTTGAGCTTATAAAGTTTGAGCTATATAAAATTGCATCCAGAAAGTATACTATCCTTGTATTGTCAGTATTTATCCTACTGTATTTCTTGAATATTTCCCAATTTAACCTGGGAGATATTCAACACTTTAGAAACATGCATATTGAGTGGAATGGTCCCCTTACCGAAGAGAGGGTTGCTATCGCCCGGCAGGAACTGCGTGAGTTGGAAGCACAGCAGGAGGAAGACTGGGAAAAATATATAGCAGACCACCAAAGTCAAAACGCAGTCATTTTTGAATGGGATAAAACTTTAGGGTCTAAACTTGGTGTGCGTTTTGATCTTGTAAACCGGTGGGATCGTTTTCAGAACCGCAACGACCTCACTGCGGACCTGCGGGAAGAAATTCGTAATGCCGAAACCGCCGACAAAAAGGATTTTAACTATTTGAAAAACTTGATGCATTATAATATGTTAAGCGGCCTTAAGCCCCCTTCGGGAGATTATTTCCGAGGCTGGGGGCAACTAATAGATTCTGCGAAGACCTTTGGCTTTGTTGTTCTAGGCGCCCTGATCTTACTGACATTGGCGCCGGTCTTTGCGGATGAATATGCAGTTAAGATGGATAGTTTGATTCTTTCCAGCCGTCATGGCAGAAAAAAGGTTGTCACAGCAAAAATCGTAGCGTCACTGTTTGCAGTATTCAGCTATGCGGTTATTCTTCTCATCATAAACGTGGCTGTAAACAGCGTGCTGTTTAGCCTGGATGGCAGCCAGGTTGCTTTACAGGAGCTGTTTCCATATCGACATTCCCCGTTTAATCTTAATGTTTCCCAATATTTTTTCATCCAGCAGGCCACACATCTCTTTGGCGCCGCCGCGTTCAGCCTTCTTGTCCTACTGTTATCGGTTTTCAGCCGCAATGCGCTGATCCCGTTTTTTACCGGAGGGGCAATCTATGCAGGCCCCTTTTTTCTAACCCGCGTCTTAAACATTGAGCATGAATTGATCCAAAGACTTATGGATTTCAGCTATAGCCAACTCATAATAGTGGAAAAAATGTTTAGCAATTTCCATGTTATTAATCTCTTCGGAATGCCTGTCCTTTATTTGCAGGTAATGTATTTCCTCTTTTTGCTGATATCTGCCGTAACAATCTATTTTGTTTACTCCGGGTTTGCGAAGCGGCAGGTCATCTAATAGCATAAAAAATAATAGTAGTAAATATTGACTCACAAAATTGTCGTGCACCAAATATATGCAATGTATTTACAGCGCACATATTCTATCTTAAAATGCATGTAATGTATCATACACGGGATGATTTGCCGTGGCTGAAACGACAAACTTAAGTATCTGTATGGATAGGGAACTGAAAGAACAGGCGGAGCAGCTTTTTTCTGAATTGGGCATGAATATGACGACAGCATTAAACATCCTTGTCCGGTTAGCGATGCGGCAGGGGAAAATACCTTTTGAAATTACCCTGAATAAACCAAATGCTGAAACAATTGCAGCTATGGAAGAAGCCAATAAAATGAGCCGTGACCCAAATGCAAATGGAAAATCGGCGGAAATTTCCGCTTCTGTTGTGGAAAGAAGGGCGCCAGGGGCTGCCGAAAAAACGCGAATTGCCCCTGCTATTTTTGTTGGGCCTGAATTGATAAAGAACATATGTTCGCTTTAAGGGTAACACAAACCCCTCACAGGAGCAAGGGGTTATTATCTGGCAGGGAACTACTCTCTAAAGCGGAGGTTGGCTGATAGTCTTTCGCAGGTGTTGGGCCGGTTGCACCATCTTGTTGAACCGTTGCTTCAGAAGCTTCGCCAAGCCCAAAGCCGACTATTGAGCCTAATGTACGGTCGGACAAGACCGTGTACCGCTAGCCGGAAGGTGTCCGAAGGTAACGAGAAACACAGTTTCCAGGTTGTTCCTACATTTATCATGCCCCGCCGAAAAGACAAGCCCTTTTATGTTGAAACCTAAGGGACACAATATAAATTATTGACTGTGCGGATGACTGGTCTTATAATTTAGGCCTGCCAAGTATAGCCAGAGTTGTCGTTCCGGGAATTCCTCGCCACGTTACCCAGCTTGGAAACAGGCGTCTTCCGACTTTTTCTGCGACACTGACTACGAATAGACATAACCTAAAAATTTCTATTGTGTCCCCAAAGCCCCGGACGTTGCCGGGTGCTGTTACTTGGTATATAATGTTAACAACCTGGCAAAAAGGTTGTGAGATAATGACCGGTACTATATTGCCTGACGTCAAGGCACTGGAAGGAATTTTTGCAAAGTATACTTTGCCGGCCGTTTATTTGTTTGGTTCCCGTGCCGACGGGACTGCGGCATCCGACAGTGACTATGATTTTGGTGTTTTGCTGGAAGAAGCGGTGGATTTTGAACAAACCGTGCTTCTGGAGATGAACCTTGCCGAAGAATTAGCCGAAATAACCAAGCGGAAAACGGATATTGTCATCTTAAACTCCGCTTCTATTGAATTAAAATTTCTTATTATAAAGCGGGGCATATTAATTTACTCCGGCAACGATGATTTGCGGACTGACTTTGAGGATGCGGCCATCAGAGACTATCTTGACTTTAAGCCTGTGCTTGACATGTATCGCAAAGAAGTACGCCAATCCATAAAAGGCGGTGGTTTTTATGGTTAATGAAGTGCTGCTGGAGGAGCGCCTGAGTCAAATCAGAGCTTCAGTAATAAGGCTTGACAAGATGAAAGCTCTCTCACGGGATGAGTATCTCGCAAACCCGGACAACTTTGCCTTGGCCGAACATCATCTCAGAAGGTCGTTGGAGGCTTTATTTGATATAGGCCGGCACATTATTGCCAAGAAAGGCTACGGCAAACCAGAAAACTATAAGCAAATAATAGAAAAGCTAGGACAACATAAAGTTATCAGCCCTGATTTTGCGAATAAGATTCAGGGGATGGCGGGGTATCGCAACAGACTGGTTCATGGGTACGCGATGGTTACCCCCGACGAGATATATAGTATAATTCAAACCAGGCTGGATGATTTTCAGGAATTCTGCACGGTTATTGCCAGGTATATTGAAGAATATCTACCGCCTGTTTGAATGAGCGGCGAATAGACATAACTTAAAAATTTCTATTGTGTCTTCAAAGCCCTGATCCTTGCTGCCAGTTCTGTGAGCTTGTTTTTTATCTCGCTGATGACGGCTATAAATTCTTCATCGCTTCTCCCGGTCGGGTCGTCTAAAGGAAATGTATCATACACGGGATGATTTGCCGCGGCTGAAACGACAAACTTAAGTATCCGTATGGATAGGGAACTGAAAGAACAGGCGGAGCAGCTTTTTTCTGAATTGGGCATGAATATGACGACAGCATTATACATCCTTGTCCGGCAAGCGGTGCGGCAGCACAGGCGGTTTCCTTTTCTCCCCCTGCAGTATTACAGTTTCTTCATCTGGGCCCAGTTAATGCCGGTCTTTACTTCAACCGTCAGAGGAACAGAGAGCGGAAATGCTCTCTCCATTTCCAGGCGTACAAGCCTTGACACTGTTGGCAGCACTTCCTCATCCACCTCAAAAACAAGCTCATCGTGAACCTGCAGCAGCATTTGCGCCTGCTGTTCGTAGGGTTTCAGAGCCTTTTCCACGTGCAGCATAGCCAGCTTGATGATGTCCGCAGCAGTGCCCTGGAGGGGAGTATTGAGCGCCGTGCGTTCGGCAAAGCTGCGCTCGGCAAAATTGCGGGAATTGATACCTGGAAGTAACCGCCTGCGCCCAAGCAAAGTTGTAACATAGCCGGTCTGCCGGGCCTTTTCCACCACCTCGCGCAGGTAGCGGCAAACGCCCGGATAGCGGTCCAGGTAGCGTTCAATCAGTAAACGCGCCTCCTGCCTGGGAATGGCCAGCTGGCGCGACAGGCCGTAGTCGCTGATCCCGTAGATGATGCCGAAATTGACCGCCTTAGCCCGGTCACGCATCTGATGTGTCACCTGTTCCAGATCTACACCAAAGACCTCGGACGCTGTCCGGCGGTGGATGTCCTCCTCGCGGCGGAAGGAATCCAATAAGGCCTGGTCTCCGGAAATATGTGCAAGTATTCGCAACTCAATCTGTGAGTAGTCAGCCGAGAGCAGCACGCTCCCTTTCCTGCCGGGCACAAAGGCACGTCGCACCCGGCGTCCTTCTTCCAGGCGAATGGGAATGTTCTGCAGGTTCGGCTCTGTACTGCTTAAACGGCCCGTTGCCGTCACTGTCTGGTTAAAGGTTGTGTGAATACGCCCGGTGCCGGGGTTAACCAGCCTGGACAAGCCGTCCAGATAGGTGGCCAACAGTTTGGTCAGCATCCGGTACTCAAGGATTTTTGCTGCGATCTCATGGCGTGGCGCCAGTTCCTCCAGCACTTCTGCGTCAGTGGAAAAGCCGGTCTTGGTTTTCTTCAGGGCAGGCAGCGACAGCTTCTCAAACAAAACATAGCCCAGTTGTTTAGGTGAGTTTAAGTTGAATGTCTCCCCGGCCAGCGCAAAAATTTCCTTTTCCAGGGAAGCAACGCGGACGGACAGTTCTTTCTTCAACTCCCTCAAAATATCCGAATCCACAGCAATTCCGGTTCTTTCCATCCGGGCCAGGGTAAAACTTAGAGGCAGTTCTATCTCATTGTACAGCTTATCCAGTGAATCATCCGCAAGCTTGGACTGTAATACCGGATAGAGGTCAGAAATGGCCCGGGCAGCCAAGGCTTTAGCAGCAGCAGGCACGGCTGCGCCTTGCAGGCTGTCAGGCACCGGACTTCCGGCATTCCGATTTCTGACCTCCGTCTGCTGGTTGGCAGGCAGGTAGCGGGCAGCCAACCTGTCAAGCGAGTAGTCGTTTGCCAACGGGTCAAGCAGGTAAGCAGCAAGTGAGACATCGAACAGCCTGCCTGACGGTTCTTTACCAAACCAGCGGTAGCAAAGGTTTATCCATTTTTTGGCGTCATTGGACAAAACAAGGGCGGGCTCATCCAGAAAAACTGTCAGTTCCTGCGGCGGTACTGCGTGCAGGGGCAAGTAAAACAGTCGCCCGTTGACTGACAGCGCCATTCCTTTCGGCTCATCCTGCCATGAGCAGTCAGGCGGATCTGACAGCAAAGCTGCCTGCCGGAAGCCAGATACTGCGGTTTGCAGAAGAAGTCGTTCCCGTGGTCCGGTGATAACCACATATGAACTGTCGGAGAACTGTTTACGTTCAGCCTCCTCCGGTGTCAAGTCAGGAACAGGCCCCTGGGAAGGAATGTCCGCCGGTGGCAGTTTTTCCAGCATGCTTTTAAATTCCAGCTGCTCAAAACAGGTCCTCAGAGACTGGTAATCCGGACTTTTCAGGCGGTAATCATCCAAAGAAAAAGAAACCGGCGCATTAAGCTCAATGGTTGCCAACTGCCGGCTGAGGTAGGCCTGTTCCCTGTAAGTCGCGAGCCTCTCCCGCAAAGAATTGCTTCTCAGCTGATCAAGATGCCGGTATATTTCGTCCAGCGAGGCAAAACTCCCGAGCAATTCCCTGGCCGTCTTTTCACCAACGCCCGGTACGCCGGGGATATTATCGGACTGATCGCCTTTAAGCGCTTTATAGTCAATAAACTGCCGGGCGGTCATGCCGTATCGTTCAAATAGCTCCCTGCCTGTATACTTCTCGGTCTGAGAAATGCCACGGCGGGTGAAGATAACCTCCGCCGGCAGGTCCACCAGCTGAAATACATCGGCGTCCCCGCTGACAATAACCGGTTTGACAGCTTGCTCCGCGGCCAGTCGCGCCAAAGTGCCGATCAGGTCGTCCGCCTCCAGTCCCTCTTCCTCTGCCACCTGCAGACGGAGGGCGGCCAGCAGCTCCCTCACCTTTGGCAGTTGCTCAAGCAGTTCGCGAGGGGTTTTCTCGCGCTTGGCCTTGTACCCTTCAAACAAGCGGTGGCGAAAAGTAGGGCCGCCTTTGTCAAAGGCCACCACCACATAATCAGGTTTTTCTTCCTCCAGCAGGCGCAGCAGCATGGTTGTAAAGCCATAAACCGCGTTAGTATAAACACCGTGCCTGGTCTGCAACAGCGGCAGGGCAAAAAAAGCCCGGTAAACCAAGCTGCTGCCATCTATCAGCAAAAATTTCTCCCGGGCATCCGGCAAGGTCAAACCACCCTTCTCTTTTTCACAGCCCGCCACAAAAGTAAGATGAAAAGCGGTATCAGGAACGCATTAAGCAGCAGACGCCGGATAGCTGGCGTCCGGTCCTGCAAAAACTCTGCCTTGGCGCCTGCATCATTGGCCTGCATAGCATCTTCTGCTAATCGCAGCTCGCCCTGTTGGCGGAACGTTGTGTCCCCTGGCGGCGTTTCAGGGGGTTCAGGCGCTGGCTGAGGCTGCTGCATCTTTACGCTTTCCTGCAAAATAGTTTTCATTTGTGCTCGTGGTTCAGGGGCGTCGGCAGCCAGCCTGGAAGCAGGCAAAACAGTTAACAATAAGTTCCCGGCCAGCAGCATGATAAAAACGGCGGCCGCGGCAGCCATGGCTGGCATATTTCGTGGTACAGACCACTGTTTGCGGGCGGCGGTTTTATCGCACTCTATTTGCCGCAAGACGTTTTGTCGAAAGTCTTGCGGCAATGCCGGCGGCTTTGCTTGACGCACAAAGCTCAAGGCGGATTGCAGCTTCGCCGCCTCGCGGGAACAATTCGGACAAGCAGCCAAATGGTTGCGCAAAACTGTCGACTCTTGTTCCGTCAGCAGGTTTTCCAGATATTCACCAAACAGCCGGCGCGCCTGCCTACAGGTCATGTCCAGCGCCTCCTTTTCCCTTTAGATACAAAGGCCGGCCAAAAAGTTCCTCCCTGTGGGAATAAAGTTCACGCAGACGACGACGGGCTCTGTTCAGCCTTGATTTGACCGTGCCCAGCGAGATGCCAAGTGCTGCGGCAATTTCTTCATAGGAATATCCTTCCAGATCGCGCATCACCAGAACCAGTCTCTGAGCAGCCGGAAGCTTTCTGAGCAACTCTTGGATTTCTTCCTGCAACTCATGTTCCAGATAAGTGTTTTGCGGGTCATTTGTATTATCTGGTATTTCCAGAGGCAGCCTACTCTCACCGGTACCGGCAGACTGAGAGAGGGAGATGACAGGCGGCCGTTTTTTCGCCCGCCTGCGCCCGTCCAGGCAGGTATTGGTCACGATCCGAAACAGCCACGTTGAAAAGAGAGCCTCTCCCCTGAACGCAGGTAAGGCCCGGTAGACTTTCAAAAAAGCCTCCTGGGCCAGGTCGGCGGCATCATCCGGGCTGCCCAGCATATGAAACGCGAGGGAATAAACTTTTTGCCCATAACGCTGCATCAACTCATCAAAAGAGGACAGCTCTCCTTCGAGGCAGCGCCTGACCAGTTCCCTGTCGTCCAAAAGCATGACCCGCTCCCTCCGCGGTCAGCCGATTTTCTTCAGCAGGTCAGCCATCTCTATGGCATTCAGGGCCGCATCCCAACCCTTGTTTCCGGCTTTGGTGCCCGCGCGTTCAATAGCCTGCTCCAATGTATCACTGGTTACAAGACCAAAAATTACGGGCACACCGCTGTCCAGGCTGACTTTGGCAATCCCCTTGGCCGCCTCACTTGTCACATACTCAAAATGCGGGGTAGCACCCCGGATAACCGCACCAAGGCAGATAACCGCATCAAAACGCCCGGTGCCTGTCATTTTTTGAGCCAACAGCGGCAACTCAAAAGCACCCGGCACCCAGGCGATTTCGAGATTCTCCTCCAAGGCGTCATGCCTTTTCAGGGCGTCCAGACAACCGCTGAGCAGCTTGCTGGAAATAAATTCGTTAAAGCGCGCCACAGCGATGCCGAACCGGTAATCTCTGGCTACCAAACGTCCTTCGTAAAGTTTGACCATTAGTACCGCCCTTCCCATAATCAATTTGTTGTAACTACCAGCGTCATATAACGGCCTGCGCAGTTGCAGTATATTTTATTCCGAGGGTTGTCAGCTTACCCGGAATGCTCTGCTTACAGCCAGCGAGCGTCTAAAATATGCCCCATTTTACATCGTTTGGTTTCCAAGTAGTCTTGGTTGAAAGAACAGGACGCCACCTCCAGCGGGACACGCTCAACCACAGTCAAACCGTAACCCTCAAGCCCTTTGATTTTACGGGGATTGTTGGTTAGCAGACGGATGGCGCGCACTCCCAGGTCAACTATGATTTGTGCCCCTATGCCGTAGTCGCGAAGATCCGGGGCAAAGCCCAGCTCCTCATTTGCTTCCACTGTGTCTTTGCCTTGGTCCTGCAGAGCATAAGCCCTTATTTTATTTACCAGGCCAATTCCCCGTCCCTCCTGCCGCATATAAACCAGAACACCACTCCCCTCAGAGTTAATCATCCGAAGTGCTTGTCCCAGCTGAGTGCCGCAATCACAGCGCAGAGAGTTAAAAACATCGCCCGTCATGCACTCGGAGTGCACTCGGACGAGTACGGGAGCGTCCGGATCAATCTCACCCTTGACAAGCGCCAGGTGCTCAAGGCCGTCCACCTTGTTTTCATAGGCGATAACCTTAAATTCGCCGAATCTTGTCGGCAGCTCCGCCTCGGCGGCGCGCCGGACAAGTTTCTCTTTTTTCATCCTGTACTTAATCAGGTCGGCAATAGTGATTATTTTCAGGCCGTGGGTTCCGGCAAACTCCAACAGTTGCGGCAGCCTGGCCATAGTTCCGTCCTCAGCCATAATTTCACAGATAACGCCGGCCGGGTACGCCCCAGCCAGGCGGGCCAAGTCAACAGAGGCCTCCGTGTGCCCGGCACGACGCAAGACTCCCCCATCCATCGCTTTGAGCGGGAAAATGTGTCCCGGCCGGCGCAGGTCTGCCGGCCGCGTGTCCGGATCAAGCAGCGCCTTGATAGTTATCGCCCGTTCCACAGCCGAAATTCCGGTAGTCGTTTGCCTGGCATCCACGGATACGGTAAAGGCGGTGCAGTGCGCATCCGTGTTGACAGTCACCATCGGCGGCAGCTCCAATTCCTCGATACGTTCCGCGGATAACGGCGTGCAAATCAGGCCGCGGCCATAACGGGCCATGAAGTTGATAGCCTCGGGCGTAGCCTTCTCGGCGGCCATCACCAGGTCCCCTTCATTTTCCCGGTCTTCATCATCAACCACTATAATCATTTTCCCGGCTGCAAGTTCTTTCAGAGCCTCTTCAATGCTGTGAAAAATCACTTGTCACACTCCTGTTACTGCAAAAAGCCGTTTGCTTTCAAAAAATCAATGTTTATTTCCTTTTTGGCGAGTTCCTGGTTGATGGTCAGCAGCCGATCCACATATTTGCCAATCAGGTCGTTTTCCAGATTGACTATCTCCCCGTGCCCCTTAGAGGCCAGCGTAGTCTGTGCTGCAGTGTGCGGAACAAGAGAAACGGAAAAAGCGTCGTGGGCGACATCTGCCACAGTTAAAGAAATTCCGTCCACCGCAATGCTTCCTTTCGGCACAATGACACGCAGTATTTCCAGGGAAGCGGAAATCCACAGCACCACGGCGTTTTCCTCCAGCCGCCTGTCCCGGATCCGGCCAGTCCCGTCAACATGTCCGCTGACCAAATGCCCCCCGATACGTCCTCCCAAAGCCAGAGCCCTCTCCAGATTAACCTTTTGTCCGGGGCTCAACTCCACCAGGTTGGTCTTGCGCAGCGTTTCCGGCATAACGTCGGCAGTAAACCCCTGCGGCGAAAAAGCTGTTACTGTCAGACAAACGCCGTTTACCGCCATGCTGTCACCATGGCGGACATCAGCCAGCACCTTTCGTGCCTCTATCTGAATCCTGGCCGACTCGCTGCGGACGCTTAACGATTTAACTGTTCCCATCTCTTCAATAATCCCAGTGAACATTGCTTCACCCCTGTCTTAATCTGTCCTTAAATTAATCGTGACTGCTCAGGCCATCATGTCAGTAGACACAACTAATCGTTGTTGCCGGCGCTGACAACATAGCCGGTAACCAGTAAGTCATTGTCGTAATGACTGATCTCTACTTTACCCACCTGCCAGGCGTCAGCAACAGTTTTCACCCCTGCGCCTCCTATCGGTGAAGGAGCGGAAGCTCCTCCGAAAATCAGCGGCGCTATAAAAAAACAGAGTTTATTAACCAAGCCTTCGGACAGCAGAGTATAATTCAGTTCACTGCCACCCTCCACCAGTACTGATGTAATCTCCCGCCTTCCCAGTTCGGTTAGCAAAGCGGCAAGCGGAACACGTCCGGCACTATCCGGCGGAAACGATGCAATTTCCACTCCTGCCTTAAGCAACTGAGCCAGCTTCTCATCCGGAGCTTCCTCAGTCACGGCCAACAGCGTCCGCCCGCGCTCACCAATCACGACATTGGCAACAAGCGGCGTTCTCGCCCTGCTGTCAACAATAACCCGCAGCGGCGTTTGCCCCTCCGGCAGCAGGCGGCTTGTCAGGCGCGGGTTGTCGGCCAGTACGGTGCCAATTCCCACCATAATAGCGTCATGCTGCTGCCGCAGCTGGTGGCTGAATTCACGAGAGCGTTCACTTGAAATCCAACGAGAGGCACCTGTTCGCGTTGCTATTTTACCATCCAGGGTCATAGCTGCTTTCATGGTGACAAAAGGTCGTCCGGTAACAATGTAGTGCAGGAAAACTTCGTTCAGTCGTTCCGCTTTTTCCTGCAGCACCCCATTCCTCACTTTGATTCCGGCCTCCCGGAGCCTGGTCAACCCACGGCCCTTAACCAGCGGGTTCGGGTCTTGCATGGCTACAACAACTTTGCTGATACCGGCCGCAATAATTCTGTCCACACAGGGAGGCGTCCGGCCGACATGGGAACACGGCTCAAGGTTAACATAAAGCGTGGCCTCGCAGGCAGCCTCACCGGCCGCATCCAAGGCTACAACCTCGGCATGTGGTCCGCCGCAACGCTGGTGATAGCCGGTGGCAATAACTTCGCCATCCTTAACCAAAACAGCTCCCACTAACGGATTGGGGCTGACCCCCCCCAGCCCCCTGGCGGCCAGGTCCAAAGCCAGCCACATATAGCGCTCGTCGGCCTCCATCTGTCTTTGATACCTCGCCACAGCTTCAAGTCTATCCCCAATTATAACATTAATAAATAATCAGACCAACCTTTTTCCCGTCTGCAACATCTTAATGGCCAAGGTTGTATCCTGGGCGCCAAAAATCGCGGTGCCGGCCACCAGGATTGTGGCACCTGCAGCCACCACCACCGCAGCGTTGTCTGGAGTTATGCCGCCGTCTACCGCAATTTCCACCGGACGGTCTCCCAGCATTTCCTTTAGTTTTGTTATTTTGGGCAAAATGGCCGGAATAAACTCCTGCCCTCCAAAACCGGGATTTACACTCATTACCAAGACCAGGTCAAGCTCATCCAAGACATATTCCAGTGCCGAAAGCGGCGTTGCCGGATTTAAAGCTGCGCCTGCTTTAATCCCCAGCGAGCGGATTTGCTGCAGGATACGGTGCAGATGGGAACACGCTTCCGCTGAAACAGTCAGCAGGTCAGCTCCGGCATCGACAAAATCGTGCAAATACCGTTCGGGATGCTCAATCATCAGGTGGACGTCAAAAATCAGTCTGCTCTTACTTCGCAGCGCCCTGATCAACTGCGGGCCAAAGGTAAGATTAGGGACAAAATGACCGTCCATCACATCAAAATGAAGCAACTCGGCCCCGCCGGCTTCAATCTTTTGCACTTGCTCCGCCAGGCACGAAAAATCTGCGGATAAGATCGACGGCGCAATCCTGACCAACTTCAACGCACCCCTCCTCTCATGGCAACCTCTTTCAGGAAAACAAGATAATGTTCATAACGTACAGCCGGCAGACAACTATCATGCACAGCTTGTTTTACTGCGCAATCCGGCTCTTCGTGATGCCCGCACCCTGTAAAGCGGCAATGCCTGGAAACAGTGATAAACTCAGGAAATAAAGACGGCAGAGCGTAGCGGTCGACATCATCCAGGTCTAATTGGCTGAACCCCGGGGTATCAGCAACCAAGCCGCCGCCGTCAAGCGGCAGCAGCTCCACCTGCCGGGTTATATGCCGGCCGCGCTGCAGTTTCCCGGAAACTTTGCCCGTGCGTAAATTCGCGCCCGGCAGCAAGCGGTTAAGCAATGAAGACTTGCCCGCCCCGGACGGCCCGGCCAGAACAGAAATCCGCCCCCGGAGCAATACTCTCAACTCCTGCAGACCGCGCCCGTCCAGGGCACTGGTGAACACCAGCGGGTAGGCGGCGGCGCAAAACACTTCTTTTAACAATTTTTGCGCTTCTGTGCTGCCAGGCAGATCGTTCTTGTTCAGGCAGATGACTGGCTGAAGCCGCCGGCTTTCCGCAAGAACAAGCAGCCTGTTCAGAAGTTGCAGAGACAAAGGCGGCTCCTGGGGAGAACAAACAATAATGACCTGCTCGACATTGGCTATCGCCGGGCGCTTCAGCAGGGTCCGGCGGTCTACCGTTTTTTCCAGTACGCCTTGAGTACCGTCAAGGGAGACAAACTCCACCATATCTCCGACAAAAAGACCTTCTCCATTTTTGCGCATGCGGCCACGAGCACGGCAACGATAAATTGTGCCTCCGTCCGCCTGCACGTCATAAAAACCACCACTGGCACGAAGGATTCTACCCCGCAGAACAGCCACCTCTTCTACACATTTTTTACTCTGGAAAGCTCTTTCTTTCCACCTTGTCCTGCCAGCGCACTTCCACTTCACCGTAGCCGAAGCCTCGGGTAACAATAGGCTCACCGGTATTGACATAATTTTCTACGCGTTGCCCCATGCTGTCACTGATAGTTAAAACAATATTTTCCCCCAGGGGAATCAGAGAGGTGTCTATCTGAATCAAGCGTTGAACCGGCGGGGTTTGTCCCAGGCCCTTGCTGACTACCAGGTCGACCGGGTCTCCGGCCTTAACCTGTTCGTTTGCCGCAGGCTGCTGCCCGATAACCACCCCGGCAGGGTGCTCACTTTCCCGCTCATCCACAAAACGCTCCACCAAACCGAAAAGTTCAAGCCAGCTTCTGGCATCAGCCAGGGTAAGACCGGTCAGGTCCCTCATTTTAAACGGGCGTCCGCCCTTGCTGACTGTCAATGTAACCTGTCTTCCCCTGGCCAGCATGAACCCTTTGCCTGGGTCCTGACGGATAACCGTGCCAGGCGGTTGGTCGCTGTATTCCTGGACCGGACTGACCGTAAAGCCCTGGCCCTGTAAAATTAAGGTTGCTTCCAGTTCAGTCTTACCGATAACATCCTCAATTTCCACCAGAACCGGGCCGGTGCTGAGGATTAAATCAACCTGCCTGTTTTGTTTCGCCATGCGTCCCGGTGCCGGGGTTTGGCGAAGCACATGGCCGACAGGAACATTATCGTCCGGCAACTGGTCAACTATTTGCGAGCCGAGCCCCGCTTCCGTCAGCACCTCTACCGCCCTGGAGGCACTTAATCCCTCCACATTTGGCACCTGTACCTCGGGAACAATGAAGAAGGCACGAAGTTGGACTGCGAGAACAACAAAAGCTATCGCCAGCACCAGAAAAAGTAAAACAAGCGGCAGCAGGCGGCGGTTTAAGCTCCTTTTTTGCATAACGGGGAGCACTGTTTTGGCATCGCCTTTTTCCTGTTCACGCCCAACAGAACGCGGCATCCTGCCGGATAGCCAGCCGGCAAGTTCTTCGGCCATTTCTCTTGCCGACCGGAAACGGCGTTCCGGGTCTTTATCCACCGCTTTGCGGACTGTATGAGCAATGGAGGCGGGAACGTCGGGATTTATGGCTCGCGGGTCAGGGAAGGGCTCCTGCAAATGTTTTACCGCGACAGATACCGGAGAAGCTCCCCCATACGGTACCCGCCCTGTAAGCATTTCGTACAGGACGACCCCCAGTGAATAGATATCCGACTGTTCTCCCGTCTGGCCGCCTCGCGCCTGTTCGGGAGAAAAATAGTGAACAGAGCCTAAAAGAGTCCCATTGTGATAAGTGAGAGTAGAGGAGGTTGCTGCCTGAGCGATGCCAAAATCAGTCACCTTGACGCGCCCGTCACTGCTCAGCAGTATGTTGTGCGGCTTGATGTCACGGTGAATGATACCGTGGCGGTGAGCGTGGTCCAGTGCTTGTGCCGTCTGGCAGGCGTAATCCACTGCCAGACGGATCGGCAGGTGACCCATTTCCTCAATCAGTCTTTTGAGTGATTGTCCTTTCACAAATTCCATAACAATAAAATGGACCTCATCCTCACAGCCCACATCGTAAATGCTGACCACGTTGGGGTGGGACAGGCTGGCGGCAGCTTGGGCCTCCCGGCGGAAACGCCTGACAAAGTCCTGGTCACTGACATATTCAGGACGGAGTACTTTTATAGTTACGTTCCGGTTCAACAGGGTATCAAGCCCCCTGAACACAAACGCCGTACCACCGTCCCCTATTTTCTCCATCACCTGATACCGGTTCCCTAAAATCTTCCCGATCAATAACCCCACCTCAAATCTCACTCCTGAAAGGCTACAGGAAGACTAAAACACCGGTAATGTTGTCCGTGCCTCCATGTTCGTTGGCCCGGGCAATTAACCGTTCCAGCGCAGCACCCGGGTCACTGTCACTCCTGACCAGAGAGGCAATCTCCAGGTTGTCAAGCATACAGTGCAGCCCGTCACTGCAAAGCAACACTATATCCCCATTTCTGAAACTTTGCGGCAGGATATCAAAAGCAGCCTGCTCATCCGTCCCAAGCGCCCTGGTCAGCACATGACGCTGTGGGTGGCTCTCGGTATCCTCATCACTCAGTTGGCCGCTGCGAACTAATTGTGTCACCAGGGTATGGTCTTCGGTCAATTGGTAAAGGCCGTTACCGTTGATCAGATAAGCGCGGCTGTCGCCGATATGGCCGAGGCACCAAAGTCCGTTGACTCCCAAAAGCATTGTCAGCGTGGTGCCCATACCAGCCTGTAACGTATTTTGACGGGCAGTTTCCAAGACTTTGCTGTTGACATAAATACCCATCTCTTCCATAAAGTTAGTCAGATAGCGAAGAGCGGCAGGCCTCTCCAGCAATTCCCCTCCCTTCTCCTGGAGGTAACTTTCCAGTACCTGCAGCGCCAGTGTGCTGGCGACCTCTCCGGCAGCGTGTCCGCCCATGCCGTCAGCCACTGCAAACATACAGACCGGCCCTTCCCGCATGAGCAGGTAGGCATCCTCGTTTTTTTCCCTCACTCTTCCCCTGTCACTCATCCCTGCTGCTTTCATTCGGCACACCTCTGTTGTCTTTCCCGGAAAGCCCGGGAGTTCCGGCTTTAAGCCAGGAAAGTGTTGCGCAGCTGTCCGCAGGCAGCCGCTATTTCCGAACCTAGCCTGCGCCTGACCGTAGTGTTTATTTTTTCTCTAACCAAAATATCAGCAAAACGGCGTACCGCCGCTTCGTCGCTTGGCCGGCAGTCCAAGACCCGCACCGTATTCAGGGCGATCAGGTTAACGTGACAAAGGCGGCCACGCAACAGTACGGACAATTTCCGAGCATGTTCCTGGCTGTCATTGATGTTGTCAAGCATGATATATTCGTAGGTAATTCTCCGTCCTGTCTTTTCAGCATAATAGTCACAAGCAGCAAGTAAAACAGGTAACGGATACTTCCTGTTAACAGGCATTATCCTGTCACGCAACGCATCTTCTGCGGCGTGTAGTGAGACAGCCAGCGTCACCGGCCAGCAAAAATCCGCCAAGGCACGGATGCGCTCAGGCAAGCCTACGGTCGACAAAGTAACATGCCGCAGGCTCACGGCCAGCAGCTTAGGGTCACGGACCGCACGCAGGAAAGCAACGGTGCCATCCCAGTTGTCCAAAGGTTCACCGGTACCCATCAGCACGATGCTTTTCAGGGCCATCCCTGCGGACTGCAGGTTGTTTTTGACCTGCAGCACCTGCGCCATAATCTCTGCAGGCCGAAGGTTTCTGACAAAGCCCTGCAATCCGGAAGCACAAAACCCACACTTCCACCGGCAACCGACCTGGGTAGAAACACATACGCTAAAGCCGTGTTCATACGGCAGAACAACGGTTTCCACACTGTTGCCGTCCGCGAGTGCAAAAAGAAGCTTCCTGGTCCCGTCTTGCGCAGCTTGCTCCGATAAAACCTGCAACAAGCCAATTCCGGCGACCTCCGGCAATTTCCCCCGCAAGTCCTGCGGCAGGTTGGTCATCTGTACGAAACTGTCCGCCCCTCTTCTATACAACCAGTCCTGAATCTGGTCAGCCCTGTAGGGCGGCTCACCCAAGCCGGCAAGAAAGGCTCGCAGCTCAGCCGGCGACAGGTCGAGAAGGTTAACTTTCTGCATGTCACACTCCTTGTACAGACTCGAACCTGCAGCAAGTATACCAAAACCACATTGAAAAAGCAATGCATACCACTTGCCGGACGTTCTCGCGGAAGCTATGGCTCAACAATCCGGACTCCTTCTTTCAGCCCTTCCAGGCGGGGATTCAGTATCACCCGCTCCCCTTCTGCAAGCCCTGAAATTATTACGGCATCATCATCAGTTTCAAGGCCCTTTTGCACCGGCTGAATGCCGGCCCTGCCGTTGCGAACCACCCAAACGGCACTCTCTCCGTCGAGCCTGAAAAGAGCTGTTTTGGGTACTGCCAGCTGACCTTCCTCTCGCTGGGTTACAAATGTTACATCCATGGCAAAGCCGGGGCGCAAACCGGCGACTTCTCCCGACACCGCCACAGTAACCTTCACTCTTTGCTCCAGCACTCCCAGTGCAGACAGTTTTTCCACTGCTGTCGGAGCAACCCCGGTCACTGTGCCGCTCATGCTGTTCCCGTTCTGTTCATCCCGGAAAGATACTTCGACGGGCAGGCCCGTTTTTACCTTACGGATGTCTTGCGGCAAGACAAAAAGTTCCAACTCGTACTTCCCCGGACGGAAGAGGGAAAGAAGCGGCGTGCCGGGTGTAACCATAGCACCCTCTTTAACATGGAGGGCGGCAACAGTACCGGCTGCCGGCGCGGTCAGCACAGCGTTTCTCCTCTGGTATTCGAGCAAAGCAAGCTGTGCCTGCAACGAAGCCGTAAGGCCGGCAAAGTGCTCAGCGGTTCCTGCCGGCGGGCCGCTTTCTTCCTGCAGAAGCTTTAGCGCCTGAACCTGCTGGGCGTGAATCAGCTCCAGCTGTGTTACCGCCCTGCCTGCTTCTTCCAATACAGACTTGCTGACAGCCCCCGCAGCAAAAAGCGTCTCTGTCCGCCCGTACTCCGCCTGGGCACTGTTCAACTGCTGCTCGGCCTGTTTCAACGCCAATTGCTGCTGCGCCACCTGGGCAGCGCGCGGTCCGCTGAAAGCCTGTTTTTCCTGGCCAAGAATACTGTGCAACTGGCCTTTTAACTGGGCAATCTGGTATTCTATTTCCCTGGTATCAAGCCTGAGCAGCGTTTCCCCGGCAGCAACAGTATCGCCTTCCTTTACAGTTAACAGCGTTACCCTGCCTGCTGCGGCGCTGAACAGGTCCTTTTCCCATACCGCAGAAAGCGTGCCTGTTTCCACAAACTTTTTTTCTATGTCCCGCGGTTGCACAACCAGCAGTTCGGCCTGCAAGGGCCTAGCCGCGTTATAAACGTATACTGCTGCCAAAGCGATAACTGTCATAACCCAAAGCAACCATTTCATTCTCTTTTTCACTGCGCACACTCTCCTTGGGCTAGTCTCTTTCTTTCAGAACTTCCACCATGGAAAGTCTTCTCACCCTCACCGCCAGCACCTGATGAGTCAGCCAGATAGAGGCCGCCGTCCCCAAGGCCCCGATAATAAAGGGCTGCCATTCAAACAGGACGGGAAAGGAAAACAAATCGCTCTCCATGGCGTCTGCCATGCCATGGATCAGAAGCATAGTCGCCGGAACGCCGGCCAGTATGCCGAACAGGCTGATAAACCATTGTTCAAAAGTAAGCACCTGCAGCACTTCACCGGAGGTCAGCCCCAACACCCGCAAGGAAGCCAGTTCTCGTTTTCTCTCAGAGAGGGAAACCAGTCCGGAGTTATAAATCACGGCAAACGCAGTTAATAGCCCGAACACGGCCAGCAGCCAGACAGTGTAGCCGTAAGACTCCATCATTTCGTTAAATTTCTGCAGCAAGGCACCTTTCCCCTCCACGGCGAAAACAAGCGGCGACTCGCGATAGCGCTCTTTAAGTACAGGATATGTCCCGTCAGTTGCGGCCAGCAGTATCGCCGTGCCAAGGTGATTCTGACCAAGCAGGCGGGAGAGAGCCTCGAGTTCCATGTAAGCGTTGATGCCAAGGTGCTGCGGGACAATGTCCGACACCCTGGTATACACAGGGGACTCTTCCGCAAAAGGGCTTTCCACTTCCAGGCGGTCCCCCAATTCGGCCTGAAGGCTCTCCGCCAGTTTCTGTGAAAGCACAATCCCGTACGGCGGCAGGGGGACTCTTTCTCCTCTGCTGTCCAGAAGATTATAAAGGAAGGAATCCTGCTCTATCCCCAGAATTACCGCCTCGTCTTCCAGCCAGCCGTGTTTTAGCTTGGCCGGAGCCTCCAGGAAAGCCTCCGCCCTGTTAATACCGGGCAGGCGCGCCAGCTCTCTTTGCACATGGCGGTAATCGGCCGGCGCGTTGAAAACAACTTTGATATCGTGGGTCTGTACTTTGGTGAACTGGTCCAGGAGCAGCACGTCAAACATAGAGAGAAAATATCCCGTGGTGGCAATCAGGCTGAAGGCGGACATTACCCCCAGCACGGTTAGAAAACTGCGGGCCTTGTTGCGGAACAGGTTGCGGGTCGCCATTTTCCCTTGAACATTTAGGTTGTTCCAGTACAGGTGCCAGCCTTCCAGCAGTGTTCTTTTGGCCATAGGGGGAGCTGCCGGGCGCATCGCCTCCGCGGGGCGCAGTGCCAGAACCCCTTTGGCGCCAAGGTAACCGGCCAGCGCGCCGAAACCAAGCGAAAACAGCAGCCCGCCCAGCAGATGCAGCCAGGAAAACCGGCCGGTCAGACCGGGTAAATTAAAAAATGTCTCGTACATGGCCATCATTGGATAGGTAAGCCAGCTTCCCAGCAGCCCGCCACTCAGGCCGCCGGCAGCGCTGATCGCCAGGGCGTAAGTCAGGTAATGCAGCAATATCTCCTGGTTCGAAAAGCCAAACGCTTTCAGTGTGCCGATCTGACCTCTTTGCTGCTCAACCATTCTTTTAAGCAGAATGTACAGGATAATGGCCGCAATCGCCAGAAAAAGCAGCGGCATGGAGGCCACCATCGCCTGCAAACCCTGCAGTTCCATGCTCAGCATTGCTTCGCTGGTCTGGTCTTTTCTGGCATACAGCGCTTCCAGGCCATGCGCTTCCAGCCTCGTCTCAAGGCTGTCCTCCACATCCTGAAAAGTATAGCCGTCAGCCAGGGTAAAAGAAAGGTCGTTTAACGCCTCCTGCCCGAACAGTTCCTGCATCACGTTAAGACACAGATAAGCGATGCCAAAGGTGGCGGGGTCAGGAAAAACATCCATGGGCGTGCGCATGGCATAAATAAATTCCGGACTGTATCCGGAGCCGGTCACCTGCAGAGTAACTTTCTCCCCGTGAATCAGCACCTGAAAGTTGCTGCCGGGACCAAGCCCGTTGGCTTCCATAAAGTCGGGGTCCAGCAACACTCCCTGTGTGCCGGCGGAAGGAAGTCGGCCGGCCAAAACCAGCACGTTATTCAGGCGGTCGTCCTGCTCAAGGGTAACTGATACCAACCGCAGGAACACGTTTTCCGCCCTGTCCGGGAAATGGACGCGGACATCACGCACCAAGCGGCCTTCCAGGCGGTCAATTCCCTCCAGCAAGGCGAGTCTCTCCGTCTGGGTTTCCGAGATGGCGCGCACACGGGCAAACCCGTCCGCGAAGCGGAAATCACGGTAAAAACTTTCTCTCGCTTCGCTCAGGCTTTGGAAAATTACCGACATGGAAACGAACACCATTAAACCGATGGCTATCACAGCGGCACAGGCCAGGTAGGCTGTTTTGTTTTCCAGCAGGTCCCGCCACATCTTTCGCTGCAGCATTACCAGCTCACCTCTTCCGGGGACCTGGGGCTGTCAATCACCCGGATAGCGGCGATCTCGCCGTCCCGCATGGTAAACACCCGGTCGGCCATCTCGGCGATACCGGCATTATGGGTAATAACCATGACTGTTTTAGCATATTTCCGGTTAAAGTTACGCAGCAGTTTTAAAACGTAAATTCCGGTCTTAAAATCCAGGGCGCCGGTCGGTTCGTCACACAGCAGAATTTCCGGGTTTTTGGCCACGGCGCGGGCCACCGCCACCCGCTGCTGCTCTCCGCCCGACAGTTGAGACGGGAAATGCCCCGCCCGTTCACTCAGCCCCACCTCTTCCAGAACATCCATCACCGGCAGCGGTTCCCTGGTAATTTCCGCGGCCAGCTGGACGTTTTCAAAGGCGGTCAGATTCGGCATCAGGTTATAAAACTGAAAAATAAAGCCTACCGTGTTGCGCCTATACGTAGTAAGCGCACTTTCCGGAACCCCGTGCAGAGGCTTGCCCTGGTAATAGATTTCGCCTTCACTTACCTGGTCCATGCCGCCGATCAGATTCAACAGGGTACTTTTGCCCGAGCCGCTCGGACCGAGAATGACCACAAACTCCCCGCGGTATATTTGAAACGATACCCTTTTCAGGGCTTCTACGCGTACTTCTCCCATCTGGTACCACTTGCTGAGAGCCTTGCCTTCCAGGATTACGCCCACAACTTCACCGCCTTGCCGAAGCGCTCTTAGACGTTAATATTCAGCTGCCGGCGTCTTATTTCCTCTTTTGCTTCGCTTATCCCGCCAGGCCTGTTGCCTCAAGCATCTGTGCCAGCGCCAGCCTGACGTGCTCATAGGTCAGCCCTCCCTGCAGGAATACGGTATAAGGCGGGCGCAGGGGCGCGTCGGCGGAAAGTTCGCTGCTCGCCCCCTGCACGAAGGTGCCGGCGGCCATGATGATTTTGTCACGGTAGCCTGGCATGGGGGCGGGACTTGGCCTAAAGCAGCTGTCCACCGGGGAGGCGGCCTGGACAGCACAGCAAAATTTCTCCAGCAACTGCGGCGTTCCCAGGCAAATGGCCTGGACTGAGTCGCCCCGTTCCTCATGCCATTTCGGGCATACTGCAAAACCCAGGCGTTCAAAAAGCCAGGCGGCAAGCACCGTCCCTTTGAGTGCTTCCCCCGTCTGGTGCGGTGCCACGAAAAGTCCCTGGTAGTACAGGCGCTTCACGCCGGCCATGTTGCCTATCCCTGCGCCAAGTCCAGGCGCTGTCAAACGCCATGCCGCCTGCTCCACCAGGTCGGCACGGCCGGCCACATAGCCCCCGGCGGGGGCCAGGCCGCCGCCGGCGTTTTTAATCAGTGAACCGGCCACCAGGTCGGCTCCGGCATGGCAGGGCTCCAGCGCCTCCACAAACTCGCCGTAGCAGTTGTCTACAAAGATGACCGCCTCAGGGGCCCTCTTCCTGACCTCCTGGCAAAGCAGGCCGATCTGCCCTGTTGTAAGTGAGCGTCGTTCCGTGTAGCCGCGTGATCGCTGGATAAAAACGAGCTGCGCTCCGGCGGCCAAAACTTCATCCAGGACCGTTCCGTCAAAGCCGGCGCAAAGGTCGGCTTGGGCATAACCGACACCAGCCGCTTCCAATCCCTTCTTGCCGTCACCCGCCAGCCCCAGTGCTTTCTGCAGCGTGTCATAGGGTTTGCCGGTAAGCGACACCATGCGGCCGCCGCGTTGCAGGAGTCCATATATACAGGAAGCAATAGCGTGTGTACCGGATACAAACTGCGGCCGTACCAGGGCAGCCTCTGCACCGAATATGCGCGCAAAGAGCTGGTCAAGTTTTTCCCGGCCGCCGTCATTGTAACCGTAACCGGTCGAGTCATGAAAACACGTCTCATCCACTTTAAATTCCTTAAAAGCTTCCAGCACCCGTGCCTGGTTGTGCAGCACTGTCTGTCCGATACGGCGGAAAACAGGAGCGGTTTGCGCTTCGGCTTCCGCAAAAAGCTGTTCATATTTACGACTGGAATTAACTGTCACCGCCGGCACTCCTCTCCGGACTGTTCAGGAAAGCGCTGATTTTCGCTGCCCAAAGGCGTGGCAGGGTTGCTCTGACGTCAATTCCCCCTGCAGTGTACTCTGCGCTGTCAACCTTACCGTGCCTCCTCATAATTGCCAGCAAATCATCCCGGCCTAACGGCAGCATCAGCGATATGCGGCAGTCATCATGCTGCAGCAAAGCCTCCGTTTTGCGCAGCAGCTCCGCCAGACCTTCTTTATTCTGCGCGGAAACCGCTACATGGTCCGGGTAGCCCCTGGACAGAGCAGGCAGAGCTGTTTTGGCCAGCGGCTCGTCGAGCTTGTTAAAAACGAGCAGCATTGGACGGTCTGCCGCTGCGAGCTGTCTTAAAACATCCATAACCGCCTCTATTTGTTCAGCAGCCTGCGGGTGGGCGGTATCGACTACGTGCAGGAGCAGGTCAGCCTGCAACACTTCTTCCAGGGTAGCGCGGAAAGCCGCCACCAGGTGATGCGGCAGCTTACGGATGAAGCCTACCGTGTCTGTCAGCAGAAATTCCCGTCCTCCAGGCAGTCTGACCCGGCGGGTGGTCGGGTCAAGGGTAGCAAACAGCTTATCTTCCACCAATGTCTCTGCTCCTGTCAGAGCGTTAAGCAGTGTTGACTTGCCGGCGTTGGTGTAGCCCACCAGCGTCACCACCGGCAGAGGAATCGCCTGGCGGGACTGGCGGTGCAGGCTGCGGTGTTTTTTGACTTCTTCCAGCTCGCGCCGCAGGTCGACAATCCGCTCGCGCAGGACTCGCCTGTCAGTCTCCAGCTTCTTCTCCCCCGGCCCCCTGGTGCCGATTCCGCCGCCCAGGCGCGACATGGCCTCACCACGTCCGGTAAGCCGCGGCAACAGATAGTTGGCCTGCGCCAGTTCCACCTGCAGTTTCCCTTCACGAGTGCGCGCCCGGCCGGCAAATATATCAAGTATCAAAGCGGTGCGATCTACAACTCGCACGCCGGTGACCGCTTCCAGATTGCGAATCTGAACCGGGGAAAGTTCGTCATCAAACACCACGCAGTCAGCGGCAATCTCTTTGGCCAGGACAGCGATTTCCTCCGCCTTGCCTTTCCCCACATAATAGGCGGAATCCGCAGCCGGCCGCTTTTGCACCACCTCGGCTGCCGGCTCTGCTCCTGCCGTCTTCACAAGCTGCGCCAGTTCACGCATTGTTTCTTCTGTTGCCAGTCCCGCCTTTGCCGTCTGCAGGCCGACCAGTATAGCCGTCTCCATCGTAACACCTCTTTGGGTTGGGGCTGCCGCTTATTACTGAAAAAGCTGCCAGTCAAAAGCGGGTTGAAAGGGGTCCAGGAAACGGACCCCTTCTACTGAACTGTCGCAGGAAAAGTCCTCGCTAAGTACAATCTCTATCTGGTTAAGACGGGCTGTAGCCCATATTTGGGCATCCCAATACGAAAAACGGTGCTCCCTGACACCACGGATAGCCTCGAGAATGACCATTTCGTTTACACCCAGCACGGGCCAGAGCCGGCAAAAACGTGATATTCTCTCAGAAGCCTGCTCCAGGGTAAGGGGCAGGGGTATTTTTCTCGTCACTGTCACAAAAAACTCGGCCAGCAGTTGTGTGCTGATCACTCCCGTGCCTGTAGCCACCAGCTTCTCAAGCAGCCGAAAAGCGATGTTTTGCTTACGCTCCTCAGAACGGTCGTAGGCGTAAACAAGAACATTCGTGTCGAGCATTATCTTAGCGCTCATAAAGGTCCTCTCTTTGCCAATTCCGCCCGCCTTTTACCGGACCTTCAGCCATTAAACCGCGAATGAAACTGCTTTCTTCCCGCCAAGCCTGCAGAGAAGTTCTGGCAAAGCTTATTTTCCGAACCTGAGCATCAATTGCCTGCCGCACCAGTTCGGTCTCCGTCAGGCCGGCTTCCTTTGCCCTGTTTTTTAGCAGTGTTTCCTGGGTTTTTGTAATGTAAAACTGTTTGCGGACCAGTTCGCTCATTAAAGGCACCCCTTTTACCCGCTATACATTAGATTATACATTATTGACTGACGCCTTACAACGGAGAAATCGGGGGTACACCCCGATTCTTTAGCCTGAACTCTTTTCTTGAACCGCAAGGGACTCATTCCGCCGGCTGGGTCAGGTTGATATTGCGAAAAGGTATAATCGTGGACACGGCATGTTTATACACCAGCTGCTGCTTATTGTCTACATTAAGGAGAATGGTGAAGTTGTCAAAGCTGCGAACCGTCCCCTTAATCTGATAGCCGTTTACTAAAAAAATAGTCAGCATCAGGTCGTCTTTTCTGGCCGCGTTTAAAAAATTATCCTGCAGGTTTACCGTTCCTTTGTTCACAATCATTCCCCCAATAGGCTGTTAACTGCTGCACTGGACTAAGTTATTCTCGCTCTGCCTGGAAACTCCTGCCGGTGGCGGCGCAAATATTTTCCACAGCTCCATCGATGCCGGCCTTTTCAAGGTCGATCCAGACAGCCTCCGGTTCACTGCGGAACCAGGTCAGCTGGCGTTTGGCATAGCGCCGCGTGTCCCGTTTAATCAACTCCACCGCTTCCGGCAGGGTCATCATCCCCTGCAGGCAGGCCACAAGCTGGCGGTAGCCCAGACTTTGCATGGCCTTGCACTCAGCAGACACACCGCTGCCAAGCAAGGCTTTTACTTCCTCCACCAAGCCTTTGGCCAGCATCTTTTCCACCCTTTGTTCAATGCGCTGGTACAGCTGCTCCCGCGGCCGGTTCAGCACGAACATGAGCGCATCATAACCGGAGGTGCCGGCAGTGCGAGAGGATTGCCCTGAGATTGGCCTGCGGCTTTGCGCAAACACTTCCAGCGCACGCAACTGGCGGCGCAGGTCGTGGGGATGGATTCCCGACGCCGACACCGGGTCAATCGCCGCCAGTCGCTTATGCAGCACCTCTGGCCCGTGCAGTTGCGCTTCTTCGTACAATTTCCGGCGCAATCCGGCATCTTCGCCCGCCTCGCTGAAAGCAAAGCCACGAAGCAGCGCCCGGATATAAAGTCCCGTCCCGCCCACCAAAATCGGCACCCTGCCCCTGGATAAGATTCCGCTAATCTCTTTCCTCGCATCCCGCTGAAAATCCGCTGCCGTGTAGTTCTGATGCGGGTCAGCAATATCCAGCAAATGATGAGGAACAAGGGCGCGTTCCTCCGGCGAAGCTTTCGCAGTGCCGATATCCAGGCCGCGGTAAACCTGGACTGAGTCAGCGGAAACAATTTCGCCGGCAAGCCGCAACGCCACCTGCAACGCCACCTGTGACTTGCCGGCAGCAGTTGGTCCGGTAATTACCAGCAAAGGCGCCATGCTAACGCCTCCTGAAACGCGTGGCCAACTCAGCTGCTGACAGAGAGATAACCGTAGGCCGGCCGTGCGGGCAGGTAAAGGGCTGTTCTGTTTTCGCAAGACTGTTAAGCAGCCCGGTCATCTCTTCCCTGGATAACGGTTGGCCGGCTCTGACGGCGGCCTTGCAGGCCATCAGCCTCAGAACTTCCCCGAGCAATACGGTTGCCTCACTGTTTTCCGAAGCCGTCTCAACCAAGGCTATGATATCTTCCCTGGTCAGACTATGGCTTAAGAATGCGGGCACAGTTCGCAAGATAAAAGTATTATGGCCAAACGGCGCAAATGTTAATCCAGCTCCGGCAAATATTTTCAGAGAACCGTTCAGGGCTGCCGCACTCTGCGGGTCAAGTTCGACAGTCTGCGGAATAACCTCCTGAACTGCAAGCCGTCCCTCCTGTATTTCCCTGGTATAGGAATTGTACAGAATACGTTCGTGAGCAGCGTGCTGATCAATAAGACAGAGATCGCCTGCCCCCGACTGGGCCAGCAGGTAGGTGGCAGCCAGTTGACCAATGGGAATTAGGCCCGTAAAAATGGTTTCAGGTGAACATGGAAGAGTTAAATTTCCTGACGGCGGAGCAGTTTTTCCCGCCGGAGCCGTTTCCCGCAGCTGGAAAATCGTGTCCTGCTGCGGGCGCTCGCATACGGAGGTCAGAGGTCGGCGTTCAAAGGTCGGATGGGCAACATCCTGTTGGTACACGGGGTCTCTTGCAGACGTCAACGTTCTCAGTTCCGGCGATCCCGCCTGGCGCAAGGCATGCCTTACTCCGGCAAGAAACTGGCGGTAGATTTCCTGTCCGCGGGAAAAGCGAACTTCCTGCTTGGCCGGGTGGACATTGACGTCCACCTCAGACGGGTCAATCTCGAGAAATATTACCGCGGCAGGGAAACGATTGCGCGGCAGCAGCGTGAGATAACCCTTCTGCAGGGCATCGCTCAGCAGCGGTGAGCGGACCGGCCGTTTATTGACATAAAAGTATTGCAGGTTGCGGTTGGCCCGTAACAGATCCGGCTGTGACAGAAAACCATGCAATGAAAGGAGCGGTCTTTGCCAGGAAACCGGCAGAAACCGGCAACCAAGCTCACGTCCGAAGACGGCAACAAGTACATCGCCGTACTTCCCATTCCCGGCAGTCACCAGATGTTCCCGTCCATTGACCTGGTACGAAAAGGACACCTCCGGCCAGGCCAGCGCCAACCGCTGGACAACTTCAGTTATTTTGGCAGATTCGGACGTCTCACTCTTTAAAAACTTTAACCTGGCCGGGGTATTGTAAAACAGTTCATCCACCCGAACCTCTGTTCCGGAAGGGCAGCCAGTCTCGCAGTCGCCGACTGTTTTGCCGCCCTGAAGCATAAGCTCAGTCCCGGCCAGATCTTCGGGACGTCGTGTCGTAATGCGCATCCGGCTGACAGAGGCGATGCTGGGGAGCGCCTCACCGCGGAAACCAAGAGTTATGACGCTTGCCAGGTCCTCCAAGGAAGCAATCTTGCTGGTGGCATGGCGCAACACCGCCAGGCGGGCCTCCTGCGGCGACATTCCCGAACCGTCGTCAGCCACACTTATACTGGCTAGCCCGCTGCCATAGACGCAGATGCGAACCTGCTTTGCCCCGGCATCAAGGGCATTTTCTACCAGCTCCTTCACCACCGCCGCCGGTCTTTCCACCACCTCGCCGGCAGCTATCTGGTTGGCGGTGGCCTCGTCCAGGACCTTAATCCTAACCATGCGGTTTACCTCTTTTCATGGCTTGCTGGAGCCTGTACATCAGCTGCATGGCCTCCAGCGGTGTAGTCGTCATCAGGTCAGCCAACTCCAGTTCATCAAGCGCGGCGGATAACTCCCGGTCCGGAACAAACAGGCGCAACTGTCCTTCTTCCGCGGAGTCCGCCGTCCGCCGTCCGCCATCAGTTTCCAGTTGCGCCAGAATATCGCGTGCCCGTTCCAGCACCTGGGGCGGCAGGCCGGCCAGCCGCGCTACCTGCAGGCCGTAACTTTTGTCGACACTGCCAGGCACCACTTTATGGAGGAAAACAATCTCCTCGCCCTTTTCTTTGACCGCAGTGGCAAGGTTTCGAATAGCGGGAAACTCGGCTGCCAGGGCGGTCAGTTCATGGTAGTGAGTGGCAAACAGTGTTCTGGCCTTTACTTTGTAGTACAGGTATTCCACTACGGCTCGCGCGATGCTGATGCCGTCCACCGTACCGGTGCCGCGCCCGACCTCATCCAGCAAAACCAGGCTCCTGGAGGTGGCCCTGTTCAGGATGCCAGCCACTTCGCTCATTTCCACCATGAAGGTACTTTGCCCGCCCACCAGGTCGTCCGCCGCTCCGATGCGGGTAAAAATGCGGTCAACCAGGCCGATCCGCGCTTTTCTGGCAGGAACGAAGCTGCCAAGCTGCGCCAGGATAACCACAAGCGCTGCCGCGCGCATATACGTTGACTTGCCCGCCATATTCGGTCCGGTAATCAGCAAAACACGGTGTTCCACACCATCCAGAAAAAGATCGTTTGGAACAAACAACTGGTCTGGCAGCAATTTCTCCAACACAGGATGGCGCCCGTCTGTTATTTCGATTTTTACGGTGTCGTCGAGCTCCGGGCGTACATAGCGGTTGTCACGGGCTACCCTGGCCAGAGACTGATAAGCATCCAGTTCGGCCAAGACTGCAGCCGCCTCCTGGATAGAAACGGTAAATTCCGCCACTCTTTCCCTGATGGCCAAAAACGCTTCATATTCCAGGGCGGTAATTTTTTCCTCCGCGCCAAGGATCAGGGCTTCGTATTCCTTCAACTCTGGGGTTATGTAGCGCTCCGCGTTGGCCAAAGTCTGCTTGCGATGATAATCCTCCGGCACCAGATGCAGGTTGGCCCGGGAAATTTCCATATAGTAGCCAAAAACCCGGTTATAGCTTACTTTGAGCGATTTAATGCCGGTGCGTTCCCGCTCACGCTGCTCCACTCCCAGCAGGTATTCCTGGCCGCCGCGGCGCGCTTGCCTCAGCCTGTCCACCTCGGGATGAAAACCATCCCGCAACAGGCCTCCTTCTTTCAGGGCCAGAGGCGGATCGTCCCGCAGCGCCTCCATAAGGTATTCTGCCAAAGATGACAGGTCCGGCAAACGCCCGGCCAATTCCCGCAAAGTTGCAGTCCCGGCCAAAGTCAGCCTGTTTGTAAACCCCGGCAGCAAAAGCAGCGTGCAACGCATGGCCACCAAGTCGCGGGCGTTGGCGTTTTCACAGTTGACCCGGCTGATCAGCCGCTCCAGGTCGCTGGTCTTATCAAGCTGCTCCGCCAATTCCTCCAGGAAAAGTAAATTGCCAGTCAGTTCCTCTACTGCATCAAGGCGCCGGTTTATGGCGACGGAGTCAAGGAGCGGCTGCTCCAGCCACCTTTTCAGCAGTCTGGCGCCCGCACCGGTTCTGGTCCGGTCAAGCACCGAGAGCAGTGATCCGGCTTTATTTTCTTCCCGGATGGTACGGGTCAGTTCCAGATTGCGGCGCGTCGCCGGGTCCAGGATCATAAATCCTTCCGGGGAATACTCACCGGGAGTTTGCAGGTGCTTCAACCCGCCCGGCTGGTTTTCGCGCAGGTATCGTACCGCCGCACCTGCAGCCGCCGCTGCCAGCCCGGAGATTTGTCGGCAATTGACTCCAAAGTGCTCACGCAAAGTTATCTCCGCATACCGGAAGCTATATTCCCTGCCGGTAACAGTACCCACCGGCACCTCTCTGCCAAGACGGGCAAAAGCATCCCTGCAGCCCGGGTCAGCCAGGGCAACGGCGTTAACCACCAGCTCCGCCGGTTGCAGGCGGCATAGCTCATCGCTCAAGAGCCTGGCCGCCTGCCGTCCGCGTAATTCGCAGCACACAAATTCCCCGGTAGAAACATCCACGGCCGCCAAGCCGTAACCGCCGCGCGCGGCAAAAACGGCAGCCAGGTAATTGTTGCGCTTTTCGTCAAGCAACGATGTTTCGGTCAGAGTTCCCGGCGTCACAACCCGCACAATTTCCCGTCTGACCAGACCCTTGGCCAGCTTCGCGTCTTCTACCTGCTCGCAGATCGCAACCTTGTAGCCTCTGTCGACCAGTCTGCCCAGGTAATTGTCGAGGGCGTGGAAAGGGAAGCCGGCCAACGGCACATGGTTGCCCTTGCCGGTTTCACGGGAAGTCAGCGTAATCTCCAGCTCTCTTGCACCCCGCCTGGCGTCCTCGTAAAACATTTCATAAAAGTCGCCCACTCGGAATAACAAAAGTTTGTCTTCGTTTTGCGCTTTAATTTCCCGGTACTGCCTGATAAGCGGCGTTTCCGCGCTCATGGCACCAGCCTCCCCAGCAGGCTCCAGGTCTGCGCCGCTGTGATTTCCACTTCCGCCAGCGTCCCCGGCCCGACACTGCGACCGCTAAAGTTGACCGTCTTGTTCGTCCGCGTCCTCCCTGTCAAGACGTTCGGGTCGGTCTTGCTCGGGCCTTCAGTCAATACTTCGACCACGCAGCCCACAAGCGCCCGGTTCCGTTCCAGCCCGCGGCGGTTCTGCACCTCCAGGAGCCTCGCAAATCGCTCTTTCTTAACCGCCGCCGGCACCTGTTCCGGCATATTGCAGGCAGGTGTGCCGCGGCGCGGTGAATAAAGAAAGGTAAACGCGGCGTCAAAGCGCACCTCTTCGGCCAGAGCCAGTGTATCCTGAAAGTCTTCTTCCGTTTCACCTGGAAAGCCGACTATCAGGTCAGTGGTCAGCGCGCACCCCGGCAAATAATTTCGGAGCAGCTCTGCCAGTCCCAGGTAATGCTCGCGGGTATACCCGCGGTTCATTAACTCTAAAATCCGGTTGCTGCCGGACTGAACCGGCAGGTGGACGTGTTCGCAGATATTATTACCTTCAGCCATCACAGCGACCAGTTTTTCGGTGAAGTCCCGCGGGTGGGAGGTCATGAAACGAATTCGGGCCAATCCGCTCTCCCGGTCTACCCGCTCCAGCAGTCCGGGAAAATCTATCTTTTCTGACAGGTCTTTTCCGTAGGAATTGACGTTTTGACCCAGCAAGGTAACCTCCTTGCTGCCCCCGGCCACTAGCTTCCCGATTTCCGCCAAAATGGCCTCCGGCCGCCGGCTCCTTTCCCTGCCGCGCACATACGGCACAACGCAATAGGAGCAATAATTATTGCAACCGTAAGTTATGTTTACCCAGGCCTTGACCCCGTCCCGGCGCATCACAGGCAGGTCTTCCGCCACTTCACCGGCTTCGTCCCACACTTCCATAACCGGCCCGCGTTCACTTTGCACCCGCTGCAGCAGCTCAGGGAAAGCTGCCAGATTGTGCGTGCCAAATATTAAGTCCACAAACGGATACTTTTTGCGGATTTTTTGAGCCGCTTTCTCCTGTTGCGGCAGGCAGCCGCAAACGGCGAGAAGCATCCCCGGGTTTTGTTCTTTTAGCTTGCCCAGCCGCCCAATCAGGCCGTAAACTTTCTCCTCCGCTTTTTGCCGCACAGCGCAGGTATTCATAATCACCAGGTCCGCCTCCGCGACCCGCTCTGTCTCTGTATACCCCAGCTGATCAAGAAAACCGCGCAGCGTCTCGGCATCCCGCTCGTTCATCTGGCAGCCGAAAACGGTCATGCTGTATTTTTTAGTCATCCTGGACTGTTGCTCATCCTTTCCCTGCCGGCATCTAGTACCGTGTAACATCTAAAAGTTTCATTTTGGTAATTCGAGGGACACCATGTCTAATTTTTGCCATATAGACAGGCGCTAAAGTCCCCTCTCGCTTGGCGGTGATGAGGGGAATTATTTTCACCCTTCCGACCATGCCGTAGGGGTATGATTCTCCGTTTGGGAGTTTTCGGTCAAATGACCGGAACATTGCAACGCCAGTTATCGATAGTATACAAATGTGGCTGGGTTCAGTCAAGATTGCCAGGTAACTTTCGCATAGTGCCCTTCATGAACTAAACGTACGCAAAAAGGACTTCTTCCATATATTGCAGAAATATACTGTCACAAAATCCTCTTTGCCGGTGTTATAGTTTTAGCAGGCACTCCAAAGGATGGATGGTCATCACGCCGGCTGAATTCGAGGCCTTGTCTCAAAGCTGCCATACCATGGTGTACCGGAAATAAACAAAGAGTGATGCGTGAGAGAATGCGGCGTGTATATTCACGTATAATGTGCTACACTTATTTACGTAGGGGTAAAAAAGACATGGAAAAACAAAATGTTACTATATCGATTCCCAAGGACGTTTTATAAAAAGCAAAACATCTTGCCGTAAACAGGCAAACATCCCTTTGCCGTCTTCTGGCAGAAACGCTGGAAGACATTGTTGAAAAGGATGACGCCTATAGTAAAGCAAAGGACAGACAGCTTGCTGCCATGAAAAAAGGGTTCGACCTGAATGATCTTGCTTCCCGGTTCCGGCCACTTTGAGGCATTTGAAGAATTGTTCTCTGCCCAAAAGATAGTTCCGATCATGGATAAAGAGACGACATTATATTACGCGTATTAAGACTTAAGGAACTAATAAGGGGAGGTTTATTTGTTATGAATGGAAGGCCATATCCAGTCATTAAAACCATTAAAACCGGGATCGGCTTTGGCTGTTGTCTGGCCATGATCATTTCCTGGAGTATCTACCAGTCCGTTATTTATGCCTTGTTACACGGCATCCTCGGATGGATATTTGTTCTCTGGTACCTGATTTTTATCAGATAAGCGCATTATCACCGGTTTAAGTCTTTTTTGACGGCAAGCTTGCAGGTCTTATTCAAGGCAGCACAAACCTTGAAACACTGTAAAATGAGCGGAGGCGGGATTAAAATGTTCCGGTTAATAAGGTTTTGCCTGATCATGATAATCTTTGCAGGGCTGATGCTGGCCGGCCATCCGGCAAGAGCCACTGTCGATGTGACCACAAGCTTTGTGAGCGAGCGAAAAACCACACTTATCAGCCTGCACCATGAAGATGCCTCACCGATGCCGCTATTGGTCGCCGGGCTGGCGCAAAATGTGGACGCCTTGGATAATCTTTTCCACCGCCTGCAAAATGCCGGTCAGTTATTGCCGAGCCACCCGGTTCTTGCCATTGGAATCAGCGACGACGTTTACCAGCGTGTTCTTTCGGGAGCCAGAGCGGATGGCTATGCGGTCTTGTCTCTGGAAAATGATTACCACCGGGATTTAGATCCTCACGACATAATCTCTGCAGACGCTACTGCCTTTGGTCCGGTTTACCGCATTGAGCTGGCGCTCTGGCCGGTCAGTGAAAAAGAGCTTTTTACTTTGGTATTTCTCCTGCCGCGGCTGAGCGCGGAGAATCCCCGTATGGAGCTGTTGGCTGCGGATATCTGGCAATACCGGGATAAATTTGACGACAAGATAAGAAATGATGCCATGAAATGGTCATGGTCACAATCCGACCTGCTTTGGTCGCCGGACGGCAATCTCCTCTTATTGGCTGATTGGCATAACCGCGGACTAAAATATTGGGTATTCAATTTCGCCGCAAATGAGCGTATGTCTCTTGAACGGCTTGAACATTACATCCTGCCGCCGACTTTTTCTCCTGATTCTCGTTTTATTGTCTACTCCTCACAAACAGAATTAAGAATTGTTGATCTTAAAGAGCGCCGCACCGCCGGTTTTTCGCTCCGGGAAATGATTCCGGGCGATTATCCATTCATTAGCGTGGTCGAGTTTGCCGTAAACAAAACAGGCGACATTATATTTTTAGACCCGTGGGGCTGGGGTATGCCGCTTCCTTCACCGAAATTCATATGGCGCAGCGCGAATCCCGAACAACTGGAAAAGATAAGCGGATTAGATGTTATGGAAAAGCCGGACCTGCCGGGAGAAACCTGGAGCGACTTTTTGCGCAGGCGGCCTGCCGCGATTGTCAGAAGATTTGCTGGACCCGCTGAACTCAAAAAAGAGGAGACGGCTGACTCAATAAATATGGAGTTAGCGGCAAATCGTGAAAGACTCCAGGCCAAATACGGTGCTATTTACAGTGAAACGATAAAC
>QLUR01000089.1 GCA_018725565.1 Bacillota bacterium | reverse complement strand
CATTAGAGATCTCAATGAGGCCATTGTTCTGGTTAAGACCGCTTATCGTGCCTTCAAGCACAGTAAAAATAAATTAAATTATATAAGGGACGTGGTAAAAGAAAGAGAATATGAATATATTAATTCCATATTTAAATAATTTTTTACATTTGACTTTTTGTTGAAGAGAACCATATAAAATAATATTAAAAGAAAATGGAATGGAATACCTATCATCCCCTGGGCCTAAATAGGATAATAATGTCTCCGGAGTTTTGGGAAATAAGATTTTCGGTTTTTACTCCCAAAAATAAGGACTATACTTCAAAGTTTTATTTTTTAGAACATTTTTCGGATTTAGGAAATGTTTTGCAAATAACTCATCATAATTTGAATTGCCGATATGCATCTTGCATGCTCTCTTTTTCTGGATGTATTTTTAAAATTGAATATGTAAATCTTGAAAGGGGAAAGTTGCTCTGCAAAATAACCCCGGTATCAATTTCTGATAGTTTTTCTTTAATTTTGGTTGAGGTTAAAAAAGCGTGGGGAGAAGATAAAATTGAGTTAAGAGAAAGAAAAATATTTGGGGAAAATTTAGTTGTCTATCCATTTTATGATTATCACTCAAAATACCACTGTGGAGAGCCCGTAACTTTTGGTATTTATGAAAATGAAGATGAGATAAAAAATGCCCTAATATTAAAGGGGGACTTGAATAATAGTGAAGGAAATGGTAAAATTGCCGTATCGGGATTTTACCTGCGTCTTCCAATTTATGTTCTGGTGAATATAGATAAAAAAATTGATGTGGAAAAAGAAATTGAAATAGCAAAAAGAGAGACCGAAGAGAACATGCCAAAGATTTTAGGTGGTCCATTTGATAAATCCGCTCAAATTATTACTACTTGTATTAACTGGTGTGTGGTCTATGATAAAATAAATGAAAGACCCTATACACCCGTATGTAGGAGTTGGATTGACGAATACGGCGTGAGGATAGGAATTGATAAAGACACAAAAGGACCTATGATTGCGGTCTGGGATAGTTTATTAAATGCCTTGCTTCATTCTATTGAAAATTTAAAATTAGCAGAAGAAAATATAAAGGCAGTTTTAGATGATTACTACTTATGTGAGGAAGGTTATCCGCCAAACTATGTAGCATTGGGCTTAAAATCAGGTGATAGGTCCCAGCCACCAATAGGTTCTTTAGTGGTCTGGAAAATTTACCAAAAATATAAAAATCTTAAATTTTTAAGATGGGCATATCCGAGATTAAAGAACTGGCATAAGTGGTGGTTTAAAAGAAGAGATGGAAATAAAGATGGATTATTGGAATATGGGTCAACCTACGGCATTAAAAATCCCGGAAATGACCCCTGGTGCACCTTTGCCTGTGCCTGTGAGTCCGGGATGGATAACTCTCCCCTTTATGATGAGGCGGTCTACGATAAAAATACCTCTACTTTAAATTTAATTGATATTGGACTTAATTCTTTAATAACTGCGGATACACTTTATCTTTCTAAAATTGCAAAGGAATTAGCCAATTATAATGAGGAGAAAGAATTTTTAGAGGAATATAAAATTTTAAAAGAAAAAATAAACAAAGAACTATTTGATGAAAAAAGAAAAATTTATTGTGATAAATTCTGGGAGGGAAAATTCTCATCTCATCTTGCTCCCACCTGCTTTTATCCGCTCCTGGCAAGTATCCCGTCTGAAAAATTAGCAAAAGATATAGTAAAAAATTATTTATTAAATAGAAAAAAATTCTGGGGTGACTATATTCTGCCATCAATCTCCCGGAATGACCCAGCATTTTTTGACCAACTATATTGGAGGGGAAGAATATGGCCCTCTATGAATTATCTTGTTTGGGTAGGACTAAAAGAATACGGTTTTGATGATGTTTCATATAGGTTTGCCAAAAAATGTTTTTCCCTTTTTAAAAAAGAATGGGAAATAAATTCTCACTGCCATGAAAATTATAATGCCTTAACGGGTGAGGGTTGTGATGTTCCTATAAAAGAGCAACCATATTCTTTTGGCTCGGATAGATTTTATAGTTGGGGAGCACTACTATGTCTTGTGGGACTGGAGGAGTTAATTGATGTAGAGTTAGATGAGGGAATAAGATTTGGGTGTAAATTTTGTGATGAGAAAACAGTTATCTCAAATATAAAATTGCAAAATTCTCTTTATCACCTTGAGCAAGATAAAAATAAACTGATTGCCAAAAGAAATAATAAAATATTTTACCAATCTGAGCCAATGACTCAGGTTAGAAATTATATAAAGGGAAAAAATTTAGTTAAATTTAGAGTAAGTGGGAAAGGCATGACTGAATTTAAAATTTATGAATTCCCCAAGGGAATGAGGGTAGAAGTTTTGGTTAATAATCTAAAAAAGGTAAGGAAAGTTAATGATGTCGGAGCGCTAAAATTCAAAGAAAATTTAAAAGATGAGTATTTAGAAGTTAAAATATCTAAGACGGTGTAATGGAGGTAGTAATATGCAAAATAAAATTGCACTTATTACTTTAGTTGATGAAAGAGAGGAATGGGCAGAGAGATTTAAAAAGGCAACCGGAATTAATGTTTTAGAATATCAAAAAAGTATATCTTTAAGTTTAACGGATGTGTTAAATAAGAATAACTGGGAGGTTTTAAACTTAGGTGATATATCTAATTTAGATGATGCTCTGTCCCTATTTCGGGAGATAGGTGAGAAAATTACCTCTTTGATAATTCATATTCCTGGGTGGACACATCCCAATATAGGACAGACCCTGGCAATTTTATCTCAAAAAAATGATATTCCTATACTTTTATGGGGCTCTTCTGCCCTCTCGGGTGTTATGCCTACTAAAGGAGCAATTGAAGATGTAGAGATAAATTTTACTTTTGTTTTGGGCTTGCTCGAGGAAGAGGAAGTAAAAAATAAAATTTTAAACTTTTTAAATGCCGCAAAAGTATATAAAATTATACAAAATAAAAAATTAGGTGTATTTGGTGGGCTCTCTATGGGAATTTATGGTTACTTTGGAAATTTCTTGGACTATAAAAAATTTTTGGGAATTGATACCGTGCATTTTGAGGAAGAGGAGATATTAAAAGAAAAAATAAATGAAAACTTAGTTGATAAATATTTTAATTTTTTAAAAGACAATTTAAAAGCTGTCTCTTATACACATCT
>QLUR01000088.1 GCA_018725565.1 Bacillota bacterium | reverse complement strand
CGAATGGTAAGGTACCGCTCTTGAAAAGCGGCGGGTAGCAATACCCTTGCAGGTTCGAGTCCTGCACCCACCGCCAATTTTCAAAATTCGGATTTTGGGCGATTGTTGCCGAGCCCCGCCAAAGCCGGGGCAAGGCGAAAAACTCGTCGTGTATAAATTGGCGGTATGTTTTGGTTAAAATCCGAACCTATTTTAAGGAAAATCCCGACGCTGAATTTTAGCCCGCCGCCGCAGGCGGCGGGCAGGAAATCCGTTTCGCGAATTTCCGTCTCGGCAAAAAATTTTGTTGAGGCAGAATTGTTTAAAAGCAATTTTGGAAATTTCAAAAACTTTTTACTATTTCTTTTTGGGAATTGTTATTTATAATAAAATCCATGAAGGATTATCATATACATTCTGGATTTCTGGATCATACAGAAGATGATTTGGAATCAATAATAACTGCGGCTGAGAATATTGGATTTAAGGAAATAGCAATTACTGAACACTTTATTTGGCCATTAATAAAGCATCCTAAACCAATTAGTGAGAAGGATCATGATACCTTGTTTCCCGAAAAAAGTTTAATTCCTAAAGATGGCAGGAAAACAATAGATTTAAAAACTTATTTTAAACATATAGAAGTATTGCAAAAAAAATTTCAAGTAAGAATATTAAAAGGATTAGAAGTAGATTATTTTACAGAATACGAAGATGAAATTAAAGAGTGTATTACAAAATATAAAATCGATATTATTTTAGGAAGTTGTCACTATATTTGCGATTCACTATTACCAGAATCAAATAGATATATACACGTAGGTTTTATAAATCAATTACAGCCATTCATTAATAAATATGGCGAACAAAAATTATATTTGGTATATTTTGAAAATATTTTAGCTGCAATAAAATCGGGGATGTTTAATTATATTGCTCATTTAGACTTTTTAAAGAAAAAATTTAAAAATTATAATTTCGGTAAAGCTGTAGTATATATCCGACCCATTCTTAAAGAGTTAATAAAAAATAACCTTGGTTTAGAAATTAATCTATCTGGAATTAAAGACATAGGTGAAACGTATCCTTCCAGAGATGTAATTAATGAGTATATAAAAATGGGCGGAGATAAGATTTCAATTGGTAGTGATGCTCATAGTATATCAAGAATGAAAAAATCAGTTTATTTAATTCAGGACTTCGAAAAAATTTTTAAAGAGTTTTTAAGTTAAATTTATGAATTATCCATTTGATATTATTATAAACATCCTGAACCATTCTTTATCTCAAAAGGAAATTGAGATTGTAGAAAGAAAGGGAATAGGCCATCCTGATTCTTTGGCGGAACAAATTGCAGAATTCACCTGTCGGAATATTTGTAATTATTATAAGAATAAGTATAAAGCCATATATCGTTTTAATGTTGACCAAGTTGAGATAAATGGCGGGGAAATTAAAATTGATTTTGGTAGAGGTCAAATTATAAAGCCAGCAGAGGTTATAATATCCGGAAAAGCCTCTTGTGTTTCACAAGAAGAATGTAAAAAAATCAATAAAATAGCTGTTAGTTCAGCTAAAAAATTACTTATTAGTATTTTTAACAATAAAATTTTAAGGGTCTTTAAGATAAAATCTAATATTGGGATGTATTCTATAAGAAATAAGAGGTTTTTTGAAAGCAGGAAGCTACCAATCTCCGAAGACACTGCTATTGGAATTGGCTTTTATCCATATACGTTAGCAGAAAATTTAACATTAGATATTGAAAAAAATCTTTCCAGAAAATTAATAAAAGAGTTTCCAATCGGTAAAGATACAAAGGTGATGGTAGTAAAAAAAGATAGCAAAAGGAAAATTCAGATTGTTATCAGTATCGCTTTTTTAGGGGAGAAGATAAAGAATATAAATGAATATTTTTTACTGAAAGAAAAAATTAAAGAAAAACTATTAGTTTTAGTTAAAAAGAAAATTAAGCAGCAAGCTGAACTAGTTATTAACGCTGCAGATGATAAAAAAGAGGGAAAAGTTTATTTAACATTAACAGGAACAGCAGCAGAACATGATAAAGGTTCTGTTGGCCGAGGAAACAAAGTATCAGGATTGATTACTCCTTATAGGGCAACGAGTCCTGAAATAATTTACGGGAAAAATCCGGTATATAATGTTGGGAAATTATATAATTTGTTAGCTTTTTATCTAGCCCGAAAAATAGCTAAAAGGTTTAATAATAGACTACTAATAGAAGTTAGTATATTAAGCCAATTGGGTAATCCAATCAACATACCGCAAATTATAAATATTAATGTTTCTAATAAATATAAAGTAAATGAGAAGGATAAAAAAATTATTCGATCAATTGTTTTTAAAGAATTTAAGAATCTTTTTCGGATAATGCCAAATTCGAATTATACAAGATTCACTGATATGGTTTTAAATAAGGTAATTGGAACTCCTTGAAATTAATCATGAATAAAACTAACTTACAAAATAACTATACATTAAGAATTTCTGTAACTCCTTTTTGTAATTTAAATTGCAAATATTGTAATCCCAAAAGGAATATCGATCGGAATATACTATCTGATAAAGATCTATTAGAAATTGTAGAGGCAGGGGTTGCAGCCGAAATTAAACGGGTTACATGGACTGGCGGAGAACCAACGATTAGAAAGGGTTTTGTAAATCTTGTTAAAAAAGTAAAAGATTTAGGGGTCAAGAAACAGCACTTAACAACAAATGGGATATTATATTTTAGGATGGCTGATGAGTTAAAAAAGGCTGGCATTTCAAGAGTAAATATTAGTTTAGATACTCTCGATAAAAATCAATACAAAAATATTTGTGGTTTTGATGGATTTGATTATGTTATACAATCTATAAAAAAAGCGGTAGAAGTATATGGTTACACTAAAATTAATTGTGTTGTAATTAAAGAGAATTTTGATACAGTTGATGATTTTGTGAAATTTACTGAAGAATTTCAGGGGAAATTAACAGTTAGATTTTTAGAGATTGTTCCTTGTGGTCAGATATACGATGAAGATCCTACAATTTTTAAGAAAAATTTCGTTTCGATACATGAAATATTAAATCGTCTTAAAAGATATGGAGATTTAATTCCCTTTGAGAATAAGGGAGATGTCCTCAAATCCTTATATTTTCGAATTTCTGGACTAAAAGGAATATACGGGATTAATCCAAATTATTCTGTAAATTATCGTTGTGACCGAGAAAAATGTACAAAAATTCGTGTAAACCCAGAAGGATTCGTCTCTAATTGTAC
>QLUR01000087.1 GCA_018725565.1 Bacillota bacterium | reverse complement strand
TGCGGCTTTAAATGGCGAGGTTATTATTATTGCAGCAAACTGGGCAGCGGGAAGAACAGCGGCGAAGAGATATCCCGGCATGGTAGCTTATACTTTAAAAGAGTTGTGCAATCTGATCGATTGTCCGCCTACGCCGGAGTTTTTACGGGAGTTACATCAAGTAAAGAAGATATTTCCGGGGAGCATGATTTGCGAGGCAGCCGGGGAGGGGGAGGTTGAAAATTGAGCCCACAAAAAGTTCTAATAACTAAAAACCTTTGACATAGGTTTTTGTGGCTGGTATAATGAGCTTAGACGATTGAAAGGAGGCAATAAACTGATGGCAAAGCGAACTGAAGCACAGGTAGCACATGAGTTTCAGCGGCCTCTCCCTGAGCTGCTTAAAGAGTTCCAGAAGCAGGGACTAAGCCAAGTGGCGATTGGAAGAGTATTGCGGGTTAACCACAGTACAGTATCACGCTGGTTTTCAAAATACCAGATTCCAGCAAGGCAACTTCTGTATCCGCATGAGATGTATCATGACCACGGGAGTTAAGGGCACAAAAATCACCCCTGCACGTGCGGGGAGCAGTAAAAAAGCAAGAATTAAGAGGGGGTTTAAATCATGTATGCTATCACAGAAAAAGAAATAGATATCAACGGGAGCATTATCACGACCTTTAGCCGGTACGTATCTAGCTGCAATATTCTCGAAGTCGAGGCTGGAACTAACGGTTATATGGGTGGAGATTCCGGCCACGGCAGCCGTACTTACTTTCGCATTAAGAACGTTGCAGGCACTGATATAGAAGCGCGTTTAATCGGTTCGGATGGCACTGATGGTATTGAGGTATATCTTGGTGGTGACAGTGAGCTTGGAACAATCATCACGGCACTCAAATTCATAACCAAGGTGCTGGAGGATGGCGCAACGGAGGCGAACGACTAATCGAAAGGAACGCCTAACGTCTGATGAGAATCACGTCTGAGGAATTTGCAAAGCTTGCCAGCACCAGGGCCGCCGGCAGCAGCAAACCATCTGCCCCGTCCCCTAAAGAATCTGACATCCAGAAGAACATTAAAGCATACTTAGAGCTGCGCGGTTTTTTTGTTGTCAAAATCCATCAAAGCCTTGGTTCGCACCGGGGGATTAGTGATTTATATGCGCTTAAAAACGGGCGGCACGTCTGGATTGAAGTGAAAACACCAAAAGGAAGGTTGTCCGAGCACCAGCAACGGTTTAAAGAAAATATTGAGGCGGCTGGCGGAGAGTATCGTATCGCAAGAGGACTGGATGATGTAAGTGATCTTTAGAGTTTTGAGGAACAGGGAAACGGGGGAATAATGTGTTGTGACAAGTATACCAACATGGAGTGAAGTAACCCGGTTTAATCCGTGCTACATCTGCGCCAGGACTTCTTGGTGCAGCGTCGATGCGAGCGGAGCTTGGGCAGTCTGTCGGCGCATCGATAATGGAGACGGGCTGCACAAAGTTGACAAGGGCGGCGGAGATTATTGGCTTTACAAGGTTGGCGGGGGAAACACAGACGAGACTGCCGGAAAACCGTGGGGCGACAACTCCCCGGCAGTATCTGGCACCACGCCCAAATTGGCCGATCCGGTTACGCTGGATAAGATATATCGTGCGTTATTACAAGAATTACCCCTGTCCGCCGCTCATCGAGACGCTTTGCGTAGTCGCGGGCTCTCAGACGATGAAATACAATTGCGCGGCTACAGATCGCTCCTTGGCCCGGGTCGGTCTAAAATCGCCAAAGACCTAGTTGCCCGGTTCGGCGCCGATGTCTGCCAGGCGGTTCCCGGATTTTTTATGAAACAAGGGGAGAAGAGAGCTTACTGGACGCTGGCCGGTGCGCCGGGGATGATCATTCCGCTGCGTAACCTAGAGGGGATGATCGTCGCGCTCAAAACACGGGCGGATAAGTCAAGGAGGGAAGACACAAAGAGTGAGGACGCAAAGTATACTTACATAACGAGCGCAAAGCGTGAAGGAGCAGTGGAGGAAGGGCCATCGGCGATACCGGCTGTGCATTTTCCGCTGTTTTGTGCAGCAGCGGATGAGGACAAGATTGTCCGGTTAACTGAAGGTGAGCTCAAAGCCGACGTCGCAACAGTGCTATCCGGTATATATACTATCTCACTCCCCGGTGTATCTGCCTGGCGGCAAGCCTTGCCGGTCTTAAAACAGCTGCGCCCGGAAACGGTCTTTTTGGCGTTTGATATTGATGCGTTAAAAAACTACAACGTTGCTAGGGCGCTGCAAAATACAGCAGTCGCACTTATGGTGGAAGGTTTTAGTGTTAGTCTGGAAACTTGGCCGGAGGAATGGGGCAAGGGGATAGATGATATCTTTGCCGGAGGCTTCGCTCCGCAGATTATCTCAGGCCGCGAAGAAGTTACGTCTGCTGTTAACAAAATTGCTACTGATGCGGCAATCTGGGAAAAAGGGAATAAACAGAGTGTCAGGGCTAAAAAGACAAAAAATAAGCTCCCGGTTATAATTACTTCCGGACGGGCTTTGTCTGCCATCTCCGATGAGGCGTTGAGCGCGCTGCATAATGCCAACAATCCACCTACGATATTTGTCCGTGCTGGGTGTTTAACAAAAATTGTGCTGGCAGAAGAAAAAGACCGAAACAATAATATCGTAAAAAGGCCCACTATAAAGATGTTAAGCGAATCCGCTTTACGAGGATATATGGCTAGGACAGCAGACTTTGTCAGGATCACGGGCGGTGAGGAGCCAGTCCCCTGCAGTCCCCCGCTTGATGCGGTGAGGGACGTTATGGCATTGGACAGGTGGCCGTTTCCCCTCTTACAAGGGATATCGCAGTCTCCGATTCTGCGGCATGACGGCAGTATCGTCACTCAGCCTAGCTATGATCCAGTGACTTCACTTTATTATTTGCCTGATGAAAATTTGTCTGTGCCGGCAATGCCCGAAAATTTGTCACCTGACGTGATAAAAAAAGCTGTGGCGTTGTTGGATGAATTAATCCATGATTTTCCTTTTGACAGTATTGCAAGCCGAACTGGTGCGCTTGCAGCACTAATTACACCGGTGCTGCGAGATTTGATTGTTGGGCCTATTCCTATGGCGATATTTGATAAGCCACAGCAGGGGACAGGCGCGTCCCTTTTAGTCGATGCTATTTCTGTAGTCGCAACAGGATACCCTGCTTATGTGACTACTGCTCCGGAAGGGCGGGAGCGCGAGGAAGAGTGGCGAAAAAAAGTTACGTCTATACTGCTTGATGGAAGGTTAATCGCCACGATTGATAATGTCGAAGGTACATTAAAATCAGC
>QLUR01000086.1 GCA_018725565.1 Bacillota bacterium | reverse complement strand
AACCTAACTCTTTATATTTATTTTACAGGAATTTTGATTACCCTTCCGCCTATGTCAAATTCTCGGTATTTCTGCTGCGGAGGCGTAGGGGGTTGCGGAGAAGATTTACTACTTAAATATCGTGCCCCTAAAATTATTATCAAAATTCCGACTAACCCAATAATTATCCAGTCAGAGGTAATTCCTTTAAAAAACCCTTTTAACTCAAACCCTTTTAATTCTTTTTTTCTTTCAACTACCTCAACCTCGGTTTCTTTCTTCTCTAATACTTTTTCATCAGTAACTTTTTCCTCTAATTCTTTTTTTATTTCTTCGCTTTCCTTATCAAATGGTTTTTTCTCTAATTTAATTTCTGGTTTTGGTTCTTCTTTTTTTAGTTCTTCTGGTTTCGGCTCTTCTTTTTTTTCAACCCATTTTTTAGTGGCCTTGTCATAAACTTTGTTCTTACTCCAAAGCTCTCTTTTCCCAGACCTAACATCCTCCCAATATTTTTTCAAAGCTTCCCCAGCACCATATTTCCTTTTAGGCTCAAATTCTTTTTCTAATCTTTCCTTTGTTTCTCTCAACTTATCTATTATGGATTGTGATTTTTCTTCTGACATAATTTTAGAATTGTTTTATTATTTTCTCCCACTTTATTTCTTCATCTCGATGCATCCCAATAAACCTATTTACCCCATACACCCACCAATCATACCAAGTAGAACCTTTTTCTTCTACTTTTTTCTTAATAGTCTCCCAATCTTCCTCAAAAATATGCTCTAATAATTTTCTTAACTTCTCCTCTTTTTCCGCTTTTTCTACTAAATTTCCTAATATGTAAGAGGCAAATTTTTGTTCTCTGCTTTCAAGTTTCCACATACCGCTCATTCTTTTTTTTGAAAAATCCTTGTATTCTTCTACCAAAATCCCTATTAAATTTTCTAATTCCCACATAAAATTAACATCAGGAGCTACACCTTCCTTTTCGAGTATCCCCTTTAACTTAGTATGAATTCTCATCAAATGGCTTAATTTTATCTCTGAAATTGGAATTTTACTACTTCTTTTACTCCCAAGACGAGTACTTCCCAAGTATGACCATCCCAATGTTCGATAATGTTCTATTGCCTTCTTTTGGTTTTTAAATTTAATAGTTTTAATCTTTTCTCCTTCTTTATCAAATAACATAGCGAGCCCATTTTCAAGTATTTCAACTTTTTCTCCCCAAGGGCCCTCAAAAAGAACCCTACCAGTTCTTAAAATACGTGGCTTTTTGTCTTCCAAAATTTCATCCTTTAACCTTTTCCAAAAAAATCCAAAAGAATAATTCTGTTTATATGCCCTGTTAAGTAAATCAACAAATTCATCAATTTTGTCTTCAATTTCTAAATCTTTTGCTATTTTCCGATAATCACCAGTATTAAGCCAAATATCCCAGTAGTTTACTCCTTCGTGCCTAATTTCGGTATTTTTAAACCATTCTTTAAGAATTGCTTTTTTTCTTTCATATTTAGATTTGAACTACTTAATTTATTTTATCGACCTTTAAATTTAATTGCTTTTAATTCTTTTTTTTACCATTTTTTTATCTTATATTTTCCTTTATTCTTTGTCAAGAACTTATTTTAATTTTTCCTCATTAGCGTACTCTTTTTCAGCCTTGATTACCTTTTAATAAGAAATAAATTGTTTTTGGTTTTAAAATTTACTTTTTTAAAATAAGATACCAAATTTTTATTTTTACTCTTTTTAAGTTTTTCAAAATCGTAGAAGGTAAGGGTATCTTTTAAATCTTTCAAAAGCCCTTGGGCTTTAATTATCTCTTTTCCATTTTTTATTTTTAGAGCATATACACCCCTACCAAGAATAATACCCTTTTTAATTTCCCCTTCTATTTTGAATTTTCCGACTTTATTTTGGTCAAACCATCTTTTTTTGAGTTTTTGGCTTAAATTATCCGCTATAATTAGACTATCATTGATAAGAGAATATACATTTTCCCATTTTATCATTTCGCAAAATTTCCACATAAATATCCGAGCCCACGCCGTTGTAAAAACACTAATTTCAGGATGGCTAAAAGGAACCCTCATATATTTTTTCTCTTCCATTAAAGTCAAATTTCTATCTAAATACATTTTACCAGAAATTGGTTTTTCTACTTTTCTAAAAGATGAAAACTCCCTTCTCTGAGCAAATTTTCCGTAAAACGAAACCAACAAAAATTTAGCAATTGTTTTTTTAACCCCTTTTCCCTTTTCTTTTATCCTCGCTAAATGGTTAATATATTTTTTAAATAAATATCTTTTATCATTCCAAAAAATCGCTCTTTTTAACTTTAAAATTTTATATCCAAGTCCTTTAGCAAACTCTAATTCTGGGGAAGTCCAAACTCCTGAAATAGTTCCTTTTTTAGGATTATCAATTAACCCTTTTTTTTTGGTCATTAAAAACCCCAATGGTAAATTTGGAGGAACTTTTACCCTTGCTTCAATTATTCCTAATTCTTTTTTTTTAAAATGTTCTAAAATATCTTTTTTCTTTGTCAATTCTATTGAATAACTAAAAGGAAATTCATTTCTTCTCATCATTTCTCCAAAAAAACTATTACAATCAATTTTTAGAATTTTTTCTGTTTTACTTTCAAAACTATCTTTGAAAGTCCAGTAAAAAGCTGGAAAATACGCCTTTTTAATAAACTTAAACCTTTCAGGGTAAATCGGATATTCTACAATTTGAGCGTAGGCAATCTTATCAAATTGTTTAAATTTCTTTAAGGCAATCGCCGAGATTGACCTGTTTTCAAAACAATCCCAACCTAAAAAATCCCAGAATTCCCTTAAAATTTTATGAAAAATGATAATTTTTTGTTTAAAAGACTTATTTTTAAAATCTTTTTCTATTCCAAAATCCTTGGCTAAATCTTCCAGGCTTGAATTAAGTAAAATAAAACTATCCCTAAAAATAGTATTTTTAATTTTCCACTCGATAATTTTATTGTCGCCGGATAAAAAAGGGGAGAATTCAAATTTAAGATTTTCCTTTTTAAGCCAATCAAGAAGAACCCTTATTTTGTCGTCTAAATTGTAAAAAAATATGGTAGAGTTGAGATTTAAAATAATATCTAAAAATTCTTTTTTATTTTTTAAGTGATAATAATTTTTTCCGTCAAAAAACCCTGCCTGGATAAATTGTCTTGTAAACCCTTTCCAAATAAAATCCCCTACATAAAATTTAACTTTATTTTTGACCATAATTTTTTAAGATATTTAATAGTTGTTTTAACATTCTTCCCTTAAAATTTTCACTTAAAAAATTGTAACAAGCTTCTAAACTCTTTAACAATTTAACTTCATCCACTTTTGATAAGTTTTTTTGTAAAAAATAAGCGGTTTCCTTTCCGCCAAACCTACCTACTTGGCCAACTAACTGGTCTTCTACTTTTAT
>QLUR01000085.1 GCA_018725565.1 Bacillota bacterium | reverse complement strand
TTCGTCTCCCATACACTCACCTGCCCCATTTACTGGGACTTTTCCTTATCGCTCACTACCATAGCTTTTGTCTACAGCAGTATAAGGTGGTTTGAAGCCTATACCTGTATACCGACTTCGAAGGGCCTATCCTTCATCATTTATGTAGCTTGTTTTTGGCATCGTTCGCCTAACGTCGTTGCGGCGCACGGTGAGTAGCCCCAGGGAATTTCACCTCTTTATTAGCTGGATATAAATGCCGGGGCCTCTTGTCCCCCCACTCGCTGCCGCCACTCGTCCTTTAACTTTTAGCGGTGGACGATGATTGTTCCAACGTCCGTCCAAATGACCTTTGCGCCGAGGTTCTCTGAAACGAAGCGCAGAGGGACTACCGTCCGGCCCCGTACCGCTCTGACCGGAGCATCCAGCGGAACCGTCTTGGGGCGGCCCCCTCTTCGATGGATATGCGCTTTACTTTCGCCAAGGCGCATCCGTATCGTAACCGTTCCTTTGGTAAAGGTAACTTCCTTCTTTACCGGTTCCCACCGGAAAACAGCACCCAGCCACTCGCCAAGAAATCGCAGCGGGATCAGTGTACGGCCGTTCTCAATAAAGGGAGCCGCTTCAGAATTAGCGGCGGTCCCGTTTTGTTGCCTGGGATAGAGCTTAATCATTTCGGATGTTCCCGGCGCAACCGGTGCAAACGTAACGATTGTTGGTGAATTTCTGGAGATAATGTACCCTTCGCCAAGTTGTCCGTGCAAGTTCCATCCCCAGGTCCAGAGCGTACCGTCCGCCTTTAATGCTGCTGTGTGGTTACTTCCAACAGATACAGTCGCCCAGTCGCGGTCTCTGCCGACTTGCATCGGCCACCCTGTTCCGGTAGTATTGGGACGCCCCGGGACTGGAACAATCCCAATGCCAAGTTTTCCAAAGTCGTTAACGCCCCAGGCCCATAGTGTGCCATCTGTCTTTACTGCCACAGCATGGTTGTTCCCCAGAGAAATAACTGCCCAGTCGGTATCTTGCCCGACACGTAGTGGCCGCTCCTGCACTCTGTCAACTCCTGTTGCAACAATTCCATGCATCCCCCAGACCCAAAGGGTGCCGTCCGACTTGATAGCCGCAGTGCGGCCTGATCCGGCGGAAACGGCCACCCAGTCACGGTCTTTGCCGACCTGCACCGGTGTATGCTCGTCAGCATAAGTCGGCGGAATAGATGTATGTGAAGCAAATGCCTTAGGATCGCCGCCGGTACCAATTCCAAGTTGCCCGTACAGGTTCCAGCCCCAGGCCCAGAGGGTACCGTCCCTCTTTAGCGCCACAGTGTGGCTGGCCCCGGCGGAAACGTTTGTCCAGTCGGTATCTCTGCCAACCTGCGCCGGGACATTCCTTGGTGTTGTTGTGCCGTCGCCTAGTTGCCCGTGCCGGTTGGTCCCCCACGCCCAGAGCGTGCCGTCTGTCCTTAATGTCACGAAGTGGGCGCCGCCAACGGAAACTGCCGCCCAATCAGTATCTCTGCCGACTTGCATCGGTGCTTTGGAAATAATTGGTCTGTCGCCAGGATATCTGTCTAAATCCCATCTCAGAGGCCACCCCCAGGTCCAGAGCGTGCCGTCCGTCTTTAGCGCCGCGCTTAATGCTGCGATTTGGTCGCCTCCGCCAGAAACTGCTGACCAGTTGGTATCTTTGCCAACTTGCTCCGGTCTGAGCGCATTAATTCCAAGCTGTGCCACACGCTGGTCATATCCCCAGGTCCAGAGAGTGCCGTCCGCCCTCACCGCTGCGGTGAAAGCACTCCCTGCAGAAACCTGCGTCTTTGCCGGCCAGCCACGTTCGGCCGATATCCCTGTGGCAGCAACTGTACCCGGAAGGAGGCCGACGGCCGGCAAAAATAAGAGTAAAAAAGCTATAACCGCAGAAAGCAAGCAAAAAAACCCCTTCTTCCTCATTGTTACCTTTCTCCTTTCAGATTGTAGAGCCAGGTTGAAAACACTTTTTAATTTCAAATTTCCCTGGAGAGCGAATCGAGAGTTTTTCTTGTTATAAATTTGATTTGACTTTTTCACCGTTTCCAGATTTTGAATTTTGGAAGCGTAGAAAAAGGAATTTCCCACTCATTCCAATAGGCTATTGCGTACGACAGAGTATTGCCACCGGTGTATTGGTGGAACCAGCATTAGAAATTATTAGGTTAACATTTATATTACCATTAACAGGGACATCTCTTGTTGCTATTAATACACCTTGTGTAAAGGGCTGAAGGATCGGCACTCCATTTGTTGCGCCACTATCGACTCTTACAGCCCCTCCGTATATTCCTCCACGTCCATTTAAATATATTGAATTTCTTCTTGTGGTACTACTCGTATTACGCAAATTTACGGTTACGTAATATCTAGCACCCCATTGCCCTGTAAGACTAATTGCATTTGCAGAGTCGAAGCTATTTGCAGCTGTAAATACATTATCAGTAGAACTGTTGGAAATACTTGTATTTAAATCACCTGACCCTAGATTATAGGTAACAGTATTGCCTTGTATACCTGCAAAACTCCAGGAACCCCGAGGATGAGACGGGTGATTTGGTGACACAGGGGCTCCTTGATGAAGTCTTAAATTTTCGGTTGTATTACTCGAAGCAACTGTCCTTACTCTATAAATAAGGGCGTTGGTAGAAGAGGTTGTATTCACGAGGTCAAACTCCATCACAGCTCCAATCAAGCGGTCAGGACTCAACGTCCATTCTCTCACTAATGCTACTCTGCCAGGCAAAATCGAAGCATCAACAGGAGTTACAATATCCATGGTATTTCCTATCAATGCTTTTGCACAACAAATTCCTTGTGCAGCAAAATTTGTTGTTATATCAGCCTGCATTCGCAAGTTTTCCACTCGATAAGTATCTGCTGCTGAGCCATTGCCAATAGTCATCCCTACCTTAATACTGTTTGCAGTTTTATTCAGGTGCCATAGGTAAGCTCGGTAAGATACTGTGTTTCTTCCAGTAACAGTATCATGCCACAATGTTATAATCTTGTTACTTCCAAAATCTGCGCTGAAAATACTCTCCGGGTTATCAGAAAACAAAAATCTCCTGGTAGTTTCTGCAATGGTTGCCCCTGAAATATTTACTGGGCTTACATTTGGGATAATTTCTATTGGCAAATTTGGCTGTGTACAAGCCATATCGATCATCCTTCCTTTATCTCAATAATATTTAGGACATTTTGTCCGTTAAAAATCCCCATGTATTGCAATATAAAGATAGGAATTTGGATAGGAATTTGTAAAGAGGTGAGTAGCCCCAAGGAATTTCACCTCGAGGCTCTCTCAGAACCGGACATGAACCTCTCGACTCATCCGGCTCCCATTAACACACTTTAAACAATTTCCAATGTTCAAACAATGTCTGGTTAGCATTATGCTTCCACTACCAGTTGTTTTGAAATTTGAAACGGTTTTGAGTTGATGGTATTCAAGATTCATCCTCTTTCAAGT
>QLUR01000084.1 GCA_018725565.1 Bacillota bacterium | reverse complement strand
CGCGCGGTAGGGGCGGTCGTCGGTGTCCTAGGATTAATTATCCCGCCGCTACGGGCAGTGTCGCAAAATATTTTTGCTTACGCCGACAGTTTGGCGGCGGCAAGTAAAGCGGCGCGGACGGCGATTCAACCTGCGGCTGTGGGCATAGGTGATTTACATGCTGCGACTGCGCAAGTAGCTGGATCAGGGGAAAAGGCGGCAAAAGCACAAGAAACCCTTGGTGATGCCACCGAGAAAGCGGCTAAAGCAGCGAATAAAAACATCATGGCGTTTGACCAAGTGCATCAATTACAGGAAGATATGGCTGGAGTTGGTACGGCGGCAGGATTGACACTCCCCGCTGCTACTCTGCCCGCTGTGGCACTCCCCGATATTGCCGATATTGCTATACCAGGTATTCAATTACCGGACGTGGCAGCGGCAACCGGTCCACTGGACGAATTGGCAAAAAAATGGGATGGGGTTATAGCAGCAATGAAGCGAGCAACTCCTGTGATAGAAGGGCTTGGCGGCATTATTGGGACTGTGCTGCTTATCAAACTTGCAAAATTAATTGGTAAACTGGGCTTGCTAGCTATCACTTCACTGACCACGGCAAAGAAAAATGCAGCAGATTGGGCAATGAAGGCTAGGGCGGCAACAACGAGTGCGACTAAGCAGGTAGCAGCTTTTGTCACCTTAAAAGCAAAGTGGCTGTTACTTGGGATACAAGCTACTGCCGCAGCAGCTAAAGCGGCGGCAGCTTGGGTGCTGCAGAAAGTGCAAGCCTTGGCTAGCCTAGCAGCACAGCTACCAGTTTTTGCATCTCTCGTGGTAAAGTGGATTTTGCTAGGAGTTACGGCTACTGCTAGAGCAGCTAAAATTGCGGCTGCATGGGTTTTGCAGAGGATACAGGCCCTGCTTAGTTTAGCAGCGCAATTGCCGGTTTTTGTTACTCTTATCGGAAAGTGGATTTTGCTTGGGACGCGGGCTACTACTGGAGCAGCTAAAATTGCGGCTGCTTGGGTATTACAAAGGACACAGGCCCTGCTTAGCAAAGCAGCGCAGCTACCGGTTTTTGCTACTCTTGTCGGGAAGTGGATTTTGCTAGGGGCTACGGCTACTGCTAGAGCAGCTAAAATTGCGGCTGCTTGGGTTATTGCGCTGGGACCAGTGGCTTGGGTGTTAGCTACAGTAGCTCTAGTTGCGCTTGTCGTAGCACGTAACTGGGATAAGATTAAAACTAAAACGAGAACTGTTTGGGAAGGTATTATGAGCACGATAAAAAATAGGGTCAATTCCATAATTGATTCAATTAACCGCTTAATCGAGACGTTAAATAAGTTGCCACTGATCAACATCCCAACTATCCCCCGCATAGCGCAGCAGCAGGGAGGAAAAGCTACTGGCCCCATTATCCCTAAACTTGCAAAAGGCGGCATCATCACTAGTCCAACACTAGCCATGATCGGTGACGCAGGACCAGAGGCAGTGCTTCCGCTGCGCCGGGGCACACCAGATATGGGTGCTATCGCTGACGCTGTTGGCCAAGCGGTCTACGCTGCAGTAAGGGATGCCATCAAGGTGACTCGTGCTGAACAGGGCGGTCAAGGACAGCAACAAGAAGTAGTAATAGAGATTGACGGCGCACGAATTGGCCGCGCTATACTCCCCGCACTGATACGCGAAGGGCAGCGCACTGGCATGCCAGTAATCCGACTGGCAGAGGTGTAGGCATGATCTGGCTTAACGCGATTCGCATTGCCGATCCAAGCAAGCTTGATATTGGTATTCACCGCATCAGCAAAGCCCAGCGGACTAGTTCAGGCAGGATGTTAATGGAAATAGTCGCCATTAAACGGGCGATTACACTGGAGTATGAGTTGATTGCTGGTCCTGCATTAGAAATGATTTTGAACCAACTAGAATCAAGAGTATTTCATACGCTGCGCTATCCAGATCCGCAAGGCGGAGAACGGACGATGACAGTATATACAGGCGACATTACAGAATCTGCCTGGTATACTGTCGGCGGCGTAAGGCAGTGGCAGGGCGTACGGATTGGGTTAATAGAGCAGTAGTCAGGAGGGTTTTTGTGAAGCTGTTGGAGATAATCGAAGGGGTAAGCATACTTATGTTAGGTCTTATGCTGCTGGCGGGAATATTTCACTTCTCGGGCTACGATGCCCTTGGGGCTATGATTTACAGTATTCCTGAGTGGGCTATGGAAACTGTATATATTCCTATTTTTAAATTTTTAGAATCGCTTGCTGAAAGCTGGCATGACCGGTGATCCCCGTCAGCGCAACATTCCACGACGCCATAACAGCACCAGAACGCCGTGTACTTGGCCGCGTGATTATTGACTACACTAGCCTCATCTACGACGATTCTGTCGTCGTTACGGTCAATGAGAGCGTAAACGCAGCCTTTTTACCCCAGGTAACTGACAACGTCCACGATCCACACCACCGCTGGGCTGCTGCAGACGGCCATTCTTTCCCTGATGGCACATGGTTTGCCGCGCCAAGCGTACCAGCAGAGGGGCAGATGGGCTGGTGGGGTACGCAGATTTCGGGTACTGGTGGGGTATTTACCGTGCCATTTCCAACAATTACAGTTAACTTTTTCTCAAGACCTATCCGCAACTTACGTGTGGTGGGGGACAGTCAGCGCGGTGAATTTCCGGTTGATTTCGAGTTTCGCTTACTTAGAGCAGGCGGCGTAGTAGCGCATACGCGCACAGTTATTGGCAATACTTTGTTGGATTGGCAAGAAACCATCTCACCAGTAATGGGAGTTACACAGCTTGTGCTAGAGGTACGCCGCTGGAGCCATGCTGGTCGAACAGTTAAAATAATTGAGTTAATCACCATTGTTCAGGCGGCGTATGAGGGGGAGGATATCATCTTACTTAGCTTACTAGAGGAGCGAGAGCTAGCACATGGCGGCTTGCCAGTCGGCAACATCAGCGCAAATGAGATTAGTTTAAGGCTGAATAACACTGACCGGCGGTTTGACGCTGGCAACCAGGCATCACCGCTGTTTGGACTACTACGTCCAAATCGCAGAATACGCGCTTGGCTTGGCGCAGGAGTGCCGACAGAGTGGGTGCCACTTGGCATGTTTTGGTCGGGCGAGTGGCAGGCGGCGCAAGAAAAAATCTATGCCCAAACTACGGGGCGCGATAGGCTGGAAATGCTGGCAAAAAGTACATACTCAACTAGCCGCGTCATGTTTAACATTTCGTTACGAATGCTAGCAACAATTATCTTGATTGACGCAGGGCTTGGTGCTGCTGATTATTGGGTTGATCCTGCACTTGATAGTATTATTGTTCCGCACGCCTGGTTTGGCGCAATCTCACATCGCGCTGCACTGCGTCAGATAGCAGAGGCCTCCTTGGGGCAGGTTTACTGTGACAGGAATGGCGTTATCCGCGTTGAGGGAGCAGACCATCTTTTGGGGCAGGAAACATATGTCGCGCCGTTTATGACATCAGCAC
>QLUR01000083.1 GCA_018725565.1 Bacillota bacterium | reverse complement strand
GAAATATTGAGGAAAATAGTTAAAGGTAAGAATGCCGAGGATAAAAGATATAGTAAGGGGAATTATAGGTCTTCTCACTAGTTCATTTTATTATTCTTCTACATCAAAATCTTTTAATATCTCTGTAATAATCTTATTGTCAATAATTTTTAATATTTTTTCTTTATATTGTAGACCTTGCATCCATCCTATAGCAGACATATTATGCTTAGCGTGCTTAAAATAGTTACCTCTTACATTTCTAGCAGTAGGACCTTTAATTTGTTCAAAATATCTATTGACTTTTGTGACAAAAGTTTTCCTTTCTGCATCTGGAAGTCCCCTGTACATCAAAATTAAATCTTTAATATCATTAAATTCTTCTTCAGAATAAGCATGCATAATAAAAAGAGAAAACTCATCAAAAGTCAAAAAAGTAAATTTTTGTAATAATCTTAATGTAAATGCAAAAATACAGAGATTCCCCCATTTATATGAAAGCATGTTTCTAGAATATAAAACTTTTAAGGAATCAATGTTATTACACTTAGCAAATTGTATTCCTAAATCTGTTACAACCAATTTATATTCATCTTCTTTGTTATTGTTTTTTAATGGATGAATGGCAAAGCCAAAGCGTCTAAGATAATTTTTTTCCTGTCTGATAAATAGGTCTCTTAAGTCCATTTTTAATTCTTTTCTTTTAAACTTATTTTTAGTTAAATTTATTATTTTGTTTATTGATGCTGAACGAGGCGAGATATCAAAATAGCCGGTACTTTTATAATTATCATCACTAAGGATAACATTAATAATATCTCTTAAACGAATCATAGTAAAATCATTTATTGGACCTTGGTCGGGAATTATATACCAACCTCGCCATAAGGATTCTTTAAATTCATCTTTTTGCTTCTGTTCCTTTTTAATATCTATCCAATCTTTACAATAACTAAATAATAAATCAAAAACTTTTTGTTTTTCAGGAGATATTTTTATTTCTTCAATTTTTTCTTTTATTATTGCTTTACTGTTTTCCCTTTTTTGCCAAGTGTTTAAAAATTCATAATCTACATTGAAACATTTTCCACTGTCCCACAAATATTCAAAAAACATTAACGCTTGCTCTATTGCTCCCCCTATGTTTGAATCTGTATCAATCATTAAACTTGCTTCTACATTATCAATAAATGCACTTTTGCTGCAGTTTGCAGAACCCACCATACAGTACCACTTATTATTTTTGTTTGATAACCAGACTTTAGCATGAAAAGTTCCTTCTCCAAGTTTATATACTTTCACTTCCACACCAATATCTAATAATTTCTTAATTGCGGTCGGGTCTGTTATTCCCATATCACTGCTACAAACTAATTTTACACTTCCTTTATCTTCAATTATATTTTTCAAATCACCAATTAAAATACTTACCCCACTATCAAGTATATATGATACTGTTAAATAAACTTTTCTACTCCCTGACAGCATTTCTTTTATTTTACTTAAATGGTTTGGTAATGATGTAATCTGATTTTGTATAAACATATTTTCTCCTCATTAAAATTTCCCGTTTTTTAATCTGTTTTCTGCTATTTGAACATACTTTTTATTATTATCACAACCAATATAATGTCTTTCTAATTTTTTTGCTGCGAAAGCTGTTGTGCCTGTTCCAATAAAACAATCTAAAACTAAATCACCTTTATTACTACTAGCTTTGATTATTCTTTCAATCATTTCAAGAGGTTTTGGTGTTGCATGTGGCATCTTAGGAGTTCTACCGTTAATTTTATTTTTGTGCCTTTCACTTGTTATATGCCATATATCGGTACATAATTTACCACTTGGATTTGGAAACCATCTTTTGCCGTTTTTTATTATACCCTTTTTTTGAGCATGTCTGATTCTTTCTTTTGAATCATATGGTAAGCGAATATCGTTATAATTAAAAACATACTCTTTGGTTTTTGTAAAGAAAAGTATCGTCTCTTGACTATTATTATATCTTCTTTTTGTTGCTGACATACCATCTCTTTTATCCCATGTTATCCAGTTTTGAAATATTAATCCTTTATTGATCAAATATTGAAGAATATAAGTTGAATTAAAAGGGGTATTGAATATATATATACTACCAGTTTTTTTAAGTTTGGGGATTAATCGATCTATCCATTTAAATGTAAAATTCATAAATTCATTTTGAGATTTGAAATTATCCCATTTCCCTTTATTTAAATTATATGGAGGGTCTATTACTGCCAAATCTATTGTTTCATTATTAATTTCATTTAGAAACTCAAAACAATCCATTAAATAAATTTTATTTTTTTCTAACATATCTTTTAATTAAATCAAATTAATTTGGTAACCCATAGATAATTTTCTTTCAATAATATTTTTATAATTTTTCATGATTTCATAACCAACATAATATCTACCTAACTCTTTCGCAACTTTTAATGTGGTTCCTGAACCAGCAAATGGATCTAATACTATATCTCCTACAAATGTAAATAGTTTAATACATCTTTTTACTATCTCTTCAGGCATTATTGCAGGGTGTTTTCCAAAGGCAATATCGTTTTTATTTGGAATAGGAATATCCCAAACCTGTTTTGTATATTCCACCCATTCTTTTTCTGTTAATTTACTTCTGTTTTTTATTTCTGCAGGTAAATTATTATCTGAAATACCGTCTTTTACATAAACAGTTATAAATTCTACAGTGTTTTGGGCATAAAAATTTCTAGGATATGGATAAGAACCAAACATTAAAGATTTGCTAGGATTTGTTCTTTTCCAGATAAAAATATCATATAAAAACAATTTAGTATTTTTTAAAATTGAATTTTCTATATCTGCATTTATATCAAATATATGTCTATTATAATGAGTAGTTAACTCTTTTTTTAACATTGGCATTAAAGGAACATTTATAATTAATTTCCCATTCGGTTTTAATACCCTTTCACATTCCTTCCAGACCTTTAACATTTCATTTAGGTATAATTCATAATTTCCTATATCACCAATCTGACCTTCTATTTTATCTGACATTTTATCTTTCTGATAGCCATCTTTTGAATAATCTTTAATTTTAAAATATGGTGGCGAGGTAACTATTAAATGAATTAAATTATTTGGTATTTCTGACATATCTCGTGAATCTTTGAAAAAAATATTATTAATAAAAATTTCTTTTGTAGATAATGTTTTATCTTGTGCTAACTGTCCAGTGGCATATTGAATACTTGCTGAGTCAGAAATTTTGCTTTTGCTGGACTTTACTTTTTTTCTATTCTTGTACTTTTTAAGAATCACCTTTTTACATCTTTTGGTTGAAATATTCATAAAATATTAAACCTTTCTTATAATACCTCCTACCTGAAAATCGGGTGGCAGGTCTTGAACCTTGAAAGATTTTTTTCTCAATTTCTCTTCTCCTTTCATTAAGTCATACATCTTGCTTCCTTAGTTCTTCTACTTTATTTACAACTTTTGCCTTCCTATAGTAATTAAATTATATCATAA
>QLUR01000082.1 GCA_018725565.1 Bacillota bacterium | reverse complement strand
AGCAGCGGCGATACGGAAACAACCGATGTGCAGGTTAGCGTTTAGGATTTTGGCTGTCATCAGGAGATTTATATTTATAAAGACGGGAGAATGGTAATGCGGATCGGGCATGCTTCCGGTCAATTCTTCCGGATGTCCTGACAGTTTTGAAAGGAATGGAGGTGGATAGATGAACCTAATGCAGATTGCTGCCAACAACTTAAAACGTCGCAAAATGAAAATGCTTTTTCTGACACTAGGTCTCGTGGTGGGTGTGGCTACCGTAGTCGCTCTCATGAGTATTGTCCAAGCCATGCGCTTGGAGCTGGGTGACAGGATAGATGAGTTTGGCGCCAATGCTGTGATTGTGCCGCGTTCCGAAGGCGTTGAATTAAGTTATGGCGGCACAGTAGTTTCCGATGTGACTTTTGATGTGCAAGAGCTGACGATGTCTGACTTACCCAAGATTCGCCAATCAGTAGTGGCGGAATACATTAACATTGTTTCTCCCAAGCTGATTGGCGCCGTCAAGTCTGACGGGGAAAACGCCTTGATTGTTGGCGTGGAACCAAGACAGGAGTTTACCCAGAAGCCTTGGTTTTCCCTGCGTGAACAGGCAGGCGTGCCGGCCGGCGGCAAGGTAGGGGATTTGGCTTTGCTGGACGTGCCGGAAGACGGCGTGATTTTAGGCTCTTCGGCTGCGCAACACCTGGGAAAAAGGGTGGGCGACACGCTGATTATCAATGATCGCACTTTTTCCGTATTTGGTATTCTTAACGAACTTGGTGCTGAAGAAGACGGCTTGATTTATGCTAATTTGGTTGCTGTGCAAGGACTTTTGGGCCGTCCCGGCCAGCTATCTATGATTGAGGTTTCTGCCTGGTGCAATTTTTGCCCCATTGAAGAAGTTGTGGCGGGACTTTCCGAAGCTTTGCCTAATGGCAGGGTTGTTGCACTAAGGCAAGCCGCCATGTTCCGCTATCAAACGATTGACCAGTTTTCCGCCTTTGGTTTTGCGCTCTCCGGGGTAGTCTTGTTTATTGCGGCGCTGGTAGTTTTGACAACCATGCTTTCTTCTGTAAACGAACGGACACGCGAAATTGGGATTTTCAGAGCTATTGGCTTTCGACGCGTTCATGTGATGGAAATAATTTTCCTGGAAGCGGGAATGGTCAGCGCAATGGGAGGCTTGGCAGGATATATTTTGGGTAGCGCTGTAGCTCAGGTAGCTGGCCCGTTTTTGGTCCAAATTCAGGGGAATATTCCTCTGCGGACCGAGCTGATTCTGCCAGCCATTCTAATGTCTGCCGTATTAGCTGTTCTGGCCAGTGCTTACCCGGCAGTAAAAGCTGCTCAGCTTGACCCGTCCGAGGCACTGCGTTATATTTAGACGAACAAAGCGAAGGAGGAAAGAGTATGGCGGAAATTATGATTGCAGTAAAGAACCTGACGAAAGCATATAAATCCATGGGCGATGAAGTGCAAGCGCTACGTGGCGTGAGCCTGAATATAAACAAGGGAGAATCGGTGGCTGTGATGGGGCAATCCGGTTCGGGTAAAAGCACACTGCTTTCCATTCTTGGCGGGCTAAATCCACCCACATCCGGCAGCGTGGAAGTTGACGGAATTGACGTTTACGCCCTTTCACAGGAGAAGCGCGCCGATTTTCGGCGGGAATACTTGGGTTTTGTTTTTCAGCAGTTTCAGTTAATCCCTTATCTGAACGCTTTGGAAAATGTGATGCTTCCCCTGACTACCATTAAAAAGTCGAATAAAGAAAAGCGTGAAATAGCGGGAAGTGTCCTTTGTCGAGTGGGGTTGGCCGGAAAAATGAACAGACTGCCAAATCAGCTGTCCGGCGGTGAGCAGGAGCGGGTGGCCATCGCCCGAGCTATCGTTAATGAACCTCCCGTTGTACTGGCTGACGAGCCAACAGGCAGCCTGGATACAAAAACAGGTGAAGAAATCATGGCATTATTTCAGCGTCTGAACCAAGACGGGTTGACTGTACTGATGGTGACCCACAATCCGGAGAACACCAGCTATATGAGCCGCACGATCATCATGAAGGACGGCCAACTTTGTACGGATAAGGCGGAGCTTTTGCAGTTGGTTTCTGCCAGCAAACGGTAACGGAGGGATATAATGCAACTTTATCATATTGCGCTGAATAACATTCGGCGACGCAAGGCAAGAATGCTTTTTGTTCTGCTCGGTTTGCTGATAGGTATTGCCACCATGGTTTCCGTCTATAGTGTTGTGGAAGCAATGAGAATGGAAATGACTAGACAGGTGGTAGAATTCGGTGCCAACGTAATTATCACGCCGGATGCGGGAGAGCTGACCTTTTCCTACGGAGGCATCACATTGCCTGCAGTGCTCTTTGATGTAGAACAGTTGACCGGCGAGGATGTGGCTGCTATTTTGAATATTCCCTCGCGCGAAGCAATTCGGGCGGTGGCGCCTAAATTATTGGGCTTAGCCGCCGCAGGAGGTGAAGAGCCGGGAGACGCGGGCGCGCAGAACGTGGTGGTGGTGGGTGTCAATCTGCAACAGGAATTTATGGTGAAACCTTGGTTGCGCTTGCGCAGCGACGAGGAGATGCGTAACGATGAACAAAACACCTCCGAGAGCAGCACTGTCCCGGCTGAAAACACCGTTCCTGCAGCAGAGAAAGAGATGGATTTTGCAATGCTTGATTTAGCCAGGGAAGATCTAACTCGCTTAGTGCTCAGCGACGAGCAAATTTTGGTCGGTTCTAACCTAGCTGCCACCTTGGGTGTAATGGAGGGTGACCTGCTGACGCTCTCGGGGCGTGAATTTCAAGTGTTTGCCGTTCTCAAAGATAGCGGTTCTGCCGAAGATGAGCAAATTCTCTTAAATCTTAGCGCGGCTCAGGCGCTTTTGCGCCGCCCAGATCAAGTGACTGTGATTGAACTGGCAGTTGATTATTCTTTAGACTCCGAAGCAGTTTTGCTTGCTCAGCTGCGGGAGGCGCTGCCCAGCGTGGAAGTCACCAGCTTGCGCCAGGAGGCTCTCCGGCGAGATGAAATGATTACTAGGCTGGTAAGGTTTGGGACGTCGGTATCGGTACTGATTCTCTTTGTGGGGATGCTGGTAGTTGGGCTGACCATGTCCGGCGCGGTCCGGGAACGAACCCGAGAAATCGGCGTTTTTCGGGCCATCGGTTTCCGCAAATCAGATGTGGCAAAAATTATACTGCTGGAAGGCCTCATCGTCAGTGTGTTGGGCGGCATGTTAGGTTACTTTATGGGGATGGTTGTGGCTTACTACGCCGGCCCGCTGCTCGCCAACATGTCTATCCAAGTACCCTGGAGGCTTGATATATTTGCCTTATCCGTTTTGCTTGCCATCTTGATTGGGCTTTTAGCCGGTATTTTGCCGGCGCGGCAGGCGGCAAATCTTAATCCGGCAGAAGCGCTGCGTTTTATCTAGCAGCGTTTTTTTTTGCATAGGAAATTATCTCATTGCATGCTACAATGCAAGTAATGCACTGCCACCCTCAAATACAAATACTGACGACTGATGAGCTCAGAATGG
>QLUR01000081.1 GCA_018725565.1 Bacillota bacterium | reverse complement strand
CCCCATCATATTTCTAAACTGTGTAGGCATACGCATAACTACTTTAACCATCTTCCAAGGAGCAATAAGATATCTACTGAAGAATGCTTCAGCTTCGGAATGCACATACTCTATCTCCTTTAAACCTCTCTCAATCTCCCTTTTAACATAAACATCTGACTTAACACCTCCGACTGAGTACTTTATACTACCACTCTTAACAAAGCCCTCTCTGACAACTGTAGGGTTAATCTGGCTCCACTCTTTATTTGATAGCACTTTCTCCTTTAAAACTGATACAGTCCCAGACTTATACGCTTCAAAGATCTCTCTCGGAAGGTTTGCGGGTAGATCGTGAAGCTCTCTAGCAGCATTCCTTACGTCAACCTTAACTAGAGGATTTTCAATTATAGCTTTCAGCTGTCTCTGCCCTGCTCCAAAACTACCCTTTATCGGTGCTCCTAATGTAGCTCTTAGGATATTATATGTCTCAGTGTCAAAGTTCCATAGTTTATCCACACCTTCGTCAAAGCTTCTTCTTAGTATATTCGCGTGTGCAGGTTTAAGCTTAAGCGAAGGTCTAGTAAATAGTAATTCTTTACCCTCTTTATACTGTTCAACAAGAGCTCTCACCTTATCAGAAGCTCCTTTAGGAATTTCTTCTGTCTTGATAGCTCTTATTGCATCTGCTCTATCAAGAGGGTTAGCTGTTGCTATAGGAGTAAGCTTCTTCTCAATAACACCTGAGGCAAGCCCACGCTGTTGCGCACCTCGTCTAAACGCTCCGAATACCATAGGCTGCATCTGGGTTGACGCTGGTAAAACATCAGCCAGCTTCTCAACTCCAAGCCACTCTCTCCAGAAACCTGGTGGTATGGGAACCTCACCAGCTTTCTTAAGATGCGGCACAATCCTCGCCCAAGCTGCATCTCCATATTTAGTAATAAATGTATTTGCAATCTCTCTATACTGAGAAGACCTTTGCCAGCCCATTTGGAATAGCCTTCCTGCCGCTGGCAAGCCAACCCACCAAGCTGCATCTTCGGGCATCTGTGCAAATGTTTCAAGCGGAGTCCTCTCTCTCCCGATTCCCTGCATCGCTGTATAGATTGGAGCTGCTAGAGCTGAGGCAGCAAGTATAGGAATTCTCACGCGTGCCGGGGTTTTCTGGTCAGAGGCAACTCTTAGTAGAGATTCTGCTACCTTATATGCGCCAATACCTATACCTATATCAGCGGCTAAGCTCTTTAAAGCTTCTGTATCTGGGGCGATTGCTCTCCCAGCTGCCTCTATCCAGGCTGGAGGGGTAAGAGCTCCCACAGCAGCACCAACAGGGCCAGCAAGACTACCAACCCAAGCTTGCACTGCTCTCTCTCCGAGAAAGCTTAGTATCTTATCTGCTAGAGGCGCAGTAATACCTTGGAGCTCTTTATGGGCTATAGCGTATGCTTCCTCAGGGCTATGACCACTTCTAACTAGGCTTAAAGAGAAGTCTTGAAAACTTTTAGGCATATCTTTAATAGATTCGGCAAACTCATCCGCTGTTTGAAGTCTCATTCTAAGCGCATGTTCTGGCAAAAGTAAACGAGCTTTCTCGGCTTCATAAGTAGACTCGGGAAGCCTTGATAGTGTAGGCTCTATAGGTGGAGGTTCTATAGGTGTAGGTTTTACTCTTTCCATAGGTATAGGCTCTATAGGTGGCGTAGGCTCTATAGGTGTAGGCTTTATTCTTTCCATATAGATATCAAAAGGCTTTACGCCTGGTCTAAGAGGAAAAGTAGCCCTAGGAGTTGGCTCAGGCTTGAGCTCAGGCGTAAGCTCAAGCTCTTTCCTCTTAGCTAAGTCTGAAGAAATTCTCTCCATATAGATATCAAAGGGCCTTCTCGGAGTTTCCATTAGGATGCACCTCCCGGTAAAGGTTCGTCTGCTTTGCGCATTATGTTATTAAACCAATTCCCCTCAGTAGGAAAGCTTCTTGTAAGCTTCTCAGGGTCCATGCGCCACTTAACATACATGGCAGTAAAGTACTCTTTAACATCAGTATAGGACTCTCGCACTTTAGAACCTTCCCAGTATCTCTTCCACATTCTCCCACCAGTGCCTCTCAATCCGCCGAGAACATTTCTCCAGACATCATCAGCTTCTATTTTTAAAGCCATAAGAGGAGATAAAGCTTCAGGTTGTTTTCCTAGACCAGCTTCTCTCATTATTGTCTTCTCTATCCTTGCTGCCTGCTGGCCAAAGCCGGGCGGTAAGCCTTCCATAATTGCTCTCTCATAGCCAACACCTGAAAGTATCTCACCAGGTTCCCCAGGTTTAGCCTGAAAAACTCTCCTCACTTCACTTCCACCTCTTCTAGGAATATACCTCTCTGGGTCTTGCATGACTAGTCTTCTAGCTTCTTCAGGACTAGTCATTATACTCTTATATCTAGGCGAGTGTGTAGCTCCCATTCTCTGTGTCGTATCCAGTAAGCGTGTATAAGCTCTAGCAGTAGGCGGCTCAAATTGCATAAGCTCATCTCCAATCCCTGGAGGTAAGCCAACTGCACCAGGCTCTCTTTCAAAAGCCTTTCTAACAATATCCCTAAACCCTTCTGCTGTAGGCTGCTCAGGAGTAGGTCTAGCTTGTGCCTCTGCTATTACCTTATTAACAGCTTTATCCATCTTATACTCAGCCATATACCTTTCCCACTGCCTTCGAGTCATAGTAGGCTTAGCCCTAGGAGCTGTTGACGAAGCCCACTTCCTTACAATTTCTGATAAAAGCATCTTTGTTGGCTTAGACATTATTGACCTCCTCCAAGCTGCTCTCTAAGCCACTCTCCTACCCTGCCAAATCGAGTGCGCTCAGTCTTTATAAGTCCGGGAGTTTGCTCTGAAAGAGTCATCAGATCTACTCCTGGCCCTAATACAGATAATACTTCATTAACCTGGCTTACTAACCTTACACCCACTTCTACTTCATACTCGCGCATAGCAGGTGTTGCCCCTGTAGGTTCCACACTATTAAGGAGTTTAATTATTTGTGTAGCAATCTTTGCTTGTAGGGCTTTATCTTTTGTTGTAATTATCTCATTAGCAAGTGTATTAAGAGCATCAGCAAGTATACCCTCACCTACTGGATTGGATAGAGCACTACTAGTTGCAGTTCGAAGCCGCATTAAGTTACGCTCAGCATTACTTACAAGCCCAGATAGAGCCGAAAATCTAGTTTCGGGAGTAATACCGTAGGGACTTGTTAAGCTACCTAATACTTTATTAGCTGTTGCTCTATAGTCAGTCATTATATCACTAATAAACTTTCTTTCGGCTTCGGCCAGCTTTAAAAGATAGTCTTCAATCTGCCCAGCTGACGCTGTAGCTTGAGCTTTCTGCTTATCTGTGAGCTCTCGTGGTAGAAGCTCAGTTAGCATCTCCTTATATGCAGACGCAGCATCTCTATATCTCCTCTCAGAAGAAGTTTCCTTTGCTTCAGCTAGTCTACGCTCATACTCAAGAGAAGCATCTTGGTACTCTTGGGGCATAAAGCTTACAGGCCTTTCAAATGCCTTATGCTTAAACCACTCTCTTACTGATGGAGTTCTTACT
>QLUR01000080.1 GCA_018725565.1 Bacillota bacterium | reverse complement strand
AGATGTGTATAAGAGACAGACTTAACACTTTTGAGAAAGTTAAGAGAACTGCCTAATATTTTTTATCCGCTCAGGGCTGCGCTATGATTATCTGATTTACGATCAAAAACGATGTGTTTTTCCGTGAGCTTTACCAACATCACATTAGCGGACAGCTTAAAATTGCTCCGGAGCATATTTCTAGTAGCGTACTGAGTAAAATGGGGAAGCCAAGCAGAGAGGTTTACGAAAGATTTGTTAAAAAATATCACAAGTTTAATGAAGCTCTGGGGAAGAAGCAATTTCTTGTGCCTTATCTCATGTCCAGTCATCCGGGCTCAACGCTAGATGACGTTATTGAGCTTGCCGAATATCTGCGCGATCAGGGATATATGCCTGAACAAGTTCAGGACTTTTATCCAACGCACGGCACCTTGTCCACGTGTATGTATTATACGGAATTGTACCCAAGGACGAAGGAAAAGGTTTTTGTGCCGAAATCTGCTCATAAAAAAGTAATGCAGCGAGCTTTAATTCAGTATCGTAAACCGCAAAACTACAATTTGGTAGCCGAAGCGCTAGTAAAAGCTGGTGATTTAATCGGGTATAGGAAGAAGTGTTTGCTTAAACCCAGAAAGCAACTAGGTCGGTTTAAAACAAACAACCAGGAAGCAACTGCGAAAAGAAAAAAGGGCAGAGATAAACAAAAAGCTGGTAGTAGGAAATTCTAGATTTCCAGCTGTTGCTCATTATTGAAAAAGGTTTTATAGCCTAATTCCATAAAGATAATGACAGTAAGCGCCACGCTGCCAACAATCCCTAACATAATGGCAATTTGGTACTCAATGGCTGTGAGCGGGGAAACACCGGCAAGAATTTGACCAGTCATCATGCCGGGAAGAAAAACAATGCCCATCCCCACCACGGCATTGATGGTGGGGATGATGGCAGCGTCAAAGGCGCAGTCAATCAGCGGTTTTGTGGCCATCTTCGGAGTAGCGCCCAGGATTAGAGCCCCTTCAACCATCTCTTTTTGGCTGTGCATACCTTCCGTCAATCGGCTAACGCCAAGCGTGATGCCTGTCATGGAGTTGCCGATAATCATCCCTGCGATAGGAATGAAGTAGCGCGGTTCGTACCAGGGGGAGAGGGCTATCACTATAAGGAGAAAGTAGAGCAGGCTGGTAAGTGTGCCGGCCGTCATGGAGAGAGCGATTACTTTTTTGATTTTGGGTGACAAGGGGGTTTAAATCCGTTTAATGATGTTGTTAATGGCAAAGACCAGCATAATAGCTGTGGCTAGCACTATTAGCAGTGGGTGGGAGTTTGCAAATAGATAGACAAGCAGATAACCGGTAAAGACAAGCTGGATAGTCATGCGAAATGTGGCAAGCGCAATTTCTTTCTTCTCCTCATTCTCACAATTCCCAGGAGGAGCAAGATAAAAAGATAGGCGGAAAACAGTTGCCACAGTTGGAGTTTAATCACTTCCTGCATGGCTGTTCACCTCCAGTTGACTGACTACTTTGCCATTATGTACTTCAATTAGCTGTTCGGCATAATCTCGGGCCACCTGTTTTGCATGGGTAACCATGATTAATGTTTTATGATTTTGCTTAGCAAAGGCCACCAAGCTGCCAACAATCAGTTGTTCTGTTTCTTCATTTAACCCCGCTGACGGCTCATCTAACAACATTACTTCCGGTTCCAGCAGAAGAATTCTGCCTAAGGCAAGGCGTTGTTTTTCTCCGCCGGGCTGTTTAGTTTCTTGCGCAAGTGGACGAGGCTAAGAGTTTCACACAGTTTCTCAGCCGAAACAGGAGGCTTTTCAGCAAACTTGAGTCCTGCCAGTAAATTATCACCCACGCTTCCGGGAAAGATCACCGGGAGCTGCTGGAGCATAACTACTTTGCGGATTAGGGAAGACAGGGTGGAGATGGCAGCAGAAAGTAGTGTCAACATAAAGAAATAGAGAAACCAGTTGGGCATAATTTGGGTGACGAAAATAGGAATAATCCTGTCAATATTACCTTCCGCCACTTGGATGGCTATCTTGCCCTGTGTTTGGTAAAAGTAAAGATTACTGAGTGGTCCGACAATGAATGCGGTACCGGTCATAAAGAAGATAAAAACGCCGTCTACCAGAATTGCTTGATAGAGGGAGCGGGGTTGTTTTATTGTCATAAAACGCATGGCTAGTTGCGGTTGAGCAAGGACACCGATACCTACTCCCAAGACCATGGTGGAGACAACGATCCACCAGATTCGGGAACCAAAGGCAGGCATGGTTGTCCAGCCGCGGTGCCCCTGTTCTATCAGGGCGGCAGGAATAAGGTTACTAATGGCGGAAAGGCCGCTATGGCCTGGGATTACACCGCCAACAGCTCTGTAAGTGGCAAAAAGTAAGGTGGCCATTCCAAGAAGCATGACAACGGCAAAAAACGCATCGGTGTACATTACACCTCTAAGCCCGCCACTTATTACGTAAACAGCGATTATTACAGCAAGCAACAGCAGGCCGGTGGTGTAGGGAATGCCTAGAGCGTCGTGGAGAAAACGCCCACCGCCAATAAGGATGGCGCCGGTGTATGCCGGCATTAAAAGAAAGATAAGCGTTCCCGCATATGCTGTCAGTGCTGATGACTGGTAGCGAGCCCCAAGGAAGGAGGGAAATGTTTCGCTGCCAAGATTGCAGGACATACGGCGGATTCTTGGGCCAAACAGAGCAAAAGCTATAAAAATGCCAATAAAAATGGTTAGAACCGTGAGTCAAAGTAGTGAGAAACCAAATAGTCCAGCGGCGCCGCCAAAGCCGACGATGGCCGATGTGGAGATAAAGGCGGCACCGTAAGACAGAGCCATGATCCAGGGATGCATGCTGCGGCCTGCCACAAGAAAATCATGGTCTGTTTTCGTTTTTTTGGAGCCTAAGTATATTAATCCGGTCATAATGCTCAGGAAAATGATAACTACCGCAGAGAGGATGGGGATGTTCATAATTGTTTATTCCTCCCCGCTTTCATAATGCCAGTTAAAAGCGCCATAAATCACGCAGCCTACTGCTGAACCAATAGAAAGTAGCCATGCTGCTGAAATCCAAAGATCCTGCATTCCTAACATTCTTTTTCACCTCCAAATTTTATCTGTCAAGAAAAAAATCAGGCGTCTCGAATGAACAAAACAGCCTGATTTCAGACAAAATAGTAGCCAGCCTAGCTTAGCGGTTTTGGAAACAGCTACGGCAGTATACCGGGCGATCAGATGTGGGATTAAACGGTACTTCTGTCTCGATTCCACAGGCAGAGCAAGTTACAGTATACATGCGGCGTTCGCCGCGCTCACTGCGATCCCCACCACCGCTACTGCGCTGTCTGCGGTTGGAGCGGCAGGATGGGCAACGTGCAGGTTCATTTTCAAAACCCTTTTCTGCGTAAAATTCCTGTTCCCCGGTTGTGAAGATAAACTCTCTTTGGCAATCCCGGCATGTTAACGTTTTTTCACTGTACATGTAAAAACCCTCCTCAGTTTTGGTTCCCCTGATTTTCTTCCAGTGGACTGAGATATCTAACCAACCAAACCAAAGGAGAATAGATTCCCTATCTCACGGAAAACAGTGGCACTTACA
>QLUR01000008.1 GCA_018725565.1 Bacillota bacterium | reverse complement strand
ATGCGTGAAGGCCGCAATCCCTTTGTTTGCAAGGGTCGCGGCCTCTTTTTGTTCTGTTGAGCTGTCAAAGTCAGGATTATAGCAGAAGAAATACAAGAAGGCAAGGTCTTTCGGGCTTTTCCGCAAAAATATTTTCAGGACCTTTTATCAAGCACTCTTTTGGCCTTACCTGCTGTCCGCTCCAGAGTTTTCGGCTCCACCAGCCTGACACGAGCGCTGACCGTCAGTACATTTACCAGCTTCCTGGAGATTTTCTTTTCCACTTCCTCCAGGTCACGCCAAGAACCGGTAAATTTATCCCGGTTCAATTCCACCTGTATTTCCAGGTCATCCAGGCAACCTTTTTTTTTGTCTGCGATAATCAGGTAATGCGGCGCTGCTTCCGGTACTTCCATCAGTACACTTTCTATCTGGGAAGGAAAAACATTCACTCCTCTGATAATCAGCATATCATCTGCGCGACCGGCTACTTTGCGCATCCGCGCCATGGTGCGGCCGCAGGCGCAACGCTCTCTGTTTATAACGGAAAGGTCTTTCGTCCGGTAACGGATGACAGGAAAACCCTCTTTGGTCAGCGTAGTAAATACAAGCTCCCCTTCTGCGCCTTCCGGCAGCACTTGCCCACTCTCAGGGTCAATGACCTCCACCAAAAAATGGTCTTCATTGATGTGCAGGCCGTTTTGCTCCCGGCATTCCCCCGAGACCCCAGGTCCGATAACCTCGCTCAATCCATAGTTGTCAAAGGCAAGCAAGCCCAAAGCTTCCTCAATCTGCCGGCGCATTTTCTCGGACCAGGGCTCTGCGCCGAACATGCCTACCTTCAGCGGCAGTGTTTGCGGCTCCGCTCCCAAATCCCTGACCGTTTCCGCCAGGTACAAGGCATAGGATGGCGTGCAGACCAGCACAGTGACACCAAAATCTTGCAGGAGCATAATTTGTTTTTCCGTGTTGCCCACAGAGGCCGGCACAACAGTGGCGCCCACTTTTTCCAGCCCATAATGCAGGCCGAACCCTCCGGTAAACAGGCCGTAAGAAAAACAGACCTGCGCCACATCATCCCGTGTGACTCCGGCCATTGTTGCAATACGGGCAATCAGGCCCGACCAGGTCTGGATGTCTTGCTGCGTATAGCCGACCACAACCGGCTTGCCGGTTGTACCCGACGAAGCATGCAGGCGGACTATTTCTTTCAATGGCACTGCAAACAGCCCAAAAGGATAATTGTCCCGCAAAGCCTCCTTGGTGGTAAAGGGGAATCTGGACAAATCGTCCAGCGCATCAAGTTCATCCGGGTGAACTTGATGCCGGTTAAAAAGCTCTTGGTAAAAAGGAACCGCTTGATAAACGCGCCCTAAAACTTCCCGCAGGCGGAGGAACTGCAGCTTTTGCAGTTCCTCCGCACTGATTGTTTCTTCTCTGTCCCAGAAATTCATGCAGACACCTTTCTCCCGAAAAATAACAACGTTCAACGTAGCTGCACAGGCCATTTTATGACGCCAACTGCTTAGAAATCGTCAGATGCTAGGCGCGACGAGGACCGAAACGGAGGCGTACTGGAACGTACGTCGGAGTGAGGACCGCAGAAGCAACAACGCAGATGGCGGTTTACAAGCAGTTGTATCTGTAGGTAAGTAGACACCAATAACATTAATCATGGTTACAGGGCATATACCTCTTCCCCGGACAGAACCTTGACAGCTCGCTTCTGCAGGGCTTCAGCTGCCAGGGAACTATTTTCTACCCGAAAGATAACCAGGGCATCGGCTGAGGATTTTTCAATAAAGGCGTACAAGTATTCGATGTTAACCCCGGCTTCACTCAGAATGGACAGCACTCCGGCCAATCCTCCCGGACGATCAGGCACTTCTACGGCCAGCACTTCTGTTTCGCTGACCATAAACCCTTCTTTTCTTAAAACCCGGCCGGCTTCTTCCGGCCGGTTGACAATCAGGCGCAGGATGCCAAAGTCGGTGGTGTCGGCAATGGACAACGCACGGATATTTATGTTCTCACGACCCAAGATACTGGTTACTTCTGCCAAACGTCCCGCTTTATTCTCCAGGAAAATGGAAATTTGCTTGACCGGCATTACCCTTCCCTCCCAGTTAAGCGCTTGATGAGACTTTAGGAATATTCTCTGTCGCTTGTTTCATTCCTGCCGCTCAGCGTTTCCGGTAAATGGCAGGCTGTACTTTTTGCAGGCCGAAGCGTTCAGGGTTGCTGATCATCTCCGAGCAACCGATGATAAAATAGCCCTCCTGCTTCAGGCTTTGCGCAAAGCTGCTAATTAAGAGTTCCTGGGCGTCAGCAGTAAAATAAATAAAGACATTGCGGCACAGAATCAGCTGGCAGCCGGGCTCATAGCGATCGGTCAACAGATTTTGCTGACTGAAGGTGACGCACTTTTTAACTTGCTCACTTAAATAAAAATAGCCGTCACGTTCGGTGAAATAGCGCCTTTTCAAGCGCTCCGGCACTAAGCTCAGCAGATTGTTGTGGAAGCGCCCCTCTCTGGCTTTAGCCAAGATATTTACATCAAAATCGGTAGCCAGTATCCGCCAGCTGCCTCCCGGCGCCATTTCCAACAACAGCATGGCTAAAGAGTAAGGTTCGGCGCCGATGGAACAACCCGCACTCCAAATTTTCAGCTGTTCTCCTTTTCGCAGCAACGCGGGCAGCAATGTTGACTCGATTGCCTGGTAGATGTGACTGTCGCGAAAAAACTGGGAGGTATTGATTGTCAGATAGTCGGTGAAATGGTGCAAAATCGCCGGCTCACGGTCCAGAAGGCCTAAAAACGCGGAATAGTCTTCAGTGCCATAGCGCTGCATCAACTGGTGTATACGTCGCTTCATCTGCTGCTCTTTGTAACTGCTCAGATCAAGACCGACTCTGTCTTTGATCTTTTTCTTGAAATATTCATAATCTAAAGCCTGAACCATCAGCACTCCTCCTGCATAGAGCGATGACCATGCCGGGCAGCTCTCCAAGCGGCAAGACACGATCCACCACACCGGCCTGAATAGCCGCTTTGGGCATGCTAAAAATTACTGATGTTGCCTCATCTTGCGCAAGAGTTACGCCGCCTTGCCGCTTAATGGCAGCTATTCCTTCTTTTCCGTCTTTGCCCATTCCCGTTAGTATCACTCCAAGCGCGTGACTCTTGTAAACTTCTGCAACAGTTCGCATCATCACCGTCGCCGACGGCCGTACATACTCCACCGGCGGGCTCTGGGTCAGCCGGGTGCAATGCCTGCTATCTACCTCCAGGTGAAAGTTGCCCGGAGCCACATATACCTTGCCGTTCAGCAGCGGCTCGCCATTTTCCGCCTCTTTGATCTCTAAGGCCGAAAGCTTGTTCAGCCTCTCTGCCAATGCCTTGGTAAAGACCGGCGGCATGTGTTGAGTAACCAGCACCGCAGCGGCCAGGTTTCCCGGCAGAGCCGTCATGATACTTTCCAGCGCCCGCGGACCTCCGGTGGAAGCGGCAACCGCCACCACCCGGCGTGCTGCCTGGGTGGTCTGCGGCTGAGATACCGGCTGCCCGCGCGCCGCAGGAAGCGGAATAATTTGCGCGCCGGCAGCAGCGGCCGCTTTTGACAGCAGTTCACGGGCCAGGTTGTTTCTGGCATCCGTCGCGGTCATGTCTGGTTTAGGAACAAAATCCACAGCGCCGTGCGCCAGAGCCTCGACTGTAACGGCACTGCCCCGCTGCGTCAGGCTGGACAGCATAATCACAGGAAGGCGGTAAAGGCGAATTATTTCCTTTAGCGCCTCGAGGCCTCCCATGCGCGGCATTTCCACGTCCAAAGTAATCAACTGGGGTGATAGTTTCTCAATTTTTTCCAGAGCATCCTGACCGTCACGCGCCGTACCCACCACCGCAAAACGGGGGTCACCTTCCAGAATATCACTGACAATGCGGCGTATCAGCGCAGAATCGTCAACTACGAGTACTTTTATCTTTTCCATCGCTTCCCCCGTGGTTAGATTTGTCTTTCTTCGCTACCCACCATAGTAACGGTTACCCTGCCTTCACTGACGTAAACTCTCATCGTCCTGCCGCAGTTTCCGCCTACGTCTTCGCCTAGCAGCGGTATTTTCAACCTGGAGAGTGTTTGGCGGGTCATCTGAATGTTTTTCTCCCCCACGGAAATCACGCTGTTTTCAAAACTGAACAGCTGGCTCCCTCCTGCCATTTTGGCCGTCAGCCGGCCGTTTCTGGCACCAAGGCGTGCCATTTGGTCTATCAGCAAAGGAATAGCTGTGTCTGCAAATTTCGCCGGATTGTCGCCTGCTTTAAAGTTAGTGCTGTCGGCCAGCAAGATATGAGCAAGTCCGGCCACTTTGGCAGCGGTGTCGTAAACAGCTACTCCTATGCAGGATCCCAGTCCTACGGTTATCAACAGGCCGTCGCCTTTCAGCACAGCCAAATCGGCAATTTTTACCCTTATAATCTCACTCATTGACACGCTCCGTCTAGCAACAAATTGACTACCAGATCCAGAGAGTCCATATCGGGAATAATGAGAAAGCTGCCCTCAATCTTGCCGGCAGCCGTGGCAAAAGCCGTCTTCAGTACCAGGATATAGTCTTCCGCTACATTGGCATCAGCCAGCACTGTACCGAGAACAGCACCGGCCATATCAACGGCCAGCTGGGGAGGAGTCGGCAGGAAAGTCAGGTTAGTCATGTAGGATAGGGCGTTCAGGAAGGCGGCCATGATAATATTTCCCACCTCCAGCAGGACCGAACGTCCGAAAGCTTCTTCGATCCGCGTCTCAACACCGGCCAGTTCGGCAATCAGTGCGCCGGCGCTTTCCTGGTTAAGGAGAAAAACCATATAAAAAGAAACGACACCTGGAGCCTTTATGTAAACGCCGACGACAACCTTCTCCGCGCCTCCCAGCAAATCAGGAATATCCGCAAGCGGCATCAGGCTGACATCCGGCACATACATTTCCACCTTGGCATAATTAAGCAATTGGGAAAGCGCGGTTGTGGCGTTGCCCACCCCGATGTTGCCAAGTTCTTTCAGGACGTCCAGTTTAAGTTCGTTGCTAGGAGCCTTTAACGACAATTGCCTGTCACCCCCCGGCTACCCGACAATTTTCTGTAACGCATTAACAATCCGTTCTGCCTGGAAAGGTTTTACAATAAAATCGCGGGCTCCGGCGTTTAAGGCTTCTATAACCAAGGCCTTTTGTCCCATAGCGCTGCAGACAATAATTTTAGCTTGAGAATCAATCTCCATAATTTTTTTTATCGCGGTAATCCCGTCCATACGCGGCATGGTGATGTCCATCGTTACCAAGTCCGGCCGCAGTTCACGGTACTTGTCGACGGCCACCTGCCCATCTTCCGCTTCCCCGACCACCTGGTAGCCGTTCTTTTCCAGGATATTGCGCAAAGTCATCCGCATAAACGCCGTATCGTCGGTAATTAAAATCTGTCTGCCCACAGCACTACCTCCTGCAATTATTTTCCACTCTCTCTTCTCTCTAAATCAGGCTGGAAACATCCAAAATCAGCGCCACTTTACCGTTGCCAAGCACCGTCGCCCCTGCCACGCCGGGTATTCCTTCCACCACCTTACTGAGGGACTTGATCACGATTTCCTGCTGGCCAAGCAATACATCCACCACCAAGCCGGCCTTTCTGTCGGACGTCTCCACTACAACCACAGAAAGCACCTCATCCCGGACCAACGGAGGCAGTCCCAGTGCTTCATCAAGATAAAGCAGGGGGAGCACCTCGTTCCGCAGGGTAATTACCTTGCCTTTCTGGATAGTCTTAATCTCAGCCGTTGCTACATAGAGGTTTTCGCGGATGGTTTCAATCGGCAGGGCATAAATTTCTCCGCTGACCTGGACAAGTAAAGCCTTGATAATAGCCAGGGTCAACGGCAGTCGGATGTAAAACTGTGTGCCCTGACCGACGGCAGTTCTGATATCAGTACTGCCGTTCATGCTTTCAATTACAGTTCTGACAGCGTCCATGCCCACTCCGCGCCCGGAGATATCGCTCACTTGCTCTGCCAGGGAAAACCCGTTGTCAAAGATGAGGCGGACCGCATCCTCGTCGCTGAGTCTCTGCGCTTCAACTGTACCAAGCATTCCTTTTTCCAAGGCTTTCGCCCGCACTTTGACCGGGTCGATGCCACGACCGTCATCACTGACCCTGATCATAACATATGAACCCTCATGCCGCGCCTCAAGCTGAATAGTAGCCGACTCCGGCTTCCCGGCGGCTACTCTTTCCGCCGGCAATTCGATCCCGTGGTCAACAGCATTGCGCAGCAAATGAACGAGCGGATCGCCAATCTGGTTCACGATGGAGCGATCCAGTTCGGTATCTTCTCCCCGCACTTCCAGGTTAACCTTTTTGCCTTTTTCCTGGGTTAAATCACGGACCATGCGGGGCAGGCGCTCAAAAACCTGCTTGATGGGAACCATCCTCAGCTTCATCACCGCACTCTGCAAGTCAGTCGTAATGCGGTCCAGCTGTTCAACCGCACTGGACATTTCCGCAACCACGCCTGATTTGCCTTGTTCCACCACGCTCGTCCGGTTGACTACCAACTCACCGACCAGGTTAATCAACTTGTCAAGCTTATCCGTTTCCACACGGACTGTTTTTTCCTTCTCCCGGCGCAGGCCTTTCTTTGATTCTTCTCCTGTTTCTGTTTCAGATACCGCCCGGAAGGCATCAACTGTTTTAGCAGGCCCCGCTTCGGGGAACCTGGAGTCGTTCCTGTTGTCATCGAGCAGTTCAACCGGCAGCGGAGCGACAGAAACGGCTTCCACCTCAGCAATCTGCCCCAACCCTGACTGTATGGACGATTCAGGTTCAGCCGTCAGCAGCACCACCCGGAAGCGATCCTTAAACTGCTCTTCTTCCAACTCCTGTACCGATGGTACCGACTTAATCAAATGGCCTGTTTTCTCCAGGGCCCTTAAGACCATATAAGCCCGGACAGATTTCAGCAGACAGGTTTGCTCCAGACTGACATCCACCAGCAGTGCCTGTTCGCCGTGTGCCAAGGCATCCCGGATCGAATCTTTCTCAAATTCATCAAAAGCCAGCCGTAACCCTGCTGCACCTGCGGACTGAGTGCATACTTTTTGGTCTTCCAGTTCACGAAGCCGGCAAACGACTTGTTCCAACTGACTGTTGAAAATATCAGGCTCATCTAGCCGTTCAAGCAGCATCTCCAACAAATCCAGTGCTTCAAACAGGACATTGGCAACCAAGCTCTCAACCTGCAAGGATCCGCAACGCAGCAGGTCCAGAACGCTTTCCAGCTGATGCGTAAGACCGGCCAAAGCATTAAAGCCCATTGTGGCTGACATGCCTTTTAAGCTGTGAGCAACACGAAACATCTCCTGCAAAATTTCCCTGTTCTCCGGGTTATGCTCCAGGGCCAGAAGCGCAGTATTGAGGCCCTGCAAGTATTCCCGCGCCTCCGCTAAAAAAAGATCACGATATTCGTTCTGTTCCATGGCACACCCCTATCCTGACGTTAGGACAACTTAAAGCGCGTGGTCAAACGCTGCATTTTTTCCGCCATCCCGGCCAATTCCTGTGCGGCGGCAGCCGTTTCCTGGGCACCTGCCGCCGTTTCCTGCGTAATGCTGGCCACCACCTCCACGGAGCGAACGACCCGGTTATTGTCCGCCTGCTGCTTTTCTGAGGCCCGGGAGATATCCTCTACCATGAGAGCCACTTCCCTCGCTCCCTGAATGATTGCGTCAAGCGCTTGCCCCGCTTTTCCGGCTACCACTGCTCCGCTTTCCACTGCGGTCACCGCAGCTGTAGTCCCTTTCTGGATGCCCAGGATTAACTGTTCTATTTCTTTGGTGGCGCCGCCGGACCGTTCTGCCAGCTTGCGCACCTCATCGGCAACTACGGCAAACCCCTTGCCGTGTTCTCCCGCCCGCGCCGCTTCAATAGCCGCGTTAAGTGCCAACAAGTTTGTCTGCTCGGCAATCTCATTGATCACTTTGATAATTTCCCCGATCTGCAGCGAACTGCTTCCCAGCTCCCTGACCGTTTGCTGAATTTGCCGCATACTGCTGACCGCTTCCATGACCGATTTGCCCCCGGACTGTGCTAATTCTGTGGATTCAACCGACGTTTTGGCCGCCTTCCGGGCACTGGCTGTCACCTGTTGAATGGCTGCCGCAGCCTCCTGAATGATAGTGGTAGCATTTTGCACTTCGTTGGCTTGACCTTGATTTCCCGCGGCTATTTCTTCGGCAGAGGCAGCAATCTCCTGTGCGGATGCAGCCAGTTGCTCTGAGGCCTCCGTGATAATCCGCATGGACTTGGCCAGGCTTTCAAACTCCTTGTTGCAGGCAGCCGCCAGGCGGCCCAGTTCATCACTGCTGTACACCGCAGCGCTTACTGTCAGGTCGCCTGTACCAACCTTCTCCATAACCGTCACAAGTGACTGAAGAGGACGCACAACTACTTTCCGGGCCAGCACCCCTCCCGCTGCTACAACAGGAATAAAGGAAACAGCGCCGGCCAGCAGGAGATTGCGTCCGATTATAGAGGTGTACGTTTCAAGGTCAGTGATTATTCCGTCCCCCAGCAAAGCGCCGGCTGTATACCTGGCCACCAGAATAAACACTGCAGTAATCGCCAGGACCATCAGAGCAAAAAGAGCGGTCAGCTTTAATTGAAGACCCCATGACAAGCGCACTTCTACACCTCCCCGGGAAGGGCAAGACCTGCCGCCCCGGCAAGCTGCAATTGTTCAAGGCCAAGCTGCTCATCCACAGAAAGAATTTTTTCTAGGTCCAGGATAATAAGCAGGCGGTCGCCCAGTTTGCCTACGCCCTGAATAAACTCTGTTTTGCCAACGCCTAACCGTCTGGGCGGGGGCTCTACTGCCGTTGCCGCCAGATGCAGCACTTCTGTGACCGAATCGACAATCAATCCGACCAGGCCCTCCTCAATTTCCACGATAATAATTCTGGCCTTCCCTGAATCTCCTGTGCCAGCCAGGCGGAACCGCTTACGCAGGTCCACCACTGGCAGCACTTCTCCCCGCAGATTAATTACGCCCTCAATAAATTCTGGCGACTGGGGAAGCGGCGTAATCTGGGTAACCTTCAGCACTTCCCTCACTTTTTGAATATCTACGGCAAACTCTTCCCCCTGCAGACAAAATGCTACCAGTTGCAGATCCTGCATCGCTTCCCCTGATTTTTTGACCAGCCCGTTCATCCTCCCGTGTCTCCCTCCCAAAATTTAAACTTGCCCGTTATGGCCTAACAATTTCAGTAATCTTCAGCCCAAAATTCTCGCCAACCAGCACAACTTCCCCCCGGGCGACCAATTTGCCGTTAGCCAAAATCTCCACCGGATCCGCAACCTGGCCGTCCAGTTCAACAACTGCACCGCCTGTAAGATGAAGCAGTTCTTTGATTGTGAGAGTCCGGCGCCCGAATATTCCGGCCACCCTGACAGAAATGTCGCGGATCAGGTCTAGGTGGAGAACACTTCCCTGTACTTCCGTCACTACTTGCTTTTCCTGCAATGAAAAAGCCGGTGGCTCGCTTTTTATCTCCTGTTCCCTAACCTCGCTTGCGGCAGCAATTTCGGCAGTAGGTTCAGCTCGGCTCGGGGCTGCGTCTGCTGTTGGATAAGCGGCAGAAAATAAAGCCATCAGCTCCGCGCTCATCTGGCGGGCAAAATCAACCGGCAACAGTTGGATCAGCTCGCTGTCCAAAAGTTCCTCCACATGTAAACTGAAGGAAATCTGCACCAGCCGCTCATTCTCCAGATGGCCGTTTATCTTTGACTCTTCCCCGGCCAGGTCTTTGTGGGCCACCTCAGGCGGAGAAATTTCAATTGAGCGTTGGAACAAATCCGACATAGCCGTGGCTGTCGAACCCATCATCTGGTTCATAGCTTCAGCAACAGCACTGAGGGATATTTCGTCCAGTTTTTGTGCAAGCGGCGGGGTTGCATCCCCCATCATCAGCCCGGCGATCAGCGCCGCGTCGTTTTCAGTTATAATCAGCACATTATCCCCGCTTAAGCCCTGCAGATAATGGACGCTGACCACTACGCAGGGAACGGGAAAATTAGTCCTGAATTCCCGTGCGGTAGTAAGAGAAACCCGCGGGGTAGTAATAGTGACCTTCCTATCCAGCAGCAAGGAAAGTGCGGTTGCTGCTGCACCCAGAGAGATATTGCCGATCTCGGCAACTGTATCCGCTTCGGTCGGCTCTAATTCATCTTTGCAGTCGGAAGTCGTCAGCTCTGGCACAGTGGTTTCCCTTTCTTTTCGCTTTTTGTAAAACTTCTGACCTTAGTTCGACAACCGGTTACAAATTCCTGCCAAAATTACCGTAACATCTGTACTCTTTCGCGCGGACCGACAATATGTACAATGCGTACAGCAAAACTTTCCCCCATCACCACTACTTCACCGCGGGCAATCAGTTTTTCGTTCAGGAAGATATCGACCGGGTCACCTACCGGCCGGTCCATCTCTAAAATAGTCCCCGGGCAGATTTTAAGCACTTCGCTGACCGTCTTGCTCACGCAGCCAAGCGTTACGGCAACACGCAGCGGGATATCCAGGATCACCCCCAAATTGGGATGCACCTCTTCCCGTGCAGCGGGAGAAAGCCCCCCTCCTGCAAACCGTTCTTGCCGCTCGGGGTGTTCCGCCCCTGCATCGGCAGCCGGCGGCTGGGCACACTTGCCTGCAGTGTCGCCGGGCTGTTGCATACCTTTCAGCAACGCATCAATTTCAGCCTGTGACAGCAAAGAGTCATGCATCGTCCTGCTCTCCCCGCACCCCAAGCAACTGAACAGCCCGCTGCTGCCCACGGGCGCCGGGCCGGCAGTTGAACGCAGGCTTGCCCTCCACCAGCACGGTCAACGGTGTATGTACCGTCTGCTCCAACATGATTACGTCACCTACCTCAAAATTCAGAAAATCCTCGACCTGAACCGTTGAATTGCCAAGTGTCACCGCTACTTCCACCTGTACCCGCTCCAGCACGCTCTGCAAGATATCACGCTCGTCTCCAGCCGCCCGGTAAGAAGCCGAAAACCAGTGTTGCGCTGTCAGATGGGACAGCACTCTTTCCAGCGTAATATACGGAAAACAAATGTTAATCAGGCCATGAGAGTTGCGGATCTGCGTGGCTAATGTAATCAGCGCCACAGTTTCATTGGAGGCAATCATCTGGTTAAACTGCGGGTTCGTATCCATATTTTCTATTTCGGGAGACATGACCAAAACATCCTCCCAGGCATACCGCAGATTTTCCAGCATCCTGCTGACGATCCGCCGCATGACGGTTATCTCGATTTCCGTCAGTTCGCGTGTCTTTTTGGGAGACTCCCCCTCACCGCCGAACAAGAGGTCGATGATCGGAAAAACAAACTGCGTATTTGTTTCCAGCATGGCGCTGCCCTCGTTTTCAGCAGTTTTAAATACAGCCATCAAGGTAGGGGTCGGCAAAGAAAAAATAAATTCTTCGAAAGTTACCTGCGAAACTCCGGCCAGTTTGACCTGGATGGCGGTACGCAGATAGGCGGAAAGAAAATTAGTAAGGATCCTGGCATAGTTCTCGTGAATAGTTTGCAGTGTTCGCATCTGTTCTTTGGAAAATTTGTTGGGACGGCGAAAATCATAGATTCTTGTCTCTGACTCTGCCGCACCGGCTGCCCTGTCTGCAGCGTCTATCTGACCAAGTGACAGGGCCTGCACCAGGGAATCAATTTCCGATTGGGATAAAACATCTCGCATGTACTCACCGCCAGTCTTCTAAACATTTAAATTATAGCATTTTTTGCAGGAAATAAGTACAAATTGGCGAACTTTTCAGGCAATACGCGAACCCTGCAAGGAGGCAGCGACAATGACGGGAACTAAAAAGGATTGGTACCTCACACTGGACAAGGAAGGTCTGCGGGCCGAGTTGCTGGTCCGGGCTGAGGCCCAGGTAGGCAAAGAAGAATTGCTGGAGGCTATTCGGGCTCGCGGCATTTGTTACGGCCTGCTCCCGGAAGCTGTAGACGCGGCACTTGTCGCTCGCGACACCTCTGTGCCGCTGGCCAGAGGAGAACCGCCCTTACCTGGCAAGGATGCGCAACTAAAGTTGCACGTCGCTGAAACTATGCTCAGCGGCGATACCATGACCAGTGTCGGTGAGGACCTGCGGCTGCAGGTCCGTGTACCGGCCGTGGAAGCAGGCACACTGCTGGCTGAAGTAAGCCCGCCCTCTGCCGGGAAACCGGGAACAGACATTTTCGGCCAGGAGATAAAGCCGCCTCCGCCGCGGCAACTGCATCTCCGTGCCCTGCAAGGCACCGTTCTATCGGCTGAGGGAACGAAGGTTACCGCTGCTATTACCGGCAGGGCGCGAATGGAAAGAAAAAACTATCAGGCCTCCTTTATTGTCCAGCCTTGTTTCACTCACCGCGGCGATGTGACAGCTCAGACCAGCATGCTCTCTTTTAGAGGAGATATTGCCATTTTTGGCAATGTAACCGAGGGAACAACCGTGACAGCTACTGGAAGCATTACAGTTCACGGCAATATTTCCGGCGCACGTCTTGATGCCGGCCAGCACGCCACCATCACAGGCAATGTCATCCAGGGCACCATAACCGCAGGTTATGAACGGTTGATTACATTGCAGGCACTGCCGCTGCTGGAAGAAGTGGAAACCCAGATTGCAGAACTGGCCAATGTCTCCAGGCAACTCACCGCTCACGCTTCGCTGGCCAGAGTACCTTTTCCTCATCTTGTCCGACAACTCATCCAGGCGCGCTATGGCGATCTGCCCGAACGGCTGGAAGCTTTGCGCAAAACGCTGCGTGCAGACAAAACGGAGGCTTCTACAACCAATGCCAGCCAGCAGTTCCGGAAAATATGGCCCAGCCTGCAGCCGGACGGCTGGCTGGACCAGGGTGGTGTTTACAGCGCCGCGCAAAACCTGCTCGAACTGAAGCAGCTCATGGAAAGTGTCGCCACACAAGGAGGCATTATTAATGTTGTTTACCTGCTCAACTCCAAACTGCAGGCCGGCCGCACCATCATGCTCAAAGGACAAGGCTGCATGTATTCCGAACTGGAGGCCGGTGAGGATATTCAGGTCCACGGCCGCCTGCGCAGCAGCAAAGTAGTAGCGCAAAACTATATTTTCGCCCGGGAAGTAGGCTCCGAAGCAGGAGCTTTCACCGAGTTGCGGGTAAGCTCCTCAGGCCGCATTGAAATCGACCGCGCGTACGAAAACACCATGCTGTCCGTCGGTGATAAAAACTTGAAAGTAACCGATACCACCGGCCGCAGCAAAACTTCTCTGGATAAGGACGGCCGGCTGGTGCTGATCCCCCGCTTTTAATACCGTCGCAGCTGGTTGGCAGCGGCCCACATCTCCTCAGCCGTCAGCAGAGCACGTGCCGCAAGGCTAAATGCACGCTGTCCCGCTATCAGCCGTACCATCTCCCCGGCCAGATCCACATTGGCTCTTTCCAGGTAGCCCTGCCTGATACCCTCACCACTCCTGACCGGCGAAACCGTAACTGTACCGGCGGCAGCAGTTGCCTGCAACAGGTTATCGCCCAGCTGCAGCAAACCCTGCGGATTGTTAAAATAGGCCAGTTCCAGCCTGCCGGCTGCCGTTTCCCCGGTAGCCGTTTTTACTGTTACTTCCCCGGCCGGTGCCACCACTATCTCCTGTCCGTCTCGCGGCAGTGCGGGAAAGATGACGCGTAAGCCCTGGCTTGTCACCACGTTGCCCTCACCATCAAGGCGAAAGTTACCATCCCTGGTATAGGCTTCGCCGCCGTCCGGCAGCCGGAGGCGGAAAAGACCTTCGCCGATGATGGCAAAATCGAAGTTGCGGCCCGTTGAGATTAAAGTCCCTGGTCGCATATCGCTCCGGACAGCCGCCACACGTACGCCACTGCCGGCAGCAACAGGCGCTTGGCCGGCGCCTGCCGGCGCCACAGCATTGCCCCTGCGCTCGATAGACTGGTAAACAAGATCAGCAAACAGCGGAATCTTTTGCTTAAACGCAGTTGTATTAATATTGCTGATATTATTAGCCGTCACATCTATACTTTGCTGCTGGGAACGCATCCCGGCCGCCGCACCTGCTATACTTCTCAGCATGATTTATCACTCCCCTCTCAGTAAACAGTTTTGCCGGCAGCGCGGCCCGGCACTGTAAGCGCTACCTTACCACCCCGACCTCATTGACCGCTCTCGCTAACAGCTCGTCCTGGGCCAGCAAAGCCCGCCGGCTTGCCTCATAGGCACGCTGTGCCGCCAGCATTTTGACCATCTCGGCCAGCGCCTCGACGTTGGAGCTTTCCAGAAAACCCTGGCGCACCTGCCCTTCAAAGGGTTGTCGCGCCAGTTCTGTTACGGCGGCAAATAAGTTGTCGCCTGTCTTCCGCAGGCTGGCGTTATCAGCAAATGAAACCAGTTGCAGCTGGCCCTGCTCAACACCGTTGCTCATGATCCGCCCTTCAGCATCGATCAGCACTTCACCTGCCGCGATTTGCAGCCGGCCTTGCCTGCCGAGGACCCGGTAGCCACGGTCATCAACCAGGACCCTGTCGGCGTCCAGGGTAAAGGCGCCGTTTCGTGTATACCGGGGGCCGCCCGGAGTTTCCACCACAAAAAAACCGTCGCCTTCAAGCGCCAAATCAAAGGCGGCGCCTGTTTCCCGCAAGGCTCCCTGCTCATGGATTGTGTAAATGCGGTCCACAAGCGCACCCTGCTCCAGGGAGCCGATTACCGGTCTCCAGGCTCGCAGGGTATCCCTGTCCCCGATACGCACCACGGTCCTCTCCTGTGCCGAGCGCAAAGTTGCCAAGTCTCTCTTAAAACCTGTCGTTTCAATGTTGGCTAGATTATTGGTAACGGATTCCTGGCGTGCCGCCTCTGCCATCATGCCGGAGGCGGCGGTATAAATCCCTCTGATCACCTGCAGACCCCTCCTTGCGCCGATAAGCGGCGCCATACTTCGTTCTCAATCGATTCGCCTCCTCGACGTACACATGGTACGCCTCCGTCGGCTCGCTCTCTCTCGTGCCTCGTCTGACTTGCTTCTTGACACAAGGAACCTTGCGCCGATAAGCGGCGCCATACTTCGTTCTCAATCGATTCGCCTCCTCGACGTACACATGGTACGCCTCCGTCGGCTCGCTCTCTCTCGTGCCTCGTCTGACTTGCTTCTTGACACAAGGAACCTTGCGCTATTTTGGAGGCCGGAGTGCCGGATATCTTCTGCTTTTTGACTTCTGACTCCTGATTATTATTGGGCTAGCGATTCTCTCTGATTGTTGCTTTCCGGAAAGGGGACTACTTCCTGAGGGTAAACCATCCCCAACGTACGGGCCATCCTCTCCACTTCCGCCGGCGGCAGGCGCTGCTGCCCCTGTGCCAGCATCACCAACCCGCTTAAAGCCAGTCCCAGTCCCAGCCCCAGGATAAAGCGCCAGTCCAGTTCAACCGAGCCTATTTTCGCAAGCCGAGGATTAATTCGACCTCACCCCTCCCTATGCCAAGTTCCGTAGCCACATCGGCCACTGTCAACCCCTGGTCGAAATGACGGTAGACCTGCTCGTGGCGCTCCCGCCACGGTTGTTCGGAGGTCCGGTTCCCGTGGGGACTGCTAAGGACCGCTTCGGCGCGGGCAATCAGGCGCTCCATTTGCTGCAGGCGAAAATCAACTGTCTCCCGCTGCTTCTCCAGCCTCCCGGCCAGGTAACTGAACACCTGGGTTTTCTCCTCCAAGTCGGCAAGAGCGCTCTCCACCGATTCCTGCAGCTCATACAAAGCCACCAACTCGCGATTCAGCGGACGGTCTGCTTCAACGCGGTAAACTTCGTCAAAGGAGTTCTTCTGCTGTTTTCTGGCCAGCATCCTGGCCGCCAAGACGGCCAGTGCCAGACCGGCAAAGAGCAATAAGTAAGCCATGGGACCTCCCGTTAACCTTCATGGTAGCTGCTCAGACCAATGAGTCGTTAAATTTCCTGAAGAATGACTGTGCGAAGCTTAGATATAGCCTGAGCATGCATCTGGCAGACCCTAGATTCTGAAACCCCTAGAACAAGGCCGATTTCCTTCAATGTCATCTCTTCCTGATAGTACAGAGCAAGCACCAGCCGCTGCCGTTCCGGAAGCTTGTCAACAGCACCGGCCAGCAGCTCTTTTTCCTCCCCTGCAAGCAATGCCTCCAACGGGGCTGCTTCCGGGCCTCCTGCTTCCGGGGCAAACAGCAGTTCCTCCAGGGAAAGGAGTGCAGCGCAGTTAATCTCTGTAACCACCCTGTGCAACGCGTCCGGTTTAAGACCTAATTCCACCGCCAATTCCTCACCCGCCGGCTCCCGGCCGAGTTTCGCTGCCAGTGCCGCCTGCGCTTGATCCAGCGTACGCATCTGTCGAATCAGGGAACGGGGCATCCAGCAACCGCGCCGTAACTCATCAAGCATGGCACCGCGGATACGCATGGCGGCATAGGTTTCGAATTTTGCACCGTGTGCCGGGTTATAACGCTCAAGCGCTTCCAGCAAGCCGATAATCCCACTGTGCAGCAGATCTTCACGGTTGACCTGAGGCGGCAGCCCCAGTGCCAGGCGACCGGCCTGCAGGCGGACCAGGGGCAGATAGCGCGAAATCAGTTCGTTTCGGCTTGCTTCGTCCTTTGTTTCACGGTATTTTTGCCACAGGATAGCGGCACCGCCCACCTTCGCTCCCCCTTTTCTGCGGCCGGTTCTTATTACACCTGGGGACGCCGGCGCATACAACTGAAAATATATGTCATTATCCTTTCACGTTCCGCCTCGGAAATATCTGTGAAGCGAACGCCAAAACGCGCCATTTTCAGCCAGTCGTCCCAGTAGCTCCAGGCTACTTCACCCCGCTCATGAAGCTCCGGCAAATGCTTGTCCTCCAGCAGCAGCGTTAATTGCACTTTATCCCCAGGAGCCGGCCTGAAAGAAGACGCAATCTGTACCCCGCCGGCTGACAGGTCAACCGTCTTCCCTTTGTGCGCTTCCGGCGCAGCGTCCGTCTGCGCCAAAAGTTGGTAAATCACATTCAGAGCCGCCGGAAAACGGACAAAGTCGCGCCGTTGCACCCGGGCCAGGACGCTCGGACGGGCCAGGACAAACAGCGCGACCTGGTTTGACCTTTTGCGTGCCAGCATGGTAGTGTCAAAATAATAAGACGCATCGTCAACCACAAACTGTACCCTGACCCTGTCTCCCGGCTGCAGCATCAGGCGCTGACCGACCCTGACCGGAACAGTCACGGAAAGGGTATCGTCCTCCAGCTCCTGGATAGAACTTTTAAAGAATACCGGATCAGGGTCTTTGCGTACCTCGATTTTCTGATTCAGGCGCAAACGGCTTTTTTTGATGTTACTCACCCCTCATTTCTCCAGAAGCCTGGAAAGCTTGCTTAAGAATTCGCCGACCCCCCGCGGTTTAGCCAAAGTAAGTCCTAACAGCCTGCCCGCGATGCTCTCAACATCCTGGGTGGCCCGCGCGCGGGGGAAAAGCGTAATAAACGGCTGCTGCAGCTTTACCGCGCGCACCACCTGTTGGTCGCTGCAGATTTCGCCCAGGAAATTTACGTCCACCTGTAAAAATTTGCGGGAAACATCGGCAAAGCGTCCTGCTATCTCGCTGGCTTCACGGTGGTCCCGGACCTGGTTGACCACCAGGCTGACCCGGTCATGGATTTTATACTTGGTTACTACTTTGATTATCCCGTAGGCATCAGTAATCGCTGTCGGCTCGGGCGTGGTTATCACTATAACCTCATCAGCCGCCGAAATAAACGACAGGACGGTGCGTGAAAGGCCGGCACTGCAATCGATCAGCATAATTTCAGCCATAGTTTCCAGAGACAGCAACCCGTCCAGCAGGCGGTCACGCTGCTCATACGACAAATTTGCCAGATCCGCTAGTCCTGAGCCGCCCGGTATAACCTTAACTCCATCCGGACCGCTGATTAAAATTTCCTCCAGTGTTTTGGTGCCGCGCACCACATCAGACAAGCTGTGCATCGGAACAATTCCCATAATAATATCAACATTGGCTAACCCTAGGTCGGCGTCCATCACCACTACGCGCTGCCCTAACCGGGAAAGCGCAATACCTAAATTAACCGCCAGATTGGTTTTGCCCACGCCTCCCTTGCCGCTGGTCACAGTAATCACACGGGGGATTTTTCGTTGTTTGACGACCCGCTGCCGCACCGCAGATGCCAGTGTTAACTGGCGCAATCGTTCCGCCTGATCAGGCATGCTGCTCAACCCCCAAAATCAGCTTGGCTAGCTTTTCAGAATTTGCCACCTCCAGATCGTCAGGCACGTTCTGACCGGTTGTCACATATGTCAGTGGAAGGCCTGTATGGCAGGCCACGTTAAGTAAGGTGCCGAAATTTTCCGTTTCGTCCAGTTTTGTAAAAATGAGGCGACTAAAATTAGTTTTGCGAAAGTTCTCAATAATTACTTTCAGGTCCTTCATTTTGGTTGTGGCGGCGAGAACCAGGAAAGTTTCAGCAGAGGGCAGCAGGCCCAAAAAAGAAGCCAGTTCGGAGATATGCAGCGAATTTTTAGAGTTGCGCCCGGCAGTGTCAACAAGTATCAGCTCTCTGTCCGCCAGGCGTTCCAAAGCACGGGGCATATCTTTCGGAGTCATGACCACCTCGATCGGCATTCCGGTGATATCAGCATATGTGCGCAGTTGTTCGACCGCGCCGATCCGGTAAGTGTCAATAGTAATCAACCCGACCTGTTTGTGATGGTAAAGTGCGAACCGTGCCGCAAGCTTGGCCAGCGTAGTTGTTTTGCCGACCCCGGTAGGGCCGACGAAGCTCAAGATTCGGGCGTTTTCCGGCAAGGGTGCGCAACGCAGCCGCTCCCAAATCTTTTTCATCAGAATCAGTCGCACAACTTCGTCGGAAAGAGCATTTTCCACAGCATAATCCTGATGAATCTCCGCCAGAACCCCTTGCGCCAGCGCCGGCTCCACATCGTGGTCGATCAGCTGCTGCAAGGCCCGGTGAAACGGACCTTTTTCCTCAATGTTACGCTTTTGCTGCCCGCTGATCAACTGAGAGAGCAGCTGCTTCAGCTCCCCTACCTCCCGCTCCAGCTTTTGTTCCGGCGGGCGCTCCGGTTCCCGGGGCACCGTATGCGATGGGCGGGAGGTATCCACCGCAGCGGTTATCTCCACCTTTACCGGCGAGAACAGCCCCCGGAAACCCTTCTCCCTGATTTTCCTGCTTTGGATAATCACGGCATCCGGACCAAGGTCTTTTTTGATCTGCTGCATCCCTTCCTGGACATTTTCTACACAATACTTTTTAATCTTCATTCTTCATTCACCATCCCAACTGATTCTACTTCCACCCCGGGGACAATCTCATGGAGTGAGAGAACAGGGAGTGTCGGCAAAAATTTCTCCGCCAGGCGCTTAAAGGGCAGCCTGATGCGGGAAGAGGTCAGCAGCAGCGGCTGACGCCCCCGCATCGTCTCCCGCTCAGCCAGCGCCGCCAAGGCTGCGAAGAGGCGCTGCGCAGTTTGTGGTTCCAGCAGCGGGTAAGGCTTCAGCGCAGCAGAAGACACGGCATCAGCGATTTTTTGTTCCAGGCGCGGATCAAGGGTGATAACGCGCAGTTTGCCGTCTTCCGCCAAATATTGGTTGCAGATAGTGCGGCTAAGCGCCTGGCGCGCATATTCCGTCAGCGCATCCGTATCCCTGTACGTCCGTGCCTGGTCGGCGACAGCCTCAAAGATGGTCACCAAGTCGCGAATCGGTACCCGCTCACGCAGCAGGTTTTGCAGGACCTTCTGGAGTTCGCCGATCGTCAGCAGATTAGGCAGCAGTTCTTCGATTACGGCCGGCTGTTTTTCTTTTACCAGGTCCACCAGGCCTTTGACTTCTTGGCGTCCCAGCAATTCATGGGCAAACGCCTTAATCGTCTCCGTCAGGTGGGTAATCAGAACAGTGGTCGGGTCAACGACGGTATATCCCTGCATCTGGGCCGTTTCTCTCTTTTCAGCGGCAATCCAGCTGGCCGGCAAGCCGAAGGTGGGTTCACGTGTCGGTGTTCCGTTCAGCTCGGCCGCAGGTCCGGCGGAGAGCGGGTTCATTGCCAGGTAAAACCCCGGCCGCAACTCCCCGCGGGCAATTTCGTTCCCTTTAAGCTTAAAGATATAGGTGTTGGACGGCAGTTGCAGGTTATCCCGGATACGGATGGGCTGCGCCACGATGCCCAGCTCCAGGGCGCACTGGCGCCTGCTGGCCGTGATGCGTTCCAGCAAATCGCCGCCCAGCGAGTTGTCAGTCAAGGGAATCAGGTTATAGCCGATTTCAATTTCCAGCGGCTCCACCGCCAGCAGGCTGCTGACATTTTCCGGCTCCTGCCTCCGCTCCTCCTGCCCCTTCTGCCCGGCCTTGCCACGTCTCGCCTCCCTTTTCTCCTCCTCTGCCAACACCCATGCAGCAATCCCGGCCGCCGCCGCCAGGATAAAGAAGGGGAAAAACGGAATGCCCGGCACCACACTGAAAACAATCAGAATTGCGCTGGTCAGCGCCATCACACGCGGGAAGGCAAACAACTGCCTGGTAAGGTCATGACCGAAACTGCCATCCGAGGCACTTCGCGTCACCAGCATGCCGGCTGCCGTGGAAACAAGCAGCGCCGGAACCTGCGTAACCAAGCCGTCTCCGACGGTCAGCCTGATGAAGGTTTGAAGGGCTTCGGTCATCGTCATCCCCAGCTGCAGCATCCCGACCGTAAAACCCCCAAGGATATTAATCAGGACAATCACGATTCCGGCGATGGCATCACCGCGCACAAACTTGCTGGCACCGTCCATTGCCCCGTAAAAATCGGCTTCTCTCTGCAATGAGCTGCGCCGCAGCCGTGCCGCCTCTTCATCAATCAGGCCGGCGTTAAAATCAGCATCAATACTCATTTGCTTGCCCGGCATGGCATCAAGCGTAAAGCGAGCCGCCACCTCCGCCACGCGTCCGGCGCCGTTGGTAATTACCACAAACTGGATGACGGTGATAATGATAAAAATAATCAGGCCAACTACATAATTGTCGCCGGCCACAAAGTTGCCGAAAGCGGCAATTACGCTCCCGGCCTCGCCCTCGCTTAAAATCAGACGGGTGGAAGAAACATTCAGCGCCAGGCGAAAAAGGGTCACCATCAGCAAAAGTGAGGGAAAGATGGCAAACTGCAACGTATCCGTGGTAAACAGCGTCAGGAGCAGAATCACCAGCGCAAAAGAGATGGAGAAGGTCAGCAAAATATCAAGCAGCAACGGCGGAATCGGGATAATGATAATCATCACGACCGCTATGACAGCGGCTGCCACCATGATATCAGCGTTTTTATAAAGATTTTGCCAGCCCTTGCGGGCAGTCACCGAAAACATCAGCCGCTTCCCTTCTTCCTTCGCCATACCGCATTGTCTATGCTTAAACCAAGTATGCCGTCCCTTTAATAATTAGTCGACCGAGAACGAAGTATGATGCCGCTTATCGGCGCAAATTTCCTTAAAAATCGCTTGCGCCCAGAAGCAAATCAGACGAGGCACGAGGGAGCGAGGCGACGCAGGCGTACCGCAGCGTACGTCGAGGAGGCGAGTCGACCGAGAACGAAGTATGATGCCGCTTATCGGCGCAAATTTCCTTAAAAATCGCTTGCGCCCAGAAGCAAATCAGACGAGGCACGAGGGAGCGAGGCGACGCAGGCGTACCGCAGCGTACGTCGAGGAGGCGAGTCGACCGAGAACGAAGTATGATGCCGCTTATCGGCGCAAGCTATATACAAGGGCCAGGACCTCAGCCACCGCCTGATACATCTCCACCGGAATCTCCTGCCCCACTTCCACCTTATCATACAGCAGGCGGGCCACCGTCCTGTTTTCCACCAGCGGCACGCTGTGCTTCTCCGCCAGTTCGCGGATACGCCTGGCCACGAGCGCCGCCCCCTTGGCCACCACTACCGGCGCGTTTTCTTCGCCTTCCCGGTAGCGCAAGGCCACAGCCAGCTCCGTAGGGTTGGTAATAACCACCGTGGCACGCGGCACCTCCTGCAACATCCGCTGCATCGCCAATTTGCGCTGCCGCTCGCGCAGGCGCGCCCGCAGCTGCGGGTCGCCCTCCAGCTGCTTCAGTTCTTCTTTTACTTCCTGCCTGGTCATTTTCAGGTTGCGGTGATGCTCATAGCGCTGGTACAGATAATCCAGGACCGCGAGGGCCAGAAAAACGGCGCCGATTCGAAGCCCTAGGGCCAGAGACAGATTGCTGAGCATCTGCCAGAAACCGGCCGCATCAAGGTAGAGTACGAGCAGCATCTCCTCCAGCCGGCCGCGAACAAACATGAAAGCCACTAGGCTCACCAGACCGACTTTCAGCACCGCCTTGACCATCTCAAAAAGCGAGCGTCTGGAGACAACCCGTTTAAATCCTTCGACCGGGTTAAGGCGCTCCAGCTTAAAAGCCAGCGGCTCTGTGGTAAACAAAAATCCCACCTGCAGATAGTTTACGGCAAGTCCTGCCAGCACCGCGGTCAGAAAAACCGGCGACATCAGCAGCAAGTAGTCGCCCAGCGCCGCAGTCAGCAGTGCGCCCGTATCAGGCGGGGCCGCCAGCTGTGCTCCCGTCCCCAAATAACGGGTCAGCATCTGGGTTAAATAATCAAACAGCAACTTTCCGGCAGCCATAAAGACCAGTATAAGGGCCAGCAGATTAACGGCCGAAACCAACTCTGTTGATTTTACCACCTGGCCTTTTTTACGGGCCTCGGTTTTCCGGCGCGGCGTAGGCTCTTCGGTCTTGTTTTCAGCAAATAGCTGCAGTTCTAACCTGCCGGCGCCCTGAACAGGTGGAACAAGAGGAAGACATCTTCCGCCAGGCGATAAAACAGGTTTTCCAGAGCCTGGGATAAATAGGGGAAGATGAAATAAAGAATCAATAAGGCAATCCCTACTTTCAACGGCATCCCCTCGATAAACACCTGCAACTGAGGCACCGTTTTGGAAATCAGCCCTAGTGCTATATCGGTCAGGATCAGCACTATCAGCACCGGCGCGGCCAACTGGAAAGCAATGATAAACATCTGGGAAAACAAGGCAAAGAATGTAGGCAGCGCCGCGGGGTTCATCCCCACACTGCCCGGCGGCACCAGCTCCACCGAGCGGGCCAGTGCTGCCAGCAGCAGATGGTGGGCATTCAGCGTTAAAAATAAGACTACGGCAAACAGGTGATAAAACTGGCCAAAAGCTGTTTCCTGCACGCCATACTGCGGGTCGAGCACCGCCGACATCAGCAGGCCGGACTGCAGGTCAAGCAATTGACCGGCGATGCGGACGGCCGTGAAAGTCAGGACCACCAAGAAACCGAGTGCCAGTCCGAACAGCGCTTCGCCAACAGCAGCCAGGACAACCAATAAAAAGTGGGACGGCAGCGGCTCCGCCTCTCTCCCGGTGGCGGAAAACAACAGAAATGAAAGAAGGGCGGAAAACCCAATCCTGCTGAGAACCGGCACCCCTTGCCAGGCAAAAACAGGCATCACGGCAACCAGAGCGCTGAAACGGGCAAACAGCAGAAAATATGTGGACCATTGCTCAGGACTCATGGCAACCGGAAAGCACTAGAATGCTCCCATCCTGTTCATGGTCTGACCGGCAAACTGCAACAGGCGGTTGAGCATCCAGCTGCCAAAAACAACCACCCCCAGCAAAATGGCGATAATCTTCGGCACAAAGGTCAGCGTCGGCTCCTGAATCTGCGTGGTGGCCTGAAAGACACTGATACCCAGCCCCACCACCAGGCTGGCCAGCAAGAGAGGCGCCGAAATCATCAAAGTGGTCAGTACGGTTTCCCGGGCCAGGGAAAGGACGAAATCCTGTGACATTTGCTTTTCCTCCAAAATCGCTCTAAGCAAAGCTTTCCACCAGGGACCTGACGACCAGGTGCCAGCCGTCGACCATGACAAACAGCAGCAGCTTGAACGGCAGCGAGACCATAATTGGCGGCAGCATAAACATACCCATGGACATCAGCGTACTGGCCACCACCATGTCGATTACCAGAAAGGGCAGAAACAGCAGAAAGCCCATTTGGAAAGCGGTTTTCAACTCGGAAATGACGAAGGCCGGCACCAGCACGTACAATGCCACATCTTCCCTGCTTTGCGGCCTCTCCGCCTCGGCCAGGTTAATAAACAGCGCCAGGTCTTTTTCCCGTGTCTGCCTGAACATAAATTCCCTCAAGGGCTCTGCGCCGGCAGCCAGCGCTTCCTGCTGGGTCAGTGTTCCCGCCAGGAACGGTTGCAGCGCTTCCTCATTTACCTGGCGAAAGACCGGAGCCATAATAAATACTGTTAAAAACAGGGCCAGCCCGATCAGCACTTGGTTTGGTGGCGTCTGCTGCGTGGCCAGTCCGCTGCGGACAAAAGACAACACCACGACAATGCGCGTAAAAGAAGTCATCAGCACCAGTATGGCCGGCACCAGCGTCAAAACGGTAAGCAGCAGCAGCAGCTGCAGCGACCCTACCACCTGCTCCGGCTCCGTACCGGTCCCAATTTGCAGGTTAATCTCGGGGAGGGGCAGCGGCTGGGCACCGGCGGACCGCGCCAGTGAGAGGAACCCGGCAAAGACAAGCAGGCCGGCTACTTTGCCAAGACCGTTAAACATCCTCTTCTCCCCGCTTTTCACAGTCAGCCGGCGTCCGGCCATATTTCCTGCTTAAATCCTGTAAGGAGCAGGCTGCCCGCCCCCTGCTGCGCTGCAGGATTGCGGCAAAATCAGGCTGGCTGGCTGCTCTCTCCGTCCCGTCATCGAGGCTTCCGGCCGGAATTTCCGCCAGCAGCGTAATCTGGGCCGCGGAAACCCCCAGCAGAAAAACGCGCTCTCCCAGCCGCACCAGGCACAGGTAACTGCGCAGCCCCACCGGCAGCCTTTCCACAAGCTGCAACTGTGCCTGCCGGCCAATCCCCCCCCGCACAAGGCGCGGCAGCAGCAAACGGATGAATAACCAGCTGAGGACCACTACCAGTCCCAGTGAAAGCAAGACACGGACTACCGCCAGCGCAGACTCCATCCGGTTTACCCCTTCTCCGCCTTTGCACGGCCGGGAAACCCCACTGCTGTTACCCGGAAACCGAAATTCTCGTTGATTACGACCACCTCCCCGGAAGCAAGCGGGTACCCGTTAACGAGCATAGTCACATTTTCTCCTGCCAGCCGGTCAAGCTTAATGATGGAATTCTTCTGCAACGCCAGCACTTCCCCTACTTTTAACTCAGCTGAGCCAAGCTCCAGCACCAGGGTAACCGGGGTATCATAAAACAGTTCCAAGCTGTTTTTCCCGGCTGTTCTTGCTTCCTGCAGCTCAGGGAAACTGACCCGCTCCACTTCCCGCCGGGCAGGCCCCTGTTTGCCCTCTGTTTTGTGAGCCGTTGTCCCCGGCGGCGCGGCTTCCGGCAGAGACACCGGCTCCGCGGGCAGCTCTTCCCCGCCTATGCCCGCAGAATTCAAGCGGCTGAGCAACACTTCGATTTCGGCCTGAGAAAGAAAGGAAGAACTCATCTTGCCCCCTATTGAATCAAAAATTCGGTAAAATACAAGGCTGTAATCTGTCCCCCGGTCAGAGCAGCGTTCAGCGCGGCAACAATTTCGCTCCGCAGCTTTTCCGTACCGCCCGGGTCCGCCACCTCCGCCGCCGTCTTGCCGCGCAGCACGCCGATAATCAAATCACGCAGCATCGGGTCTGAGTCCACCAGTTCATCCGCCAGCGCCCTGTCCGCAAAGGCCAGGGTTATGGTCACCTTGAGGTAGCGTCGTTGCCCGGCTTCTGCCAGGTTGACAGTAAACTCGAGCGGGCCGTGCAAGCGGTGCGGCCTCCGGGCGCCAGGAGCCTCCTCTCCCTGCCGTGCCTCGCCGTTTTCCGCCGCCTGCCGCAAAAAACGGGAGCTGACCTGGCCGGCAACCACGATCACCAGCGCCACCAGCGCCAGTGCCGCCACAATGATCAGCAGCCATTTTTTCAGGTTTCGCGGCTTGCCGTCAGCCGCTTTTTCCTTTTTAGCGGGCTCCTTCTTCATGCTGCCCCCCCTCCCCCTCCGCCGGTATGACGTCTGAAATGATGATATTTACCCGGCGGTTACGCGACCGCCCCAGCGCGGTTTGGTTGGTCGCTACCGGATGATACTCACCAAAACCGGTGGCGACGAAACGTCTTGGATCGAGTTCCCGCTGCTCGCTTAACGCGCGCACCACCCGTACGGCCCTGCCCACGGACAGCTCCCAGTTGGAAGGGAAAAAGACCGTACTGATGGGCACATTATCGGTATGCCCTTCCACAATTACTTTGTTGGGAACCCTTTGCAGAATTACGGCTACCTTGTCCAGCAGCGGCACCGCCCCGGGTTTCAGATCCGCCCTGCCGGAGTCGAACAAAATCTGGTCCTGGATCTCAAGGACCACGCCCCGTTCTTCAACCCGCAGGCTGACCATCTCCTCCAGCCTTTCCTCCTGCACAAAATCCTGGACAACATGGTAAGTAACCAGCACCTCGTCAAACCTATGGGGCACAATCAGCTCCAGGTGCTGCTGTCTTGATACTTCCGGACTGGCCTGCATAATCCCTCGTTCTCCCATGAAAGCTATCTGGATGGAGGCCATAATCTGCTGGAATCTTACCTGATCAATCACTGAGAAGGAAAACAGCAGGACAAAAAAGCAAAGCAGCAAGGTAACCATATCGCCGTAGGTCACCATCCACGCCGGCGCACCGTCAGGAACAGACGCTTCTTTCCGCTTCCTAGGCATTGTCCAGCACCATCTCCTCGCTGCCCTGGGTTTCCCGTTCTTTGCTCTTGCGCTCCATTTCCTCCCGTTCCTGAGGGGAAATGAACGCCTTCAGCTTCTCCTGGAGGATGCGCGGGTTTGTGCCGGCCTGGATAGAGAGCACGCCTTCAATGACCGCTTCCTTCAGCGAGCTTTCCGCATCGCTGCGGATGGCCAGCTTGCCGGCCATGGGAATGAAAAACAGGTTGGCCATCAAGGAGCCGTAAAAGGTGGTAATCAGCGCCACAGCCATGCCGGGGCCTATTCTGGCAGGATCGTCCAGGTGGGCCAGCATCTGAATCAAGCCGATCAAGGTGCCGATCATGCCGAAGGCCGGCGCCAGCGTGCCCCAGGCCCGGAAGACATCCTGGCCCAGCTTATGGCGCTGCTCCGTGGCCGTGACCTCGGTTTCCATGATATCACGAATCAGCTCCGGGTCCAAGCCGTCAATAACCATTTGCAGGCCATTGACCAAGAATTTGTCGTTTAAGGTTTCCAGCTCATCCTCGAGCGCCAGCAAACCCTCGCGGCGGGCTTTCTGCCCCAGGCGCACAAACAGGCGCACCAGCTCGCCCATATCCTGGACCTCGCTTAAAAAAGCGGCTTTTGTTACACTGGCGACCATGGTAATCTGGGGGAGCTGGAAATTAATCAGCAGGGCGGCAAACGAGCCGCCGACAGTAATCATCACCGAGGCCAGGCTCCAGAACAGCATGATGCTGCCGCCCATGGCAATAGCGCCTAAGACCAAGGAAATGCCCAATATTATCCCGATCACGGTCATCAGGTCCATCCGCTGTTGCTGCATAAGCTCACTCCCAGATATTACTGCTCACCAAAATTTATCTTTTGAGATTGACCACTTCCTGCAATAACTCATCAGAAGAGGTAATCACTCTGGAGTTGGCCTGAAAAGCCCGGGAGGTGGTAATCATCTCCGTAAACTCTGTCGCCAGGTCAACGTTGGACATTTCCAGTGTGCCCGTCTCAATGATGCCCCGCCCCTCCTGCCCGGCCACTCCCACCCTTGGCAGACCGGAATTGGAGGAAACCTGGTACATATTAGCGGCTGCCTTCAGCAGGCCCTCACTGTTGGGAAAGGCGGCCAGCGCCAGTTGGCCCAGGTCCCGCACCAGCCCGTTGGTAAACACACCGCTGATTATGCCGGTCTTGCCAATGGTAAAGGTATCCAGTTCGCCGACCGGAAAGCCGTCCTGGAAGCGGACCAGCGCACTGCTTGATCCCACCACCTGGGTTAAGCCGCTGAAATCCGGCGTAATGGACAACGCCGCCACCCCCGTTGGAGTAAAGGTAATCGGACCCCCGGCGGAAGCAGTCAGGTTGCCGGAAGTATCAAAAGTCAGCGTCCCGCTGCCGACACTTGTCCTGACCGGCGGCGTGCCCGGCACAATCCTCTCCGCCAGCCAGCCCCAGGCATTGGCTGCCGTCCTGGTAAAAGTTATCTCCAGGGTATGCAGCCCGCCCTGCGAGTCATAGACCAGCACCTCCGTCAGGTAGGCGCCGGGAGCACCGGTTGCCGCCGTGGCATTCAGGTTGCCGCCCAGGGTCAGGTTGGCCGTGGCCATGGTCGTTACCCTCTGCCCAAAGGGAATGTTCAGCGCGCCAAGCGGCGCCGCGGTGTTTATTACGCCGGCGGCGTCAGCCGTCCAGCCCAGCGGCTTCAGGCCGGTGGCCGAGTTGACCAGGTCCCCGTCGGCACCGAGGGAAAAAGAGCCGTCCCTGGTATACAGGCGGTTCGGCCCGTCGCTCATCACAAAAAAGCCGTTGCCCTGGATGGCCAGGTCGGTGGCCCGTCCGGTGCTCTGCATGCTCCCTTGGGTATGAATGGTATCAATGGCCCCGATACTCATGCCCAGCCCCACCTGCGCCGGGTTAGTCCCGCCGCGGCCCGGCTGCGGCGCGCTCGCCCCCCTGATGTTCTGGCTCAGGATGTCCTGGAAGCGCACCCTGCCGCTTTTAAACGCCGTGGTATTGACATTGGCGATATTGTTTCCCAGCACATCCATCTTGACCTGATGGTTGCGCAAACCCGTTACCGCTGTAAACAAAGACCTTTGCACATCAATGACCTCCTTAATATAGAAGATTTTGGCTGATTTACGGCCGCTTCCGTCGTTCGGCGGCCCATGGCCCCCTCTTCCGAGGTCCGGCCATTACCTGATAATCACCGCGCTGTCAATGTTCGTAAACACATGGTCACGCAACTCCTCGCCGTTAATCGCCGTCACAATCGTCCTGTTCCTGACGCTGGCCACCAGGGCCACATCATTGTACAGCAGCAGCGAAGCCCGGGCTCCTTTTCTGTCGGCAGTGGTCATCGCGGCGCTGATCTTGCTCAGGTCCGCCTCCGCCAGCGTTATGCGGCGGGACTCCATCTTTTGCAGGGCGTGGGCGGAAAACTTCAGTTCCTGCTGCTGCACCGTCTCCTGCCAGACCCTGGCAAAACCTCCGCTCTGCGGGACGTGAGCCGGTTTGGACGGCGGGAAGGCCGGCTGCCCCGGTTGCTGCGGCGGGATGCGAACGTTAAAGTCCATGATTCTCACCGGCGACGCTGTTTAAAACTGTTTCCCCGCTGTCCGGTGCCGGCGCCACCCTTTGCACTGTTTCCAGGGCAAAGCGTTCACCGTTTACCACCAGCCACGTCTTGCCGGCAGAGTATTCCACGGCCTGCACCCTGCCGCTCTGCTCTTGCCCCTCCTCTCCCGGGACGGTTACCCAACGGTCCAGCATGGCGGGAGCCAGGACCCCTGCCTGCAGCTCCAGCATCCTGCCCAGCTGCTGATTCAGGTTCTGCATCTGCTCAAGGGCTGTAAACTGCGCCATCTGCGCCACAAAGGCACTGTTGTCCTGCGGGTTCAGCGGATTCTGGTGGCGGAGCTGAGTAACCAGGAGTTTCAGAAAAACATCTTTACCTAAGGTCTGCATCGCCCCCGTTTTTCGGGCCGGCTGCCCCTGCAATCCTGCATTGACCGCGTTTATCGTCGACATGTTTACACCTCCTAAACTTGTTGAACTGTTTTCCAGGTGGTTCTGTCCGAATTTTCCGGCTTTCCCGCCAGCCTCAGGCCAAGGCGTTCAACAAGCCGGGGGCAGCGGCTGGCAGCGGGCTCGCCTCTTCCCCTTGCTGCTCCCGCCCCCAGGGAAACGGTGTCAGCGCTTCTGTCCTGTCCCGGCCGTGGTGAAAGCCTTTTTCCTGTCCCGAGCCGACCGTCAGTTCCGCAACCTGGATCTGTTGCGCTTCGAGGCGTTGGCGCAGCTGACCGAGAGAGGCTTCCAGCACTTCCCGGACCAGGAGACTTTCGGCCACAATCCTGCCGGTAAGCCGCCCCTCCTCCATCTGCAGGCTGATTTCCACCTCGCCGAGTGCCGGGGGTTTCAGCCGGATAAAAACCTTCACCTCTCCGGATTCGGTCCGGGAAAAGACCATCTTTTCCAGCACCTGCTCCACTACCGCGCTTTTCACGGACTGCAACCGCTGGACTATTTCCGCCTGCACCGGCTCAGGTACAGACCCGGTTGCCTTAAAGACCGCCTGTGAACTGCTCTCCGCCGGCTTCCCCTCGCCCTGTTCCCGGTCCGGTCCCCCGGTCAGGCTTCTTTCCGCCCGCACTGCCGAAGGCAGTTCTGTGCCGGCAAAAGCAGCTTTTGCCGGTCCCGGAGCATTTTCTTCCCCCTGGGGCGGCGGCTGCTGTTCAAAGCTGGTTTTCAGCCCCTGCGGTTCAGCGGCCTCAGCCCCTGCTACTTCCGGCAGCGCCGTGGCCAGCGCTTTTTCCGCAGCAGTCTGCCCGTTCAGCGGGGCAGCCGGCAACGGCAGCTCTCCCGGCTTTAGGCCGGCTGCTGCGCTCTCCGGCAGCGGCACCGTTTTCGCCGGCTCCGTCTCAAGCTGCTGTCCGTTCAGCGGAACAGCCTGCAGCGCCTGTTCTCCCGGCTTAAGGCCGGCGACAACGGTTTTACGGCTCACGTACTCCTGCCATGCGCCTTTAAGCATTGGCGACGCCTGCGTCTCAGCCGAACCTGGCAGATTCAGGCAGGACAGCCAAACCGCTTCGGTTCCGGCCGGCGGCTTCTCTTGCATCTGCGTTAACAAGACTCCGGCACCCGGCACCTGCAGACAGGCAGGTTGCTCCGCCATCGGCAGCCCTGCCGGAGCAGGCGGTTCTGGCGTTACCGGCCCGGATACCCCTCTTGCTTTGACTGCCTGTCCCTGCAGCGCAGCCAGCAAGACGGCAAACTCACCCTCCGAAACCGGTTCCTTGTCTGCCGGGCCGCTGTCCGCCGGCGGGCCAAGAGCAACAGCCGCCTGCTTGGCTGGCAAAGAGACCGGGCACAGCTTTCCTGCCGGCAGAAAAGCCGGCAAGCATGTTGTTGCAGACTGGGTTGTTACCATTGAAGTTTCCATGATTCATCACCTCCTTTCGCCGATAAGCTGCGTCATACTTCGTTTCTCAGTCGTCTCGTCTCCTCGGCGTACTCACGGTACGCCTGCGTCCCCTCGCTTCCTCGTGCCTTGTCTGACTTGCTTCTGGGCGAAAGGACATTTTGACGATAAGCTGCGTCATACTTCGTTTCTCAGTCGTCTCGTCTCCTCGGCGTACTCACGGTACGCCTCCCTACTTCTGATCCCTGACTTCTGACCTCTGACTTCCGGCTAAATAGACATAGCGTGCCGCTTCGTCGGTCAGCCGCTGCTCCAGCGCCTCCGCCTCCCGGCGGTAACGGATAACATCTTTCTCCCGCAGCGAGTCCATTGCTTTTCGCTCCTGCCGTGCTTTTTCCGCCTGCCGCACCTGCTCGGCCAGGCGTTTTTCACATTGCTCCACGAGCAGCCGCTGCTCTGTTAAGCGGGAAGACAGGCTGTCCAGGAAGTCGGCGGTCAGCAGCGCGCCGGGAACATCGACCTGTTCCGACTGGCAGGAAGAATACTCCGCCTGCAACTTGTCCAGATAAGCCGTCAACCTGTCCAGCTCCCCTTTTGCCTCGGCAGTCTCGCGGTAAGCGCTTCCTAGGCGGCGGTTTTGCTCCTCTTCCAGCTGCAACCGCCAGTCCAGCACTCTCTGCAGGCGAAATTTATAGGACACCGGGCATCACTCCCTGCCTAAAATTTGCTCCAGCCATGCCGTGCTTGAGTCAAACTCCGCCCTTTCTTCCATGCCCTGTCTTAAAAAAGCGTTCAGAGGCTCAATCAGCCTGCGGGCCCGGTCCACGCGGGGATTGCTCCCGTCAATATAGGCTCCGATGTTAATCAGGTCTTCCGCCTCGTGGTAAGCGGCCAGGCATTCCCTTAAAGAACCGGCCAAATAGGAGTGCCGCTCCGTAATCAGGTCCGGCATCAGGCGGCTGACACTGCGCGACACATCGACAGCCGGGAAGTGGTTGCGCTCCGCCAGTTCGCGGGATAAGACGATATGCCCGTCAAGTATGCTGCGGACGGCGTCAGCCACCGGTTCATTAAAGTCGTCGCCGTCAACCAGCACCGTATAAAACCCGGTAATAGAGCCGGCCCGGGAAGTTCCGGCCCGCTCCAGCAGGCGCGGCAGCAAAGCGAAGACCGAAGGTGTATACCCTTTCGTCGTGGGAGGTTCACCGATAGCCAGCCCCACCTCCCTCTGCGACATTGCCAGGCGCGTTACAGAATCCATCATCAGCATCACTTTCATTCCCTGATCGCGGAAATACTCGGCGATGGTCGTCGCCGCCATCGCTCCCTTGATTCTCAGCAGCGGCGGCCGGTCCGACGTAACAGCCACCACCACGGAGCGGGCCAGGCCGTCGGGTCCCAGGTCGCGCTCGATAAAGTCCAGCACCTCTCTCCCGCGCTCGCCGATTAAGGCGATAACATTGACATCGGCCCCGCTGTGGCGGGCAATCATGCCGAACAGGGTCGATTTGCCCACACCGCTGCCGGAAAAGATGCCGATGCGCTGCCCTTCCCCGCAAGTAAGCGGCAAATCAATGGCCCGGATACCAGTCGGCAGGATTTCTCGGATGCGCCTCCTCTCCAGCGGGTTGGGCGGTGCGTTATCCGCCGGCAGGCAGTCAATGTTTTCCGGCAAGCTCCCCTCCAGCGGGTTACCCAGGCCGTCCAGCACCCGCCCGAGCAGGGCAGGTCCGACCGGCACACCCAGCATTTTACCTGTCGGCACAACGTGGCAGCCGGGACCAACACCCCGCAGGTCGCCGAGAGGCATCATCAGCACATGGCCGTCGCGAAACCCGACCACCTCCGCTTGGACCGGACTGCCTCCCGCCTGCAGCTGGATCCGGCAAACTTCGCCAATGCAGGCCTGCAGTCCCCGTACTTCCACCGTCAGCCCGATGACCTGCGTCACTTTGCCGACCAGCTTGACCGGCGGAAAATTGCGGACCTCCGCCAGATACGGGGCCAGGCTCGGGCCGCTCATTGCGCCGCCACCTCGCTGAGTTGCTCCTGTTCTCCGGCCTGTTGCTGTGCCGCGAACTTAAGCAAAACTTCCCGCAACTCGCCCAAACGCTCCCCAAGCCGACATTCCAGCAGGGCACCGTCTGTTTCCACCAGGCAATCCCCGGCAGTCAGGGATTTATCCCCGATAAAGTCAAGGTCCGCTTTTTCCCGCAGGTTCTCAGCCAGCTCCCCGGCGAAGGCTCGACAAACCGGCAGGTCCTCCGGGTGGACGCGGACCAGCACCACCCTGTATTGATGGGCTTCCTGCAGCACCTGCGAAACAATCGACACGATTGTTTCCGGCAGCAGCGAGAGTTGCCGGCCAAGCAACCGCTCCGCGATGAGCACTGACAGGCGCACAATTTCCGGCTCCAGCCGGAGCAGCTGTTCCCGGAGCAGGCCTTTCGCTTCCCTCATCAACTCTTCCGCCTCTGCCCGCAGCTTTTCGGCGTCCCTCCGCCCTTCGGCCAAGCCTTCCAGGTAACCGGCACCGCAGCCGTCCTGACGAGCGTCTTCCCTCAGGGTTTCTATTTCCACGCGGGCCTGCTCCAGAAGGGCCTCCCGCTCCCTTAGCGCCGCGGACAATAATTCCGCGCATTTTCTTTCTGTTTCTTCCCGCAGGTCGTCTGGCTCAAGCTGACACTCCCGCCCGCTCTCCGGCACACCGTCCCGGGTTCCGCCGGCGGGCAGGGGCGGCAACTTCGCCTCCAGTTGATGTACAGAGGGTGCCAGCCTGATACGGCCGCTCTTGATGAGATTAGACAACAATCGCGTCATCTCCCCCCCTGGCCAGGATAATCTCGCCTGATTCATCCAGCCTGCGGATCACAGCCACAATGCGCTGCTGCGCTTCTTCCACCTCGCGCAGGCGGACCGGCCCCATAACTTCCAGGTCGTCGCGCAGCATCTCCGCGGCACGCTTGGAAACATTGCGGAAGATACGCTCCCTGACTTCTTCGCTGGAGCCTTTCAGTGCCAGTGCCAGATCTTTGGTGTCAACCTCCCGGATGATCCTTTGGATGGAAGAGTTATCCAAAGAGTTGATATCTTCAAAGATAAACATTCTCTTCCTGATTTCGTCGGCCAGCTTCGGGTCGTCCTTCTCCAGTTCTTCCAGAATCAGCTTTTCCGTGGCCCGATCAGCGTTGTTTAAAATGTCTACCAGCGCCTGAATCCCGCCGGCGGCCGCGAAGTCCTGCTGGACGACCGTGGAAAGCTTTTCCTTCAGTACGCTCTCCACAAGCTTCAGCACCTCCGGTGAGGTCCGGTCCATCAGGGCGATCCGCCTGGCAATATCGGCCTGCTGTTCGTCTGGCAATCCGGAAAGAACCTTGGAAGCCTGCTCCGGGTCAAGATAAGCCAAAATCAGGGCGATAGTCTGCGGATGTTCCTGGGCGATCAAATTAATGAACTGTTTGGGGTCAGCCTTGCGCACAAATGTAAAGGGCCGGATTTGCGACGCTTCTTTTAACTTTTTAATTATCTCATTGGCTTTTTGCGCACCGAGAGTTTGTTCAAGCAAAGTTTTGGCATACTCAAAGCCGCCGTCCAACAGGTAGCGCTGTGCCTGGTTGAGAAGCAGGAACTCTTCCAGCACATCCTCAACCGCCTCAACCTCGACCTTGGTGGTATTGGCGATTTCCAGCGAAATCTTCTCGATGTCCGCTTCGTTAAAATGCCGCAAAATCTTGGCCGACAGAACCGGACCGAGTGCCATCAAAAGAATTGCGGACTTTTTTACCCCGCCTATCTTGCCACGGGCCATAACTTGCCACACCTCATTCTTCCACCAGCCAAGTCCGGATAAGATAAGCCGTCATATCAGGCTCCTTCTCCGCCAGATGCCTGACGCGCTGATGCAGCCGCTGTTCCCCGGACTGCTGCAGCAGCTCCCCTTCCGCCCCTGTCGCCAGCGCCGGCACGGCAGCCTGCAGCTGCAGAGCAGCCAGCTCCCGCTCCACCCTGTCCTCCCGCCAGCGCCGGAAAGCCCGCAGCAGCATGAACAGCAAAATCAGGCCGGCCAGGAACAAAACGCCGTACGTGATATATTGCCGCTGTTGCTCGGCCTGGGCAGCCCTCTCCATCGCCGCCCGCGCCTCCTCCAGGTACCCTGTTTCAAAGTTCATGCCCTGGACGTTAATGCTGTCCCCGCGTTCCTCCTGAAAACCAAGGGCCGCGGCCACTACTTCCCGGGACTGCTGGAGCTGCGCTTCGGTCAGTCCGCCTTCCCTGTCGTTTAAAACTACGGCTGTATGTAAACGTAGCAGGCGTCCCGGAGCCGTCAGCTCCCTCGCCCTTGTTTCGTCAATCTCGTAGTTAACCGTCTCGTCGCTGCGGGTGTATTCGCTCTCCCCGCCCGCACCGGCAAAAACGTAGCCCGGGATATTGGCAGCCGTCCCCGCTTCGGCCGGCAGGGCTCCCTCACCCCGGAAAGTTTCCTCCACCGCCGTCCTGCTGCGCGGGACGCCCTCATCAGCAAACGTAACCGTCGTAGTCTCCCGGGAGTCAAAGTCCATTTCCGCCGTCACCATCACCAGTGCCTGACCCGGCCCGTACACCCGCTCCAGCATGCGCTGGACGCGCTGCTCCAGCTCGCGTTCAAAGCCGCGCCTGACTTCCAGCTGGCGCAAACTTGCTTCCGCCGCCTGCCCCGCCGGGTCCGCGGCGACAATCTCAGCATTCAGAATATTGCCCCGTGTATCAACCACCGTGATATTTTCCGGCAGCAATCCCTCCACGCTCCCGGCCACCAGGAAAACTATCCCGCGCACCTGTTCCTGCCTCAACTCGGAGAAAGGTCGCAGCTTCAGCACGATCGAGGCCGAGGGAGCCGCCGTCTCGCGGACAAAGACACTCGGTTCAGGCAGAGCCAGGTGCACCCTGGCCTGCTCCACCTCGTTCAGCTGGACAATGGTACGGCGCAGCTCCTCCTGCAGGGCACGCTGGAAGTCAATGCGGCGGTTGAAATCAGTGGCCCCGAGCCTGGTCTGGTCAAAGAGCTCAAAACCGGCGGCGCCGCCAACCAGTGTCCCCGCGCCGGCCAGCTGGATCCTCATCTCGTACACCCGCCCCGCCGGCACCAAAATCGTCCGGCCTTCGTCCGCCAGGGAGTAAGGGACGGCCAGCTCTTTTAACTTCTCCACAATCCGTCCGGCCTCCGCCGGCTCCAGCCCCGTAAACAGCGAGGCCATCCGGGGCCTGGCGATAACCTGCCCCAGAAAAATGAGAGTCATCAGCAACGCCGCTGCCAGCACAAGGGCAGCCAGCTTTTTCGAACCGCTTAACGCCTGCCATCTGGCAGGGGCTGCCTGCCAGCCAAAGGCTCCCCGCTTCTCGGTCAAATACATCACCTCATCTTCTCCGGGCGCCACGCGGCGCTGAGTGCAAAAAATGCGGAAATATTACAGTTAACCGCAGTTCTCCGGATTACTTTCCCAAAAAAGCGGCCAGCTCAGATCTGCATGCGGGAAACTTCCTGATATGCTTCCACCAGCCTGTTGCGGAGCTGAACCGTCAGCTGCATGGCCAGCCTGGCCTGCTCCATGGCTATCATCACCTGGTGGACGTCTTGCGCTTCCCCCAGCACCAGATTCCTGGCCGCTTCAGCGGCATCCTGCTGCAGCTTATTTACCTCGGCCAGCGCTCCCCGCAGCATCTGGCTGAAATCAGCCGCCCCCGCCGGCGGAAGCTCCCGCCCGGCCTCCGGCTGTTGCATCATAACCGGCACAAAAGGGTTGACCGGCATCACCTTCATCGTTTACTCACCTACCCGCGTCCGATTTCCAGCGCTCTCAGGAACATACTCTTAGAGGCGTTGAGCGCCGTCACATTAGCCTCATAAGCACGCGTAGCCGTAATCATGTCCACCATTTCCTGCACCATGTTGATATTCGGATAGGCGACGTAGCCCTCCGCGTCAGCGTCCGGATGCTCCGGTTCAAAAACCAGCCGCGGCGGAGTCCGGTCCGCAAGAACCTGCGCCACGCGCACCCCCCCGCCAAGGCCCCGGCGCGCGTCCTGCAAACTTTCCGCAAACACGGCCGACTTGCGGCGGAACGGGCCGCCCTGCTCCGTCCTGGTCGTATGAACATTGGCAATATTGTTGGCAATCAGGTCCAGGCGGAAGCGTTCGGCCGTCAGGCCGGAAGCCGAAATCTGCATAGCCCGGAAAATCTGCACCGCTTAGCGCCTCCCTTCATGAATAACATAACGCAGCAGGCCGTACTTCTCATTAACCAGCTGGGCCATGGCGTTATACATCAGCTGGTTTGACGCCAGGGCCGCCATCTCGCGGTCAACGTCCACATTGTTGCCGTCGGCCCGCATCGTAGTGCTGTTGTCCCGCAGGACCCGCGGCCGCACCTCGTCGACAGCCGCCTGCCGGCCGATATGGCGCGGGTGCGTTACCTCCAGCGTCAACCGCCCGCTCCCGGCCAGGCTGTTCCGCAGCTGCGCCTCAAAAGACACCTCGGAGCGTTTAAAATTGGGCGTGTTGAGATTCGCCAGGTTATGGGATGTCACGCGCTGGCGCTTCGCGGCGGCGTCCAGCCCTTTGTGCAGGGCGAGAAAAGCGTGGTCAGACCAAAGCTCTGTGAACACAATCCCCCTCCTATAAAGAGAACCCTAGGACACGAGCCTAGAGTTGCCTGTTTGTTCCTGGCCGGCAACCCGGCTGCCCTAGCCCTTTCAAGCCTTAGGCCCGCGGTTTTGCGCCCCTGCCTTTCGGCAGGTTTGCCTTTTTCGACAAAATTTCCTGTTTTCCCAGGTGTTTCTTGCACCTGAAACTATTTTCGCCGCAGAAAAAAAAAATCCTGCCGCATGGCAAAAAAAAATAGTAATAAAAGCTGCATTACTTTACATAATTCCGCATATTTCTACTGCTTTAAGTCCAGGATGGCCGCCCCGTCTCCCCAAGTCCCGGCGTAAGCGCCGGCTGCCTGCTTTCCCTGCCCCAGGCCCAGGCTTTCCTGTTTCAACAGGGCCATCTTTTCCGTAAGCGCCGCCATATTTTGCTTTTTTTGTGCTTCCAGGCGGCCGAGCACTGCAGTTATCTCACCTACCAGCTGTTTAAGCCTGATGTACACCTTGGGTTCCGCCAGGCAGGCCAGCTGGTCCATATCCAGGCGCTGCGCCGGCAGCAACCCGTAAAGCAGCTGGCGTGACTCGCGCTGCAGCTCCTCCAGCTCCCTGACCTGCCCGATCAGCAAATCCTCCAGGCGCAGCAACTCGGCCAGCCCCAGCGCATCCCCGGCCTCGATGGCCGATGACTCCAGCAGCGTCATCTCGTGCAGCCGCCCGTACAGGGCCAGTTGTTCGCTGTAAACGTCCGTCATCCCAGTCAGCAGCCTGGAAACCTGGTTAGCCAAGCGTACCGCTCCTCTCTAAAGCCATCTTGTTACCCTGCTCCGCTGCATTGCTTTGCTCCAGCTCCTGCCATGCTTCCCGCAGCCCGGAAAGCAAGGCGGCCACTTCCTCCAGCGGCGCCGTCTCCCGCGCCGTGACGGCAGCCGCCAGGCGCCCGTTGATATACTGGTACAGGCGGAAAAGATTCTCCGCCACCTCTCCCGCCTCCAGATCCAGCGTAGCCCACAGTTCGAAAACAATGTCCTGCGCCCGTCCCAGCAAGCGGCGCATCTCCCTGTCCTGCCCGGCATTGCCGGCAGCAAGCGCTTGCCTTAAAAAGCTGATCGCCCCGTCATAAAGCATCATCACCAGCTTCGCCCGGCTGACCGTGGCCACCTGCGCCTGGCGGTAATGCTGGTATGGGTTAACTAACGCCACAGCAACCATCTCCGTTCCACCATTAGTCGTCTACCTGAAAGCAAGGGCTTTTTTATTACTTCCAGCACCCTGCCGCATAAATCAACTGCAGTATTCATTCAGCGGGCGGGCAGCGCCGCCTTTATCGCTTATCCTGGCGGCGCGGCAAAGCCGCCCATGTTCCGCAGCTGCCCGGCCAGCCATTCCCCCTGGGTCTGCAAGCCGGCCAGCGCCCGCTCCATGGCGGTAAACTGCCTCAGCAGCTGCTGTTCCCGCATTTCCAGTCGCGCATTAAACCGTTCTGCCTGCCTCTCCAGCATGGCCATGGTCTGCTCAAGGCCGCTTTCCCGGACCGGAATCGCGCCCCGGCCGAAAGCCAGCACCGACTGCAGGTAGTTGCTCAGCAAGCGGCCCAAACCCTGCTCCCCGGCAAACAGGTCCCGGAAGGCGTTCGGGTCAGCAGTAAACCTTTCCAGCAGCCTCGCTTCGTCCAGGCTAAGTTTCCCGGCCTGGCTAAACCCGTGAGTCCCGCCTGCCTCCCTGGTCGAAATCCCCAGGTCCTGCAGGCTGGCGTAGCCGGCGACCGCGCCATATTGCTGTGACAGCTGCTGGCGCAGCGTAGCCTGCAGGCGCAGCAGCGCCGGCTCACCCCGCAGGTCGCCCCCCTGGCCCATATTCCCCGCTATAAACTCCATAACCGCATTGTACTGTTCAACAAAAGCGCGTACCGCCTCCAAAGCGCGGTCGCTGTCCCGGACTATCTCCAGCCGTACCGGCGCGGCGCTTTCCTGACGCAGGGTCAGCTCAACACCGCTGATTACGTCTGTCAGCACATTCCCGGCCCGCTCCACCCGCAAGCCGTCCACGCGCACCACAGCATTCCTGCCCGCCTGCAGTTCCTGGTGCAGCACCGCCCCGGCGGCGCTGTCAAACAACCCGAGCTGTTGCAAAATATTGTCCCCGCCCAGGTACGCGTAGCTGATGGGGTTGGCGGCGCCCGTCTCCCGCCGGGTCAGCACCAGCCGGCCGTCTATCACGTTGGCGCTGACGCCGATCCCGGCCGTACCGTTAATCGCGGCCTGAATGTCGGCCAGGGTCTGCGCCCCGGCCACAGAGACCGTCACTCCGCTAATCGCAAAAGTACCGCTAAGCGGCGCCGCAAAACCAGGCGCAACGGTGGAGGCCACGCGCTGGGCGCGCGCTGTTTGCTCCACCACCAGCTCGTACACAGCCGGCTGGGCAGCGGCTCCCGCCGTCGCCGTTACCACCTCGCTCTGGGCAGAAACCGCCCGCAGCGCCGTAAACGTCCCGGCCAGGCGCAAATCCAGCGCACGGCTGTCCAGAGTGCGCAGGCGGCTGTTAATCTCCCGCCAGGCCTCCCGCTCCAGCTGCAGCCCGGCCTTCCTGGCCTGCAGCTGACGCAGCGGGCGTCTTTCCACCTCCAGCAGCTGCCGGATGATATTTTGCGTATCCAGACCGGAAGCAGCGCCATACACCCGTAAAATACTCACCGTTTATCGCGCCTCCTCTGCCATTCAAGCTGTCGCCTGCCGCCTCGCCGTCAGCGGCCCGCCTCAAATAAACTGGTCCACCAGCACGCCCACCATCTGCTGCAGCTGCGACAGCACCTTCCTGACCTTGCTGGGCGGGATGGAGCGGATAACCTCCTGTTTCTCCTGGTCAATAACCAGCACAACCACCTCGTTATTTTCCCGGTCGATGCGGAACCGCAGCGAGATGTTAAACGCTTCGGCCGCCCTGTTCAGACGCCTGACGGAGTCTGCCAGGCTCTCCTCGCCCGCGCCTGCCTCCGGTCCCGCGTTTTTTTGCCGCTGCTGCCCGTCCGCAATCCGCGTCTGCCTGGTCTCCTGTACCGCCTGCTTGGTTGTTTGCTCCTGAATGCGGGTTAAGATAGCGGGGTCCACGCCCTGGACCTTCACGCTGGCTCACCGTTCCTTTCTTCACGGAGGAGAATAATCCCCCTCACCCTGACCCTCTCCCGGAGGGAGAGGGGACCAAATATTAGCATCCGCTATGGGGCGCTCAAATCGCTATGAGGCGCTCAAATCGGAAGCCGGATACCGGATGTCGGATATCGGAAAACATAAGGTCGGAAAATATAAAAATAGGGGGGGCGGGCCGGCCCTCCGGCCCGCCTGAAAAACTTTTACCGCAGCAGCTGCAGGACGGTCTGCGGCCTTAAATTGGCTTGCGCCAGCATCGCCGTGCCGGCCTGGCTCAAAATCTGGTTCCGGGTAAAGGCCATCATCTCCCGCGCCATATCCAGGTCCTGGATGCGGGAGCGCGCCGCTATCAGGTTTTCAGCGCCGACCGTCAGGTTGGCGATGGTGTGCTCCAGGCGGTTCTGCGTCGCGCCCAGTCTGGAGCGCTCGGTGGAAACGGTATCAATAGCTCTAGTTAGAATTCCGATGCCTGTATTTGCGCCCGTCTGGCTAGCAACTGTCACAGCCGGCACACCAGTAAGTGCCGAAGCTCTCATATCTCTGATGTTTAGCGTGATTATCTGGCCTTGGTTGGCGCCGACGTGGAATCTAGCAGCTGCTGCTACTCCTGAAAAAGCACCGGCTAATAGGATCATGGTGTTAAATTCCGTGGTGCTGGCGATGCGGGTAATTTCATCCCGGAGCTGGGTAACCTCTCCTTGAATTGTGGTGCGGTCGGCTCCTGTCAGCGTGTCGTTGGCGGCCTGCACCGCCAGCTCGCGCATGCGCTGCAGGATGGCGTGGATTTCCGCCAGGGCGCCTTCCGCCGTCTGGATCAGCGACACGCCGTCCTGGGCGTTGCGCTGCGCCTGCTGCAGGCCCCTGACCTGGCCGGTCATCTTTTCCGAGATGGCCATGCCCGCCGCGTCGTCGGCGGCGCGGTTGATGCGCAGTCCGCTGGAAAGCCGCTCCAGCGACCTGGTCAGCTGGCTGTCGACCCGGCCCAGGTTGCGGTAGGCCGCCAAAGCCGACATGTTCGTGTTGATAATCATTTGTTTCATCCTCCCTGGATAAATTTTGCGGGGCTTCCCTGCCCCTATTTCAAATCCCTCCACCTGCGGCCGCTAAAATGTCGGGACTTAAAACCTATTATAATTATCGGCAATACCTGGCAATACTTTAGTCCTTATCCCCCGGCAGTTCCAGATCAGTCGTCAAAAGAGCGTCCAAGCCGGGAGGCAAATCGCCGGCCGCCTGTGCCGCCCTGATATTTTCCTCACGGATGGCCTCGTACAGCTCCTTGCGGTAGACGGCGATTTCCCGCGGGCCGCGGATGCCAAGCCGCACCGTTTCGCCCGAAACGTCCAGGATTACAACTTCAATTTTCCCGTCGCCCGGGCTGTCTTTCCCGCCGATGATAATACTTTGGCTTTTCTTGCGCGTCAGTACCAGCATGGGCGCCTCACTAGCCGCAGCGAGCCTGGCCCGCCGCGGCGAACAGCGGCTCCTTCAGCCGGTAGCGTCCGTCGGCAAGGACTACCTGCCGGCCCAGGCGGTTGCCGGCATTAATCACCAGCGGGGCGGCCAGGTTCACCGTGGCCTGGCGCACGTTATCGCCGGGGATGGTTACCGTCACCAGCACCAGCGCCTGCTGCGGCCCGGGAAGGGCCAGCTCCGCGGTATCGTGCGCTGCCAGAGCCAGCTCATAAGCCGGGAAAGCGGCAAACGGGTTGAACAGCAGCAGGGTCAGACTCCCGCACTGGGCCGTCAGGCGGCAAAAGTGGGCCTGGCCGGGCAACTCTGCCAGCAGGTAACGCTTTACCTCCTCAAAGCCGACCAGTCCGGAGGGAAATGTAACCTCCACCGCTTCGGCGGCCCTGGTGTTGAAAGCAAGCTTCATTCTTCTCACCTCATTTTTGTCAGAAGGGCCGATACCTCAGAGCAGAGCCTTAGACTTTGCACTGCAGTTGTCAGCTCAGGAACTGCAGCAGCGTCGGCGTAATCACCCGCGCGGCGGTGGCCAGCGAGGCCTGGTAAATGCTTTCCTGCATTTTGAATTCCGTCAGCAGGCGGGCGTAATCAATGTCCTCCACGCGGGAGCGCAGTTCCCGGATATTCAGTTCCTCCATGCCGAAGCGCTGCCGGCCCGTTTCCAGGCGGTTGGCACGGGCGCCCAGCAGGGAACGCTGGATTAACACATTAGTCATTATCGTATCCACTTCGCCCAGCAGCGTCCCGGAAAGCTGCCCCGCATCACCGTCCCGGATAGCGTCACGGACCTCCAGCAGCTTGTAAAAGACGGCGGTGCCCGGATCACCGGGCAGGTCGCCAAACAGGGCGCTGCCGTGCACATTGGCCTCCACGGTGGCAAACGGGGAAACTTCGTGGTTAAGAATGCCGTCATCTCCCTGGTAAGCAAAGGTATCCCCGGTACGGCTGTACGGCGGGGCGGTGGTCCTAAAGCCGCCGAACAGATGGCGCCCGCCATGCTCCATATTGCCCAGCTCCACCAGGTGGTTCAGCAGCTGGTCGACTTCCGCGGCGACAGCCTCACGTTCCGCCGGTGAGCGGAGGTCATTGGCACTGAAGATGACCAGCTCCCGGACGCGCTGCAGCAGGTCGGTAACATTGCCGAGCGTGACGTCGGTGGCGTTGAGCCAGGATAGCGTATCGTCAATGTTGCTCACAAACTGCTCGTTGCGAGCCAGTGCCGCCGTCAGCGCCATGCTTCTGGACACGGCCACCGCGTCTTCCGACGGCCGGCTGACCTTTTTGCCGCTGGACAGCTGCTCATGCAGCCTGTTCATGCGCTGCGCGTTCATATGCATGTTGCGCTGCACCGTTTGCGCCATCATCTTGTTGGTAACCCGCATTAATTTTCACCCTCTTCCGGGCAGAGCATACCCTGCCCCTGCGAATATCTGCAGCCATCTGGATAGATGCCATGAATCCGGCAAAGATGCTTTTCGGTTAGCGGAAGGCGCGGTTAATCAGCACATCGAGCATCTCGTCCATTTGGGATGCAAACCGCGCCGCTGCCTGGTAGGCGTGCTGAAACTGGACCAGGTTCAGCATTTCCTCGTCCAGCGAAACGCCGGCCGCTTCTTCCCGGCGGATTTCCAGCGCCTTGACCAGCTGGCCCTGCAGGTTGACCAGGCGGCCGGCCTCCTCCCCTTCGGTACCCATACGGGCAATCAGGTTCTGGTAGTAGCTTTCAAAAGTAACAGTCCCGCCCTGCATGGTCAATCCCGCCCGCAGGCGGGCAATCTCCAAAGCCACGCTGCCGTCGCCCGGCCGGTCGGCGCCGGCGGCGGCGGCGATGTTATTCACATCAGCCAGCACTTGGTCCGAAAGCCGGAAAAACAGCGCCTCCGGCACGTCTCCCGCCGCGATAGGCGCAAAGAAATCGATCCCGGTAGCATTGTTCAGGCCATATCCGCCCCGGTGTTCAGTGTTCACCTCAGCTGCCAGCCCCCGCACCAATTCGTTCAGCCCCTCCTGGTAGCCGGGCAGCAGGGTGTTGTAAGCGTCAAGCAAAGCCCGCAGGTCCCCGTCCCGGATGTCGGCCGGATGGCCGTTTCTCTCCCAGTTAATGGAGGCCGTTACGGTGCCGACCTCCGCCCGCAGGGTAAAGGCCTGCGCCTCCTGCACCAAGACGCGGTTGCCGGCATAAACCTCCACCGCGCCGTTCGGCTTGTAGGCCAGCGTGATACTCATCCGGCGGCTTAAGCGGTCCAGCAGCAGGTCCCGCTGGTCCAGCAGGTCATTGGGGTGCTGGCCGAGGGCGGAAACCCGGACAATCTGCCGGTTTAAATCAACCAGCTGCCCGGCCAGCGCGTTTACTTCCGCCACTTTGCTGGCCATGTCCAGCGCCACTCCCTGGCGCAGGTCTTCGATATTACTGTACATCAGGCGGACGGTATCGGTCAGGCTCCGCGCCTTTTCCCGCAGGGAAACACGCACCGGCATACTTTCCGGGTTCTTGCTCAGCTCCTGCCAGGCGCCCCAGAACTCACTCAACAGGTTGGCCAACCCGTTTTCCGAAGGCTCCAGAAAAGTCATCTCCACCTGGGAGAGCACCTCCCGGCTGGCCTCCCAGTAGCCTAGCGAGTGGGTTGCGGTGCGGAACTGGTAGTCCAAAAAAGAGTCGCGCACCCGCCGGATGGCCGTGACCTCCACCCCGCTGCCCAGCTGCCAGGCGCCGCCCGCCGGAGCATTGGCCGCCGGGTAGGGGAAAGGGGCGGCTGTGGCCATCAGCGCCTGCTGGCGGGAAAACCCCGGCGTATTGGCGTTGGCGATATTGTGGCCCGTCACTTCCATGGCCCGCTGCTGGGCCATCAGGGCCCGCCGGGCGATCTGTAAACCAAAAAAAGCCGACATTCCTTCCCCGCCCTTCTTAAGCCGTTTCGTTCAAGATACGCAACTGCGCGGCCTGGCACAGGTCCCCCTGCTGCAGGTGGCCGCCGCGCCCGTAAAACATACCCCGCTCCGCCAGCAAAGCCTGCTGCAGCAACCGGACATAAGCCAGCGACTGCTCCAGCAGCAGCTTATTTAAATGATGCGCCTCCTGCAGCCTGGCGCAAAAAGTGCGCAACTTCTCCATCAGCCCGGCCAACTGCTGTTTGTATTCCGGCGGCGCACTCTCCACCAGGGCGGATAGTGTTTTGCCGGCCGGACAGAGGTCGCTGCGCTTCTCTTCAAGAAACTGCAGCTCCTGCTGAACAAGGCTTTTCTCCCGCTCAACCTCCTGGAGCCGGTACGGGTCGTTGGCCACCAGCGCCTGCCTTCCCTCTTCCAGCAAAGATTGCAGCTGCGCCATGACAGCAGCCTGCCGCCTGAGTACCTCGCCTAAAGCCGCATAATTCATCCTCGCACCCCTTCCTCGGCTTCCCTCTCCTCCCCCTCACCGGGAGCATAGAATCACTGCAAATCCCCTCTCCCCCTGGGAGAGGGTTAGGGTGAGGGGGGCAGAGCTGTTAAGGTCTCCTGTGCAGCATAGCCGCCGCTATTTTGCTGCTGTCGGCAGCAAAGCTCCCCTGCAGGATGCTGGCCTGCAAGTGCTGCACTCTTTCCATCCGCGTCTCTTCCAGCGCTTCCGCCGCCTGGGCCGCCTCCCGAACCTTGGCCGCCTCCCCGGAGATGGACAAAGTATCGGTGCGCTGCTCTTCCCGCGGCCTGGCCGCCTCCCCCTGTTTCTCTTCCAGCTGGCGCGGGTACAGCTTGTCAAGGGACACTCCGCTATTGTTATAAATTTTCATCGCTTAAGTCCTCCTCATACTTGCATATTCTATCTGCGCTATCTGCGCTAAGTTGTCCTGTCGTATGGGTTATCGGCAAGGCTGACAAAAACTTTAGCGCCCAAAAAAAATAGGGCTGTATCAGCCCCGCAGCCGCGCCTCCACCGGCTGGATTACTTCTTGTTCCAGATACTCGGCCGCCTCGGCAACCGTCCTGAACCAGGTAACAAACCCGTTGGCCACCTGCCCGGCTTTGTCGGCGATGTCCTCCGAATCAGCTATTTTTTTGCTGGCGGTCATCGCCGTGATAGTCAGCAGGTCAAACATCATTGACCTGATAAAATGGCGGTACAGCTCGGTTTCCAATACCCTTTTCTCCATCCTTTTAAATTTTTTTTCCGCACCGCTCAACTGTTCAGGCGTAACAGCCTGCCCGGACTCGCCGGGTTGCAGTTGTCCGGCAGTCGCTTTGGCCTGTGCCAGACTATGGGCACAATGTTGCGCCTGCCGGCGCAATCTGGCCAGCGCTGCCGCCAGCCGGCCGGCTTCGTCCTCAGTGAGACTGGAGCGCTGCCGTCCGGCGGCCAGGATGGTGTCCTTTACCGGACGGGGCAAGCGGCAGTACCGCTCCGCCGCCTCAGCTAAAGGCATTATTTCTGTACCCCTGAGGATAGCGCCGCCCTCGGTAGCGTTAATGATGCGGCGTTCCTGCCTGGCAGCGCTAATCAGCCTTTCCAGGTGCAGTTTCATCGTCCACAGGGCCTTTGTGGTGTAAACAGGGCCATTGTTGCCTTCCGTCAGAAAAAGTCCGTTTTCCTCCCCGTCCGCTACTGCGCGGGCATAAAAGTTGCCTTCGGCATGGGTCTTCATTCCGGTATAGGCCAGGTCCTGCCCGATAAAAATGATCGGATCGCCGCCCAGTTTGACGGCCAGGTCAAAGCAGGTAACAGCCACCGTCGCGCCGCTGTGCAAAACCCCTTTTTCCCGGCCGGCAACCTTGTCGGGCCAGCTGTTCATGGTATCGAGCGCAAAAGAAAATTTTAGCCCCTGGTATTCCCTGACAATTTTATGATAAAGACTCGAAGCGAAAATGAAAGGGATTTCGCGGCCGTCCAACCCGGCAAAATGGTTGTAATTGTTTTCTGTCGGGTCACAGGACAGCAGCAGGTGCGGGCGAAAACCATAATGGAGAAGCGGACCGATGGCGGACCCGGCCGCCAAAATCAGGGCCTTATCCTGCAGGGCCGGCAGAAGATGAATATTTTTGGCCAACGACGGGCCGGCGGCCACAAGTATCACCGGGACCCCGGCAAACTTGTCAAACAAGCTGTTGACGCCCGGGGCTTCCAGGTATTCCAGGAAATTTTCGCTGTAGTTTTTCCACCACCGCAAGCGGTGTGCTCCGATAGTCACCAGACCGCTTTTGTATGAAAGCAGCTGGTCTGAAAATTCATCCTGAAAGGCAGCCCAGTAGGCGGGATAGAGCGACTGGTAGGCCGGCAAAACTTTTATTTGCTGGGAGTAGCCCAGATTATTAAAGATGATGCGGCTGACCTGCTGCGCCGCCGCAGCCGCATCAGCGGCGACGACCAGCGTCAGGTCAATTTGCGTGAGCGAAGCCAAATTCAGATAGTAAAGAGGCGGCAGCAGGTGTCTTTCATCGTTTTCCACCAGGATGACCCGCTTGCCCGGATAGAGACGGGAAACAGCCAGCAGGTGATAGCCCAGGCCCAGCCCAAACAAGACCAGCATCTCCCATTCGTCGCCCAAGCCCTCCGCCCAGCGCCACGCCTCCTTCTCCGGGTCATAGCGGCTGTGCAGGAAGGTTTCCTGTCCGTCGGAACGGTAAATAAGGGTCGGGGCGCCGGTACGCGCTTCTTCGACCCAAAACCCTTTGTCAACAGAAATGCTGCTCAATTTCTGGCTGAGGGCAGGCACTTTTTCTTTAAGAATATTTAAATTCCGGGCAAATAAATCTTTGTTTTTTTTGATCATCAGCTGTGCCCCTCCCGCTTTGTGCGGTCAATTTGCACCGGTATCGGTCAAGCCCCCGCTCTCCTGCCAAACACAAGAAAATAATGTCTCATGCAGTTCTGCAATCTTTTCGGCCAGTTCGTACTCCAAAAAATCGCCCAAAGAGACGACGTCTCTTTTTTCCATCGCCTGGGAAAGTTCCTGCAAAATGGGCGGCAGCTCGGCAACAAATCCGCTCAGTTTGGCAGCCGCAGCCGGCCCTAAAGAGGGTTCGCCCGCCAAAGCGCTGCATACCTCTGCCAGCCATTCCAGTCCTTTAATCATATCTTCCCACCCGGAAGGCTCAACTCTGCCGCCGCCCTGAATTTTCGCGGCCATAGCCGCGATAAATTCCGCCGCCTTGCCGCTGTAATCCGCTGCCGTCTCCAGTGTTTCCCTTACTAGTTGTCCTCTGTCCATCGTGTCAATTCACCCCGCAAGAATTTGTGCTTCCACTGCAAAAACCCTTTTTTTAATCACCTGCCATGAACCTTATTCCCACTTTAAGTGTTTTAAAAAAGCAAATCCCAGCCCAGCGGCGTCCCGCGCTTGACGGCACAGGCGGCGCGCCGGCCAAGCACTGTTTCCAGCAATGCCGGCGACAGGCCGGCAGCCGGACGTATAGAACGCACGTTCTCCAGTGTAAACGCCTCGCCCCGCTCCATATCCCTGACCACAAACAGGGAACGGCGAAAGGCCCGGCTGGCCGCCTCCTGCTTCCCGGAGGCGTAGCAGACTTTTCCCAGCGCTTTCTCCGTAGTCCGGATAGCCTCCGCCATCTCCCGGAACTCCGCCGGCTCCAGAGAGAAAGCGGCGTCCGGGCCGCCTAAACTGCGCGACAGCGTGAAATGCTTCTCCACGATACAGGCGCCCAGAGCCACCGCCGCCACAGGTACGGCGATGCCGGCAGTATGGTCGGAAAGCCCCGCCGGCACGTCAAAAGCAGCGGCCATGTTCGGAATTGTCCGCAGGTTCATCTCCTCGGCAGGCGCAGGGTAAGCACTGGTACACTTGAGCAGCGCAATCTCCGTGGCCCCTCCGGCACGGGCCGCGCAGACGGCCTGGTCAATCTCGGACAGGCTCGCCATACCCGTGGAGATAAACAGCGGCTTTCCTGTCTTTGCCATATAGCTGATCAGCGGCAGGTCCGTAATCTCAAAAGAAGCCACCTTGTGAGCCGGAACCCCGTGCTGTTCCAAAAAATCAACAGCAGACGGGTCAAAAGCCGTAGAAAAAAAATCAAGTCCCAAATCGCCCGCCAGTTTCTTTAATTCCGGCAGCCACTCCCAGGGCATATAGGCCTCGCTGTACAGGTCATAAAGCGTTTTGCCGGCCCACAGCCCACGTTCGATACGAAAGTATTCTTGTTCCGATTTAATGGTCAGCGTGTCTGCGGTATAAGTCTGCACCTTCACCGCATCCGCGCCGGCCTCCTTCGCCGCCTCGACCAACCTGACAGCTTCGGCGAATTCCTGACGATGGTTGGCTGACATTTCCGCTACAATATAGACAGGCTGAGCTTCCCCTATCAACCGGTTATTGATTTTAAACACTTGGGTTTTCGCCTCTGCTTTCCTTATGGCCTTTGTACTTTTATCCGTTCAATGTTCCCCGGTAAATTGCCTCAGCAGTTCCAGATTAACCTCCGCAAGCGAACTTACCTTTAAATGCGCCTCATACTCTTTGCCCATCTGCACTTCCCTGTACTGTCCGGTTAAAACACGTATAGTTTTAAAGCCATACGGTTTAATACCGACAAAATCTTTACGGGGGTTGTCCCCAACATAGACCACCTTATCAGGAGTCGTTTTTTCTTTGGCGCAGATTTTATGAAAACAGTAAGGCGACGGCTTGGAATATTTGATGCCGTATTGGTATGTGACGAAACAAAACTTAACACGTTCGTACAGCCCTAATGCCAACAGTTTATTCTTTTGTACGATTTTATGGCCATCGGTTACAATGTAAACCGGAACACAGGCAAGCCTGTCCAGGCAATCAGCCGCCTCGCGATAAAGGGAAATATCAGGTTTGTGACCTCGATAGAGAGACACACATTTCCTGACATTGGTTTTGCTTAACAGACCAAACTCTGTCAGCATATCGTCAAATATCTGTTCCCGGCCCTTTTCCAGCCTTTGCATCATATATGACAGGGTGTGTCCGGCAGAAATATTATACCTGTCACTGATATACCCGGCAACAGCCTTAAACCCGCTCCTGACAAAGGTCAGTTCTTCATAAAGGGTATCATCTAAATCAAAAACAGCAATCACGGTATGATTAAATCCTCCGCGTAACGCACCAGAGTTCTTCCTGTCGCGGGGGGTAACATGGGATATGCGGTCAGGTCATTACCAGTCGCCTCCAGCAGAAACCAGTAAAAACTATCCAGCCCACTGGCAAGGCTTAAAGTCGAAGCCCCCCCAAACCTGCTGTTACACTCCACGATATGGAACTTTCCTGCCTGATCGATTATAACTTGCCAAACCACATGGGCATACAAGCCCAACTTTTCGGAGATGTCGGCGCAAAGTTGCTCCAAACGCTCATTTCTTTCCGTAACAGAAATCTGGGATTCACCATTTACCACCAGTTTCCTGGCCCGGACCACGCTTCCTTTCGTTTTCCCTCTTTGATCCACATATAAATCCACCGAAACTTCCCGGCCGGTTATAAAGGGCTGAAAAATCGGTTCTTTTAGGCCGGCAGCATGATTTAAGGCTTCCTGCTTAGTCAGGTTCAACCCCAGACTTTGTGAACCGGCACCATGCCTTTCTTTAACAACATAATTCGTGCCATCCGCCAGCTTTTCTATATCCAATTCTGTTGTAATCACCGGGTAACCTCTGACCTGCAATTCTCCGGCAAACTTCAGCTTGTCGAGACAGATCTCAACCCCATCTTTACCGGAGGTCATCACCCGGATACCCTTTAACAGCAGTTTATCCCTGTGTTCGGCAAAGTAGCGCAGCTCGCCGTCTCTTGTTGGAATAATACAAGAAATATTTTTTGCGGTGCAGTAGGCTATAAGTTCTTCAATTTTTAAATCAAAGAGCCGTGGCATCTGCCAAAAGCCATCGCAGAAGTACCTGGCGATGCAACCGGCATCGATATCAGCCCCGAAAATCTTACCCCTGTTGCCCAGTTTCAGGCTGGCGCTTCTTAAGGCTTTAAGCAAGGGCACCTTCGAGGAAACACTAGTGACTAATATATTAATGTCAGCCTTACCCAGTTCTTCGCTTTCACGCCGCTTGCTCTCATGCTCTATGACCTCCGGAACAGCGTCTTCCAGTTGCTTATCAGGCTTCCAGCCCGTTAGTTGGCAGAAATAATCCATATTGGCCTGGGAAGCTTCAAACGGAAGATCGGAATCCCTTACCTCTGTTTTCATGTCGGGAAAATACCGCCGCAAAATTTCCAAAACTTCGGCCACAGTACGGGCATTGTCGTTGCCAAGATTAACGACACCTGCGGCGGGACTTGTACACAGTCTGATTAACCCTTCGGCCGTATCTTCGGCGTAAATATAGTCAAACATCCCTTCTTTGTTATATACGGTTAAGGCTTCCCCCTTTAACAAAGACCTGATCCAACGCGAGATAACATCCCTGGAATTCTTTCCGTAGCCGCGGAAAATTCGGGCACTAACGGTTTCAAAACCTGTGTCCCTGAAACTATTCAAAAAATGTAGCTCTGCTTCATGCAAGAGCTTGGCAGCCCCAACCAAATTGCGTGGATATATAGGGTCAGTCTCTTTCAGGCGTCTGGCTTTTTTAGCCGGCTCGGCATAGCTGTACAATTCCTGATTATAAATAAGGTAACTTGAAGCAAAGACTATTTTTTTTAAGACTCTGCTATCTTTAAGGCAGGTCATCAAGTGATGGCTTAACCTTACGTTGTGGCGGTAAGCCTCTTCCCAGAAGCCAAAAGTTTCGGTAGTCCTTTCAAAAGCAGCCGCCAAATGGAAAAAATATTCCGGAGCAAAGCGCTCCAGTTCCTGTTTTGTTATAAAATTAAGATCTCCCTGTCTAAACATTATTTCCGGCGGCCAAGCCGCAGGACGGGACTTAAGATCTCCTGCGAAGACGCGGGCGCCCATCTGATGAAGTTTATTCACCAGCACAGTGCCTATTACACCAGCCCCTCCGCTTACAAAAACTTTTTTATTCTCCAGCATCTGCGTTATTCTCCAAACAGCCATGTATCAGGGAGTCAATATACCGGCCTTCTTTTTCCAAATAAATATGTTGCCTCATGCGCCCCTCGAATTTAAAGCCGTTATTTTCCAGAACAAAGATATGGTAGGGCCGTAAATCATAGGTTTCCGTAAATAATCGATGCAGCTTCAGGTCGTTGAAAGCAATCTTTTTCAAAAGCTTTAAAAACCTGTCGAAATAATATTGATACTGCCTGTGGTCCTTGGGTAGTTCACTGTCGAGTAAAAAAGTAACCTCGGCCCTTTTAGCAATCCAATCAATATTTGTCAGCCCCCCGTAACCTATACAATTGTCCATTAACAAGCAACTAAATAAGACGATCTCAGGCGCAGCGGAAATTATTGAAGGCGAAATAACCTGGTCGTAGTATCTATTTTGGTCTTCATCTGTTAATAATGACTTCTGGCGCAAAACTTCTATCTGTTCATTCCGCCATTTTTTTATGAGCAACATATCTGCCTTCCGGATGGTAACAAGAAAGTACTCCCCGTCTTTATAAACCTTTTCCTTAAGGCATAAATAATTCACGCTTATTCCCCCATAAAATGTTTAGCGCCTGCTTTTAGCCACAATTACTGCTTTCTGCCAAAAAGGCTGATAATCTGTCGGCCGAGACCCAGTTCAGCAAGACACCGATACAAGTTATTGGTTTTTTCAACAGACAGCGAAAACAGGTAATTTTCGAGATTCACTCTGGCATGATGGCACGATTTTCCTTTGGACTTATCCGCAATGTAATTAGTGTTGCTGTTAAAAAGATTCCAGTCTATTGGGAAATCAGCTATGGAGTCAAGATGGTGCCAGCCGGCTTCCTGACAAAGTTTGGTCAAGCCTTCTTGGTTAAAATACGATATGTGATCAGGAGCCGCAACCCAAAACGGATTGTTAATCTGCCCTTGTGTGTAGAGGTACTGCTGCAATAACGAAAAATCATTTGGAACTTCTACAATAAGAATGCCACCTGGAACACATACCCTCTTACACTGCTCAAGTAAACTAAACGGGTCAACGACGTGTTCCAGGACGTTGTCCAGCCAGATTACATCAAACGTCTCATTTTCTTTACCTAATAGCTCCAGGTTTTCTTCTATTTCTCCCGGCTTTAAATAAACTGCACAGTCGGGATTTTGTCTTTGACATCCGTATACGCTATAGTCCAATCCCAGGACATGCCATCCTTTATGTAAAAAATAGTTTACCGCCCACCCTTCACCACAGCCGACATTCAACAGCTTCCACTTGTCCTTTCCGGCAAGCTGCAGGTGCTGTATCAATAGAAGGTATTTTTGTTCTATTTTGTTTAAAATATGCCTGATTTCCTCGTCACTGTAAATTTTCTGATAACCGCCCTTGTCCTCTTGGTAGTACTTACCGGCATAATATTGCTGCAATTCTTCCCGACTGGGAATCTCCTTTAAGTTATAATAGCCAAATCGATTTTTTTCGACTTTTTCAAACAAGTATCTATCCTCCTAATCGTAGCACAGTTCATCCTCTTGCCTGCTCTGCTTTTTTCAGGGGTCCTTTTTCTGCGCGATGTGTCTGTTAATTTCCAGCCACTGCGGATGCCTGTCCAGCGCCTTAATAATCTCCCGCCAGGAAAAGCGGTCATGGCCGAAATAGCCGTAAACCCTGCGCGCCAGTGCCATATCTTCATTAGTATCGACCGTCAGGCGCAAATCTGAATAGTCAGTCTCGCTTGTTACAGAATAAAGCCTGAATTTCTCCGGGTTACGGTAGATAAAAGGGGTTACATGCTCACGCCACGCCGGATTATCATCCTCCAGCCAGGCCCGCTCCAGGGCGGCAAAGTACACCACCTCCACATCCAGGCCGCGGGGGAAAGTCCTGGGGGGCAGGGTGTTGCTGACGTAATCCAGACCATTGTGGCGCTGAAACTCCGCGATTACGCGGTCTATCAGCTGTGGATCAATAAACGGGCAGTCGGAGGTAATCCGGACGACAACGTCTGCCTGTCTGCCACTGGCCGCTTGATAATAGCGGTCCAGAACATCATGCTCGGCGCCGCAAAAAAAAGGCACACCCAGCCGGCGGCACTCGTCCGCAATAGCCAGGTCTGCTGTGGCTTCCGTGGTAGCTACAACCAGCTCAGTTACCAGGGAAGCGCGGCCGGCCCTGCGGACAACGCATGCCAGCATCGTTTGTCCCTCTATCTGCTCCAGCACTTTTCCCGGCAGGCGGGTTGACCCCATCCGGGCTTGGATGATTGCCGCAACACGCATGACTGCACCTCATTTTTCGTATGCTGCACATACTTTCTCCAGCGCCCTTACCACATCGTTGACATCCTGGTCGGTCATGGCCGGGAACAGCGGCAGGGTAAGCATTTCTTCGTATGCCGCCTCGGCGACCGGGCAAAGTGAATTGCTATATCCCAGGTTTTGATAGTAAGGATGCCGGTAAACAGGCAGATAATGAACATTAACGCCGATATTTTCCGCGCGCAAAGCGGTAAAAACTAATGAGCGCGGGACACGCAACCTCTCCGTATTAAGCCGGACAACATAGAGGTGCCACCCCGACTCACGGTCAGGGCGCTGCGTCAGCGGGGTCACGGCCGGGTTAGCGGAGAAGGCCTCATTGTAAAGTGCCGCAATCTCCCGGCGCCTGGCGAGCATTGCCGGCAGTCTGGACAACTGGCTTAAACCCAAGGCACAGGCTATATCTGAAAGTCTGTAGTTAAACCCCAGGGTAACCATTTCGTACAGCCAGCTGCCCGCTTCCGAACGTTGGCGGAAATCCGTGGTAATCCCGTGGTTGCGAAAGGCGCGCATTTTTTCGGCCAGCTCACCGTCAGCGGCGGTCACAAGACCGCCTTCGCCCGTGGTAATCGTTTTGACCGGGTGGAAGCTGAAAGCGTTCAGCTCCGCCAGCGAACCGACCTGCCGCCCCTGATAGCTGCCTCCCAGAGAATGACAGGCGTCGGCAATCAGTTTAACCCCATACCGGTTCGCCAGAAACTGCAAGGCGTCATAATCACAGGGCTGACCGGCGTAATCAACGGCGATCACTGCTTTCGTGCGCGGCGTGATGCTCCTTTCCACCTGAGCCGGGTCAAGCAGGAGCGTGTCCGGCAAACAATCGGCAAACACCGGGCGCCCACCCAGGTAAAGAACGGCGTTGGCGCTGGCGGCAAAGGTAAGCGGCGGCAAGATTACTTCGTCTCCGGGGCCTATCCCGGCGGCAAAGACAGCGGCATGCAGGGCCGCCGTCCCGCTGTTAAGCGCCACTGCCTGCCCTGCGCCTGTCAGCCTGGCAAATTCCCGCTCAAACTCCTCTACCTTGGGACCGGTAGTCAGCCAGGCGGAGCGCAAAACATGGACTACCGCGTCAATGTCAGCCTCGTCCAGCCACTGGCGGCCGTAAGGCAGGATAGTTTCGCGTACAGGCTTTCCGCCGTTGCAGGCCAGCTCGAGCAAGTTTCCCACCCCGCTCAATCGACCTGCCGCAGGTCAGGGGACCCGATTAATGCCAACAAATCTTCGGCACTCAGCCAGAGGTCGTTGCTGTTGCTGCTGTATTCAAACCCTTCCGGCAAGGATTTAACTGTGCTGCCGGCGTCTTTTTTCCAGAAAGGATGCTCCGGCTCAACAACAAAGTAAGTGTCGAACTCCCTGGTATGCCGGGCTTCTTCCCCGGTCAGCAGGCATTCGTGGAGCTTTTCACCGGCGCGGATGCCGATTACTTCCTGGGTGGCCCCGGGTGCGATGGCCTCGGCCAAATCGGTGATGCGCATACTGGGGATCTTAGGGACAAAAATTTCCCCGCCTTTCATTTGCTCAAGACAATTGATGACAAAGTACACTCCCTGTTCCAGCGTCAGCCAAAACCTGGTCATCCTGTCGTCGGTAACAGTAATCCGGCCTGCTTTTCTCTGTTCATAAAATAGCGGGATAACGCTGCCGCGGCTGCCGACAACATTTCCATAGCGAACCACGCTGAAGCGGGTTTTGCGCCCTCCGGTATAAGCGTTGCCTTGGACAAAAAGCTTTTCGGCGACCAGTTTTGTCGCGCCGTAAAGGTTTACGGGCCAGACCGCTTTGTCGGTGCTGATAGCCAGCACTTTTTCCACCTCGTTATCAATGGCGGCATCGATCACATTTGCCGCCCCGTCAATATTGGTTCTTACCGCCTCGAGAGGATTATACTCACAGGCGGGAACCTGCTTCAGGGCGGCGGCGTGCACCACGATGTCAACACCGTTCATGGCCCGGGATAACCGCTCCTTATCCCTGACATCGCCAATAAAAAAGCGTAAGCGGCCGTCACCCTGAAACTGTTCCCTCATCTGCAGCTGCAATAGTTCCCCTCTGGAGAAGATACGCAGCGATTTCGGCTCATGTTCTCTGAGCACAATCTCCGCAAATTTCTTCCCGAATGACCCCGTTCCGCCTGTGACCAAGACAGTTTTCCCGGCAAACATAGGATTCACGCCCCTATAAATCTCCTCTCGGTCAGACAACTGCGCGTCACCCATCTTAAATTTTCCCAGTTCCAGCGGCAGCTCCAACTGCATAGCCATCACTCCTCATATGAACCTGTTGTATCACAAATGACTATGCATAATTGCCCTTTTTGGGGTCGAATCATGCATTAATTACATGAATTGAATCAAGCACTATAGCGAAACATACGATTCGTCGACACCAAACCACTCCGTCCTGACTCGCCAAAAATTATATAGAGTCACTAACCTTTGAAATTTTTCAGGGTCTTTTATTTTCAGTTGATAAACGCTGTTATAAGCGGATACATTTGAAATTTTAGAGATTAGCCAGGTATTATCCTTCTTTTTGAGCTCCACATCAACAAAAGCCGGCACAAAATAAGCTTGCCCGAATAAATCAGCCACAAGGCTTAATTGAATGGTATCTTCATTGGAAACCGCCTGCAGGACCTGGAAAAAGGGGTCATAGCGGGCAGTTATTGCAATAAACGTGTCCCAACCGTGGCTGTTTATAACCTCAGGCAGGAAACTTCTTTGTATTACCTGATGATATTCCGCCTGATGTTCAGGCGACATATTTTCCACCGGACCATCCCAGTTATGCGACGCATAAACCAAACGCAACGCCGGGCCTATCAGCGTCCGGTTCAGTTCCAGTATTTCTTTTTCCGTATAATGGTTATTGCGCTGCCAGTTACGTTCCAAGGCTACAGCTTCTTCCCGGTCTAAGGCATACCTGGGAAGGTCGGATGGATGACGCAGTTTTTCTTGAGAGGAGTCAATCACCCAATTGCCTTGTTCCTTGATGACAGTAAACACTTCTTTATGCCAGATATTCAGGCCTGGATTTTTTAGATTGTTGGGAAAGTCTATCTGGTAGCTGGCTGTAACTAAAATTGACCCGGGGGGAGAGTCCGTCGTGCCGTAGCTCCACGATAAGATTCGAGGATATGAAAGGGTACATCCGATTAAGTATTTTTCAAGTTGTGGCCCGCGCACGCTTGTTAAGGCAGCCTTGGAAAGCACACCACGCCATTCTTGTTCAGACACGTTCTTTGTAAACGCTTGTTCCAGCAGTTCAAAATATTGCAGAACTTGCTTTTTCGCTTTTGATGCATCATCATTGTCATAATGAATCAGCAATATAACACAAGTTAATATAAAGATTGCAGCAATAAAAATAGTACGCCGCTTACTCATCGGGCATCCTCCAATCAGCAAAATCAAAATTTTAACCTGCCCTCATAAATCTCCTCGCGGTCTGGCAACTGCGCGTTGCCCATCTTAATTTTGCCCGGTTCCAGCGGTAGCTCCGGCAGGTATTTTTCCAGCGCCTCCAGCACCAATTCATTTTTTTACCTGTTTGTCTGTCTCGCAACGCTTTCCAGATTTTTAAAATATAGGCCTTCTCTTTAGACACATAATCGCCATTAAAAATAGTTTTCCGGGTTGGCCAAATAAGCGAACATTTCCGGCGACTCCAGAAAAGCAAAGTACATCGGGCGGCCGCGCACCAGGCCGAATTCCGGCAGGTCGGCAGGCCGGCGCGCGGAAATTCTCGGTGTGGGCCGGTAGCGGGGGTTGACAACGAGCCGTTCTTCTTCACCGTTGCCGGCCAGCGCAAAATAAGCGCCTCCGCCCAACTCCTTGATCGGTGCATAGAGCGAGGCAAAGCCCTCGGCCACCCAGTTGCTCATGACCAGCCAGCCCGGCCCCGGATTGATGGTGATATGGCCATAGCCCGGCGGGATTAACACCTTGTCCCCGGCTGTCGCTTCCATCAGTACCGCTTCCACGCCTTCTTCGTCCGGCTCCGTTTGCAGCAGGTAGTGAGCGCGGCCGTGCAATACCTCGTACACTTCCGGATAGGTAAACTCGGTGCCGGGTTTTATCGGGTGGTAGTGGCCGGCCGTTTTAATGTATTCGCTGCCGACCGTACCGGGGCGCAGGATAGTCACGTCGTAACGCAACCCATGCTGCCGGATAAGCGTGCTGTCGGTCTCGCGGCATACTCCGCGGTACATGTAATACAGCTCTTCCGGCCCGGCTGCCTCCGGCTCAAAAAGCACCTCCAGCATGTCCCGGCGGCGGCGGATATCCGGCGCGACCGACGACAGACCGGGACCGAACAACAGCCCGCCTTTGTCATCCGCCTGCAATGGTAAGCCGCTAGTCCTCTCTAAATCATACACATCTCTTCCTCCTTAACATTGGCGCAGAGCACCTTTTTTACCTCTTCCTGAAGAGCCAGCTTCCCCCGGTCCGTGCCGGCCTCCACATATACCCGGAAGACCGGTTCCGTCCCTGATGCACGCACCAGGCACCACGCGCCGTCAGCCAGCACCGCTTTGTGGCCGTCCGCGCACGAAAAGGAAACCACCGGCACGCCGCCCAGCTCCTGAGGCGCCCAGGCCCTCATATTTTCCAGCATTTGCTCCTTTACCGCCTCACTGACCCGTAAATCAAGGCGCTCGCTGTACAGCTGCCCAAACCGGCTGTAAATATCGCTAAGTAAAGCAAGAGGCTTCTTTCCGGTTCTGGCCAGCATTTCCACAAACAGCAGGCTGGCCAGAATCCCGTCTTTTTCCGGAACGTGGCCGCGGATGCTGACTCCGCCGCTTTCTTCCCCGCCCAGAAAGGCCTCCTGCTCCCGCATCACCTGACCGATATACTTAAAACCGACCGGAGTCTCCACCACCTGAAAACCATGCCGGGCGGCGATGCGGTCCAGCATGTGGGTAGTGGCGACCGTGCGGGCCACCACACCCTGCCAGCCGCGTTCATTTATCAGATACTCCATAAACAGAATCAGGATTTCATTGGGGCTGTAAAAGCGGCCGTCGGCGTCCACCACTCCCAGGCGGTCAGCGTCGCCGTCCAGGGCAAGGCCAATATCGGCGCCGGTTTCCCGGACCTTGGCAGCCAGCGGACGCAGGTGCAAAGAAGTGGGCTCCGGCAGGGAACCGCCGAATAAGGGGTCCCGCCAGTTGCGGATCGCCGTGACCCGGCAACCGTGCCGCGTCAGTATTTCCTCCAGGTAGCCAAGTCCTGCCCCATGCATCGGGTCGGCCACCACGCTCAGTCCGGAGCGGCTGATGGCCGCAAAATCAAGCAGCCCTTCCAGGTGACGAACGTAATCTTCCTTAGGTTCAATGATTTCCACCAGGCCGCGTTCAAAAGCCTTTGCCAGTTCCTGCCTGTCTGCCTTGGCGGCGGCAAGCACACCGGCCAGGCAGGAGACGATGGGAGCGATGTCGGACGGCAGCGCCGGGCCGGCGTAATCGGGTATGAATTTAATTCCCAGGTACTCGGCCGGGTTGTGGCTCGCCGTCAGCATCAGCGCTCCACCCGCGCGCCGCGCGGCGACGGCATGGGCAACTACCGGCGTCGGAGCAGGCTTCTTGCACAGATAAACACGGATACCGTTGCCGGCCATCACCTCGGCTGAGGCCAGCGCAAACTTTTCCGCCAGAAACCTGGTGTCAAAGCCGATGACCACGCCTTTTTCCCGCAGTCCCCGGGCTGCCAGGTGGTTTGCCACAGCCTGGCAGACACAGCGCACGTTGGCAAATGTAAACTCCTCGGCAATGACGGCACGCCAGCCGTCGGTGCCAAAGCGGATCTCACTCATAAGGCAGCCACCCCTTTTAGCCCTGCTCTGACCGCATTTGGTAATATTCCACCCCGTCACAGTACATTCCTGCCGCGACTTCCACCATAGCGCCAGAAACTCCTGAACCGTGCAAGACAGGCAAAAATAGCCTACAGCCCCTGGCGGGCGATATATCCCGCCAAATCAGATACCCGCCGCGAGTAACCCCATTCATTGTCATACCAGGCCACTACCCGCACCAAGCGCCCTTCCAGCACCATGGTCAGCAGGCTGTCCACCACGCTGGAATAAGGAGAACCTTTGTAATCCACCGATACCAGCGGCTCTGTGGCAACACTGAGAATCCCGCGCAGGGCCCCGCCGGCAGCGGCGGTAAAGGCCTCGTTGATTTCCCGCGCCGAGGTTTCCCTGCCCAGCACCGCCACAAAATCCACAATGGAAACGGTGGGCGTAGGGACTCGCACAGCAAAACCGTCTATTTTCCCTTGCAGGTCGGGGATTAGTTTGCCGATTATTTTTGCCGCCCCGGTTGTGGTCGGAATCATGGACAGGGCGGCGGCCCTGGCCCGGCGCAGGTCGGCATGCGGCAGGTCCAGCAGCTGCTGGTCATTGGTATAGGAATGGGTCGTATTCATCAGTCCGCGCACCACGCCAAAGCTTTCCTGCAGCACCTTTACGACCGGCGCCAGCGCGTTGGTGGTGCAGGAAGCACAGGAGAGGATACGGTGTTCTTCCGGACGGTACAAATTATGATTGAGGCCCATCACCACAATCATGTCGGCGTCGTGTACCGGAGTGGTGACAATAACTTTTTGCGCGCCGCCTGTTAAGTGGCGCGAGGCTTCGCGGTGAGTGCGAAAGAGGCCGGTAGCTTCCACCACCACGTCAACCCCCAGATCTCTCCAGGGAACACGCTCCGGGGAAGCCTCGGCAAATATTTTCACTTCACGCCCGTTAACCAGCAGGTTTTCACCCTGCAAAGAAACTTCGCCCACGCATTTCCCGTAGAGAGAGTCGTATTTTAACAGGTGCGCCAGCGTAGCGTTGTCAGTCAGGTCATTGACCGCCACCACGCGCAAAGCCTCGTCCTCCAGCATGGCGCGGAACGTATTGCGGCCGATGCGTCCAAACCCGTTGATGCCGATTGTGACCGTCAAACTATCTACCTCCTTAGCTGTCAGCAACCGTCATCTAGTTTGCCCACCTCCACCGGGAATCTTACACCGTCGACCGCTTCCATAATTACCTGGTACTTGCTGGCAAATACACCGTTTTCGATTCTTAAACAAGGAATTTCTCCAATAATTGGATAGACCGTCAAGGCCTCAGAACTGAACAGCATGCCACCAATCTCATGTAAAGGTGTTTTGAACTTTGGGCACGCAAGAACGAAAGAAGGTGCCGGCCTGTTTTCGTCTTTCCTGATTATCGTTAAGGCAGTCGGATTCAGAGGATTTGCGATAAACGGAAACAGCCTGTGTTCCATAACTTTGTAGCCCAGAGAAAGAGCTGTTCCAAGTAAGTTTTTACAATATCCATGAGAGTCCATTCTCTGCTTGGCCTCCTCGCCAGCAAGTTCATAGCTGGGCTCTAACAGAATTAAGAATTTTTTCGCGACACGGAACAGTTCACGAAGAATTTGCTCTTCTTTGCCGCTGTTTGGCTCTATAGTGTGTGATGTATAAACAATGTCAATTGAGTCGTCCGCAAAGGGAATATGTAGCAGATTTCCTGTACACAGGACAGTATCAGATATATTTTGCTGCCGGAGCCATCGTTTGGCAAACGCAACGCGTGACCAACTCAAGTCAAAGCCATAGCCGCGTACAGCACCTCCCAAGTGAGACAATACGCCGGAAAGAGTAGTAGCTTCTCCGACTCCAGCCTCCAGTATTGACCTTGGATTAAGCAAAGAAAGGATGTTTCGGGCTATCTCTGCTGTATAATTCTGTTGGTGCTTTGCTTTTGCCGCATCCTGTAAAGCATCAATATAACTTCCCGCCTGCAAATCATAGGCAACATCAATGATTTCAGTCGTATTACCCTGCATGTCTTTTTCCCGGCGCAAATATGCGCTAATGTTCGTTCCTCCCTCATATAGCGCTTTCAATTCACGGGGTGTAGCCATTTTTTACCATCCTTTCTGCCGGCTAAAAAGGGGACAGGCTGCTTTTAGCGCCAAAACCTGTTTGTTTTACCTTAAGCCCCAGGTTGCGCTGAATACTAAAAGCAGCTTGTCCTCTTTTTAGGTGAACTTTTCTCCCGGCCGCAGTTTGTCCTTGTTCATGTATTCTGCGGCCGGGCTTTTGCCTTCACCGCTTTTTTGCACGCGGGCAATCAACAAAGAACCGCCTGGGGCGGCAACCTGAAAGCCTTTCCCTTCAACCAGGGAGGTAATCTCTCCGGCGGCGCCCGGGACAGGGCCTGCCAACTCGCTTTCCCACAGCTTAATTTTTTCTCCTCTGAACGAGGTATGCGCTCCGGGAGCCGGGTTAGCCGCCCTGATGACATTGTGGATGGCACGGGCCGGTTTCCCCCAGTCAATTTTTACATCCTGCCCGGAAATCAACGGTTGAAAAGAAGCCTTGCTATGGTCCTGGGGAACGCGGGGCGCCTTACCTTCCCTGATTAGGGCGACGGCTTGCTTAACCAACCTGATCCCTAAAGGGTACAACTTATTAAAATATAACGCGCCTGTGGTATCATTGATGTCAACAGGCACTTTTTCCTGCAGGATAATGTCTCCCGTATCCACGCCTTCATCAAGATAATGAATTGTTACGCCTGTTTCTTCTTCACCGCTCAGTACGGCCCAGTTAATTGCGGAGCCGCCCCGGTATTTCGGCAGTAAGGACGGGTGATAGTTAATTCCCCCGTAAGTCGCCAGTTGAATAGCGTCAAAAGGCATAAAGTCGGTGACAAAAACAAGCGTCAGCAGGTCCGGCCGCAAAGCTCGTATCCAGGGAATTACAGACGGATGCTTCAGGCGGTGGGGGCTGCGGCCTTCCGGCTGCAGCACGGGAATATTTTTGGCGATTGCCGCCTCTTTTAGCGGATTGGGCCTTTTGTCAGCGGGGTCGTCCGGAACCGTTACCACACCCACTATCTTTTCCCCCTGCTCCAGCAGAGCTTCAAGGCAGTCCTTGCCAAAAGCAGCCTGCCCCACCAGGATGATCCGCATAAGTCCACCTCCATATTTTTTTCGGAACTGCTCCGGCCATCATGTAACACTAACTTCTTTAGAAATCGTCGGCTGCCAGGCACGACGAGGACCGGAGCGAAGACGTAGCGAAGCGTCCGGCGGGCCTCGGTTAAATCGCAACGTCACACATTTTCTTGACTTTACTGGCGCAATATCGGAAAATACTGAAGTAAGAAAGAAAATAATAACAAAGCCGCCTTCATAACTGCCGGCGCGGCACCGAAGGCCGAGGAGGGTTAGCGTGGTGACAATTAAAGTAGCGGTAGCCGGAGCGGCCGGCAACATGGGCCGCGAAGTGGTGCGTGCTGTTTGTGCCGAGCCGGGGCTTGAGCTGACGGCCGCTGTCGATTTGCATGGTGACGGTGGTGACGCCGGTTTAACGGCCGGCCTTGGTCCTGTCGGTGTGCCGCTGGAAACTGACCTGGCAGCAGCTTTGCAGAGGACCCAGCCTAACGTGATGATTGATTTTACTTCGCCGCACAGTGTGCTGCACAATATTGAAACCGCTTTTTCCCTTGGTGTGCGCCCCGTGGTAGGAACAACCGGGATTACCGGGCCCGACCTGGAAAAAATCCGCGGGTGGTCGGAGCTTGCCGGTCTCCCTGCTGTAATCGCTCCGAATTTTGCTATTGGGGCGGTGCTGATGATGCTCTTTGCCGCCCGGGCTGCCCGCTACCTGCCGGAGGCAGAGATTATTGAGCTGCATCATGAGAAAAAAGTTGACTCCCCCTCCGGCACCGCCATTAAAACGGCCGAAATGATCCTTCAGACAAGGGGAAATTTCTGCAGGAGGACGGTCGAGGAACTGGAGAAAATCAAAGGGGCGCGCGGCGGCGAGATGGAGGGCATCCGGCTGCACAGCGTGCGCCTGCCCGGTCTTGTCGCTCACCAGGAGGTAATCTTCGGCGGCCTCGGCCAGTCTCTGACCATCCGGCACGACTCCTTCAGCCGTACCTCCTTCATGCCCGGCATAATTATGGCCGTTAAAGCGGTTATGGGGCAAAGCGGTGTTGTTTACGGCCTGGAAAATCTGCTAGACTTGTCCTGACCAGAGCCTGTCAGGCACTCCCTCCCTTTGAGGCGCATATAATAACTTGCGTCTCAAAGGGGGATTCTTTATGAGTTTGCTTGGCAGACAAATCGCTTTCGCTTTGCCGGAAGGGCATTTTTCCATGCCGCAGATTATCGGCGAAATAGAAAAAATGCTGGCTGCCGGCGCCGATATTTTCCCGCTTTTTCTTGCCGCCTCCGACAACCAGGAGAACGATGCCCAGTTTAACGCTACCAGGACCTTATTAGAACAAATTACCGGCCGGGAAATGATGACCGCTTCCCTGGCTGATGAAACAAGTGAACTGTTTAATCTCGACACTGCTTACGATCTGCTGGTGATCGCTCCCTGTACGGGCAATTTTTTAAGCAGGCTGGTTAACGCCCGGGTTATGGCGGCACCCTTGGCCACAACCGTACGGCACCTGCAAACCGGCTGCCCTGTGGTGCTGGCCCTGGTACCCAACGGCAATTCAGAAAACCTGCTGTTGAACGTGCAGCAAATTTTAAGTATCAGGAGCTTCTTCCTTGTCCCGTTCGGCCCGGCCGGGAAAGGAGATAAGCAGATTTTTCTGGCCAGGCTGGACCTGCTGTATGAAACAGTCCTGCAGGCCCTGGCGGAGAGGCAATTGCAGCCGGTGTATCTTGAGCCCTGCTGGTTACCCCATTAACTGTCCATCCAGGCATTGAAGCCTTTTCGTTTTTCCGCCCTGGCAAGAAATTTATCCGTTGCTACGATAAACCGCTCGTGCCGGCCTTCTCCGACGAGGCCGGCTTCATCTTGGGCCATTACGTCAAAGACCAGGCGATGGCCGTCGACCTTGACCAGTTCAGCCTGCGCCGTCACCGTCATGCCAACCGGGGTTGCCGCCGTGTGGGAAACCTCTATCCTGGTGCCAACCGTCGTCTGCCCTTCCGCCAGCTTGCCCTGCACAGCTGCGATAGCTGCGCTTTCCATCAGCGCCACCAGCATCGGCGTGGCAAAAACAGGTACGCTGCCGTGGCCGACTTCTTTGGCCGTGTTGCCGGCCGCTACCGCAACCGACGCCTCGCCCCGCAGACCTTTTTCCAACATCTTAGAACACCCTCCTTTGCTCACAGGCCGGAAAGCATCCCGTGACCCACTTAAGAAAAAACCAACAGCGTCATACCATTTCTGAGAGCGCAATTCTTTGGCGACACTTTTTTCCGGCACAGTTCCCGGGATATCGTCATAACCCCACCTAAGCATTTCTTCCAACCCTTCCTATTCAGTATATATTGGATAACTTACTCCGCTTCCCCTGCTTTTTGGCACTTAAAGCTGACATATTGTTCAAAATCAAGGTCCTCTTCCATGCAAAGGAGCATCAGCCCGCTGAAGAATTTTCCTCCCGGGTTACGCTGTCCCTGCATTACCCGGTAGAGAAACGAATAGTCAAGAGCCATTTTTGCGGCCAACTGGGGCAGCGACCAATCCCTGTGCTCCATCAGTTTTTTCAGTTTTTCCACCTGAACGTTCACTATACCACCTGCTTCCTGAAAATGACTACATGACAATATTTTATGATTAAATGTGCTATTTGTCAATTTGTTCTCTCCCTATTGCCTGCAGGCAATAGATACTTTACAATAAGCACTAGCGGGGGAGGGGATATTTTGTCTCATTTTGGCCAAAAACTGTTGGAGCTGCGCAAACGCCGCAACTTATCCCAAAAAGAGCTGGCAAATTTGACCGGCGTCAGTCCTTCTTACCTGTCGCGAGTTGAGCGCGGCGAGCGCAACCCGCCCCACCCGGCTGTCCTGAAAAAGATGGCTCCGCCCTTAGCCTTGAGTGAATACGAGATATTGGCGCTGGCTGGCTACCTCAGCACTGAAAATGCCGCTGCCCGCCTGCCCGGTCACTGGCAGGACATGGTCGCCGACCCGGCCCTTGACGAAACGGTACAGCAGCTTGGTCCCCTTACTGAAGATGAAAAAAAAGGCCTCCGGCTTTATCTCTATGCTATCAAACTGCAAAGAACCACAGAAAAAAAATAACCGGACAGGCAGCTGTCCGGTTATTTTTTTTCTGGCGTTTTTAACAGCCCAGAAGCCTGGCGATTACCAGCCGCTGTATTTCCGAAGTACCCTCGCCGATCTCCATCAGCTTGGCATCGCGGAAATAACGCTCGACCGGATAATCTTTCATGTACCCGTAGCCGCCGTAAATCTGAACCGCCTCGGTAGCGTTCTGCATGGCCGCTTCGGAAGCATAAAGCTTGGCGATGGCCGCCTCCATGCTGAACGCCAAACCCTGGTCTTTCAGCCAGGCGGCTTTATAGACCATCGTTCTCGCCAGCTCCGTCTTCATCTTCATATCGGCCAGCTTAAACTGAACCGCCTGGAATTTGGCGATCGGCTGGTCGAATTGCACCCGTTCCCTGGCATATTTCAGCGAGGCGTCCAGGCAGGCTTGTGCGATACCGACGGACAGCGCGCCAATACTGATCCGGCCGCCGTCCAAAGCAATCAGGAATTGCTTAAAGCCCTCTCCCGGCTTACCGAGCATGCTTTCTTTGGGGAGGCGCACATTATCCAGAATTATCTCCCGTGTGTCGGAGGCGTTCAACCCCAGCTTGCGGTACGGCTGCCCCACTTTAAACCCAGGCGTGTCTGTGGGTACGACAAAGGAGGAAATGCCCCGTGATCCTTTTTCTTTGTCGGTTACCGCCGTAATGACGGCCACCTTGGCTACCCCGGCGTTGGTAATAAAACACTTGCTGCCGTTTAAGACCCACCCGTCACCGTCAGGAACGGCTGTGGTTTGCGTGCCGCCGGCGTCTGAGCCGGCGTTAGGTTCTGTCAGCCCGAAAGCCGCGAGCATTTTGCCCTGCGCGCAGGGCATGACCCATTGTTTTTTCTGCTCAGGAGTGCCGAACAGATAAATAGGGCCTGCACCGATAGAACAGTGCGCGGCGTAAGTGATGCCGGTGGAAGCGCAAGCCCGCGAAATCTCTTCCACCGCAAGGGCATATGACAGGTAACCGGCACCTGTTCCGCCGTATTCCTCGGAGAAAGGCAGTCCAAACAAGCCGAGGGCCCCCATTTTCCTGATAATTTCGTGGGGAAACTCACCTTCCTCGTCCAGCCTGGCCGCCACCGGCGCGAGCTCTTTATCCGCAAACTCACGGACCATGTTTTGGATCATCTGCTGTTCTTCGTTCAGTCGAAAATCCATCAGCTGAGGCTCCTTTCCTGATTTGTCCCGAACTGACTCTGATGCGGCACCGGGCCGCGCCGGACGGTGTTGGCCCGCAGCGGCCGCCCCATAATCTTTTCGGCCTCCAGTCCGGCTTGCAGCAACAGCCCGATATTGATGCCGGTTTTGACGCCCATCTCGCTGAAAAGGCAGACCATGTCCTCTGTAGCACAGTTGCCGGCGGTACTCAGGCTGGCCTCCGCCGTTTGTCCGGCGAAAGCCGGAGGACCGCCGGCAGCTCCCAGCGAACTGTCAAAGTTGATCATCCCGCACTGGAGCGCGGTTACGCTGTTGGCCATCCCGTTGCCGCGCGTATCATGGAAATGGACAATTACGTTTTCAGGAGTAAACCCGTAATTGGCCAGGTAATCATAAAACCTGTAAACCTGGGCCGGGTTGGCTACCCCGTGCGTATCGCCGAATCCGACAAGCCGCGCCCCGTTGTCCAGCCACCACCGTCCAAGGTCGCGCACCTGCTCGACAGCCACGTCGCCGGCCAGTTCGCAGCCAAAGGAAGTCAGCACCCACCCGATAATATCCATTCCTTCAGCCAGCGCGATCCGGCACATTTCCTCCAGCAACGGCTTATTTTCCGCGTGGCTCATTCTGACATTGGCCAGGTTGTAAGCTTCGCTGGCCGCCAGCACAAAGGCCGCCTCGTTAACGCCATGCCCGTTTTTTTTGGCTTCCACACAGCGCTCCAGTGCCCGCATATTGGCGACAATGGCGCGATAGCCGACACCTTCCGGCCGCGGTATCTGCTGCAAGATAGTTTCCGCATCGGCAAATTGCGGCAAATATTTGGGATGGGCAAAACTGACAGCCTCAATCCGGCGAAAACCGGCTTCCACCAGGCGGGTAATCATTTGTACCTTAGCTTCTGTCGGGATGACCGCCGACTCGTTTTGCACACCTTCCCTGGCCCAGCACTCACAAACCGCAACTTCCTGCGGCAACGGCAAATCTTTCATTCCGGCACCTCCCACCTTAGGCGTCAATGTTCAGCGACCCTGATAGTCCGGTTTTCTTTTTTCGTTGAAAGCCCTTAGCCCTTCATCTCGGTCTTCGCTGTACAGGCAGCGGTTATAGGCCTCCGCTTCCAGCACCAGGGCCGTACGCAGGTCGGTTTCCAGGCCAAAGTCCAGGCAGAGTTTGGCCTGTTGCAGCGCAAGCGGCGCGTTCCGGCAGATTTCCCGCAACAGGGCCTCCACCGTCTCCAGCAGTTCCCCCTGCGGTACCAGCCTGTTGACTATTCCTAAGTCAAAGGCCGTTTCCCCGGAAATTCTCCGCCCGGTAAAGATCAGTTCCTTGGCCTTGTTTTTACCGATAATCCGCGCCAGGTTCTGTGTGCCGCCACCGCCGGGGATGATGCCGAGACTGACCTCCGGCAGCCCGAAAAATGACTCCCTGGAGGCCACAATCATGTCGCAGCAAAGGGCAAATTCGAATCCGCCGCCCATGGCAAACCCGTTGACGGCCGCGACAAGCGGTTTGGGGAAAGCGGCTGCCGCCCGGAAAGCCTGGACAAAGAGCGCCCGTTGCCTGACCATATCAACCTTGCTCATCCCCTGGCGCTCTTTTAAGTCGGCACCGACGCAAAAAGCGCGCTCACCTGCACCAGTCAGCGCCATGGCCCAAACTTCACTGTCGCCGGCCAGCAACCCCATGGCCTGCGCCAGTTCCTGCGCCATCTGTGTATTCAGGGCGTTCAACGCCTCCGGCCTGTTCATTGTAAGCAGCGCATAGTGTTCCTTTTTGGTCACTTCAAGCGTTTCCCACATCGGCTCATCCCCCTGAAAAACTTACTATTTTACTTCAGCTTGTTTGACCAGCGCCAGATGTTCAGCTCCTCAGCCGCCCTGACAAGTTCGTCCTGAAAATCGGGGTGAGCGAGAGTAATAACCTTTTCCGCCCGCTCCCAGACGGAAAGCCCGGATAAGTTTACTTTACCGTACTCCGTTACCAGGTAGTGCGCCTGAGAGCGCGGCCCGGTAACCGTCTCACCTGCCGGCAGTACCGGCACAACCCGCGACCGCACCCCGCCATTTGTCTTGTCGGCACAGGTGGCGGTAAAACAGATAAAGCTCTTGCCGCCTTTGGACATAAAGCCTCCGGTCAGAAAGTCGAGCTGTCCGCCGGTGCCGCTGATCTGGCGCGTGCCGGCGGACTCGGAGGAGATCTGGCCAAACAGGTCGACTTCCACGCAATTGTTAATAGTAATCATGTTGTTGTTCTGGGAGATGACGTGCGGGGCATTGGTATAGCTGACCGGATAAGCGGCCAAGCTCGGATTGTGGTCAACCCAGTCGTACAGCTCCTGGGAACCGACGCAAAAAGTCCAGGCCGATTTGCCTTTGTCGATATTTTTTCTGTTGTTGGTCAGCTTGCCGGCCTTAAACAAAGCCAGGTAGGCATCAACCAGCATTTCCGTGTGGCAGCTCAATTCTTTCAGGTCGGACTCAGCAATCATATTGCCCACTGTGTTGGGCATGCCGCCAATCCCCAGCTGGATGGTGGCGCCATCCGGAATTTCTTCCACAATCCTGGCCGCAATGATTTTGTCGGTCTCGCTTGGAGCGGCCGGATTGACAGCCGGCACGGCTTGAGTATGCTCCACGATGTAATCCACTTCCGTGATATGCAGCAGTTCTTCCGTGCCTCCCCTGGCCCAGGGCATCTTTTCATTTACTTCTACGATAATGGTTTTGGCCTGGTCGGCAATGGCCCTGGAAGCCGAGACGGTAAGACCAAAATTAAAATAACCGTGCTTATCCATCGGCGGCACCACGAACATGGCGACATCCACCGGCAGGTTGCTTTTCCGGTAAAAGTGCGGTTTGTTCCGGTAAACCATGGGAATATAACTCATCAGGCCCTGATCGTGCAGTTTGCGGTCCAAACCGCTGAAATGCCAGTTGCACATGGTAAAAACTTCACGCCTGCTGTCCGCCTTAACGATTTCCGGCATCCGCAGACTGAGTGTCGTCCGCACCTTAATATCGGCCAACTCTTCCTTACGACTGGCCAAGGCGGCGTCCAGCGCCACGGGAGTATTACAAAAGCCGGCGTAATCAACCCAGTCTCCAGTCTTGACGACTTTGACCGCCTGTTCAGCAGTAACCAGTTTTTGCCGGTACATGCCCTGATAATCCATTAGCTAACCACCACCTGATTTATTTTATTTGCAACTATTCGCAATTATTTACTCATTTTCCTGCCGGGATTTGCAATCTTGATTCGGGTTTATCGTCCGGTAAATGCCTTCCTGCATCACCTGCGCAAATCTTGCTATCCAAAAGACAGGCCGAAGCCGGCAGAGACTGGCTCCCCGGCTTCGGACCCTGCACATGAGCGGATCAACAGGTATTATTAATGTAAATCATCGCAGTAGCTTTTGATGGCCTCTGGTGAGGCCGGCTTAGTAAACAGCGAGACAACGATAAAGAAGACGGCCGCCACAAAGACCCAGTAAAACTGATGCGGCGTAGAGACCCTGGCGCCTTCGCCAAAGAATATTTCGCTGAAGAAAAACCAGTGCGGGCTCCCCAGCACGTTGCGGGCGTACACCCAGGTGTACAAAACCAGAGGAAACATGGTGATGACGGTGGCATAGGTGGCCGCCCTGGTCGCCCGCGGCCACCACAGGCCGAAAACGAGCGGCACTCCCATGGAGGCAACCAGCGCGGTAAAGGCAAATCCGGCGAAGTCCAGCAGCAGGGCAACCGGGGTCAGGGAGAAATAGGTGCCGATGGCCAAAAGAATTATGGCCATGACCCGCAGCGCCTGGACTGGATTCTCCAGCGCCCACTTGTTGCCGAATACTTTGCCCATCCAGTCGCGACCCAGCAGGACGTTGCCGACCATTACCCAGCCGGCCGCGGTAGACATGGCGATGGCCAGGCCGCCGGCCGCCAGCAGCCCCAACAACCAGGGATTCCCCAGCCCCTCAATAGCGGCAATCATGGAGAAATCGGTAACGACGATACCGCCTATGCCGTAATCGTCCCTGACTCTGGTCAGCACATGCATCGCCGTGGCAATAACGCCTTCCGTACCGTCCGGCAGCCTCATGGTCTGCCCTATCAGCGGGTGCAGCGTCTCAATGAGATGACGCGCGGCCGTGCCGATAATGATTAAGCCCCAGTACATGGAGCCGCCGAAGACGACGGTCCAGACAACCGATTTGCGGGCCGAATGGACGTCCATGGCGGTAAAGAAGCGGACCACGGAGTAGGGCATGGTGGCAAAGCCGAAATGCCAGACAAAGAAGAAACCCACCACACCCAGCCACGAGGCAAAGAGCGGGTGTGAAGAAGCCCCCGGTTCGACATACGGCATCAGCCAGAACCTGGGCGTATGGGCATAAATGGCGTCGGACATAGCGCCAAACCCGCCATAGTGAACGAGCACCGCTATCCCGCAGACCACGGCCGCCAAGGCCATCAGCATCCCCTGGAAAGCGGTCGACCAGGTAGTCGCCACCATGCCGCCCAGGTAGACATAAAACAGGACGGCGATCGCGCCGATAAACACGGCGGTGGTGTATGGCACGCGCAAAATGGCCATCATGAACAAGGCGGTGCCGACCAGGGACAGCACGATATAGCACCAGGTGCCGAATAAGACGGGAAAGCCGAGCAGGACGCGCATCCATTTCTGGTCCTCGTAGCGGTCGCAGTAATAATCGGTGAAAGACACCGGCGCGTACTTGCGCAGCGGCGCCGCCGTCAGCAGGCTGGCCAGCGGCATGCCGCAGACAATCCCTATCAGCGCCCACCACATCGGGTAGCCGAGCAGGAAAATAAAGGCCGGCAGGCCAAGAAAACTGGCGGGACTGAGGAAAGTAGCCGCCAGGGCCGCCCCGTTGACTACCGACCCGATTTTGCGGCCGGCCACATAGTAGTCCATCGGGTTGGCGGCCGCTTTACGCGTAATATAGCCGATAGCAAAAATTACGGCAAAGTAAAGTATCGTTATAAAGATAACTACCGGACTAACCATTCTTCTTCACCCCCTGCGTTTGCGCGCCGCTCTTTTTTTCCTCCTGTTCCAGTACGTACCAGTACAGGATAGCCACTGTCATCGGCACTACTAAGAGCGCTATCACGTGAGCATACAAGAACGACAGCGGCGCATTGCCAATCTTCACATGGTAGGTCAGGCCGGGGATGTTCATTTCTAGGATCATCATTAAAAAAGGGTAGCCATACAACAGGGCCAGACCCCACCAGAACACCGGTTTCATCCCTTTAAACACTCTTTTCCCTCCCTAAACTTTTTCCCGGCGCCCTTTCCTGTCCAGCAGGTAAAAGTGCAGCTCGGTCAACAGCAGCATACTGGCAATCGGGACCGCGAGGCCCACCAGCGCCCCCAGCAGAATATTCCTTGACAGGTCAAGGCCGGCAAAATACATTGCCAAGTTAATGCCCACGCCCACCATAAAATAGAACATGTACCAACGACTTTTACGGTATGCACGACGCCATCCCTCGCGGTCTGTCTCCGAGACAAACTCCAGGCGCACCGTTTTTCCCTTTTCCCTGACATCCAATGTTATCGGCTGCGTCTTTACTTCACCTGGCCTTTGCTGATCAGCATAGTCGTTCATTGTTCCGCTCATTATCACTCCTCCCGCAGCAAATTAAGTGTTCAAGCACCCTGCTTAAATACTTACAGTAAATAATAAAAATATTGCAAATATTGTGCCATTTTTGTTCCGCCTCTCGCGACATAAGTCTAAGGATGTCGGACGAGAACGTGTTTACCTTGTTTCAGGCCCGCTTCAATACCCCTGCCGGATTATAATTGTATAAAAAAAGCAGAGTTTCTGTCAGGCACCGATGAGTACCTGCATCAGAATGTTGCATCTCTGCCGCGCGTATCTCTGTCCTTCCCTTAAATGCCGTTTTGCCTGATCCGCTGAAACTTGCGTACCACAGTGGACTGATCGACACCAAGGGCCTCTGCGGCGCGCCTGGTCGTCCCGTACTTCTGAATCGCCTTGATAATCAGCTTCTTCTCCACCTGGAAAAGCGCGTCTTTCAGCGGAACCACCTCCGAAACCTCCACATGAAAGCGCTTTTCCTCCTTAGGCTTAATCTGCAGCGGCAAGTTATGCAGCCCGATTTCCTGCTCCCTGGCCAGCACCACCATCCGCTCCACAATGTTTTGCAACTCGCGCACATTCCCCGGCCAGTCGTAATGAAGCAGGCGTTCCACCACCTCCGGCCTGATCGACTTCTGTAAATTGTACCTGTTATTATATTTGCAGAGGAAAAACTCCATCAGCGGCGGAACGTCCTCGGGCCGCTCCCGCAGCGGCGGCACAACAATAGGGATGACATTCAGGCGGTAGTACAGGTCTTCCCGGAATTTTCCGCTTTTTACAAGGGCATCTAAGTCTTTATTTGTTGAAACAATCAGGCGCACGTCCAGCTTGACCGGCTTAGTGCCGCCGACCCGCATAATCTCCTGTTCCTGGATAGCGCGCAACAGCTTTACCTGCAGGTAAAGCGGGATCTCCGCCACTTCGTCCAGCAGCAAAGTCCCTTGATGAGCCAGTTCAAACATGCCCGGCTTCCCCTTGCGGTCCGCGCCGGTGAAAGAACCCTTCTCGTAGCCGAACAGTTCCGATTCCAGCAGGTTCTCCGGGATGGCGCCGCAGTTTACTTTAATAAACGCTTCGTCCTGCCGTTTGCTGGCGCGGACAATGACCCGGGCCACCACCTCTTTGCCGACGCCGGACTCGCCGAGAATTAGCACCGTGGAATCAACCTGACCCACCCAGGCAGCCAAATCATAGACTTGGCGCATCTGTTGGCTTTCTGCCACCAAATCTTTCTCGACGAGCCCGGCGCGCAGTTGCGCCAGCTCGTTCTGGTAACGTGCCGCCTCTTTTTCTTTTTCTTCCAATTCCTGCTTCAGCTTAAGCAACTCCGTAATATCGCGCACATTGGTCACTACCCGAACGATTTCGCCCTGCTCGTTAAAAATCGGGTTGCCGGTGATCAGCACACGCTTGGCCGTTCTGCGTATTTCATGCATTATAGTCACCCGCTCCTTCTTTTTCAGGACATGGAGCGTCACCGAGTCGGAAAAATAGCCTTCATCGACCAGTTCCTGCATGTGGCGCCCCAGCACTTCCTCCTTTTTCAATCCGGAAATGCGTTCATAAGAACTGTTGATATGCAGCGTGTACCCCTTGCCGTCGGTGATCCAAATGCCGTCATAAGAAGACTCAATGATATCCTGCAGCTCCTTAGTCAACTCTTTTTCTCTTTTTAACTCCGACAACACTTTTTCCAGTTCGGAAATGTCCTGAAAAATGCCGATGGCCCCCAGCAGTCTGCCTTCTTTGCCGAAGATCGGTGAACGGTTGGAAAGGAAGGTCCTGTCACGGATTTTTAACTTTTGGTGCGGCCTGTTTTCCCTGGTCTTCAGGATTTCAGGCAGTCCCGTATCCGGGAAAACATGCTCCACACGCCGGCCGAGCGCCTCCTCCCGCGTCGTTCCGGCCACTAGCGCCGCTGCTCTGTTAAGCAGGATAATCCTTCCTTCTGTATCACAGGCAGTGATCCCGTTGTAAACGGCGTCCAACACTGTCTGCAGCCCAATGCTTTCTTTTGGGGACATCTATCCACCTCCCCATAAGCTAATGCATGCCCGCACCACGTTATTCCAGCATGACGGCAGAATATCCTGCAACGTTGTGCGAATTTTACAAATTTTTTAAATAATTAAACTTTATCGCCCGGGCATACGGCGCATAGTCATGGCCATAATATTTTTTCCCGCTTTTCATCAGGGGGGCTGTGGTTGACATCCCTGTTGCCATGTTGCTATAATACGCTTGAAACACGGCACATATCACTTGGAGGGGTGAACGATGAACAAGACGCCTTACAACCTCGGGGAAACATTATTGGTTGCCCGTAAGAATTTTGCGGCCGCAGCGGCCCCATCGATGGCAGAGAACAGCGCTTGCCAGTTTATCCGGGATAAAAGCCTCTTTGCCGTTCCTTTCCTGGGGCAGCACTATGTGGTTTCCTACCCCGAAGGCCAAGTAGCCAGACAAAGCACAGAAGAAGAAGCGCCGTTGACAACAGCGATACTTTTGCTGCACTACCTGGCTTGGGCTACCGGCGCTCCGCTGTCCGGCAGCTGGATTTCGTATAAGGAGCTGCAAGGCGGCGCTGTTTACATAGACCCCTTCAGCAAGCGCGCTGTACTGCCTTTTGTTAAAATTTTCGGAGGACGTCCTCAGGAGTTTGCCCGCGCGGCCGGGATGCTTGGAGGGGAAACAGCCGACCATGGGCATCTTTCTTATCGCATACCTGCGCTGCCTCGCGTACCCCTCTTGTACATTCTCTGGAAAGGCGATGAGGAATTCCCGCCCAGCGGTACGATCCTCTTTGACCGCCAGGCCAACGAATACCTGCACACGGAGGATTACGCCGTTTTGGCCGGCATGACGGTCGGCGCCCTGGTGAACATTATTAAACAGTAAAAATATGCTGTTTTGGCCGGTCTTAATCTATCTGTCCAGCCCAATCCAGGCCTCCAGCGCCTCTGTTATCTCCCTGCCTTTTGGCGGACACCCCGGCACATGACTGTCAAAACCTGCCGTACAATCACCGACACCGATTTGCCCCCGGCAACCACGGAAACCCTGACCCACCGAGACTGGCGGCAGGGAGGTCAGGTTGCCTTTTTCCTTAAATCTTTGCAGGGCATGCAAAAGGCTGCCAAAGCAGGGGGAGCAGGCCTGACGCTCGGATATCCAGCGCTGCATGCTGCCTGTGCTGCAATCCACCGGAAATCCGGCGGCAGCTGAGCTGTTGTTTAATTCAGTCACCGCCTCCGCTGCCAGGCAGGCGTTACCCACCCCAAACTGCGCCGCCAGGCTGATATAAGGAATTTCCTCCGTACGGAACCCCAGCAACTCCGCCGCATACGCGTCGACCAGCACCGGGTCCCTGCCGGCGATAATGCGGTCCATCCTGACCGGGGTACCTCCTTCTTCATGGCAAAGGTCTCCCTGCAGCGCATCCACCAGGACCAGGTGCGACTTCAACGCCTGATTCAGGGCGGCGATCGGCCGATGCAGGCCCTCACGGTGAAACCTTCTTTTCTCGCTGTCAGGAATACAGCCTTTTAAATTTTTCAGGGCGCAAGTCAGCTTGGTTTGACAATGCACCTTAAGCACAGGAATATTTATCAGGTAGTCAGCCTGCAGCGCCGCCTTGCAGATTCGTATTTCCATGCCGGCAATCAGGACAGGCACAGCCGGCTCATCCTTCAAATCGAGCAGCGGCACAGCGAACTCACTGCTTAGTTCCTGATAACCACAGGCGGCAAAAGCCTGTTTCGTACACTCCCCAGCCCAGGAACTTTCCATGATCACCAGATTGGTAATACCGTTTTCCCGCAAATAGCGCAACACGCCCCTGACCACGGCCGGCGATGTGGTGGCTCCCCACTCCGCCGGTTGGGCAACAACCAAATTTGGCTTGATCGCCACCAGCGGCCGCCGTTTTTTAAGAGCAGCAATCTCCCCGGCCGCATCCAGCCGGGCCAGTGCGCCCTGCGCCATTTCCTCACCGTTTCTGCCGTACAGCACATAAAGCAAGGCCCGCACCCCGCCGGCATTTGTTTTTATCTTATCACAAAAACAGCGCACTGCAAACAAGCAGGACCGTGCTGCCTGAACAAAGTGCGCAATACGCCTGCGCGAGCGCTTTGCAAAGCGCTCGCTTTATTCTATAATGGAAGCGGATAATAATGGCAGTACTTTCTGGAGGGGGAACAGTGGAAACTACTTTTTTTAAAGAAACTGGCTTTGCCCTGGAGCGGGCTTTGCTGAATATTAAGGTGATCGCGGCCGTAGCTTTTGGCTCGCAGGTAAAAGGTCTTGCCTCTCCGTCTTCTGATATCGACATCCTTATTGTAGCCGAGGGGCTTAACCCCAAGCGCCACAGAAGGAGAGAAGAGGTAGTGGAAATAAAAAAAGTCCTTCCGGCTTGGTCCTTAGATCTTCTGCTGTTTACCAGGGACGAAGTTATTTCTAATTTTGCAAACCATAATCCTCTTTTTTTAGATATTGCCGAAGAGGGGTTGGTTCTCTTTGACAAAGAAGGTTTTGTAGAAGCCCTGATGGCTGAAACCAGGGAGTACATCAGAGATAAAGGTATCGTAAAACTGGAGGACGGGTGGGCATTCCCCGTCAGGCAAGGCGGTGCCACACCTTTATCTAAAGTAAGCAACAAAGATTTTTCTCTGGCGATGCTTAAAGATGGGGAAAGAGACCTGGCTATCGGGATGATACTTGCGGAAGACATCTTTTATGACAAAGCTGTTTACCATTGCCAGCAAGCAGTAGAAAAAAGCCTGAAAGCTGTTCTGATCGCCAAGGGAATTTTTCATAAGACTCATTTCGTAGGCGGAATGCTGAGAAAAATGCTGGAGCGGGGGGATTTCCCTGGCAGCTGGCGGCAGGACCTTCTCTGGGCAGCCGAGATTTCGGCAGGAATGGAACCGGATGTCAGCATGAGCAGATACCCGGGCATCATCGGAAACAGCCTGTGGCTGCCTTCCGAAGAATACGATAAAGAAGATGCCGACAATGCCTGCCGGCAGGCAGCCAAGGTGGCTGTTATAGCAAAAGGATTTGTGTCGGAATGGTTTGGCGATTAAGATGCGGCCCGGGCTTTCTTTCGTTTTATGTGCCGGCTTCCCGGTTTTGCTTTGGGGCAGGCGCATCTTCTTTTTCCCAGCGCAGGTAGCGGCGAACCGTCTCCTCCAGCTGCGCCTCGTCCAGCGCAACATAAGAAACGCCGCCGATTGTGACGCCCCGTCCCTGCAAGGTTACGGCCTCGACAGCGGCAAGGTCCAGATTTACCGCGAAACGGCCGAACTCCAAAACCTGCGGCAGCGAAAGGTCGGTCCGTACATGGCGGGCCGCCTCTTCCAACAGCCGCGGCAGTTTAAACAGCGACTGTACCTGTAACACTTCCGCCGCTACTGCTTTCAGGAACTGTTGCTGGCGCTGCATACGGCCAAAGTCTCCCGCGGCATCGCCGCGGTAACGAACGTAACCCAGTGCCTGCCGGCCGTCCAGGCGCTGCAACCCGGGGTAAAGGTCGATGGGCGGCCGGTTGACCGAGGTATGAACCATGCGCTTTTCCACATCGATGGTTACTCCGCCCAGAAGATCGATTATATTTGCAAAACCGCCAAAGTCCGTGGAAATGTAATGATGCACCGGCTCCCCGAACAACTGCTCGAGCGTCTGCTTCATCAGCGTAATTTCGCCTTTGCCGGTCATGGCATGATTAAGTTTGCCCGGACCACGTCCGGGGATGTTCACGCGCGCGTCGCGGGGAACGGAAATTACAGCCAACTGGCCCGTGTTTTGATTGATGCTCACGATCATAACGGTGTCAGCCCGACCACGCCCGCCATCCCCGTCCAAACCAAGGATCAGGACGTTGAGGATGCTTTTTTCCTTTGCGGGCAGGGGAGCAGGCTCTTCCGCCGCTGCGGGGTTGTAGTAAATTCTTTGCCAAACGGAACCGACCCAGAAAACTGCCGACAGTACCAAGGCAGCAAAAATAACAACGATGAAAGAGACTTTCTTTTTTCGCAATATAAGCACCTGCCATAACAGTTTAGCCCGGTATCATTATAAGTCAGCTGTACATATTCCGCAACAAAAAACGTTGCTACAGCGCAACCGCTTTTAAACGGCCTGTGGGGTTACCGCTTAAAAGACCTGACCCGACGCGGTGGTATTGTAAATCAGCAGCAAGGCGCCGGCGCTGAACAGCAGGGAGAGAAAATAAATGAAGAGGACCGCCTGCCGGTGGGAATAGCCATGCGACAGAAGACGATGATGCAAGTGTCCTTTGTCTGCCTGAAAGATGGGCCTGCGTTTGCGAAAACGGCGCAGGATGGCGAAACAGGTATCGAAGACCGGAACGCCAAGCACGATTACGGGGACCACAAAGGTGACGACGGTCAGCCCTTTCAGCAACCCGAAAACAGCCAGCGACGCTATCATAAAGCCAAGGAACATGCTGCCGCAGTCGCCGAGAAATATTTTGGCCGGGTAAAAATTGTAGCGCAGAAAGCCGAGGATGGCGCCCGCCAGGGCCAGGGCCAGCAGGGAGACGGTGGTTTGCCCGATCTGGTGCGCGATAACGGCAAAAGTAATCAGCACTATTGCCGAAACACCGGAGGCCAGCCCGTCCAGGCCGTCTATCAGGTTAATGGCATTGGTGATGGCCACTATCCACAAAACAGTGAAAGGAAAACTGAAATCGCCCAGGTATAAGTACCCGTTGAAAGGGTTGTTGATAAAATCAATCCGTATGCCGGAGGCCACCACAATTGCGGCGGCTGCGCTCTGTCCAAGCAGCTTGACTTTAGGAGAAAGGCCGCGGGTATCATCGAGCAGCCCCAGCAGCAGAATAACCGTCCCGCCCAGCAGCAGGCCGGCCAGTCTTGGCTCCAGCGGGAGCAGGATGCTGGCAGCGATAAATCCGGCATAAACCGCCAAGCCGCCCAGGCGGGGCATGGCCTGCTGATGGATTTTCCGTTTGTTCGGGCGGTCAACCGCACCAATGTGAAAAGCCAGGCGCCCTGCCCAGGGTGTCGCCAGCAAACTGACAGCAACGGCCACGCCAAATAAGAGCAAGTATTGCTGCATCAGTTCCCCCCCAGTTTCTCTGTAACTGCTTTAGAGCTTAATTAGTCTCTTGCTTGTACATATACCACTATCTTTTTATCATACTTGACATGATCTGACAATAGACAATAGTTGTTAATTTTTTTTAATCAGGGCCTGTACCAAAAAGCGCGGCAAGGCCGGCAGCCGGCGCAGGCGCCAGGGTTGCCGCACAAAGCGGTACAGCCACTCCAGTCCTAAACGCCGGAACAGGCGCGGAGCGCGGCGCACCTTACCCGCCAGAACGTCAAAAGAGCCGCCTACCGCCATTAAGAGTTTTGCACCGGTGGCCGCGCCGTGGCCGGCTACAAAATACTCCTGCCGGGGACTGCCAAGCCCCACAAATACCAGGTCGGCGCCGGAAGCGGCGATTTTCGCGGCTGCCTCTGCTTCCTCCTGCGGTCCGATAAATCCGTGCTGCGTACCTGCCAGGCGCAGGCCGGGGTAACGTTTGGTCGCTGCTTCTGCCGCCGCTTCCGCCACCCCGGCGGCCGCACCGAAGAAAAAAACACTTTTCCCTTCTGCGGCAGCCAGAGCACACAACGCCAACAGCAGTTCGATGCCGGCCACTCGCCCGCGGAGGCGGCCGCCGCGCAGGCGGGAAACAAGCACAATGCCAATGCCGTCAGGAATTCCGAGAGCAGCGGCCAGCAAGCAGCTGCGCAACTTGTGATCTGCCTGCGCCGCGACACAGATTTCCGGGTTGACAGAAGCGATGAAGCCGCCGCTACGGCCATCCGCCAGCCAGCCCCGGGCCCACTCCACTGCTTCCGGCAGGGTGATCGCGTCTGCGGGAATACCGAGAAAAGTTTCTTTCATTGCCTATTCTCCGTCTGCCCCCAAGCGAACGTCAGAGTTTCCCTCGCCAGGCGGCGGGCCTCGGCGGCGGCCGTGACGCTGGTTTCTCGCAGGCGGCGGGCGGTGTCTTCCCGCCCGGACCACAGCAGCAGCGCGTCGGCTGCCAGTTGCCCGCCCGTCACCTCCGCGGGCGGCGCCGGCTTTGCCAAACCCAATCGCAACAGCAAAGCTTCCACTTTCGGGTCATAGCCGATGCCTACCATGGGAAGTCCGGCCCTGGCGGCAAAGATCAGCGCATGCAAGCGCATGGCCAGCACCAAGTTCAGGTTGGCAAAGACGGTCAGCAGTTCCTGGGGGGTTAGTTCTTCTTCAAGGATAACGGACGGCGACTGCAGCAGGTCTGCCAGGTCGCGGCAGGCGGGCAGGTCTTTGGCCGGATACAGGGGAATCAGAACTAACTGTGCGGGTAATTCCGCAGCCAGACGGTCGGCGGCGGCTGCTATCTCCGCCAGATAACGGCCGCCGGCCGGCCAGGGGCGGACAGAAATGCCTATTCGCGGCACACCGGGGGCAAGCTTTTCCAAAAAGGCCGCTGCTTTGGGTGAGTCGGCCGCGGCAAGCGCAAAAACCGGGTCTGCCGTTACCGTCACAGGGGGACGGGTCACGCCCATCTCTCTCAGTTCCCGGCGGGAACCTTCATCGCGTACGGAAATAAAAGTCGCCCGGTTGGCCAGCAGGCGTACCAGCAGGCGGTTGAAAGGCCTGGTTACCGGACCTATCCCCTGGGCATACAGAATGGCCGGCAGGCCAAGCAGCCGGGCCAGCAGCACCAGCCCCAGGTAGTAAGCGACAGACAGGCTGCGCCCGGTAACGTCCTGCAGAAGTCCGCCGCCGCCGCTTAAAAAAGCGTCCGCCTGGCGCATGGCGCCGATAATGCGGCGCAGGTCGGTGCGTCCTACCGCCTGCACGTTTAATTTTTCCGCCGTTGCCGCCGGGTCCGCTGACAGCACGGTAAAGCGCAGTTCTTCGCCTGTCTCGCCGGCGGCCTCCCGCAGCAGGGCCAGGATGCTGCAAAGAATCGCTTCGTCGCCGGCGTTGCCAAAACCATAGTATCCGGAAATGACAAGGTGCTTCACGCCAATCTTCCCCACTTTTCAACCGCTTTGAGCAACAGGAATACTGCCGCGGTCAGCAGCGCCCCCAGCAGCAGTCCCAGCCACAGGCCGTTGAACGAACGCAGCAGGATGACAGGCAGCGACGCGGTAAAATGCATAAAAGTGTTGGTCATGGAAACCGGGGCGACAGCTCCCAGGGCCAATAAGGCAACAGTACAGACGTCCCGCCGGCCCCGGGCCAGCAGAGACAGGCCAAGTACAGCCAAGGGGTAGCCGAAAAGAAACTCCTTCAGCCGCGGCCGTACCAGCAGCAACTCGCCTAGTAACGCGCGCAGGCGCAGTTCCAGTTCCGAAACCGGCATGCCGGCAGCGTGACCGGTTCGCGCCACATAAACAAAAACCAGGACCGCCAAAACGGCAAACAGGAATAGATACACAACTAGTACCGGACGGCTCAGCAGCCGGCGCCAGAAAGTAAAAAGTTCCGGCAGCGGCCACTCCCGGCGCCCTTGGCCGTGCAGCCGCATGACCACTGCCATGGCGATCAGCAGCAGCGGGACGGTATGCACCAATTTGACCCCCCGGTAGGCAACGGCTCCCGCGGAAAACAGTGGGGTGGCGGTAAGGCCGAAAATGGCCAGCCCCCCCACGGCCTGTCTCTTATACACATCT
>QLUR01000079.1 GCA_018725565.1 Bacillota bacterium | reverse complement strand
AGATGTGTATAAGAGACAGGAAATAAGACAGTGTGCTTAAAACCGGATTGGGCGCAGTCTGCCCTAGGCCACAAAGAGCACTCAACTTAATTATATATGCCAACTTTTCCAGCTTAGCGATATCTTCGGGAACACCTTGTCCGGCGCAGATGCGCTCCAAAATTTCCAGCAGGCGCATCGTCCCTTCTCGGCAGGGGGTACACTTACCACATGATTCAGAACGTGTAAAAGACAAGAAATAGCGCGCTATGTCTACGGTACAAGATTCGTCGTCCATGACTACCAAGCCGCCAGAACCCATCATCGCTCCGGCCTGAATTAAAGAGTCGTAGTCAATAGGTAAATCCAGCTTGCTTTCAGGGAGACACCCGCCGGAGGGGCCGCCAATCTGAACAGCCTTAAACTTTTTCCCCTCAAATGTGCCGCCGCCAATTTCGAAGATAATTTCCCGCATGGTGATACCCATTGGGACTTCCACTAGGCCGGTATTTCGTAGTTTACCAGTAAGGGCGAATACTTTCGTTCCTTTGCTGCGCTCTGTGCCGACGGCGGCAAATTTGTCGGCACCGTGCAGAATGATTTGCGGCACATTTGCAAATGTTTCTACATTATTGATGACTGTTGGTTTACCGAAAAGGCCTTTGACGGCCGGAAAAGGAGGACGGGAACGGGGGATACCCCGCTCGCCTTCGATGGACGCAATTAACGCTGTTTCCTCGCCGCAAACGAAGGCACCGGCGCCTTCTTTAATTTTTAAGGTAAGGCTGAAATTTGAACCGAGAATATTTTTTCCCAGTAAGCCCAGTTCCTCAGCTTGGCTGATGGCGATCTGAATGCGTTTAATCGCAAGCGGATACTCGGCACGAATATAGAGGTACCCTTCACTTGCTCCGATGGCATAGGCCGCAATCATCATCCCCTCTAGGATCTTGTGCGGGTCACCTTCAAGCAGACTCCGATCCATAAAAGCACCGGGGTCACCTTCGTCTGCATTACAGATAAGATACTTTTTTGCTGATATCGCTTTGGCGCAAAACTCCCATTTTGTTCCGGTAGGAAATCCGCCGCCACCCCGACCGCGCAACCCGGCTGCTTTGACTGCATTAGTCACTTCTTCAGACGTCATTTCAGAAAGCATCTTTTCAAGCGCTGCGTAGCCGCCACTGGCCAGGTACTCATTGAAATTTTCCGGGTCTATATAACCGCAGTTACGCAAAGCAATCCGCTGCTGCTTGCGATAAAAGTCAATATCTTGATACCTTGGTACTTTGTCGAGAGAAAGCGGCTCGGTAAAGAAAAGACGGGATACCGGACGACCCTTCATTAAATGTTCACCGACAATTTCCTGCACATCTTTAACTTCTACCTGGCAATACATCACGCCTTCAGGATAGACGATGACAAGCGGTCCCTTTTCACAGAAGCCATGGCAGTCGGTCTCAACAATTTTTATTTCCTCATCCAATTTTTTCTTGCGCAATTCTTCCTGAAAAGCTATTATTACATCCTTACAGCCGGAAGAAATACAACCTGTTCCTCCGCAAATCAGCAGGTGCCCACGATAAAAAACCACGTTAACTCTCTTCCCCTTTCTTAAGCTGCTTTACTGCAGCGCAATTTTACCTGGAAATTCTTCCAACCACCAGGCCTGCCACAACACGGCCGTTGACAATATGCTCGCCCACAATCCTTGACACGTCCCGCGGCACAACCCGACCGTAGGTAACGCGATCCTCATTGGGGCGCACCACATCAAGGAGCACCTCCCGTTCGCACATCCCAATACAGCCGGTTTTTGTAACACTTACATTTTTAATGTTTCTGCGCTGCAACTCTTTTAAGAGTTCGGCAACCACTTCTCTGGCACCGGCAGCGATGCCGCAGGTGCTCATACCAACAATTACTTGAATATCAGCCGTCTGACGGGCAGTCATTTCGCCCAGCGCTTCCTTGCGGAGTTCACGCAGATCTTCCATAGTCAGCAATTTGTTCATGAAGACTCACCTCCGTAGATTGTCTGCAGTTGTTCGCGAATGTTTATTTCCAACAAACTCAGATGTTCCGGGCAATCAAATCGGAAGGGAATTCCTAAAAATTCTCCGAATTCTAAGCTGGAAATCTTCATCTTTCTATTTTTATAGATGTGCAGTTATTCAAATGTCACTTCTGTTTCACCCATTAACGCACTAACGATTGTGCCGGCAATATCTCCCATTGGTTGCCTGTCGGGATGACTATGTGAGTACATTGCTACTACTTCCGTACCATAACCGGGGCTGGACTCAATCCGCAACTGACCTCCGCACTGTGTAACCGCCATCTCCAAAAACGCGAGACCCAGCCCAACCCGCCTTGTCTTACGAATGGTGCAGAATGGAGAAGTAGCTTTGGCGCATTGCTCCGCAGTCATGCCGCAGCCGTTGTCTGTCACAACAATAGACAATTCGTCTTCTTCCGGTGCATCTTTTACTACCAGTATAATTTTCTTCGCCCCGGCTTCCACGCTGTTCTGAAGTAAATCAAGAATTATGAAGCGAAAGTTCCTGCAATGCTGTAACCCCCTTAAATGAGAGGCACTTTATCCGCCGTAAGGCGTCCGTGCGTATCACTGTTAATCATGATTACCGGAGCTAGACCGCAAGCACCGATGCACGCAACCGATTCAAAAGTAAACCGCAAATCCTTAGTAGTTTCACCTACATTTACACCCAATTCTTCCTTAAGCTTGCCTACGATCCGAGAAACACCCCGCACATGGCAAGCCGTCCCCTGGCAGGCACGAATGATATTCCGTCCACGCGGCTTAAGCTGGAACTGAGCGTAAAATGTCACCACGCCATATATTTTTGCTCTAGAAACATCCAGCGCTTCTGAGATACGCAAAAGTACCACTTCAGGCAAATAACCGTAAATGTTTTGCGCCTGTTGCAAGACGAAAATTAACATTTCAGGGCTTTTCTTATCTGTAGCAGTGCTTCAAGCTTGTGATACATGCCATCAGAGCTGAATTCGGTACATTTTTCCTGCTTAATTTGTTCGAGTGCCATGCTGATCCTCCTTGAAGATTTAAGTTTTTAACTTCCGTCTTAATTTTTGATCCAAACCCTCCTGCCTCCCTCCCCCCTTAATGCCATACTGATTTCAGAGAGAGTTATCTCCTCTGCTACATAAAAATAGGTATATTTTTCTTTGCAAAGCATCGGCAGACTGTGAGCGTCGGAAGAGCAGAGCAATGGATAGCCGACAGTGCTTGGGTGCTTTCTATGCAATGCGGCTGCATCTGAGATTGTTTCAAGCGCCGCGACAGGCAGTTCCGGCGGGATAAAGCCCAAGTTTCCGAGCAGGCTATACTGGGGACGATCAACATGGGCGACGATGGTCAAGCCCTGATACCTGGCGACTGCACAACAAACATCTTCTACAGACAAATCGAGAGATGCAAGCAGTTTCCGCTACTCAAACCTGACGACTTTCTGCGGGGCAGTTTCTGCTTCCTCTCTGACCCGCTTTGTCCCGGGGAGCCCGACCTGAAAAAGGAGTCCGGCTGCTTCGTATTTAGGCAGCGGAGTGCTAAAACAGTTAATGCCATCTTTAATTGCTTGT
>QLUR01000078.1 GCA_018725565.1 Bacillota bacterium | reverse complement strand
TTTTCAAAATATATCTGGTCTTTGAGCAGTTCATCGACAAGCTCGTCCAAGGTAATCTGTCTGCCCAGAAGCTCCATGGCATTTGCCGGACAGGCTTCAGCACAGTCACCGCAGTTGGTGCACTGCTCACGGTCGATGACAACTCCTTGCCCTGTCTTGGTCAGGCACCCGATGGGGCATGTTTTGATACAGGTGCCGCAGCCGATACACCGGTTTTCCAGCCACTGTATTTGAGGTTCCATAGATATGCTCTCAGGGTTGTGACACCACAAACAGCTCAGCGGGCAGCCCTTAAAGAACACCGTGGTGCGTATGCCCGGCCCGTCTTCGGTGGAGAAGCGCTGCAAGTGCAGTATCAGCCCCTTTGAGCCTTTGCCTGTAGTCGGGGGGGCTGTGCCTTCCGTTATTACTCGGTCATCAGATACAGCAGTTTTGTCACTTACCATACAACTGCTCCCTATCATTGCGACCCTGAGCGTAGCGAAGGGGTGGCAATCTCACAGCTTCACCCTCGCCCTGCCCTTCTTCCTTCAAGGTAGAGGGAATGAAATAGATTGCCACGTCGCTTATGCTCCTCGCAACGACAAAAAAGGACTGCTCCTCGTAATGACGGACATTATCACCTAATCAAATCTGGTGGCTTTCGCGGGCTATTATCTCGTTCTGCAATTCTCTACCGATGGCGGTGAAGTATGCGTTGTAGCCGGTAACACGGACCAGTAGATGCTGATAGTTCTCCGGCTGCTTCTGGGCATCCCGCAGCATATCTGCGTTAATCATGTTGATCTGCAGGCAAGTTCCACCGTTTTCTACGTAACCACGCAAGAATGCCTTGAACTTATTCTTATGCTCTGGGTCACGGATGAGCGATGGGTTGAAGGTGATGGTATGGCTGGCGCCGTTGGGCAGCAGGTTATAATATTCCAGCCAGTCACCGTTACCTTCAGGGTCTTTACCGCCGATAACCTTCCCCACCGAGTTGACATTGGCTGTTGGCCCGTTAATATCAGCCCCGTTTGAAGGGCAGATGGCATTTGACAGGAATTTACCCTTGGGTCTTCCGTCTGGGCTTGCCGATAAGACGTATCCGTCGGCTATCCAGTAGTTCCAGCTCAGCATGCCGGGGCGGAACTGTTTGCCCGTGGGTTCAGACTTGTATCTCCAGGTTTCTTCAGTCCACAGTTCCATTGCTTTTCTGCCCATATCATCGGCGGCGTCATCATCCCTGCCGTATTTGGGCGCTTTATTGATGGCCTGGGCTTGCAGAACTTCATAACCTGCCCAGTTTGCCTTCAAAGCGTCGAGTAGCTCTTTCATGGTGCAAATCTTCTTATCGAAAACGAGGTATTTTACAGCCAGCAGGGAATCAATCGTGGTAGCATAGGTTATTGCTTCGAGGGTGGTGAAGCTGAGTTCGGCACCGCCCTCATTAATGTCCATGCCCTTTTCGGCGCAGCCCCTGACCAGGCACGAGAGGTAAGGCGTCAGCAGGAATTTCGCCCGTATCTCGTCGGTTCTTTCATAAAGCTCGGCAACCTTTTTGACGATGTATTTTGTTTGGGTAACATAGGCGTTCCAGAACTCTTCCCAGGTCTCGAAGTTTTCCGCATTGCCGGTGTCAGGGCACCATCGCTGGCGAGGCTCTATTTTACCCGTCAGCGGGTCAGTATATGGGAGCAGGTCATATCCACCGGTAAGTGCCAGCTCGACCGCTTTGAGAAGGTTGAGGTTGATGTCAACGGTGCCGGAACGGTCGTTGCCACACATCGTGTTCTCGAGACAGCCGACAGGCGCGTAATCATAGACGTTGTCTCTGTTGATAAGATGCTCGCCGCCAGCTTTCTTAGCTTCCAACATCATTCCGGCTATGGAGCGCTCATCAAAGTTTATGAGGAAGGGTGCCCCCTGGCTTGCGGCGACCATATCGATGACTTTGTCGTAAAGTTTATCGGGAGTATTTCTGTGTAGCCTGACATTTGGCTTGGGCTCCAGAATCGGAGACATTTCATCGATGACCTCAAGGACGGCATAGGTAAGGTCATTGGTCATGTCTTTGCCGCCAGGCCCCACGCCCGAGAGGGTGACCACCTGACCGAAGCCGGAGGTGATGCCTTGATTTCCGCCGGTGCGAATCATGGCATCATAGGCTGTATTTGAGTGAATCCAGAAGCAGTTCAAGATTTCCTTCCCGAATTCTCTATCCATGCCTTCATTGAGGGATTTCTGCCATAGCGGATACAGGTATTGGTCTATCCTGCCGAAAGAAAGGCCGGGACCGGGATAGCTTTCATCGCTCATGACGAGCATGTGGGTCAGCCAGAGAGACTGCACTCCCTCCCAGAAGGTCTGAGCCGGCTCCCACGGCACCCTTTTAAGCATTGCTGCCATCTGGAGCAGCTCGCCCTTTCTGGTCTCGTCAGGCTGTTTAGCGGCAAGGTCGGCGCATACGCGACTGTACTATGCTGCCACGTCGTGAGCCATAGTTGCCGCAGTCAGCATAGCCCTTAGTTGGGCGCCCTTTTTACCCTTCTTTTCAGCTTCAGAGAGTGCTTTATAGTGGTAGTCGATGTCGGCATAAATACCCTTCCAGCCTTTTTCAATGACCCTTGCGTAATCGGGGATAAGATGACCGCTGGCGGCGCCGACGTTCCCGTAGCCATGGCTGTGAAACCACAGGATGGCGGCGCGGGCTCCGTTCTTGCCGTAGACCATCTTCCTGCATTCTTTTTGCCTCTTTTTCGGTGAGGCAGGTGGATGCCTGTAGATTGAAGCGTGCCCCGGCAATGAGGTCGCCGGGCAAAATTTCGTGAGGCAGGTAATGCACCATCACTTCTTTGACGAACCAGGCGTGGCGCTCAGGCAAGCTCCATTTCCAGAAATCGGGGTGTAACTCGAGTTTTTTCGCTGTCTGTTTGAAGGCGCCGGTGAAGGTGGAGAAGAAGGCATAAGTTTCGGGGACAATGTAATACTGGCCTTCTTGGAACTGGAAATCCCACGGTGTGCCCGTGGTCCAGCCGGTGAATTCGTTGTTCCACTTTCGTTTAGTGCCCTGGAAGTAAAAGTCGCGGAGCCATTTAATGCGTGATGACAGATTCTTCGGCTCCTTAATGGCAAATTTCGGTTTTTCAGGTATCGCTGTGGTCATGATGTTACCCTCCCTTCAGTCGTTGGACTGCCTCGCTACAACGCACCAGCAGCTCAACTGCTATGTCCATAGCAAAACTATACCACAAGCAGGGTAAAACTACCAACCAGAGATTATTGAGTTTGTTTACTAATGTAGCTGCTGGGCTTTAGCCCCGCCTAGGGCTATACAGCGGCAGGCTGTCCGGAAATGTAGCCCCGACCCTTCAGGGTCGGGGCTACATGTGTAAAATGAGCTATAATTTTCCCACAAAGTGGGAGAGACAGATTGCCAGTTAGAGTTTTCGAACAGCCTCAATTACATTTCCCTGTCGTTGGGATTTGTGCTATGATAAAAATAGTCTGAAATTTGGTAACGTCTTTAATACATGAAGAAGTAGCCAGCAAAGCGGCCCGGCAAGTTGAAGAGCTCACCTCTGAGTTCCCTCTCTATCCGGAGCTCTGAGGGGAGGCATCGGAGTCCTGGGCTGAAGCATCCCCTTACAGACCGTAAGATCTCTCCTCAGGTGAATTATGACA
>QLUR01000077.1 GCA_018725565.1 Bacillota bacterium | reverse complement strand
AGTCAGACACTATGACGAGGAGGATCAGGCGGTCATTGTAGTCATTAAGTGAGGGTTATTTGGCGCCTACTTAGAAGTCTATTTTCTTTGGCAATTCAACCTCGAAGGAGAAGCCCTCGGGATTTGGAATCTTCGCCACATCAAATGGATTGGAGGCGGGTGAATTATATGTCCCCAATAATGGGATTTCAGTGTGTTCCTGAAGACTACCTTCCCTCGCTTGTTTCTCAACTTCACGACGTGCATATTCAAACAGAGTTTTTACAAGTGCGTCATTTTGTAAATGGTTTGTTCCTTGTGTGGCGAGTTGCCACTCAGCTTGACGCGTACCAGTTATTCCGACGCTGACTGTGTGAACAGAAGCTGTGTCTTTCTCGGCTCCTTCATGAATCGTTTGAACTACAAAAGGAAACCGTAGTATCACACCGTCCAAATCGTTGGCCCCAACATCTCTAGGCTTGTCAAAAGTTACTCGAATCTTCATTGTCTAACCTCCTTGTATACTATGAGCGGCATCCGTTCTGGACGGCAATTTCCAGTTCGGGGTTGCTCATTAATGACAGTAGTGTATTTAAAAAGTGGGCCACTCCGACCAAGAAGCTACTCCTCAAACCCAAACGACTTTACCTTGAGTGTGCGGCAGTTTTCCGACACGGTCCGTACCATGGATGCGGCAGGCCGCCGGGCGCCTTGACGTTTACCTCCAGCACGACCTCGACAGCAGCGCCGTCCACTGAAGAGATGTGGCTGATAACCTCTTCGACAAGCCGCTGTACATCGCGGTTGATTCTCGTATTATCAAGCTGCGCCGACATATAAAAATGCCTATTCTTCGGCGGCTCAGCCTGTACGGCTGGATCTATGACACCGATTGTACCAACTTCGCCCGGTCTCGCCGGATAAGGTGCGCTGCTATCTACAACTCCTGGTGTTGGCGGAAAACCTCCTGAACCCGATTCCGCCGGCATGCCCGGTTGCGACTGCGGCTGGGCTTCCGCAATCTGCTTTTGCGCTACACTTGTTTTCACAAGATAGCCGGAGCGGTCAACGATGCCTACATGCTGATTGAATTTCAAGTCTATATAACGGGCGCCGTCAAATCCTGCGGCATACGCAAAATACTCCGCGGAATTCAGCCCTGAACGGATGGTGTTCTCCAACACAGCTTCGCCTGCCAGCCGGGGGAGATAACAGTAGGTGCACAGGTATTCCCATAGCTTCTTTATTTCAATGTGGTTGGCATCCTTCCACAGCACATTGTTTAATTCCATCAGCAGTAGCGCCGGAGCCCACTGGGTAATCAGCGCCTCGTTCTGAACCATCTTCTTGGCGGCTTTGGTAATTATGGAATCGGAGCCGCCGCTGATTCTGATGCTGTCCCACTGCATGGTTTTCAAGTCTGCATTACGGTCAATATATGGCACGAGCAGCCAGCAATACGCTTCTTTGATCCGTGATTCGACCGTCTCATTGCTGCGGTTAAGGCTGTTGGCCGTTTCCCTGTTTTGCGCCGCGTCGAGATTTAAGTCCTCACTGTCCTCCTTAATGGAACGCCACGCCAGATAACGCCTGACTTCTTGCTGGAGCGAGGCCATCATGTCCCGGTCAGGAACAATGAACGCCAGCATGTTTCGGTAAATGCGCGGCATGTGGCCCCTGTTGTTTAAAATATCTTCTGCTGACTGCTTGGCAGCGTTCTTTGGCTGGGACGCCTGATACACATCGGCAGGACGTAAAATAACCAGCCTGGCGGCCTGCTCGTCCGGGATGTCAAGCGATGAATTGGGGCAGATGTGGACACCGGCAAAAGGCTGTTCCTTGCGCAAGCTGCGGAGTCTCTTTTCGATCTCATATTCCACATCGGATGCCGCTGCCTGGGTCGCACGGTCTTCGACAGTTTTCCGCAGTGTCGGCCGCGTGTCATACCAGAAGCGGTCGCCGGAGGGGTTGGTGTAAAGATAGGCGAGGGATGCTTGCAGGGCGTTAAGCGCATCATTAAAATTCGCTATATTTTCACCCGGCTGTATCACCCCCAGGCGAATACGCGATGCCTCGATGCCGCGCACCCTTTGGTCGCGGACGGTGGGAGCGCTGCCGAGCATCACGGTTCTCGCCACGCGGCGGGCGGCCAGATTCCGCCCGTAGCGCGGATTTGACTGGTCTTTTTGATACGGAATGGAATTCTTGCCGTCTACTTCCCGGTCAACCAGCGCATTCCAACCTTCGGATAAATGCCGCGTCAACTCATCCCGCACGTTTGGCACATCTAGGGGAATGGAGCCGGGCATGATCATCAGAGCGGCGTCATTCCCCATCCAGAGTTCGTGGATGACTGACGCCATCAGACGCAAGACGCCGCGTGTCCGCTGGAATCGCTCCAGCGTCGCCCAATCCTCGTAGAGCCGATCAAACACTTCCGGGTGAATCGGATAGCAGGAAACCATTCTTTCTTTATACTCCAGTTCTTTTGCTTCAAGCGGAAAATCGTCGGCGTTCTCGGCATACATTTTGCTGAATTTCCCGCAGACCATGTCTCTGGCGTCAGGGTTCTTGCAGTCAAGGAACAGGCGGCGGCGCACAACTTCAAAGCCCTCGTTAGCGGCCACAGGTTTCCAAATAGCCTCCATCCGGCCAAAGGTATGTTCGATAGTCGCCAGCGCAATTTTACCGGCCTCGCCGCCAATCTCGAGCTCCGACTCGGGGATAGAAGCGACCACTAGGCTGTTTTTGCTGGCGCGCGCCGCCTCGGTCACTTCTTGGATAAAAGAAATGAGGTTGTCGAATGTGCCCGCGGGGAGACCGCTCGCGCCATACAGCTTTTTGGCATAGGCGACCAGCTCGTCCATGAGGATAAGGCAAGGACCGCAAGCGTCAAAGAGCTGCTTTAGACTCGCAGAGCCCGGCGCCACGCCCTTTTTGTCGGCCTCGCGCACATAGTCGTAGAGCTTAGGCTTGCCTGCCGATTCGGCCAGCTGCGCCGCCATCTCGCCCCATAGCGTGTTAATGGTGATGCCTGGCATATTCTGCGGTCTTTTGCTCTTGGCCGGGTCAAGTGATGTGCCAACCAAGACGGCTACATTCGCTTTCGGCAGCGCCGAAATACCGGCGGCAGACAGCACCGGTTTGACGTTAGGTATCTTATCTATGGAAATCCTGCCGCGCAGCATGTGATAAAGAGCCAGCATGCTGTGCGTTTTGCCGCCGCCGAAGGCTGTTTTCAATTGAATGACGGGTTCGCCGTCCTTGCCGGAAAGGCGTTTTAGCGCCTGCACCAGCAAGCCGGACATCCCTTCGGTCACATATGTTCTGGCGAAAAACTCCACGGGGTCGCGGTACTCATAGGCGCCTTCGCCTCTTGCCACCTGGGCCAGGTCGGCGGCGAACTCCGCATTTTTATATCTGCCTTGCGCCACATCATGATGAGGTTCAATGACATCCCGCCAGCTTGGCAGCCCGGTCGCCGGTGTTTGCTGCAGTATGCCGGCGTTTTTACCGTTTTTCGACGTAGCAGGTGGGGCGGAAGTTTTCACTACCGCCGTTGAGCCGACTGCGGAGCCGTAGCGTGAAGCGCGGAGCAGTCCGCGGATTTCCTCGGCGTTTTCGGGGTCAAGCTGCTCACACAGGCGCGCCATGGTGTCGAGCGCGCGCCAGGTGTCACCGTCGCTAAAGTCGGCACCACCGATATGGGCCAGCTTGTTACGCACGCTCACCAGCTCTTTAGCCCAGGTGCGATGG
>QLUR01000076.1 GCA_018725565.1 Bacillota bacterium | reverse complement strand
TGCATTTTAAGTTATCTCCTCTTTCCATTTTGTTTTTATCAATTTAGCAATAAAATTAAAATTTGTCAAATAAAGTGAAAGTAGCGCCTATAAAATAAATCTTATCCCCTTAAAAGTATTTTTATTATTTTGGTATTTTTTTATTATTTCAAGTAATGTCTTAAACAGTTTTTTTAAATCATTGCTATCCTTATGTAAAATTCTATAAAGTAATTGATAGTCAATAGCGTTATATTCGTGAACTACTCTATTTCTAAATCCAATCATTTGAATATATTTTTTTGTGTCATCTTTTTTAATGAAATTATTTTCTACTAATATTTCTATTATTTCACTGTTTTTAGATGGTATCTTTAAGCCCAAGTATGCTATTATGTATCTTGCTATATCCAACAAACTCTCAATAGATGTTTGTAATGTATAAATTACCGAATCTACTCTTTCAAAATTATTTGTTAACTCTTCGTAATTATACTTTTTTAGTTTTTTTAGTTTATTAAAATTATTTTTTATATATTCTACTTTTCTTTCAACATCTCTTAGTTTCATAAATTTTTAATAATTGAACTTATTATTCTTTTTTCTAAAAAATTTAGTTTTGGTTCTAATTCATTAAATTCTTTCATAACCTGAACTTCAAATCTTACTCGTGCTCGCCTGTTTTCCTCATGTAAAATTTTACCCGTTCTTATTACATTATGTTGAAATATTAGATTTTGTTTATTTAAGTTAATTATTTGAATCGGCATTTTAAAGTTTGATGCCTTCTCCAATCTATATATCAATTCGTCTTTATTGATATTATATTTTGACAAAATAGCAAAGTCAACATCACTTTTTTTATGTAAGTTGCCTGAAACTAAAGACCCAAAAATATATACAGCAAAAATATTTTGATAATCCTTAAATATTGCTTTTAATCTCATTATATTGCCTTTGTTAATCTTATTCATTTTTGCTTTTCAATTTAGCGATAAAACTAAAATTTGTCAAAAGATAAATTTTGCAATCTCTTTAGCAAAATTATCGAAATCAACTATATTTTTCCTTAAAATACTTACTACTATTTCTGGCTCAATTCTTGTATAATTGTGAACAATTATATTCCTGAATTGAGCCATTTTAATTAAATTTTTTAATAATGAGGCAGAAATTACTTTTTCTTCATTTAAAATAATAAACAAGTCCTTATTGTCTTTTGCCTCCCTAAATCCCTCATCAGATGTTATGTGACTTGCTATGTCAATACAACACTCAATTGAAAGTTGTAATGTCCTTTCAATAAATCTCTGTATTTTTTTATCTTTCCTATATTCTTCTAATCTTATCTTTTCATATTCTTTCAAGTCCCTTCTATATTCTGCAAGTAATTTAAGTTTGGACTCAACTACCTCTATAACAGCCAAGCAATCCTCCCTTTACCAATCTTTTTCTAAATATTTGTGAATGTCTCTCCTGATAAAATTTAAAATCAAAATACTCTCTTCGCTTTAATGATTCAAAATTTATTCTTGCAAGATGTTTCTTTTCATAAATAATATTTCTACATCTGAAAATCTGATATAGAAGTAAAAGTGGTGCATCCTGCAAAATAATTACTTCACACTTTCTATTAAATATGCTTTCTATTTCAGCCATAAGATTTAATCTGATATCCAATTTTCTTTCTGAACTAACATTATCTTTTAGTAAGATACCCATATCAACATCACTGTCTTTGGTGGTTTTATTTTTTGCAAAAGAACCAAAAAGATATACAGCTAAAATTTCGCTATATTCATTAAATACCTTTTGCATTTTTAAAAAATAACTATTTTTTTGCAAGTCCCTTCTCTCCAATTTCCATTTTGCCTTTCAATTTAGCAATAAAACTAAAATTTGTCAAATAAAGTGAAAGTTGTTATAATTAAAGAGGTAAGATTATATAAAAAGCAATGACAGTATTAAGAATAAGAAGGCATAGGAGGTGTTTAAATGAATAATGATACGAAAATAACAGTTTTAGTAATTGTTATAATATTAGGAATACTTTTTGTTACTTATAAGCAAGCCAGAATTGAAAATTTGGAAGAAGAATCATGGCGTTTGTATGATATGTTAGAAGAATATTCTGGAAAGTTAGAAGAATATTCTGGAAAGTTGGAAGACATTGAAAACCACATGTCTGATCTAGAATCTGCAATAGATAAACTTCGAAGTGAGGTAGATGATTTCGGTTATGAAGATTGGAAAAATAATGTTCGGGATGTAGAAAATGTAACTAGTGAGGTGGAATCATCTTTTGATGAATTACAGTCAGCTGTCAGAAGATAAGGCATGAAAAAGTAAAGGAACTTGAGGGTGAAATTGACAAGATGGTTTATGAATTGTATGAGTTAACGGATGAAGAGATTGAAATAGTGGAAGAAAACATAAAATAAAAGAGGAGGTATTAAAAATGGTATTATATGAAAAATTAGATGCGAGATTTCGAGAATTGTTAGAAGAAGGAAATAAAATTCTTAATAAATATGGATGGAATGGTAAGGATTGGGAGAAGAGTCATATTTTTCCTTCTCTATTAGAATATAATAAATGGTACACTTCTGCAAAAAATTTAATAGAGAAAATATGTGGAGAAAACAGTTCTTATAATAGACAATTTGAAAATTTATATGCTGATAAAAAAGGAAATCCTTATTATTTCTTTGGTTTTTTAGGAATTCTGCAGGCATCATATGATGACTGGAAATTAGGACTTCTTGAAGATACAAAATCTTTAATAACCGCAGAAGTATTTTCAAATTTTATTGAGCAAGCAGAATATCTTTTGGAAGAAGGATATAAATTACCATCAGCAGTAATAGTTAGAGCAGTATTAGAAGATGGATTGAGAACGTTATGTAAAAAGAATGAAATTACTTTACCTGAAAGACCTAAATTAGACTGGATGAATTCAGAATTGGTTAAAAAAAGTGTTTATAACAAAAATGTACAAAAACAAGTTACTGCTTGGGCTGGTATTGGAAATAGTGCGGCACATATGGAAATTGATGGACTTACTGACGCTGAGGTAAAAAATATGATAAATGGTGTAATTAGTTTTAATGCTACTTATTTGAAATAAGAACACAATGAGGTTTATTGATCAGTCTGTGAATTAGTAAAAAACAGATTAGAAAAAGCGAGGAGTGTGTGAAATTTGTAATCAAAATGACTTGATGATATAATATAATGGATTCCGTGTCAAGCACGGAATGACAAAAAAAGGGGGGGTTCAGGTGACAATAAAATCAGTTGAAGAAAATTTACAAAAATTAATAAATAAATATCATCTTTCAGAAAAGATAACTGTAGAGATGATAAAAGAGTGGATATACAATGAGGAAGGAAAAGGAAGCAAACCATTTAATGATTTCACTAAAAAATGCCTTAATTATTTTTCTGTTGTCTCTGACATTGATGAGTTGAATGAAATTTTACAGTTTTTTATTGAAGCCTGGAATTCTTTTCCTCACAAATCACTTGGCGGAAAATCCCCTTATCAGATGATGATGGAAAATAGAAAATATAATAATTGATTTTATTGAATATAATAGAGAGATTATGAACAAAAGTTATTTTGGGAAAATTTTGATAATTGACTTAACAAATAAAAAAAGTAAGTTCTGAAATTATATCTGAAAAAGTTTATCGTAAGAAGGAGTCGGGCTTGAAATTCAGGATATTACAGGATATTAAATTAAGGGTGGACAAGTCCACTCCTACGCAAAGATGTGAGTTTATTCGCCCAACTAAATAATATAAGATGAACACAATAAAATGCACAAAGAAAAGTTTGCCGCGATAGTAGGTCCTACTGGGGCGGGGAAGACGGAAATATCAATTTTGCT
>QLUR01000075.1 GCA_018725565.1 Bacillota bacterium | reverse complement strand
TGATGCCATATCTCTGGAAAAGGGGCTTACCGTCCCACATCTACTAGAGGCTTCGGTTAAGAAGAAGATGAATGAGGTCGTAGAGGCACACCTATCTTCTGGTTTAAAGCCGCTGATGACTGCGTAGTAGGGCACAGAGCGTATAGTCCCCTACCCATTTATCGAAGGGCGGCGCAGCCGCAAAGAGCCATGGCCATAAGGGATCGGAAGGGTGCTTGGGCATCTCTGGAAGGGCGACCTCTTCCGGAGCACCAAGGGCCTATATTTCACTTTAGCTGGAGATCCAATTTCTTGAGGTGGTACTGTACTTGAGCATGGCGTAGGGAAATTAAAGGAGGTGGTGAAATATAGAGAGGTGGTAATTTTGATCTTTTGTGGAGAAGAAGGGTATCCGTAGGCCCTAAAGTTCCCTCCTGGCAGGGACAAATCTACATTAACAACCAGTAAATATTTTGGAAAGAGGAGGAAGTGTGAAGGGTACAACTTGGCTTAAAGTAATTACGCTAGCTCTGGTGATAGCAGGACTGTTTTTCCTGGTTGGCTGTCCACCAGCGCCTGTTGTAGAAGAGCCCGCCCCTGAGGTGGAGAACAAGTTCGAGTTCTTCTCGTGGTGGACGGCCGGTGGCGAGGCAGAGGGCCTGGAGGCGCTGTACGTCATTTATCGGGCTGCCAATCCAGGCGTCGAGATCATCAACACCACGGTCGCCGGCGGGGCGGGCGTTGACGCCAAGGCGGTGCTTGCCACGCGACTGATCGGTGGTGACCCGCCGGATTCCTTCCAGTTGCACGCTGGGCTCGCCATCGAAAAATATGCTCCGGAGGAGTACCTCGAGCCGCTCGATGACCTGTACGGCGCCTGGGGGCTGGAGAAGGTCTTCCCCCCTGATCTGCTTACGCTGCTCAAGTACCAGGGTCACTACTGGTCGGTGCCGGTGAATATCCACCGCTCCAACGTGCTGTGGTACAACAAGCAGGTCTTCGCGGATAACAACCTCCAGCCGCCCAAGACCTTTGATGAGTTCTTTGCTGTCGCCGACGCGCTGAAGGCTAAGGGCATCGTGCCGTTAGTTATGGGCACCAAGGACGGCTGGGAAGCCGGGCATGTGTTCGAGAACGTCCTGGCCGGGACGCTGGGCGCCGACGGCTACCGCGGCCTGTGGACCGGCAAGACCTCGTGGACTGACCCCAAGGTCGCCGAGGCGCTCGAGAACTTCAAGAAGATGCTGACCTACGTCAACACGGATCACGCTGCGCTCACCTGGGACGGCGCTGGGGAGTACCTGATTGAAGGCAAGGGCGGGATGATGATCATGGGCGACTGGACCGATGGCTGGTTCACCGCCAAGGGCTTCGATGGCTACGGTTGGGCGCCGCCTCCGGGTACCGACGGCATCTTCGTCGCGCTGTCCGACACCTTCGCCTTGCCGAGGGGGGCCAAGAACCGCGACAATGCCGTCCTGTGGCTGGAGGTCGCCGGCTCCAAGGCTGGCCAGGAGGCCTTCAACCCGCTGAAGGGTTCGATCCCTGCCCGCACTGACACCGACCGGACCCTCTTCAACGCCTACCTGCAGTCGGCCATGGACGACTGGACGAGGGATGCCATCGTGCCGAGCGTGATGCACGGCGCGGCCGCCTTCGAGAGATGGGCCACCGAGTTCAAGGATATCGTCGCCTTGTTCGTCACCAGCGGCGATGTGGCCGGCACGCAGGCAGCGCTACAGCAGGCTTGTGTGAACGCCGGCGGCACCTGTCCGTAATCGCCTGACGCTAGTCAGCGAGGCAGTCCCTCTTCGAGCGGACTGCCTCGCTCTCTCCCTGGAGCCTGTCTATGCGACGCCTGACGTGGGATCGGATTACTTCCATAGCGCTGATTGCCCCCTCGGTAATTGCCATTCTGCTTTTTGTATACGGGTTCATTGCCTTCACGGGCTTTGCCTCGTTTACCAGGTGGAACACGTTGATCCCTGACTTCACTCTGGTTGGTCTGAGCAACTACTGGAAGCTATTCGCTACGCCGCGATTTCAGATTGACCTGCGGAACACGGCGACCTTTACAGTGCTGTTCCTGGCGGCCTGCCTGGTCGTTGGCTTTATGCTGGCGGTCTTGCTCGATCAGCGCATCAAGGGCGAGGGAGTCTTCCGCACTATCTTCCTCTTCCCGATGGCCCTGTCGTTCATCGTGACCGGGGTGGTATGGCGCTGGTTACTGGCTCCCGGCACGGCCGAGACTGGAAGTCTCGGTGTCAACCTGTTATTCGAAAAGGTTGGGTTGGATTTCCTGAAAAGCGGTTGGTACACTGATCCCAGGATTGGCATCGGAGCCGTGGTTATCGCCGCCACCTGGCAGATGGCCGGCTACACCATGGCGCTGTACCTGGCCGGGCTGCGCAGCATCCCCGACGAAATGCGCGAGGCTGCTCGCGTGGATGGAGCCAGCGAACTCCAGATTTACCGTTATATTCTGATCCCCTTCCTACATCCCATCACGCTCAGCGCACTCATTATCTTAGGCCATATCTCTCTCAAAATCTACGATCTCATCGTGTCCATGACCGGCCCGGGACCGGGTTTCTCCACCGACGTGCCGGCCTACTTCATGTGGGACACTACCTTCCGCGGTAATCAGTTCGCCCAGGGGGCCGGGATTGCAACGATCATGCTGTTGGTGGTTGCTATACTCATCGTCCCCTACGTTGTGTACACGGTTCGAACGGAGGTGCAGCGATGATGACAGCCCGCGTCAGCCCTCGGAAGCCTATCCGTCTGCAGCAGCTACTCATCTACCTGGCCTTGCTTATTGCGTGCGCCTTTTTCCTGCTACCACTGTACCTTTTGCTGATCACCGGGCTCAAGTCGTTTGAGGAGGTCCGCCTGGCCACGATGTGGAGTTGGCCAACGGGCCTGCATTTCAAGAGCTTTGTCGAAGCCTGGTTCGGCAGTGAGGCCAAAGGTTTCTTGGGGCTCTCCGGCAGTTTCTTCAACAGCCTGTATCTGACAGTTCCGGCCACGCTGATCTCGGCCCTGCTCGGTTCGCTGAACGGCTACGTTCTCTCTAAGTGGAAGTTCCGGGGCTCGAACGGGCTGTTTATGGCGCTGCTCTTCGGTATGTTCATTCCCTATCAAAGTATCCTCATCCCCCTGGTGAAAGTGCTGCAAGGAGTTGGCCAGGTCACGGCACCCCTCTCGACGGCCATCCTGGCCATGCCGGTGCCGGATGGGCTGGGTTGGTTCCCATCCTGGCTGGCCGGGTTTGTGCCAGCCTATGGCACTATTGGCGGCCTGATCCTGGCTCACGTTGTCTACGGGATACCCATCACCACGCTGATTTTTCGCAATTATTATGCCGCCATCCCGACCGAATTGATCGAGGCCGCCAAGATAGACGGCGCCTCGCTGCTGGGCATCTACCGCCGGGTGCTGTTCCCCCTCTCGATGCCGGGGTTTGTGGTAGTGCTCATCTGGCAATACACCTCCATCTGGAACGATTTTCTGTTCGGCGTGACCGTGACCAGCCGGCCAGCCGTCCAGCCGATGACTGTCGCGCTCAACAACCTGGCCGGGTCGTACATCGTCGAGTGGAACGTACAGATGGCCGGGGCGCTGCTGGCTGCCCTGCCGACTTTACTTGTCTTCATCGTGCTTGGCCGCTTTTTTATGCGCGGCCTTTTGGCCGGGTCGCTGAAGGGCTAGCCCCCGCGGTCAGGCGGGCAGAACGTTGAACCGGCGGCGAACCCGAGGTCGCCGCTTTTTGTGCCGCACCATCGAACCATGAAAACGCGAAATCTATTTTGTAGCTACGAAATGGAGATTAAGTCATAAGGTCCACCAAACGTTGACACCTCTTGGTGACATTAAGAAGGACCACCAAACGTTGACACTTGAGGTCTCG
>QLUR01000074.1 GCA_018725565.1 Bacillota bacterium | reverse complement strand
TTTGCCACTGCCGCGCCCGGAATGACCCCGACAACCATGCTACTGATCGGCGGCATTGCGCTTGTCGCTTTCCTGGCACTGAAATAAGGGGAATTCTCAAATGTTTATTGAGGCCGTTACGGATATCAATCCGCCTACTCGCACACAAAGGATTATCGATGATGTTATGCGGGTAGTACCATTGTGGCAGCAGCAGCAGGTATTCCGTGCGCAGCTTCGTCTCGAAGAAGCGCGTGCGCGGGCAGGTGGCGGGCCGCTACAAACCGAAAATCTTGCCGTTCCTGGTGTACCGGTAACGGTCGGCGTGCAGCGCGGGACGCTCGCACCTGTATTGATAGGTGTAGGTCTTCTGGCTGTAGTGCTGCTGATGAAGAAGCGCTAGATTATGGAAACGCTAGAATCCGCAGTCGCACGCATGAAAGCCCGCGGCGCCGAGTTTTCGCGTGCCTACAATCAGCATATTGCCAATCGTGCCCGCGTGCGGCATAACCCGGCGCTTTTGCGCAGATGGCAACGAATCAAAGACTATGCAGACCGTACAAAATCAGTAATAACTACAGTAAATCGTGCCGTAGATAGGTCGAGCAATTGGCTACGGGATATTATCGGGGGTGATGGGGGTATCGGTGCGCTTCCCGCTCTTATGCCCGTTGCGTACGTAATCGCTGCTATTGCCGCGATGACATTCGCAATTAACGAAATCTGGAGTTTCCATCGGTCTATCGGTGCGCTAGTAGGCGCAGGCGCTACACCTGGGCAGGTAAGTGATTTTTTACGTGATCGAGAAGCGCGGCCGGGTTTTTTAGGTAATATCACTGCAATAGTACAATTGGCTATTATCGGCGGTGTCGCATGGTTTTTATTGAGTAAGAGTGATGCTTGATAAAAAACAACCTAAAAAACAACCGGCCTATAACGTGTCCGGCTTTGTCGCACCTAAAAAGGTTTACAAATTGGGTAAGCTAAGAAGTATTACCTACGAATCTGCGGGGAACGTCTATATTCACGAATTCAAGAATTCCGGTCTGCCCTTTCTGGTGTACACCATCGACGGAAAATCTCTGCATATTATCGGCGGTAAATATGCAGTCAAAAACCATGAGATTATCTAATGTCAACATTGATGCTAATCTCCAATCCGAAACCGAAACAGAAAGGCAGGGTTACTAAAATGGCAACTAAGAGGAATGCCAAGGGGCGTTTTGTTGCAGCGACGAAGCGTGTCCGGGGGCGCCCGCGTAGGGCCGCGTCGGTGCCCGCGGTAGTGGTCACTGCGCCCGCAGCTCGCCGTCGAAGGGTAGCGCGCCGTGCCGCTGGCACCGTCGCCAACCGGCGCCGCTATACCCGTCGCACCGGCGGGGGCCGCAGTATGCAGATTGGCAGTTTGTTCGCCGATGCTGGTATCGGTGCAGTCGGCGCCGTCGGTGTCGATTTTGTGTATCGCATGCTTCCTATCCCGAGGAATCTGCAAACCGGTATCACTGGCGCCGCTGTCAAAGCGGCCGCAACCGTCGGTCTCGGCATGCTGGCGGCGCGCGCAATGCCCGGTCGAGCAGTGACCGGGGCAGTGACCGGCGCGCTGACGGTGCAGCTACATGCGCTGCTGACTGCGATGATGCCACGTCAGGCGCAGCATGCCGGGCGCCCGGCCGGGCAGTTTGCCGAGGTCGACGATAACCCGATGGATATTAACGGGTTCGATGAACCTGAAGGTATCGGTTACGTGCCAGATGATGGTTCCGACATGGGCATGTATGTTTCGGAAGTCGATACTATCGATTCATATTCTCAAGTCTAATCCCTGGTCCAATAAATTCCGCAACATTTTAAAGGAATTAAATCATGCAACGCTTTCCACTTGCCCAGCGCGGCGCATCGGCACCTTCACTTGCCGAGGTACAACGATTCTCGGTTAATCGTGCCGGAGAATTTGAAGCTGTCCGGCAAAGTCTTTATGATTTTCAGACTTACCCGGCAGCGGGCATCACTCAGATGATGTTCTTCCAAGTGCCTGCCGGCCAAGGCACTAAGACGCTGGCCGATACCAATATGGAGATTGCAGGTTCTTTGCCGAATCCTAAAATGCAATTGGTCCAATCTATCGAGATTCTTTTGTTTCCCGATAGTTCCCCGTCGTCAACTGCCGCTGTCACGAATCCGTCGGCTTTCGTCAACGATACCTATCTGCTGTCCCGTTCCGGTTGGGTCGAATTCTTTATCGGCTCAAAGGCCTATTTGCTTGAAGCACCTATCGGGCGTTTTCCACCGAAAACGCGGCTGGACGGCTTTGGCGCTGTGAATCATACGCTAGCCGTCGCTGGTACAACGACAGTGCGCGATAGTTATGCGGTTTTGGCCGGGCGGCCATACATAGTTGATCCATGGATTCTGCTCAAGCCAACCCAGAACTTTAGGGTTTCGCTGAATTGGCCTGTCGCAATTCCGATTAGCGCACCGGCACGCATTGGTTTGGTGCTGGACGGTATTTTGTATCGCAATTCGCAGTAGTAGGAAATAGGAGATAGGAAATAGTAAATAGGAAATAGGGGTAGGAAGTAGGAGTAGGAAATAGGAATTCCCTATTTTCTATTTCCTATTTCCTATTTCCTATTTTCTTTATCTGGAGAAAATACATGATTATCCGTGACTTTTTTATCTACAGTACGGGGCGCTTTTCAATTGCGCCTGGCGCAACAGTTACACAAAATATTGCCATTCAGGCAGATGCAGATTTTGAGATTCTGCAACTTACTTATGCCTCGGATATTGCGGGTGGTGCAAATACCAATAACGTCTTCTCCGTCCCTAACGTCAGTATCCTTCTAATCGATAGTGGGTCGGGCAGACAATTGTCAAATATCCCGATTCCTTTGCAGGGATTTTTCGCGACTGCACGAGATCCTTTCATCATGCCATTGGTGCGACGGTTGTCCGCACGCTCGACTCTTACTGTTACCATCACAAGTTTCGAGGCTGTCAATACTAACAATCTGACGCTCAATTTTATCGGTGCGAAAGTGTTCGGGGGCTAAATCGCTATCAGTAAGCTACTCTTATATACTCAAATCATTGTCGATAGGCTTGTTGAGCCATGCGTAAAATACCTTACGATATTGAATCTTTGGCACGTATTCGACCGGAAGGACGCGATGATGCTGCACGTGCTCGCGATTTTGCAGCACACGGAATTGAAAATATCAGACAACCAAGAAAAACTGAAAAAGGTATACAAGAAAAGACGTTGAAAGCAATTCGGCGTCAAGGTCATTTTCAGACAATTCCATTTACTGTAACAACCACACCGCTATTGGTGCGCCAATCGGAATTGCGCACTTATTTTCTAATTCAAAATACTGGCACTAATCCGCTTTATATCGGATTTGATACGATACCTACAATCATTACCGGTTTGGCAATTGTTGCCGGCGGCTTCGGCGAACCTATTCAAGTGCCGTCAAACGACATTTGGATTGTGTCTGTCGGGACTGGAACTACTGGTGTTCTGTGGGTTACTTTGGAGAATTGAAATGCCCTTTTCTGTGCCTCAGAATTATAGACTTCTGCCAAATGATAATATAGCCGGTGGGGTTGATGCGCTTGTTAACAATATATTTGGTAGAAACAATATAGCGTTAGGTAATAGTGCCTTACGCTCCAACACCAATGGAGGCGATAATCTGGGTATAGGTTTAGGTGCCTTGGGTAGCAACATCCGCGGGGACAGTAATCTGGGTATAGGTTCCGGTGCCTTGGCCTGGAACAGCACCGGGAGTATTAATCTAAGTATAGGTGTCGGTGCCTTGGCCTGGAACAGCACCGGAATCCAAAATCTGGCTATAGGTGTCCATAGCTTGCTCAACAACAACGGGAGCAATAATCTGGCTATAGGCTGTCTCTTATACACATCT
>QLUR01000073.1 GCA_018725565.1 Bacillota bacterium | reverse complement strand
CTCAGACGTCGAAGTGTAGTATAATAAGTCATAGAAAAAAGGGGAGGTACATTAAAAGTGAAACAAGAAGAAATCAGGCTAGGGAAGGTTATCAGGCAAAGAGGAACCGACAAAATCTACTACATCGCAAGCTGGGAAGAAGGGTGGGTCAATCTGAAAAACCCGTGGACGGATGAACCCAAAAAAGTGCTAACATACACACTGCTACGTTGGTACAATGTTCTGTCAGAGGGAGAAATCAATATGCTGGGCCTGTAGAATGAATCAGGGCGGAAGGAGAGGCTTAGGCCTCTCCTGGCCCCGAAAGATAAAAACAAAAAAAATATTTTTCAAAACCGGCGTGCCTTATGACTCGAAGTGTAGTATAATAAATCATAAACAGAAGGGAGGTGAAAAAAATGAAGAGATTTATCAGCAAGGAACGGGCTTTGAAAAAGGCATTCGCACAGCGAGGAGGTGACGGGTGCACCTTCACGTACAGAAGTGCAGACGAGGGATACTACATCTACGTCCATTCAGAAGAAGGTACTTGCTACGGAAGATACTATTTCGCCCCCGATGGAAAAGTGACTTGGGAAGCTTGGGAAGGCCGGTAAGGAACATAAAAAATATTAGCCGCTAATAAATATTTAAGGCCAGCCGGGGAGCCTTAATCCCCGGCAGAAGGAGAAAAAGAATGAAAAGAATGAAAAGAGAAAGAACGATAAAGGTTGCCAGTAAAGAGCAAGCATGGGAGGAAGTGAATAGAATCTTCCCGACTGACTATGACAGGGACTACGCATCAAGCAAGCGAGCAGGATACGATATCTACCGTCACCGCTGTTTAAACCCTTACACTCGCATCTGTGATCTGGGGAATCGGCTTGAAGTCCTATTGGGAGAATACGGGAAAACCGTTACCAATATTTGGATTGACGGCCCCGCCACACGCTAACCCACCACCAAAGGCCAGCCGGGAGCCGCTTAATCCCGGCAGAAGCTGGTGAAGAAAGGAGGGGGTGGCAGCTATACTAGGATTAGCAATCAAAAATGAAGGCTAGCCGGGGGCCTTAAATCCCGAGCAGAAGGAGGCCAGTAAATGAAACTTATCAGTCTGAACAATGGCACTAGTTACTTATCCGTCGATGAGGCGATGCCCCTCATCTACAGGCGCAAATTGTGGGACAAAGTTGTTAACCTAATGGACAGCTCTATTCGCGAGCAAGTCCGCAGCGAGTCTATCACGTGCACGAGGAAGCATTTCTTGACGCGGTACCTAGAGCTTGCGAGCGATGATTTAATCCTGGGTACTAGCAGGGCCAGCCGGAAGCCCCTTGATTCCGACAACCAGCAGCATGATTTTTAAGAATAAAGGGAGGCTTAGGCCTCCCTTTGCCCTCCTTATGGCGACGGGTAAAAGTTACATCTGAACACTGTATTGAACTCGAAAAGGAAGTGATATAATGCAAGAGGACGACTCCAATATTAAATACGGAGAGGTATACTACGTACTCCCCGCTAGGGCAATAGGGGCGGAGCAGCAATCCGGCAGGCCCGCAGTGGTGGTATCCAACAACACTAACAATCGCTTTGCACCAACTATCGAAATTGTGTATCTTACCCGTCAGGTGAAGGGCGCGCAGCCTACGCACGTAGAGGTAGACCCTTCAGGAGGTATCCAGCGATCTACCCTCCTCTGCGAGCAGATTAACACCGTGTCCAAACTGCGCTTAACTGAGCGCCTTGGAATACTGCCGCATGATACAATACGCGCATTGAAGAAGGCGTGCGCCGTCTCAATCAATATCACAGCGTCAGACCTTGCTGACAATTGCAGCGATGTCGTACCAAGAGAACAGTACACTGAACTGGCACGGCGTTGCAAAGAGCTCCATCAGCTTGAGGCAATGTTCGAAACTTTGAAGGCTCAAAACGAGCAATTGGCGGATGCCAATATTCGCATAGCAGCAGAACGCGACGTATTCAAGCAACTTTACATAGATACTTTGGCCGGGCTTAACAAATCTACGGAAAACAAATTAGGCAAGGCGTTGGGCTAAAAGGAGGAGTGTCAATGTTAATCAGTAACCAGATTTGCCCGGATTGTCAGCATAAAATGCATGGGGCTATCTTTGGTGATATTGTGACCCGTTACCAGTGCAGAGTGTGCGGTCTATCTATACCGGCTGAACCGATAAGCCCTGTCTGCCGCCATTGTTATACAGTAATGCTTGTGCACAGTGGCTGTTGGTATTGCCCGGAGTGTGGGGCACAGAAATGAACGGGGGTAAGTAAACTAGGCAAGATACCAGATTAAAAGGGGAGATGACAATGTATACTGACCAAACTTGCCCTGATTGCCAGTATGAAATGCTCCAAGTATATTTTGGTGATGATTTCTCTCGACATTGGTGTTTGAAATGCAACCGGGTTACAACGACTACCACAAAGTATCTCTGCCACCACTGCTATACGGAAATGACCTTTCGCAACTGCGGCTGGTATTGTCCAAAATGTGGAGTGCAGAAATAAATATAGGAAAGGAGGTACAGCCGATGAACCTAAGAAATATAAAAACGGGAGCTGACATAGCAGTAGTTCTTCTAACGGCAGTATGTGTTGTCACCATTGCAGCTCTAGGCTGGGAAACATTTCAAAGCAGAACGGGGCACCCGGGTGGTGAGATTCTGATTATCCCGATGATTATCCTGCTTTTCTATGCGGGATGGATAACTCGGGGAGGTTTTGAAGACTACAAAAAAGCACAACAAACAATGGAAAGAGGCGATGAATAAAATGAGCTTGCCTGACCATCCAGTTATTAGGAATATGGAACGCACTGGCTATCCCGATGGGAAAAGACCACAGCCGTCGTACTGTACATGCCCTGTTTGCGGTGAAGAAAAAGCAGCTACGTTTTACTTGGGACGTAGAGAAGGCAGAAACTGCACCTTGGGCTGTGAAAATTGCGTCAACGTATATGATGTTTGGGACGAAAATATCCAGGGGAAGAAGGGTTCTGCCCTTGCCCGGCTATTTCGATTATTAAGAAAATAAATGTTGAAATATAGGGGCGGTGAAACCAGTGTTAATCAGAAGCCAAGACAACAAAACGTTAATCTATGCCCATCTTGTCTACATTACAGTTAATTCAAATCGCGAACATATTTTGTTTGCAGTATTTGAAGACAACCATACACCTATAGCTAGATACATTAACGAAGCCGAGGCAATGTGGGCGATGGACGCTATCTATGCCAATGCTACTAGGGGTAAGGCGACGGACTTACGGCGGATGAAAAAGGAAATATAAATATAGAGAGGGGTACTAAAAATGAAAATTGACCAATACCAAGTCAACTTTACACTAATTGAGCCGCTGCTGGGTACAGTGCCCAAAGACACGGAAATTTACAAAACTTATATCGCCGGCAAAAAAGACAGTAGGGGTAACCCACTGGTACCTATGGACAGTATGTCCGATGAGGAGGTTGGCACTGTTCCGGCGGGAGGCATTGAAAACCGGGGTTGGACAGGCTTCCACACTGATGAGAATGGATGCTTTTTGTACAACTATGCCATTCTTGGATTTCTTAAAGAGGCGGGAAACACTCTTAAGGAACAATTGGGAATCAAAGCCTTAAAGAGCAAGATAGATCAGTTCGTGTTTGTCGAGCCGCGCCGGATTTACCTTAAGGCTGCGCCAGACGGCGTGCTTGAACGGTCATTGCGAGCAATGACAATGCAGGGGCCGCGCGTGACGCTTGTCCGGAGTGACTACATCAGCGCGGGCACGGAATTCGAAGCAAATTTGCTTGTACTCAAAAACAAGGAAATCGACAGTGAGATTATCCGCGCAATCCTCGAGTATGGTTGCTTACGCGGGCTAGGACAGTTCCGCAATGGCAGCTATGGGCGCTTTGAATTTGACATGAAAGCGTGGGCATAGCTCAGCCGAGCAGGGCGCGACAGGGCGAAGGCGACGCAACGCGACGCGAGGCCCGGCG
>QLUR01000072.1 GCA_018725565.1 Bacillota bacterium | reverse complement strand
TCGATGATTTATGTTGTTTTTCGCAACTGCTCTGGCTGATTTACCGGCACGCTCTAAAGCTTCAGCCCAACGCAGCTCCGGCTAATTTTCAGAATTTCTTTCTTTAGATACTTGTTCCTTCTCTTCTTCTATATCCACACTTTCTCTTAGCTCTATCGCTGCCTGTTTAAACTCTTTCAGACCTCTGCCTAACGATCTGCCGATTTCCGGCAACTTCCGCGGTCCGAAAATAATCAATACTAAAGCCAGGATCAGTAACAGCTCCTGCGTGCCGATTCGTCCAAACATCTTTATTCACCTCCCTTTAATTTTCCGGAATTTTTCTCTTTTGTCTTTGGCGTCTCTTCCTGAACCGTGTCCTGCATGGAGGTAAATCCCTGAACCAACCCTCGGGCTGCTTGACCAAGACGTTTTGAACCGAAAATAAAAACAAAAAGCCCAAAAATCAGCAACAACTCCAGCAAACCAAACGAACCGAAAAACATTCGCTTTTACCCCCCAAAAACTTTCGTTCTGTTATTGTTTTTTTGCCCGCTAAATCCTAGTTATCAAAGATTTGCGGGAATAGCTGGACATCAACCATACTGCCTGCAGCAATTTCTCCCTGACCGGGCGGAACGATGATGAGCGAATTGACACCTCGAAAAGAGCTAATTACACCGGATTTTTGTAAATTTTGCGGCTCGCTGATAAAGCGACCTTCGCTGAAAATAGTTTTAGCCGAGAGAAAGCGGGTCTGCTCTTTTTTCCTGGGAAATGACTTTGTAATAACTGATTTTACTACTTGCTGACGCCAATCAATTCCACGTGCAAGTCGGAGGGCAGGAAGCACAAACTGGAGAAAAGTAACTAAGGAGGCGGCTGGATTTCCCGAAAGGGAAAAAATCATTTTGCTGCCAAGCTTTGCCATTAGCGCCGGTGTACCCGGCTTGATCGCCACACGATGAAAAAGAATTTCGGCGCCGATGCTGGCCACCGCCGCAGGCGTAAGGTCATGGTCACCCACAGAAACGCCGCCAGTAGTCAGGACAAACTCAGCTTCTTGACTAGCCAAAGCGATGGCTTCGACCAATTCATCCGGCTCGTCCGAAATTTTTCCGCGATAGTCCGCAACTGCGCCGGCGCGAGTTACAAGTGCTTGCAAAAGGTATCGGTTGCTATTATAGATTTTGCCGGGCGATAAAGACTCGCTGATTTCAAGTAGCTCGCTGCCGAATGTCAAAATCGCCACGCGAGGTTTAGGATAAACGGATAAACTTGTTATTCCTTGTGAGGCAATCAATCCCAGTTCGGCCGGACCAAGCAGTGAACCGGCAGTTAAAAGCAAACTGTCGCAAAGCACGTCTTCTCCCGAGTGCGCCACGTTTTCTCCTGCTACATATCGTCGTTCAAGAAACAAAGAATTGTTATGGTAAAAAGCTTTTTCTTGAGCTACTACCGCGTCGGCGCCAAGAGGTAGCATTCCGCCGGTAAAGATGCGCACCGCCTCCCCTTGTTTTAAAGGAGCGCCGAAAACTGTTCCGGCGGGTATGTATCCCATCACGTTTAACTCTGCCGGGCTGTCAGAGTTAGCTTCTGCAGTGTCGGCCGCACGGAAAGCGAACCCGTCCAAAGGCGAGCGGTGAAAAGGCGGTTGATCCAAAACAGCAAAAAGATCACGAGCCAACACGTAGCCAAGAGCTTCTTCCAGAGGTTTTTGCACGCTTTGAGACGGGCGGGCTATAGATATTATCAGCTTAACGGCGTCATCGTATGAAATCATGATATTCCTTTCAGTATTTGCCAAAGTGACAGTGAGGAAAGCGGCAAGGTTCACAATTAGCGCAAAGCCCACCCACCGCCATTTCGGCGAAATGCTCTTTTTTTTAGCCTTTCACCTGTAAAAAGCCGTGGCAGGATCAGATCAAAAACCGTGGTACTGTTATACATGACACAGCCAGGCAGTCCCAATACGGGGACATCGCCTAGATACGCAAGCATTAACATTGCACCGGGAAGCACCGGTGTGCCATAAGTCACAATCTCAGCGCCGTTGGCACGAATAGCAGCCGGTGTTCGGTCATCGGGATCAACCGACATTCCGCCGGTTACGATAATTATTTGCGAACCTAAGGCGACAAGCTCAAGAATGGCGGCTTGAATCATTTCCTTGTCATCGTTTACAACGCGATGTCCAAGCAACACTGATGGAAAACGTAGAATTTTCTCCCGCACCACCGGAGTAAATCTGTCTGTAATCCTTTTATGATACACCTCGCTACCTGTGGTAACTACACCAACAGTCAGTTCTTGGTATGGGGCAACCTCCATTACCGGGGCAGATAAACAAGCTAAAGCTTCAATTTGGCTGATTTTGTATTCATCGACAACTAAAGGAACTGCGCGGACGCCTGCCACTTGAGCCCCTTTTGCAACAGGCAGATAACGATGGATCGTAGCTACGACCAAATCGTCCAAGCTATTGATCCGGAAAAGCACATCTTTTTTTACGCGAAATACTCCGTCCGTCGTAGCGTTGAGATTCACTCTCCCTTCCGATGGTTTGGTTTGCGTGATGCCGTTTCCGCTGAGCGCCGCCGCAAGACGCAGGGCGGCATCGTCTTCGTGAAGTTGTCCTTCCTTTAAATCTAAGATATAGATGTGCCGCTTGCCAATATTAAGCAGCTCGGGCAAATCCTGTTTTTTTATTTTATAATATGCCCCTTTTTAAACAGACTTCCTTTGAATTCTCCCGGGACAATTTTTGTCAGGTCGTGGGCCAAGACCATGCCCACTGCTTTTTCAATCCGTACTTCCCGCAAGCCGCATAAAATAGATTCTGTCTTACCCGAATTTATCGACAACAATGGTCAGCAGAACACACCCTGCTCAGACGCTGGATTTTTACAGCCTGCCCGTGTTGCCATTGCTGCCACTGCCGCAAACGTAGTTACGGAATTCTACCCCCCGATGGACACCATGCCAAAAGTATTTGGCCGACATCGCACCAGCGGGTCAGAATCAAGGCAAGTAGGATCAGGCTTGGCAGTCAGCGCATGAGAAAAAGCGCGGATCACTTCATCTTCTTGCCCAAGCAGCGGGCGCAGATCGATTTCTTCTTCGCTAAATAGGCAGGCGCGCAATTTGCCTTGGGCTGTAACTCGCAGGCGGTTGCACTGGCTGCAAAAATGTCGGCTCAAAGGAGAGATAAAACCAAGCTTGCCTTTTCCTCCTTTGAAACGGAAATAACGAGCAGGGCCGCCGTTTTCAGGGCACTCTTCTTCGAGCAGCGGAGCTATTGAGGCACACTGTTTCATAGCAATATCTATGGGTTGATAATGCTTTTTCCAGTTATGGCTGTCTCCGGTAATCGGCATAAACTCAATGAAGCGCACATGAATATCGCGATCCAATGTTAGCCTGGCAAAATCAGCTACTTCGCCGTCATTTATTTCTTTAAGCAGCACTACATTGATTTTTAGCGGCGTCAATCCCGCCTCGTAAGCGGCCAGCAAACCGGTAAGCGTATTTTCCAGCTTGCCGCCCCTAGTAATTCGTTGAAATACTTCGCTTTGAAGTGAGTCTAGGCTGATATTGATCCTATTTAATCCGGCAGCCGCCAATGGGCGAGCTAATTGATGCAGTAGCGCACCGTTTGTAGTGAGGGAGATGTCGGTGATACCCGAAATAGCGGAGATGTTTTCCACTAGCTCAGTAAGATCGGGCCGGAGCAGGGGTTCTCCGCCGGTAAGACGGATTTTGCTGATTCCGCAAACAGCAGCGGCACGGACAATGCGCACAATTCCGTCCAGATCCAGCGCGTCGCCCATGCTGCGACTGCAACCGTTCGCAGTGGGCATACAGTAAAAACAGCTCAAGTTACAGCGATCAATCACGGAAATCCGAAGATAACTGATTTGCCTGCCGAACTTGTCCACCAAACTAGTCACGCCGCCACCTCCCAAAAACACTTAAGCTTCCTTTGTGCCTACAGTATCCTCATCTGCGAGATCAACACTTTCCTTGATTTCCTTGGTTGCTTGCCTAAACTCTTTCAATCCCTTGCCGA
>QLUR01000071.1 GCA_018725565.1 Bacillota bacterium | reverse complement strand
GTCCGCTGACCCTCGCGGATTAAAGCAGGCAGAATAGCGCGGCCAATTCGTGCACCGTCAATCTCAAGTATTACTTCTTGCCGCTGACCCTCACGACCCTGCTCAACCTGGGTAACTCGGGCAACGTCCCTCATGGCCATGTATACGGCTTGCCCGACCGCACTAGCAATGTCGCCCATGCCTTCTCCGGGGCTACCCCTGCCGCCGCCACGGCGTAGAGGGATACTTGCTCCAGACGGATGCACCGCGGGCATTGTCGCTACCGCTAAGGTAGGTAGACGTAAATTTTCTAGCTTGCCGTATTCTTGCTGGATTAGACGTACTCCCGCCCTCACATCGTCTACAAGCGACGGACTACTGCGGGCAAAAGGATTGATCCGCTGCAAAAAACCTCCAATTGTACTGGTAATGCCGCTGACAATTTCTGAAGCACGCCGAAACGGTGCTGCAATGGCCTCTGTGACTCCTGCAACTATACTTCGGATACTAGCAATCATAGAGTTAAATCTGCTAACCGCGCCATCCCAAAGACTCTGCACAAAGCCCACCACAGCCGTTACAGAGGAGGAAAAAATCCTACTCACTGCAGCCCATAGGGTAGTAAAAAACCCTCTCACGGTGTCCCAGTTCCTGATAAGTAGGAGAACCCCGGCAGCTAAAGCAGCAGCGGCTAGAACGACTAAACCGATCGGACTTACCAATGCTAAAAAAACCGCTTTCCCTATTACTAACGCGCCTTTTAATTTGGCGACAGCAACTTTCAATACGGCGAGCCCAGCCGCTATTTTTGCGACCGCGCCAAACAAGAGCCCGAGAACCATCAGCACTGGGCCGATGGTGGCCGCCAACAGCGCAACTGTAATAGTAACTTTTTTCGTACCTTCATCGAGTGAAGCAAACCACTTAACCCCCTGAGATACATGCTCTGCCAGCTGCAGCAAGGTCGGCAGCAGCACATCGCCTATCTGCTGCGCAGCGACCGCCAGCTTTGCTGTTAACCGCTTCCAAGTAAAAGCCGCCTTGCCCACTCCAGTAGTCTGCGCTTTGAACGCCGCGTCTGTTGCCCCTGCAGTATCCTGCATTGCTTTTAGCTTCTGGTCAAAACTATCCGCTTGCCCGCCGGTCAACGCCAGCACCGCTACACCTGCTTCTACCTGCCCCCACAGCCCGGCAAGGGCTTCCTTGTTGCCCCCGGTCTGCTGCGCGAGCTTTTGTAAGACTCCCTGCAGCCCAAGTGATTCCAAAGCTGCTGTGCCACTTTTATAGCCCATTTCATCTAGGGCAAGAATCATCGCTTCTGATGGCTTCATCAATCCCTGCAGTGTCGCACGTAGCTGGGTTGACACTTCTGCCGCAGTCCCAGTCACACCCGTCAGAGTAGCCATTGTGCCAAACAACTCTTCCATGCTGATACCCACCGCTGCGGCTAGGGGAGTCACTCGTCCCATACTGCTCGCCAACTCTGGGAACGTCGTCTGCCCGAGTCTTACTGTCTGGAGCGCCAAATCCGAAACTTTAAGCACAGCCGCGGCGGTAGTGTCCCCATATCCCTTGGTTACTGCACTGGTCAGGCCGATAGTCTCTTCAGTGGTAGCCAGCCCAGCAGCCGCCGCTCGAGCATTGATTTCCAGAATTTTAACTGTGTCTGCTGTATCACCAAACGCAGAAATCGTCTGGTATAAGCCACGAGTTAGATCGGCCGTTCCTTTGCCGACCTCCATAGACATATCCTGCACGGCTTTTTTTAGCTCATTAACCCGCTCCGTGCTACCCGGAATTAGCGTCGCTACATCGGCCATAGCCGCGCCAAAATCAGCAGACATTTTTACAGCAGCTGCAGCAATTCCTACGATAGGTAGCGTAACGCCCATGGTGAGGCTTCTACCCACCCCAGAGAGCCGCTCACCTGCGGCCTGGAACCCCTCAAAGCGCTTTTCCGCCTGCTTTATCTGCACCGCAGCCGCCGTTAACCCTTTATCAAATTTGTCTAGGCGAATGCCAAGTTCAGCGTAAATTGTCCCCAGAGATACAGCCACGTAAAGCCCTCCTCTCTTGCCGCTTTAACTCTTCAGCGACAAACCAAGCCGCTGCCTCATCCAACATGAACTTTTGCAGCCCGGTTAAATGTGGAAAATAACTCGACGGTTGCACTCGCCACTGGTATGCGACGGCCACCAACCGCTCGAAGCCTTTACTCGCCACGAAAGGGCAACAAAACACCCACCCCTGTAGCACACTCGAAGATTTTTAGTTTCTGCGGGAACGTCAGTGAATGTATAGCCATAATCTCCACATAAGTCGGCTCGACCATGGCCTCCTTCGCAACTTCGTCGAACAATGACAATATTTCCCTGATCGCTGTGCTGTTGTCCAGCCGCCCAGCTATTTCGTCCCTAGTCAACCCTTCCTTAGCCAGTTTCTGTGCCTCTGCCAGTAGTGGATTGCCGATCCGCAATTCCATAAGGCGAGGAGTTAAATCAACCATACGCAGCTTGACGTTGATACTAGTACCCGCCTTGAATCCTGGAATTTCTACAACTTGAGGTTCCGTCTGAGCACGTATCTCGTCTAAGGTCGTAACTCTTCTGCCTTCCATTATGCCAACTCCGCCGGGAGCGCATCCACAAATTCCCAACGCACCGCAGGGAGGGCTAATGTTGGATTCTCGCGCACGCGGATTTCAAACTCCGGGGCAGCCCACTCGTTGTCGGTAAAAGACTGCGTGGGCAATCGCCCAATGCATAGCGGATAAATCACCCTGATAAACCCCTGTAGGACGCTTTGACCTAGATAATTCTCTGCAAAAACCTCCGTCAAAAAAGGCAGCCGTGTCCCTTGAGCCGAAAGCAACGGTGCATCATAGCCTACCACATTACCACCTGAAAACCTCACAGCTCCGCCTGCGATAATCTCTACCGCACGTGCGTCGATGCGTGCATTGCGGAAAGTCAGGTTGATCGCAACTAACACATCTTCTGCCTCTCGCTGTGCTAGAACCCTGTCGCCTCCGCGTTGAGTTATCCTTTCACCCTCAGCATACTCCCGCTCTTCTTCAACTGCCTGCGCAGTCCTGATACCGTACCGCACAGGCGTAACCGGCATCGCGCCCGCCGCCGTTAGCTGGGTAATGACTAACCCCCGGCACCCGGCGATATAACCAGTTCTAACTTGAACTTGAATTGCCATTGATATCCCTCCTTAACTTCTAAACGCGCCGACGGTCAAAGCCGTCACAAGCGAATAGGTAATATAAGTGTTCCCATCTGAACGGCGAAACCGTCCAGGATCTAACGCCGGTGTCCTGTGCCGTGCACCTGCTGCAACTGTAAAAATCAAGTCATGATCAAAACCTTGATCACACCGTGTAAAACTATCAATTGTAACTGTAATCGGCGCAGTGTGACCATTTACAAATTCTAGCGTCACCCGCCCGTCATTTGCAAAGTGGTTCCCTGCCGCAGCTGCAGCTACGAACGTCGGCACTGCACCTGCCCCTGCTATTTCTTGAACTGCCAACAAAACACTCATTACTCAAGCCTCCTTAAATTATCACCGCGCTAGCGGCAGTGAAAGTAATTACCCGATTAATCAGCTTACGCTCCACGTCCACTGCGTCCCCTGCGCTACTTGCATACCGTAACCTGTAACGCCAACCCGTCTCAGTATCAGCAAACTCTTTTTGATGGAGTACGTGAATTACCTCTTGTTCCAACGCGTCCAACGTAACAAAAGACGTCTGCGCGGCATACAGATAGCACTCTACCGGCTGTTGCCCTAGTGCATCACCCAGACGAGTAGGCAGCTTGACTGTGACAAAAGGAGGTGTGATCGCGGGTGGCGCAAGGAAAGCCTGAAACACCCTGCCGCCAACTGCGGGCACGTGGTCTCTTAACCGTGTAATGATGCTACGCCGCAAACTCATTACTCCCACAGCCTCCTATAAGTCTCAAGGATTTCCGGCACAGCTTCAGCAATTGTAGGTTTCAATACCGCAAAGCGACCATCATGGCCAAGCTCCAAAAATACACCATAGTCCATAGAGTGTGCCACACGGATAAAAACCCGGTTACCATCAACAGCTGTTGAGCCCAACAGCCCGGCGCG
>QLUR01000070.1 GCA_018725565.1 Bacillota bacterium | reverse complement strand
AAATTGAGGAAGCTACCCTCCTTGCCAAAAGCGAAGACGCCGCAGCAGGAGCACATGAGGACACTTTTGAGCTTTAAGCTTAACCGCACCAAAAGGATGCTTTTGGCCGTGCGGGATGGCAAGGAGCCTCGCTTTTGGGGTGGACTATCCTCTGGAGGAGCAAGGCTCCCCAAGAGACACATAGGAGCGGGATAGCCAGCAGGAAAACTGAAATTCTCGTGGAAAGGGGAGCACAATATGAGTAGAATAGAATTTAGTGGTGCTTTTATTTACACCGCCAAGGCCAGTCAAAAATGGGGAGGAGCTCCATGAGTGGGTGGATCATGAGCCTAAAGACTCAGGCGGCCAGGGGTACCGATAGTTTGGGATGGAGAGGAGGTCTTACCCATGTTAACTATGAACAGAGCTAAAAAAATCCTCATTGGGGTGGCAGTAGCTATAATAGCCAGCCTTCTCTTGGCTCTCTTTGCTCTTTATCAATTTTCTGCTCCCCAAAATAAGGCTCCCGAAGAGAGAATGGTTATTAATTTAGGGACCTCAGAAAAAGAGCTGATCGGTCTATTGTGTGCTCAAGGCTATCAATGAATGCACACCAGGCTGGGGCATAACGTGACGGCAGAATCTGCCGTCACGTATACCGAGGCGAAAGCCCGGGCTTTAGGGGTCTCAGAGCGAAAGATTCGAAGAACGGTAGGACCAAAGCACTTTTCTTAGTTAAGGCGCTCATGAGCAACAGCATGGGTGCCTTTTCTATTTCCTAAAACCGGCGTTCCACGCAATAAAAAACCCTTGACATCTTATAGCATTACACTATAATGAAAGTATCATAATCCTATATAAAAGAAGGCTGAATAAAGGAAAAGGGAGGGAAATGGAAAAGAAGGAACGGGTCTTTATGAGCGTACGGGTGGATAAAGAGGACTACCAGGAGCTCAAGGAGGTCATCGCTCCCGCTTTGGATTTATCGCTCTCTCAGGCGGTAAGGAGGATGCTGAAAGAGTTTCTCAAGAAGCATAGAAAGGAGATTAAATGAGCCAAAGCAAGGAGATCATGGGTCAGCTACCAGGGAGGCGGGATCTATCCCTTCAGGATAATCCAGTTCTGGATTTGCAGGTGGTGGACAGTCCCGTCCAAACCTTCATTCTCAATCAACTATCGGAGGGCACCAAGAAGACCTACCTATCCGACCTGAGAGGTTTCGGTCGATGGATGGGCAAAGAGCTTAGGGAGATCACCCTGGGAGACCTGGTGTGCTACAGGAGCTATTTGGAGGCCAGGGGCCTCTCCGCCTCTACCGTCCGCAAGAAGCTCGTTGTGTTGCGGTCCTTTTTTAAGTTTCTGAAGAGCCAGGGGATTGTGCCTTTTAATCCAGCCGAGGAGGTCAAGCTACCCCAACTCATCGGAGGGCGCAAGCGGGAAGTCCTGTCTCTCCTGGAGGTGGAGAAGGTATTGGCTCAGCCCAACCGCTCCAGGCTCCTGGGAAAGCGGGATTACGCCATTTTAGGCCTCTTGCTGGTCAATGGGCTGAGGGAATGCGAAATCGTCAGGGCTAAGGTGGGCGATATAGTCAAGGATAACGGGTGGGTCATCCTTAACGTGAAGGGCAAGGGCCACAAGGAAGGCCTGGCCAAGATCAGGCCAGATGTTTATCAGGCCATTGCCTCCTACCTGGAGGCCCACGGGGAGGTCAGGCCAGACGATCCGCTCTTTATGGGCACCAACGGCAGAAGTGGAGAAAGGCTAAGCACCAGAAGTATTATCGCCCGGCTGGATCTCTATTTCAGGGCGGCCGGAGTAAAAAGAGAAGGGCTATCCGGACACAGCTTGCGACATACCGCTACCACTCAAACGATGCGGAACGGGGCGTCCCCGATCAAGGTGATGGAAATGGCCAGACACCGCAGCCTGGACACAACGATGCGTTACTTCCATGAGGATGATTGGCTCTCGAATAATGCCGTAGATTTAAATCCTATTCACCTCTAGGCTTATAAAACTTCTCGGCAGTCCCCAGAACTGGCCCTCTCCTGGCGCATCAGGTTGGCCTGTGTGCCCCGAAAAAGCCTGGCCCTATATCATGATACAGGGCCAGTAAACACCGAAGAAGATAAGCCTTAAAAGAAGCGAATGTTCGGCACCACCTGGTTCTCTCCATACCAGCAGGCCAATGCCACCGCCAGCACCAGGTCATCATGGATCCCTTCCCGCCAGGGCTCATAAGCGTCATGGGCACTTTTCAGGTCAATTTTTACCCGAAAACTTAAAAGCTCCTGAACTAAAGTCCCTGCCTCTGGCAATCCCTCCGCTATCTTCAGTCGCCCACCCTGGAACAATACCTGCAAGGTACTCACCAGATCCCGCTTGGGCACGCTATAGTGGTCACCGTCCCGGCTCACACTATCTCCCCCGGTGATGGTCACCGCCACCGGATGAAGCCCGGCCTGCTCCAGCAAGTCCACCACTGGAGCACCGACCCCGGTGGAATCCACCACCAGGTGGGTTTTTCCCTTTAGTGGTTCATTGCCCATCAACTTTCCGACCCGCTCCACAATGGCCGGGTAAGGCGTGCCCAGTCTGGGCCGCTCCAGGCACCGCAGGTGATAATGAGTGACAGTCTTGTCCACCTCACGAAGAGATCTGCGCCCTGGACCATAAAGGCCGCCCCCAATACCGGCCCAGGCTACCCTTTTCTCCCCGGTAGGCACCTTTAGTTTTTCCACCACAGAAATGGCGGTATAGTCCTGCGCCTGGCCCAGGTCTAATCCTATGAAAAAATCAGCCATTATTCTCCTCCTCCAAAAAAAGCGGCTCTACCTCTTGGCTTAGAGCCCCCATCACCAGTTCGTAGCCAAAAACCTGATCCACCGTCTCCACAAACTCACACATATATTCCTGACGAAACCACCAGTCACCCAGGCTGGCCCGCTCCTCCTCCAAAAACTCTGGACTGATCCTGGGACACTGGGGAGCCTTGATCTCCACCCGCTCCCAGGTATTTCCACCTTGGGTCCATTCCTGATGGAAGTGTCCTCTTTTTCCCCAGGGCGTGGACATCAAGATCAGCCGACCACCAGAGACAGCCAGCATGGGCCGTACCGCCATATACAGGTCATCGGGAACCCTGGCCGCCTCATCCTCAACTATCAAATCAGCCCCAGAGAAACCCCTAATAGTGGCCTCACTGGAGGGCAAACTAACTACTCGGGCCCCGTTGTCCAGGGTAAAACTCAGCCGGTTGTCCTCTAGCAGCCTGGGCCGCACCTCCAGGCGGGCCAACATGTCAGTCACCTTGCGGAACAGCTCTGAGGACTGGCGTAGGGAGGGAGATACCAAAAGCACCAGGCTTTGAGGGTAATATAAAGCTCTATGTAGGGCCAGGATCGCCGCCGTGGTAGACTTTCCCGATTGACGACAGCAGTTAAGTAGCAGTCGTTTCCCGCTCCACCTCAAGGCTTGAGCTTGCCAGTCATCAGGGTGGAAGTCCAGGGCCTCCTGGGCGAAGAATGTTGGATCTAGACCCAGGCGCAGGTCATCTGCCAGCACCTTCGGCCTCCTTTAGGGCCTGGGCCAGAGCCAGCCTAGCCTCTGGGTAAGGCTCCAGACTCCTCAAGATAACAGCCCTTAAGGTTATCCACTCTGGAGCTACTGAGATATTGATAGTTACGCCGCCCCGTAGCCTCTCTTCCAATTTGGCCATCAACTCCAAATTAGAGCGGGCCTGGCCCGCGGCTTGTGTTGCTGTCCTCAAATCGTTAGCAGCGAGAGCCTTACCCAAAATTCCCCAGGTGACCCGGCGCAATTTCCCCAACTCCTCCAACAGATCATCTGCCCGAGCCACCGCCTGGGCCTCTTCCGCTTTCACCAGCTCCATCGGTAGGTGATCCTTCTTGTGCCGGTACAGGGCATCTGGGGATAGCGCGAACTGTCGCGATATCCCGCGGTACGACTCCCCGGATATCAGGGCCCGCTCTATTTCTTCTCGGTTAGGGTGTGAGCATATGGCGCAAACTCTGGGCATTAGTCTCCCTTATCTTTTCAACCAACTGAGATCATCAACCGTAACCACTACGTAATCAGAAAGTTTTTGGGTCAGCTCTCTTTGCCTGGCCTAAGCTTTTTCCCTCATAGCCGTGGTTTCAGCTATGGTTTTGCCCTTGGTAACCCCCGCCTTAATCTGTCTGATCAAGA
>QLUR01000007.1 GCA_018725565.1 Bacillota bacterium | reverse complement strand
AGATGTGTATAAGAGACAGGTTCCCGCCCGCCCGGGAAGGTTCGGAGATCTGTTTTTTACCCGGGACAGGCATGGGAGCTGGTGGCTTTGGGGAGGGCGGGAATTATATGCCAAAGACGAAGTGATAACTGCCTTTAACCGGGTTTATGCACCGGAAGGGTTCGCCATAAAACCGTTTAACATCGCGCAGAACGGCGCCGGCAGTAATGAGTGGTGGGTTAACATGCTGCTTGTCTTTGACGTGGACGGGCGAGCCAACCGGCGCGACATGGCAACAGAAAGATTCCCGGAAAATAAGCGCCCGGAGCAGCTTGACACCGATACTGCCTACATCAGGGCGAGGCAATTCCTGTTAAACCCCGCATTCTGGCAGGCTTTGCAGCGCTTTACCTTTATGGATGAAAGAACAGGTCGCTCATTTGGCTTACACGAGGCAGGGCCCGTTTTGGACAAGGCCGGGCAACCGGTTACCGGAGCAGGGCTGTACCTGCGGGAAACGGTGCATATGTCTGAACGCGGGGCAGATGAAACGCTTTTTATGCTGACGCCGGCGGAGTGCCAGACGGCAGGGAGCGGGCCGGAAAAAGGCGGTGACCTCGACAATTATCCTGACCGGGTGGGGCTGGCTTTTTACGCTATGGATATTAACGCTTACAGATACACTGATTTACTGGATAACGGGCGGTTTGTCTGGCCCGTAACAGGTTACTTGCGGCCGGACTGGCTGGCAACAGGGGGAGAGCCGGAATATCCGGTATACTTGCCTTACAGAATGCTAATAACAGAAGCTGCGGATAACCTGCTTATTCCTGGGTACGCCACCGGGGCAGCTTCGCTGGCTTGGTCGGCGCTGCGGGTGTTGCCAAACCTGACCGTTCTGGGCGAAGCAGCTGGCGTGGCGGCGGCACTGGCCGCAGAAAAAAAAGTACAGCCGCGCTACTTTAGAGATGCAGAAATCGCCCTGTTACAGGGCATACTCAGAGAAAGAGGGGCAATACTGGAAAAAAAATAAAAAATTTTTGCCGGCAGGGAAAATTTTGGCAGGCAAAGAATACTTTTAATATAGCGGCTAATGAGCCCGGAAAGGAGGATAATTTATTCAGAGCCTTGCCCGTGCCTGGCACTATACACAAAAAGAGGGGTAGTCAACATTGGATATGGGGCAAATTCTTTACATAGCAACAGTAGTGGTTTATTTTCTCGCGCTGTTGCTGTTTGTGCGCCTGCAGCTCTGGGGGCAGTGGGCGGAGAGAACCTACTGGCGCAGGCGGCCAAAGCTATCCGTGGATGTGTTGCAGGAGTTATCCGGCGGGCAGGGTTTACCTAAAATCACTGTTCTTGTTCCTGCCTACAATGAGTCGGAGGTTATCGGCAACACTATAGAGCATCTTTCAAAACTTCTCTATCCGTCCGACCGTCTGGAAATTATTGTTGTTACCGACGAAAAGGAGCTTCACGCCAAAGCCGGGCTGACTACTCAGTCCGTGGTCGAGCAAAAACTGGCGGAGTTAGGAAGTAAACCTGGCATGCCCGGCTTGCGTCATTTGGTAGTTCCTGAAGACTTTGACGGGCAATTGCATGGCCTTTGTTTGGGCAGGGCGGTGCCTTCCACCAAGGGGCGGGCGCTGAATTTTGCACTGCCCTACCGTAACCGGCAAACAGAAATCTGCGCTTTTTACGACGCCGAGAGCCGCCCGGACAAAGAAGCGCTGCTGTACGTTGCTTACCGTTTCCTGGAAAGCGGCGGCCAGGTTCGGCTCTGGCAGGGACCTGTCTACCAGGTACGCAATTTTTTCCAGCTTTACCCTATTAATAAAGTGGCCGCCCTTTACCAATCCGTTTCACATGAGTGGAACCTACCGGCCCTGATGCGTCAATTGCCTTTCGCCGGGGGCACCAATTTGTTTGTGGCCAGCGGCTTGCTCGATGAAATCGGTGGTTTTGACCACCGCTCCCTGACAGAGGATCTGGAACTGGGTATCCGCGCTTATGTAGAGGCAGGTGCCTGGCCGGAATACATTCCCTATCCCAGCACAGAGCAAACACCGGCTACCTACCGTGCTTTTTTCAGGCAGCGCCTGCGCTGGGGCAGCGGTTATCTGCAGGTCATGGAAAAACTGCAACAAGGCCGCTCCCGGACACCGGTTGAGAGAAAAAGGGCCAGGAAGATGTTGCGAGTCCTGCTCTGGAAAGGACCTGTGGAATGGATTTTTTTCCAGACGATGATTCTCTTCCCGCCGCTTGCTTTCCTGCTCAGCCTGTTCGGTCACCTGGAACCGCAGCAGCTGTTTGCTGAGCTGGGTGTAATAATCAATATCACTGTCTGTGTCTACTTCCTTTTTACATTTGAGCGGCTGCGCCATTTCCTGCCTTTTATCAACTTTGACCTGGCTCCGCAAAGCCGCTTGCGGAGAATTTTAGCCATTTCACATTTGCTGCTTATCCCGGTGGCAGGTTTCTTCTTTATTACCCCTTTCACCACTTCACTGGTTCTGAAAGTCCTCCACCGGCAGCCTGCTACTTGGGTTAAAACTCCGCGCACCAAGGAAGCCCCCTCCAGATAAAGGGGACTAAAACCGTTTAGAAAAGCCTCCGGCAGAATACCGGAGGCTTTTTGCTGACTGGCAGCAATCAGCAGACATAGATGGGGTTGGTGAAAATCCAGAGCCTGTTGCCCCGCCAAACTTCCAGGCGGTAGGTGCCGGGATGTTCAAGGTAAACCGTTGCCTCACCAGATGGAAAGTCTCTGAAAGGCAGGCCGTCGCGGAACAAAAGACTGCGACCCTGCGGCCGTCGCGGGCTGCGTACCGTAAGCCTTGTCAGATTGCCAGGAGGTACTTGCTCCCCTATTTGATACTCCAGCCCGTTACTTTCGGCCGTAAAGGAAACGTCGTGCGGTTCGCCAAGCAGGCGGTTTACGATAAAGCAGCGACCGCGACGCAGGGCGTCGTAGAGTTGCTTCTTGGCGGTGGCTATGTCACCGGCCAGCGGTTCATGCGACAACAGGCAGTTATTGATTGTTCGAAAAGCGTACTCATAGGGGAAGATGACCCGGCGCACGACGCCTCCCCACCTGCGGATCGGCCAGGCATGATTGTCGCTGCCGGCGATGGCCACCAGCGGACGCTGCCGGGTAATCTCGTCAAAACGAGCTACAGCTTTTTGGCAAGGCGCTATCATATGCCCGGCAGGGTTAAGGTAACCGATATACAGCGCCTGGAGGGCGCCGCGCAACGCATCGCGCCACTGGGAGGACCAGTTCCAGACCTCGATGCCGGTAAAACCGTAGACGTCCCAGCGTTTCCAGGGGAAATGCAGGCCGTTCATCACCAGCGGCGAACCTCGTTCAAAGGGGTGAGCGATAAAGGACAACCCCCCCTGGCTGCTGATCCGGTCAATTACGCGCTGAGGGTTGAGGTCATCAGTCGGTACCGGTTGGGTGATGTTTAACGCCAGGCAGTGATGACTGTCGTTGTTTAGCTCGGAGCCGCAGAGCGTCAGCACCCCGTGGTGGCAGCCTTCTTCTGCCAGTCCGTCCAAAGTATTATGGTCGGTAACAACAATAAAATCAAGACCGGCGGCTTTAGCAGCCGCCGCGATTTCCGGAATGGTGCCATGACCGTCGGAATAGGTGCTGTGAATATGAATATTGCCGGTGTACAGGTGCAAGGACATACTCACCTTCAATTTGAGAGTTGTGCAAACAGGCGTATTATTCGCCTCCGGCTTTATTATTCCTGCCTGCCTTCTAAAAAAAAGGACTTTAAACGTTGTTCTCAGCGGCCAGGGTGGCCGGAGCAAGCGCCAGTAACATCCCTTTCATCATTTTCACTGACTTTTGCCTCCAATGACAGATTATGCCCTTGTATTCGTCCCATGGACCCGAAAATCCTGTTTGCGTTGTTTCGCAGTTGCTTGGCAAGAGGGCTGGTTTGTGATAAACTGGAAGCGGGAAGGGGTGAGCCTCTGTGGAAACGCAAAAAAAGGACTTAAGCGAGGGTCAGCTCTATCCAGGGGAAGGGCCTGGCCTTGCTTTTTCAGACAGCAGCGAATATACTAAACTACGGAAGCTAAGGGCTTTTGTTTTGTTGTGGAGGTGAACAGGAAATGCTCGACCTAAAGTTCGTCAGGGATAATCCGGAAATAGTGGCCAAGGCATTGGCCGACAAAGGCGAGGAGGCGCTGCTTGAAACCTTTGCGCAGGCAGACGCGCGCCGCCGTATGCTGCTGCGCGAGGTGGAGCAGCTGAAAAACAGGCGCAACACCGTTTCCGGGGAAATAGCGCGGCGCAAGCATGACGGCGCGGACGCCGCCGCTCTTATCGAAGAAATGCGGCAGGTTTCCCTGCAGATTAAAGCACTCGACGAGGAGGTCCGCAGCACGGAAGACCTGCTGCAGGGCTTCTTGCTGACCTTGCCGAATATTCCTGCTCCGGAAGTGCCGGTGGGCCGCAGCGAGGCGGAAAACGTCCCCGTTCGCCACTATGGGGAACCGCCGCGGTTTGCTTTTGCGCCAAAGCCGCACTGGGAAATCGCTGCCGACCTCGATATCATTGATTTTGAACGGGCAGGAAAAGTTACCGGAGCCAGGTTTGCTTTTTACAAAGGATTGGGCGCGCAGCTGGAGCGGGCGCTGATTAACTTTATGCTTGACCTGCACACGACGAAACATGGCTACCGGGAAATTTTCCCTCCCTTTCTGGTCCACCGCCACAGCATGACCGGTACCGGCCAGCTTCCGAAATTTGAGGAAGATGCCTTCCGGGTCCAGGGTACGGAGTATTTTCTGATCCCCACGGCGGAAGTACCGGTAACCAATCTGCACCGTGAGGAGATTCTGCCTGAAGAAACGCTGCCCATTTATTATGCGGCCTACAGCGCCTGTTTCCGGGCGGAAGCCGGGGCACACGGCCGCGATACGCGCGGGCTGATCAGGCAGCACCAGTTTAACAAAGTGGAACTGGTCAAATTTACCCGCCCCGAGGACTCTGCTCAGGAACTGGAAACACTGGTGCAGAGTGCGGAGAAAGTTTTGCAGCTCCTTGGCCTGCCGTTCCGCACTGTCCTGATGTGTACCGGAGAACTGGGCTTTGCCGCAGCTAAAAAATACGACCTGGAGGTTTGGCTGCCGGCGTACAATGCCTACCGGGAAATCTCCTCCTGCAGCAATTTCAGCGATTTCCAAGCCAGGCGGGCCGGCATCCGCTTCCGCCGCACCCAAAGCGGCCGGACTGAGTTTGTCCATACTCTGAATGGTTCAGGGGTGGCAGTAGGACGGACGGTAGCGGCAATCCTGGAAAATTGCCAGCAGGAAGATGGCAGCGTACTTGTCCCTGAAGTGTTGCGTCCTTATCTGCCGGCACTAGGCAGCGCCTTTATCGGAAAGTAAGCAGTTGTTACGCAAAGTGTCCTGGGCGCTGTTTCCTGGACACATCAGGAAGGTGGTCGCTGTGAAGGTTTTTTTCCATCATGATTTTTTCCGCGAGTATACCGCCGATCCGGCAGCTGAAAAAGGGCGGCTGGAGCCTGCTTACCAGGTCCTGAAGGGACGCTACCCGATTGCAGACGCAATACCCTGCGCTGATAGCGATATTTTGCTGGTACATACCAGGAGCCACTTGGAAAGCGTAAAGAGGACCCCGATCGTCTATGACCTTGCAGCACTGGCTGTGGGAACAGCAATTGCGGCAGCTGAATCAGCGATAAACGGCGAAATGGCTTTTGCGCTTTGCCGGCCGCCGGGCCACCATGCCAGTCCCGACCACAGTTGGGGGTTTTGTTACTTCAACAACGTGGCCATAGCGGTAAAACGGCTGCTTGATGCCGGAAAAATCACCTCGGCGCTGGTCGTCGATTTTGATCTGCATTACGGTGACGGGACTGTCAATTCCTTTCAGGGAGACAATCGTGTAACATACTGGCAGGGACAGAGCAGCAAAAATTTTGTTCAACAGATGAGAGCCTTCCTTGAGCAGACGGAAAGTGATCTTATCGCCGTTTCTGCCGGCTTTGACAGGCATGTAAGAGACTGGGGCGGCATGCTTTCAACCGGCGACTACGGTTCTATCGGCAGCCTGCTGGGCACTTTCTCCAGGGAGAAGTGCGGGGGAAGGTTATTTGCTGTTCTGGAAGGCGGGTATAACAGCCTGTCGATGGCCGAAAGCATACAATTATTTCTGCAGGGCCTGGACACCTTTTCTTAGCATACGCCCTGGAAAAATTTGCACATTTTCGAGTTGACAGCCTGCCTAAATGTATGCTATACTTGCAAATGCGCCGGGAGGGGTGTCCGAGCGGTTTAAGGAGCTGGTCTTGAAAACCAGTGACTCGTAAGAGCCGTGGGTTCGAATCCCACCCCCTCCGCCATCATTAGTTTGGCGGAGCTAAGAAGGGCAAGTACGGAGAGATGGCCGAGTCGGTCGAAGGCGGTCGCCTGCTAAGCGATTAAGCGGGACTAAAACCTGCTTCGAGGGTTCGAATCCCTCTCTCTCCGCCAGTTAAGCAATCCTGCCTCGAAGCTTTTCGGGGCCTTTTTGTGATTGCAAAAAAAATTAAAAAAATATTAAAAAAGCTATTGACAGAAAATTAACACTATGCGATAATAAGCGTACCAGGTTCCGAGAGACAGGACTAACCGGTCACAAGCCTGTGATGGCGCAAAGTTAAGTATCACTGAGTGAGAAAGGCAAGCGTCCGGGAAGGCAAGTGAGGATGCGCGAGGGCGGTTGCCAAGGGATTTATCCGGAGGTGCGCCAGTAGCATGTGCGGGAGCGCTTGATTCGATAGCGGAAAGATTGCCGGATCTGAAGCCGGCAGCGGGAAGCGTTCGGAGAGTTCCGCCGGAAAAGGACGGTCTGTTGGAATCTGGCAAAGCCAAGCTCCGAGAGGCAAGAAGTACCTACGAGCGTTGTTTGGCTGGAGAAGCCAGGCAAGTATCGCCAGAGAGTCGGGCTGTAACTGCTGACGAGAGTTTCGCCTAGGCGCGGGATTTACTGGGCAGAAGGCAGCAAGGTTGCGTAGGTGCAGGGGGTCTGTTGGGGCTTGGTTCTTTATTGCTGTTCCTCCACAAGGGCAGCTATTTCAAGCAGGTTGCGATAGCGTTCATGATAGTCCAGGCCATAACCGACGGCGTAGACATTCGGCAATTGAAATCCCTGGTAATCGACCGGAACTGCCACGATCCGCCTGGCCGGCACATTGAGCAGCGCACAAACCCGCAATCCAGCCGGGTGGCGGGTTTTCAGGTTGCGCAACAAGTAGTTGAGGCTCAGCCCCGTGTCAACAATATCTTCGACAATCAGCACATCCTTGCCGGCGATATGCACATCCAGGTCTTTAGTAATACGCACAATGCCGAGCGGATCTGATTCCTGGCCGTAGCTGGAGATGCTGATAAAATCCAGGGTAAACGGGATGGAAAGTTGCCGGCTGAGGTCTACGGCAAAATAGACACTGCCGCGCAGGACACAGACAAGGACCAGTTCTTTGCCGGCATAGTCGGTGGAAATAGTCTTGCCAAGCCTGGCAATCTCTGCCTGAATCTCCTCCTGTGACAGCAAGCGTTCCAAACGATATTTCATGGTTGCCTCCGATCGTTCTTGAGCTCGTTTTTGTCCAGCCCGAATTTTTTCAGCAGGCTGCTGTAATCTTTACCGTAAATAATTTTGGCGTTAACTTCAGGATAGAGTTCTTTTAAGCGACGCATTTTCTTATTTTTTCTCCAAACAAGCTTCTGGCGCTGCGTAGTCAGTTCAACGTAAATATTCTGGTCGGGAAGATAAAAGTCCGGGGTAAATGCTTCTGTAACATGGCCCTCGCTGTCCCACTGCAATGGGAAGGTACGCGGTTCATACTGCCAGGGAATATTGTAAAAATCGAGGACGCGGGCAAATTCCGTCTCGCTTTGGTGCTTAAAAGGACTTGCTTTTCCTGCCTCCGGAATTTCCGGAACAGTCGCCGGCGACAATTGTTGCCGCTTACGCTCGCTGAACCTGGAGAAGGCGAAAAGCGCAATCTCAATGGCCCCCTGAGGAGTCAGCCTGGCGGTGTTCAGTATCAGGTCATATAAAGCCAAGTCAACCCAGGAGTGGCCGAAAGCACGGCGGATGTACCGCTTTTTCCTCTGCTCCTGTTCCCGGACCAGGCGGACGGCCGACTTTTCTTCCAGTCCATAAATCTGGCTTACCCACTCCACCCGTTGTGTCAGCGGGGCATGGATGAAAATATGAAAGGCGTCCGGGTGGTCACGGAATAAAAATTGCCCGCCCCGGCCCAAAAGCACAATTGAGCGGTTGGCAGCCAAATCCGTGAGATATTCATGCAGCGCCGTCACATAGAAACGACGCTTCTTTTCCAGCTGCTCCGCCTTTGGAGCCGTCTCGTCGAAACGCACCAGTTGCGGAGGCAACCCCAGCTCCGCAAGACCGGACGCAATCAGCTTGCGGTCAACCAGCAAAAAGCCCGTTTCTTCCGCCACAGCTCGCGCCAGCAGCTCGCCGCCGGCGCCAAACTGCCTGGAAACGGTGATAACCGTCACGGCCTCTCCCCCGATTTTCTAGTTTGAATTCGGCAACCGGGTCCAAACTCCTGTAACCGCGGCAGTTTATTTTTTGCAGGACTTTGCTGCCGCAACCCGAATATTATTATCTATAGAGATAAGTGTTCACACATTACCCAGGGCTTACGTTTTTTAAGGAGGGCTTGAAATGCTTAAAATACTGGTGGTCGTGGTGTTATTGGTCCTGGCGCTGGTCGCCGCCGGTGTCTATTTTATCCTGTGGCCGCTGGCTCTGCAGGCCCTGGCAGCCTTAACCGCCGTTTTGCAGCCGGCCATTGAAAATATCAGGGAGGCAGTCCCGGCGTTGCCCCCAGAGATAAGCATAAACGACCTGCTGGCTGCCGTGCCGCTTCTCGGGCAACTTGGTACTGAAGGGCTAACACTGCTGACAGAGGTCGCCGAAGGCGGAATCACTCCGGAGGAAGCGCAACGGGTCTTGGACCTGTTGCGGCAGAAGCTTTCCGCTGAAGAGCTTGCCCAGTTGAAGTCGTTGCTTAATGCCGTTCCTCAGCCCTGAACCAGAGCCGCTCTGCCCGGGGGGAATATTTAATGCTGAAAATTAGACCGGCGCAAGCGCTTGATTTTATTATTGTGTTATGTTACTATTGCGTTACGCGCCCGTAGCTCAACTGGACAGAGCGTCTGACTACGGATCAGAAGGCCGGGAGTTCAAATCTCTCCGGGCGCGCCATTAATATATTAAGATACGCGCCGGGGGTTAACCCGGTTTTTTTGTGTTCGGCGGCTCTTTTTCCGTGAATCAGGAGTTGATGCCTGTAACTTGGGAGGTGTGTTAAATAGCTGCTTTTTTGCTTGCTTTCTTTACCACGCTGCTGGCCGAGCTAGGTGACAAAACACAGCTTGTCACTTTGATGCTGGCTTCCAGCTATCCGCCGCGCCAGGTGCTGGCCGGCGCTCTTGGCGCCTTGGCGGCTATTACACTGCTAGCCGTGCTGTTGGGAGAGCTCCTGGCAGAACTTCTGCCCGCTGAAGTTACGCTGTTGGCAAGCGGCATTTTTTTCCTGGCAATAGGATTATGGCTGCTGCTGAAGACAAAAACACCGGAAGAAAAGGTGCGCAAGCCGCCCGGTGCCATAGTATTACATACGTTTTTGCTCGTTTTCTTTGCTGAGCTTGGTGACAAAACACAGTTAACAGCTGTCGCGCTGTCGGCAGCTACCGGCGCACCGCTGTCAGTCTTCCTTGGCGCGATGGGCGGTCAGCTTATAAATCACGGAGCGGCAGCTTACTTGGGTGCCCGTTTTCTGGCCAGATTGCCGCATTCGTATGTCCGGCTGGTCAGCGCTGTTCTCTTTTTGCTGTTTGGTTTATTGTTATTGTTTTTAGCCCTCAGAAGCCAGGGAGCCTTTTTTTAACAGCTATAAGCTGCATTTGTAATATTACGCATCTGCTAAAGAATCGTCAGATGCTAGGCGCGACGAGGACCGAAACGAAGGCGTACCGGGGCGTACGTCGGAGTGAGGACCGCAGGAGCAACAACGCAGATGGCGGTTTCTAAGCAGTTGTCTGCTACATTTCGTCGGGAGCGGCGATGCCAAGCATGGACAGCCCATTTTGCAGAACTTGGCGGGTGGCCGCAACCAGTCCCAGCCTGGAGGCGCGCCTTAGGCTGTCGGCCGTCAGCACCGGACACTGATGGTAGAATTTATTAAATTCTTTAGCCAATTCAATCAGGTAGCGAGCTATCACCGAAGGTTTATAAGTTTCAGCGGCTCTCTCTATCGCCTGCCCGAAACGGGCCAGCGTACTCACCAGTTGCTGTTCCTCTGGGCAGGTTAACAGAGCGGCATCGTAAGAGCCGTCCCAGTCCGGAGCCTTGCGCAGGATGCTGCACGTCCGGGCGTGGGCATATTGGATGTAGGGGGCCGTCTCTCCGGAAAAATCAAGCACTTTCTCCCATTCAAACTCTATGTCTTTCACCCGGTCGTTGCCAAGGTCGGCAAAAATTACGGCCCCGATCCCTACCTGGCCGGCCACTTTCTCTTTGTCCGGCAGCTTGGGGTTTTTTTCAGCGATAATGCCGGCGGCAAGCTCAGAGGCGCGCGCCAGAACGTCTTCCAGGAATATCAGCGTCCCCTGGCGGGTTGACATTTTCCCGTCCTTAAAGCGAATCAGTCCAAAGGGGACATGAACACATTTTTCCGCCCACTGGTACCCCATTTTTTTCAGCACGGCAAACAACTGCTGAAAATGCAGAGCCTGGTCCGCCCCCACCACATATAGCATACGGTCAAAGTTGAACATCCGCTGCCGGTAAATAGCAGCACATAAATCCCTTGTCGCATAAAGGGTTGCTCCGTCCTGCTTGCGCAGCAGACAGGGAGGCAGGCCGTCTTCATCCAGGGAAACTATCAGCGCGCCCTCGGACACCTTCGCCAACCCCTGTTCTTCCACCAGGCGCACGGTATCGCCCAACATTTCGTTAAAAAAGCTTTCCCCCTGATAGTAATCAAACTGGACGCCCAGCTGCGTATAGACACGTTTAAACTCTTCCAGGCTTAAGGTCCGGAACAGGAGCCATAGCCTCCTCGCTTCCGGGTCTCCGTTTTCCAATTTCAAAAACCAGGCTCTCGCTTCTTCCTCCAGCGCGGTGTCGGTCTCTGCCGCACGATGAAAACGGACATAAAGGTCATACAGGTGTTCAATCGGCTTTTCCTCCAAATGCTGAGCGTCTCCCCAGCGCAAGAAAGCAACGATTAATTTGCCGAACTGTGTCCCCCAGTCACCCAGGTGGTTGATGCCAATGCAGCGAAAGCCAAGCGCTTGGTAAATGCGGTATAGCGCCTGACCGATGACTGTAGAGCGCAGGTGTCCAATGCCGAAAGGTTTGGCAATATTTGGAGCGGAAAAATCAATTACCACAGTCCGGCCAAAGCCCCGGTCCTTCCAGCCGTAACGCTCCTTCCCGGCAAAAATCCCGGACAGCGTTTCCGCCGTCAACAGCCGGCGGTCACAGTAGAAATTCAGGTAAGGGCCGTGAGCCTCCACTCGGGAAAAATACGGAGCAGGCGTGATTTTCCCGGCCAGTTCGGCAGAGATTTTGGCCGGGGCTGAACGAAGAATTTTGGCCAGCCTGAAGCAGGGATAGGCAAAATCTCCAAGCTCCGGGTCAGGAGGCGTTTCCAGTTCACTCAAGAGCTGCTCTTTGTCATGGGGCACCTGCCCGGCCAGCAGGCTGACAGCTTCTGCTAAAAATTTCTCCATATTGTAACCTCTTGTTTCTTATAGTGTTTCCGCTTGGGCAGGCACCAGCGCCAATGGTAACGAGACCATAAAAGTGGCACCTCCTCCCGGAGTACCTTCTGCCCAAACCTTTCCGCCGTGACGAGCAACTATTTCTTTGACTATGGCCAGCCCCAGCCCGGTTCCCCCCTGCTCGCGGGAACGCGCTTTATCCACCCGGTAAAAACGCTCGAAAACTTTTTCCCGGTACTCGGGAGGAATGCCGCTGCCGGTGTCAGTCACCGTCAGCAGCAGTTCCTCCTGTTCCTGCCTGAGCGATACCGTTACCGCCCCCCCGGGCAGCGAATATTTAATGGCATTATCAACCAGGTTGAAAACCATCTGTTTAAGCTGGTGTGGCACGGCATAAACCGGAGCAGAACGCTCCGGCAGCATATAGCTGAAAACCAGCCCTTTCAGCTCCGCCCGCTTTCTCAGCATTTCAAGCGTACTGGCAATGATAGGGACAATATCGGCCGAGTGCATAGTGTCTTCCGCAGCCAGACGGTCCAGTCTCGTCAGATCCAGAAGATTTTCCACCAGCTTGGTCAGGCGTTCCAATTCCAGGTCAATGTCAGCGAGAAATTCTTCTCTTTCTTCCTTTTCCAGAGGGTATTCCCGCAACGATTTGACAAGAATGTTCAGCGACGTAAGCGGTGTACGCAACTCATGGGAGGAGTTGGCCACAAATTCACGCAGCTGCCTTGTCATTTCCTGCAGACGGCTGGCCATAATATTGAACTGGTCCGCCAGCTGCCCGATCTCATCCCGTGAGCGCACCCGCACCCGCTGGCTCAGGTCGCCTTTGGCTATCTGTTCTATCGCCTTGGTCAGCGTAGTGATAGAAACAGTCATGCGGTGAGCAAAGACAGAGCCGAGGAAGCCGGCCACCACCATAGCCAGCACCGTAGCAATCGCCAGGAAACTGCGGATATCGCCAAGCATCCGGTTAACCAGCAGTTCCGACTGGTGAGAGAGATAATAATGCTCAAGGATATTAAGCAGGAAAAAAGAAGTAAGTACCATGACAGCCAAAATCAGCACTAAATAGCTGACGGTCAGTTTAGTGCGCAAATTGTTAAACACTTTTACCCTCCCGGAACTTGTATCCGGCACCCCAAACAGTCAGAATCAGCTGAGGCGAACCGGGAGACTGCTCTAATTTCTCACGGAGATGACGAATATGCACATCAACGGTACGCGCATCTCCATAATAATCGTAGCCCCAGATCTGCTCCAACAACTGTTCCCGGCTGAAAATACGGCCCGGGTGGCTCGCCAGCAGGCTCAGCAAGGCAAATTCCTTGCTGGTCAGTTCAACTTCTTTGTCTTTAACCCGTACTTTATGCTGGAACAGGTCGATTTGCATATCCTGCACCTGGATAACGCGCAGTTGCGCCGGATTTGGCACCGCGCTCTGCGCACGACGCAAAATCGCCCTGACTCGCGCTACCAACTCCCGGGGATTGAACGGCTTGGTCACATAATCGTCCGCACCTAATTCGAGCCCTAAAATCTTATCAATGTCCTCACCCCGGGCTGTCAGCATCACTATCGGTACCTCACTGCCCTTGCGCAGCCGGCGGCAAACTTCAAAGCCATCCGCTCCCGGCAGCATCAGGTCCAGGATTACCAGGTCCGGCTTCTCCTCGGCAAAAACAGCCAGCGCCTCCTCGCCGTCATATGCCGCCACCACTTCGTAGCCTTCTTTCTCCAAACCGAATTTCAGCCCTTTGACGATCGTTTTTTCGTCGTCTACCACGAGTACTTTCGCCACAGTCTTACCTCCCCTGGCGGATTTGCCGGTAGGCATCACGGACCTGTTTGATGTCATCCCAGACAGGGCGTTTTTTGGCCGGGTCACGCAGCAGTGCCGCAGGGTGAAAAGTAGGCATAATCCTTATCTCTCCTCTGGTATGCCAGATGCCGCGCAAGCTGCTGACCCGGCTGCCCGGACCGAGCAGCGCCTGCGTAGCTAATGAACCCAGGCAAACCAGGATTTTCGGCGAGACAAGATCTACCTGCCGCAACAGTAACGGCAGGCACGCTGCCACTTCCTCCTTCTGCGGCAGGCGGTTGCCCGGCGGACGGCATTTGACCACATTGGCAATATATACCTCACTGCGCTTAATCTCCGCCGCCTCAAGGATACGGTTCAACAGCTGCCCGGCCGCACCAACAAAGGGTACCCCCTGCTTATCTTCCTCGGCACCCGGTCCTTCTCCCACCAACATCAGGGCCGCCCCGGGATCACCGTCAGCAAATACTACCTGAGTTGCGTTCTCGCGCAATTGGCAGCGGCTGCAGCCGGCTGCCTCTGCCGCCAGGGCAGCATGGCTGTGAACGGCAGTCCTGACGGCCGGCACACCGTTCTCCGATACCGGGAAGGAATCGGCTCCGCCCGCTGCAGAGCACAGCAGGTCAAAAATGTAGCGCTCCCGCATTTTTAATCACCCTCGTATCTTTCAAAAGAAAAGGGTCCGCCGGCCTTCTTTTCAGCCTCCAGGGCCAAACTTAAGAAATAGCGGTGCAACCGCAGGTCAGCCGTCAGTTCAGGATGAAAAGAGGTTACCAGCACCTTCCCTTGGCGCGCTGCCACCACGCGCCCCCCGTACGTCGCCAGCACCTGTACTTTTCCCCCGATCTTTTCTACTAACGGAGCACGGATAAATAGTGCGCAAAACGGCTCTTCCCCCAACACAGGCATGACAAGCTCCGCCTCAAAACTTTCCCTTTGGCGGCCAAAGGCGTTGCGCGTCACTTCAATATCCAGCAAACCAAGAGAGAATTGTTCAGAGGCGGTAATGGTCCGCGCCAGTAAAATCATCCCGGCGCAGGTGCCAAACAGAGCCTTTCCGGATGCCGCTAATTCCCTGATGGGATCAGCCAGGCCGTAACGTGTCAACAGTTTGCCGATTGTTGTGCTTTCGCCGCCGGGCAGCACCAGTCCGTCAAGTTCCGTCAATTGTTCGCCGTGTTTGACCAAGACGGCTTCTGCACCGCATTTTTGCAGGGCAAACAAGTGCTCACGCGCAGCTCCCTGAAGAGCAAGCACCCCGATTTTTAAGGACCGCATCCTACCAGCCGCGCTCCTGCATCCGCTCTTCCTTGCGAATGGAGGCAATTTCCAGCCCGGGCATAGCTTCGCCGAGCCCCTTGGAAACCTCAGCCAGAATCTGTGCGTCATCATAGTGCAAAGCGGCCTCTACTACGGCCTTGGCCCGGGCCTTCGGGTCTTTGGACTTGAAAATACCGGAGCCGACAAAAATTCCGTCACTGCCGAGCTGCATCATCAGAGCCGCATCAGCCGGCGTGGCAATGCCGCCGGCAGCAAAATTAACTACCGGCAGCCGGCCGAGATTTTTTATCTCTTTCAACAGTTCGTAAGGCGCCCCCATCAGCTTGGCCAGCGTCATTAGTTCTTCGTCCGGGGTGTGCAGCAGTTTGCGGAGCTCACTTTGCATGATGCGCATGTGTCGGACAGCTTCAACTACATTGCCTGTTCCGGGTTCCCCCTTGGTGCGAATCATGGCAGCGCCTTCCCCGATCCGGCGCAACGCCTCTCCCAGGTTGCGCGCTCCGCAGACAAAGGGAACTGTAAACTCCTGCTTATTGATATGATAATCCTCATCGGCCGGCGTTAATACTTCGCTTTCGTCAATATAATCAATGCCCAGCGCCTGCAGGATCTGGGCTTCCACAAAATGGCCGATCCGCGCTTTGGCCATCACCGGAATAGTCACAGCGTCCATAATGCGGAGAATTACTTCCGGGTCAGCCATCCTGGCCACGCCTCCGGCTGCACGGATATCGGCGGGCACCCGTTCCAGCGCCATTACGGCGACCGCTCCCGCCTCTTCTGCTATCCGGGCCTGTTCCGGCGTAGTGACATCCATGATCACCCCGCCCTTTTGCATTTCTGCCAACCCTGCTTTAAGCCGAAATGTTCCCTGCTTACCCATCATGCTTCCCCTTTCAGCACCATCTCCGGAAGACCGCACAAAATAATGGCCTCCTGAAAATAACCTGTTGCTGCCATAAAGTATTATTTCGCTATATTTTACTATAGTTTTTGTCTAAGGACAAGGGCTCCCGCCGTTCATCCCCGGAGATTCGGCCTGTTCCCGCTTTTGCCGCCCGGCAGCTTGCGGATTTTCCTGGAAAGCACGAACGCCAGCAGAAACAGCCCGGCCAGCAGAAGCGGTAATGCTCTTAACGAGTTGATGGGCGACCTTTCTCTGGCTGTCGCTGGAGGCATAGGTTCCCCATCCGCCGGACGGGCCCCGGCTTCCGATAAAAATCCGTTAAACGCTGCAAGATAGTCTTCCTCCCGCCATTCGCTGGTACTGGCACCAAAAAACAGGCTTGTTGCGGCACCCTCAGTCAAAAATACAGCCCAGTTCAGGTCGGCGACCGGTAAAAGCCTTTCCGCGTCATCAAGTACCAGCAGCAGCAGCATCCGCGCACCCTTAACCGGGGCAACTTTGGCCGTTTGGTCCCTTGCCTCCGGGCCCGGCATCTCCGGCAGCGGCAGCACCAGCCAGGGAGAAGCCGTGCTCCCTCTGTATGTCTTGTCCACCTGCAATACAAACACCGGCGGGTCCTGGTTCAGGCGGAGCTCCTGCACCTCCCCCGCCACAATGATCTCTGCCCGGGCCAGCATTTCCTGCGGCGACAAAATTAGTAATTCGCTAAAGACCATGCTGCCCCGGAAGAAAAAAAGCATTATACAAAGAAAAAATGCCACTTTCATTTTTTTTCCCTCCGTTTTATCCCGGACTGTAAGATGTCTCCAGCAGGTTCCTCTCCGCGTAGCGCTCCAGTGCCAGTTCAACCAGCCTGTCAAGCAGCTGCGAGAAAGGAAGGCCGCTTGCTTCCCACATTTTAGGATACATGCTGATCGAGGTGAATCCCGGGATGGTGTTGATTTCATTGACATAAACATGTCCCTTCGCTTCATCGGCAAAGAAATCGACGCGACCCATCCCCGCGCAGTCCAGAGCCTTAAAGGTGCTGACCGCCAGCTTGCGCACGCGCTCCGCCAGCTCTGGGGCCAGTATAGCCGGAATAATCAGCTTTGAGCGGTCATCCAGATACTTTGCCTCATAGTCGTAAAAATCATTGCAGGGAATAACCTCTCCCACCACCGAGGCATCAGGATCTTCATTGCCTAGTACGCTGACCTCCAGTTCCCGTCCCGGCAGGAATTTTTCCGCCAGGACCTTCCGGTCATAGCGCAGAGCTGCCTCCACCGCTGCTGACAGGTCCGCCGCAGTATACACTTTGGACACACCGACACTGGAACCCAAGTTGGCCGGCTTGACAAAACAGGGGTAGCCTAGCTCCCTTTCCACCCGGGCGGCAAGTTTCTTCGCCTGTCCGCGCCACTGAAAACCGGTAAACCAAAGGTATTCCCCCACGGGGATACCTTCCTGGCGCAGTGCCGCTTTCATCAGAATCTTATCCATACCCACCGCTGACCCCGCCACTCCGGCTCCAACATAGGGGATGCCGGCCAGTTCAAGCAAACCCTGAACTGTACCGTCTTCGCCAAAAGGGCCGTGCAACACCGGAAAAACGAGATCCACCGGCAAAATACGGCCTGTTTCTTCCCCGTCAAGTATATAAAGTCCGCGCCTTGACGGGTCCGGCAAAACCGTTACCCGCGCCCCGCGATAAAACCAGCCACCCTCCTTGTTGATCATTACCGGCATAACCTCAAACTTGCCAAGTGAACTTAAGCCCTCGATAATCGCGGCTGCCGAGCGCAACGAAACCTCGTGTTCCCCGGAACGGCCGCCGAACAATACGGCTACCCGGCGCATGGTCGTTTTACCCTCCCCTGTCTTATTAATTTTAATTATAGTTTATGCTCCTGGTGCCACTCTTTGACTTGCCCCTATCTGTCTGGCAAAAAGCAAGCGTACCCACGCTTGCTTAAGTACCGGAGCAATCTGCCGGCCGAAACAGTACCCTTCGCGCTGAGGCTATGCCTCGTCCTTTTTAGCCGCTCGGCTGGCGGCAATTACCTGCTCGGCAATCTGGGAAGGCACTTCCTCATAGTGGTCAAATTTCATGGTAAACGAGCCGCGTCCCTGGGTCATGGAACGCAAGTCAATAGAGTACTTAAGCATCTCGGCCATCGGCACCTGCGCCTTGATTTTCTGAAAGCCCTGCGCGGACTCCATGCCAAGAATCCGGCCGCGCCTGCTGTTCATGTCCCCCATGATGTCTCCCATAAACTGTTCAGGCACGCTTACTTCGGCCAGCATCACCGGTTCCAGCAGCACCGGCTTGGCCAGCTCCATACCCTTTTTAAAAGCAAGGTGCGCCGCAATTTTAAAAGCCATTTCTGAAGAATCAACCGTATGGAACGAGCCGTCGTAAAGGCTGGCCCGGATATCCGCCACCGGGAAGCCGGCAAGAATCCCTGCTTCCAGAGCTTCACGCAGACCCTTTTCCACCGCCGGGATATATTGCCTGGGGACCGAACCGCCAAAAACTTTGTCTTCAAAAACAAACTGCTCGCCTGGCGGCAGCGGTGAAAATTCTATCCAGACATGACCGTACTGCCCTCGGCCTCCGGACTGCTTCTTGTGTTTGCCTTCAACTTTGGCCGCGCTGCGGATTGTTTCTTTGTAGGGAATTTTGGGCAGGGTCAACTCTACTTCCACGCCAAACTTCTTGGCCAGCTTGCTGGTTATGATTTCCAGATGAAGCTCCCCCATCCCGGAAATCAGCGTTTGCTTCACTTCTGTGCTTCGTTCCATGCGAAAAGTCGGGTCTTCTTCCAGAAAACGGGCCAGTCCCGCCGCCACTTTGTCTTCTTCTCCCTGTTTCTTTGGTTCCACGGCATAAGCTATTACCGGTTCCGGAAAGAAAATAGGCGCAAAGATAAGGCCCGTATTCTTATCGCTCAGGGTATCTCCTGTAGCGGTAACCTGCAGCTTAGCCACAGCCGCTATATCACCTGCTGTTACCTGTTCCAGGTTCAGCTGATTCTTGCCGATCATCGAGAATAATTGCCCGACCCGCTCCGCTTTGCTTTTATTAACATTGTAGATTTGGCTGTCACCACGCATTGAGCCGGAATAAACCTTGAAATATGAAATCTTCCCCACGAACGGGTCAGCAAATGTCTTGAAGACCAGTGCGGCCAAAGCCCCTCCGGAGGCAATCTTCAGCTCTGTTTCTTCATCGCTGTCCAGTTTTTTGGCCTGCACGACGCCAACATCGGCCGGTGACGGCAAAGAGGATGTAATTATTTCCAGCAAAGGTTGCAGGCCATAGTTATGCGTTGCCGACCCACATAAGACAGGTATCACTTTCCCGGCCAGGACCGCCTTGCGCAGGCCGGTTTCCATTTCTTCCCGCTCCAGCGGTTCGCCCTCCAGATATTTGAGCAACAATTCATCATCGCTTTCAGCAATTGCTTCCATCAATTTTTCGCGGTAATCCGCAGCCTTGGCGGCGCTTTCCGCCGGAATGTCCGTCTCGCCAGGCTTTTTTCCGTCGCCGCTAAACAGGAAAGCCTTCATCTCCACCAAATCGACAAGCCCTCGAAAATCCGCTTCCGCACCGATGGGTACCTGGACCGGCACGACTTTTAACCCGAAAAATTTTTGCAGCTGCAAGAGCGTGCGGTCAAAATCAGCGTTTTCCCGGTCCATCTTATTGACAAAAACCAGGCGCGGAAGGTTATGCTGGTCGGCATAAGACCATACTTTTTCCGTGCCAACCTCCACGCCGGCTACGGCAGAGACACAGACAATACAGGAATCTGCAACCCGCAGAGCGCCGGCCACATCGCCGATAAAATCAAAATATCCCGGGGTGTCAAGCAGGTTAATCTTTACACCGGCCCATTCCAGCGGTGCCAGGGCGGTGTTGATCGTAATCTGCCGCCTCACCTCTTCCGGGTCAAAATCAAGAGTGGTTGTCCCGGCCTCAACCTTGCCGAGCCGGGTAATCGCTCCGGCAGTGTAAAGCATTGCTTCTGCCAAAGATGTTTTGCCGGCTCCGCCATGGGCAATCAATGCCACATTGCGGATCTGTTCCGTTTCATAATTTTTCATGCCAATCCTCCTTAGCTGACTCGTGAAGGCAACCCACCCTGCCTGGGGCAGACAGGTGCTTACTTCGACTGTTTGCCGGTAAATTCCTTCCAATATGTGATTTCACTGCAAAAAGTCATTTTGCATACATCTGAATCCCGCAAAGAGGACTCAGCGCAGTGCAATCATTAGGTTAATCTTTACAAAAAAGCAGCTTTATAATACAAGAAGAGCACCATCTGGCGCTCTTCCCGGCTACTTGTCCTTTTTCTCGCCTTCTTTTTTGGTAAAGGGCCCCTGTTCAGCGCAATTCGGGCATTTTTTGGGCTTACAGCGAGCTTCCTGCTCATGACCGCACTGCGGGCATTTCCAGACAGCCATCCCATCACCTCCCTCATAAAATTAGCGGCATAGGCATAATGTTTCATTGCCGGCTCATTAATCTTTAACAAACATCCACCCATGGAGAGCCCAAATCAGGTCGTTCATCAATTGTCCTTTTTTCATTTAATACTGGCCAGTAATAGTGCGACGGACCGCCCGGCTGAACCAGCGACTCGCCATCGGTTGGCGGGAGCTGATGCAAATCCATGGACCACCGACCCGACATGCCCTCTAAAACCGCGTAGCAGGACAAAACCGCATCCCACTCGTGGTCATTGGCCGTATTAGCTCCAAGACCGATCCATTGAGCCAAATGCGAGTTCATCGCTTTCTGTTTCGCCGCGTAGTCGTACTTCACCTCACTGAGGTGGAAGTAGAGCACTTTTGGATGAGTCTCAGAGATAAGGATGTTTTTGTTGGCATTCCTGAGCCATACCATCACCGCCAGCCCATTAAGCGCCATGGCCCCCTTAAGGTTGTTCGGATTCACGACACTGCCTTGAACCTGTTGGTATTGCTCACGCAGCCAGCGATCAGCAGGTCGCCATCCGCTGTTTCCTGTAGACAAAAGGGTAAGTGCGTCGATCCCTGTCGCCAATGGCATTCCGTCCGCTGTAAACCATCGCAATGCAGCTTCAGCGTTGCGAACAGAGGCAAAAGACAACCTGATTGGGCGACCATTGCTTACGACCAACGCGGCGACTCCATGTTGGTCGTTGCCGCCAGGGTCGTACCCCGTAATCTTGCCCGTCACCGTCATTTCAGCATCAGCGGCGGCGCGCAGCGCCGTCCGCTGTATGCTGTTTTTAGCTGGAAGCCTCGCCGCCGGCGCGGCCGGTATCACGTATCTCCCTGATTCGCAGCCCGCTGTACTCATAGGACTTTGTGATGGGACCGTCCTCACCCCCCACTCGAAACATCCTTACCAAACCCCGCTTGAACCTCTACTAGAGCCCCTAAGCTCAACATCAGCAACTGGACGCTCAACGGATCGTCCACTGCAACCGATTGTTATGCGCCATGCGTGTCGGACGCGGTCATATCTCAATTCCCATCTCAGCTAAGAAACGTGAAGGCTGCTTTGACCATCCAAATACTTGCAAAGAGAATGTGAGTGTCAGGCTCACCTGGGCGCGTGTGATGGCCACAAAGCAATTACGACGCTCCTCCTGCATCTCCAAGGAGTTATCACCTTTCTTGAGGGCTGCCCAGCTTGGTAGCTGATCCTCCACGAGGCCCATGAGATAAACGTGTTCGAACTCCATGCCTTTGGAAGCATGGATGGTGAAGCAGGGAACCGCCTGCTGCGGTTTGGGGGGCGATTTGGATGTCAGGTCGAGTTCATGAAGAAACTGATGCAGACCTATATCTTCTCCTATGAATTTCTTTGTTATTTCGGCCAGGAGATGCCTCCAGACATCCCTTTCTTCATCGAATTCGTTGAAGGCGTTTTCGCCCAGACGCGATGCGGCTTGACAGGCTTCCGCCCACACAAACAATTTGTCCGCGAAATCACGGTAATTTAGTGTGTTCAAAAGCGGCCTGATGCCTGTTTCAAGAAGACGCTGTGTTTGTTCCTCAAGAGTATCACGGTGTTTCACCTCGTCAAGCCAGGAACGCAGCAAATCTTTGCCATCGGCTGATGCGCGGGAAAGGACTGGAGACAACTCGATTCTAAGCCCTTCGAGTTCGTAAAAAGCCTTGGAAAGGCGGGCAAGCGATTGCTTATCCTCTTTTGAATTCACCAAGCGAAGAACCGCATGCAACATCCTCAGGGGAGCGCTTTTGAATTCATCCTTGCGGGCAGCATAGTAAACTGGAACACCCGCTTCCTCAAGCCTGGGTCCGACAATGTCCAGAAACTTTTTTGTCCGAGCAAGCACGGCGCATCCCGCTCGCTCCTGCGAGTTCCTCCTTGCTATATCTCGCGCGATCCATCCAGCTTCCTCATCAACGGAATTGAAACGGAACACCCGCACGACATCGCCACTTTCGCCTTGCTTGACCGCTCTCAACGGTTTCTTTCCAGCAGCCCGGTTGAGGTTTTTTTCAATCAGCGCGTTGGCGAGTTCAATAACCAGCGGCGGGCAGCGGTAGTTTTCCGGAAGCTGCAACTCCGAGACGCCGAAATCACCCTGTAGCTCCTGAATCCTCTCAGGGCTTGCTCCAGTCCACTGGTAAATAATCTGATCGTCGTCCGCCACGACAAACAGCGTGGATGGATCGGGCCAGACGATAAGCGAGAGAATCCGGTATTGAGTGTGGTTGGTGTCCTGAAACTCATCGACGAGAATATGCTTGTAAACCTTGCGGATATGTTTCACCAGGAAGGGGAATTTGTTAAGTAGGTCTAGGGATTCGGCAATCAGGCTTGGGAAGTCCAGTGAGTTCGTGTAGCGTAGCGTGTTCCGGTAGGCGGCGTATACACGGGTCAAGGGAATGACGTTCTCCACGTTCGATTGTTGAAGCAGAACCTGCGCCTGATCCGGGGAGACGCACCTATCTAGAAGCCGGGTGACCGCCGGAAGAAGCTGGGCGGCCTTGAAGTGCTCGGGCAACGGATAGGCAAGATCCTTCCGGAGTTGACTAAGGGCATCGTCCAGTACCGCTTCCCGGTCCGAGTCATTGGAGAGAATTTGGAAATCCGGGCGTAAGTTGAGATGACTCCCGTGTTGCTGAAGAAGCTCGGCCGCAAAGGAATGAAAGGTTGTAAGCCGCACCCGGCCAAGCTCCATAGGAACCAATTCCTCGACCCTGCTCCGCATCTCGGCTGCGGCTTTGTTGGTGAAGGTCAGCGCCAAGATTTTGAAATGCTGGCCCTCGGATTGCTCCAGAATCCGAGCGATTCGACAAGTCAGAACGCGTGTTTTGCCGGAGCCGGGACCAGCCAGCACGAGTAGCGGCCCCTTGTCCCACAACACGGCCTCACGCTGGTTTTCATTAAGCGAGGATAAATCGACCATTTTTTTCAACCTCCGGCCTGTTGAACAACACGGGCGATGATATCCCGGATTGTCTGGGGGATGGAGTTCTCTCCACGTTGTCGGACCTCATTCACTAATGTTAGGGCGAAAGCCGGTTTCCCGCCCGCATGCTGGATGGCTGCTTTGATCAGCAGTTTCGCTTTTTTTACGTTGTCGCCCGCAGCCTCGTTTTCGATTTCGATCTTACGTGTATTCGTCACAATGTTTTTGATAAATTCGTCATAACCATTATACCAGAACTCATGTTCGATATCGGCATGGGTTAATGCCCGAGCACGATCCGCAAGGCTTTCGACTGTTGCAAGGTGGTTTCTCGCACGGTTCACATAATCGTTTCCCGCTTGGTCACCGTCCGCCATCAGAAACCACTGAATGCCCAGTGCTTTGGCGAATTTTATAAGCGGTTCGCCTTTGTCGATGACCTGGCTTATTTCCAGAACGGAGAAGCTGACTTGATCCTGCGAATGACCCATCAATTCAAAAAGCAACGGCATGAGGTGGAAATCCGATTCGCCCTCCACCAGCAGCCAGCAACGGGAAAACAAATAATGTCCCCTGGCGAAACGTATGCTGTAGTCGATGGCCTGCAGCTCCCGGTCCGTAAAGGCGCTACCCTCAACCCAGCCGACTTTCGTTTCCCCATTGTGTTTATACAATCTGCGCAGCGCCATGATCCGAACCCGCGAAACCAGATCGCCGGAATGGCTCGACACGAGAATCTGCCCGGCCATCTTTTCTAGAAACGATCCAAGGGAACGGATCGCTGCAGGGTGAAGATGCGCCTCGGGTTCTTCCAATGCCAGAATGGGCGTGGATTCCGGGGCGTAGGCCTCGGCTAGGTTGACGGCGGCAAAGGCCTGAAAGAGCATCAGCACTGCTAGGCTCTGGGTTCCTTCACCATGACGCTGCAAGGGTAGCTTCGCGCCTTGGCTCGACTTGAGGTGTACCTGGATTTTCCCGGCCATATCGAATACACGGGTCGGAATCGACTCCAGCGCCACGGGATCAGCCGAATCAAGCGGAACAAGCCGCCCGACGTCGGCGATCTTTTTCGTGACTTCTGTGAGTCCGGCGTTCGCGCCGAGAACAGATGTGTTGACTTCCCGTAGCATTTCCTCGATACGTTGGCGCTGATCGTCAGGGAGCTGGATGGATTTCAGGAACCCGCTCCAGAACTGACCGCGCTGGCCAAATTCCTGTGAAGCGTCGCGTAGCGCCGAAAGGAAGAAGATCGGCGCAAACCGGGAAATCAGATTGAGCGGCGTCGTGTTCTTGAGTGCTATTTCCACCCCACTTGCATTGAGAAAGGCCCATTTGGTTTCAATCGATCCAGAATCTTGTTTGTAAGTTCCTTCCGCCCGCAACCGGAGGTGATAGAGACCGATTGAATCCACCTGACAAGCAGGTTCCATCTGTTGAATAACCGCGTCGGGCCATTCGTTCTCCTGTTTCTCAGCGAAATGCAGGCTTATAAAGATTGGTTCGGCTGATTGTGGCGTGGCGTCCGCGCCCTTCAGATGGAAGTCGTACTCGGTGAACTGGCTGCTGCGCCGGACGCTGAAACCGCGTGTCAGCACCAGCCGCATGGCATCCAGCACGGTTGACTTGCCGGTATTATTCTCGCCGATTAGCACTGTCAATCCGTCTTCAAGGGGCAGTTGTAGCGAGCGGATGCCGCGGAAATTGTCAATCTTGATCTCTATTAGTTTCACGGACTCACTTCCCCTCTAAGACTCGTCATTTATTGCCCACATTTTCCATAATTTTGAAGGGCGTTGCCAAAAAACTCTTCGTGCCATCCGGGCTTTTCCAGAACAGGTTAGGCAGACTCAGGCACTATCTCTTCTCGTTACAGGGTAGGTTGCGCGAGGCTCTAAATAGATCCACAGCTGAAGACTGACGCTCTCGCGCCGGCACTCTTCAATGTCTTGGTAGGATTTCGTTTGGCAATACTTGTTTGCTGGTTTGCGGCCAAAGTGCCTGAGTAAGTGCGTGAATACAAGATTCAGAGATTATGCCGAGTTGCTCCCACGACAAACTAAGTGTGGTTGATGCGAGCTCTGGTGTCTTGCCATAGTTGTTCTGATCGGAAAATAAAAACATGTTCTCAGTTATGATTACTTTTCCATGACTAAGCGCATTGCGTAGCAATCTGAGGACATCTGCTCAATCACGGAGCCGGCGTTCACCATTGATCTGTTCGGTCGAGGGCAATTTAACACCATAGCGTTCAGCTTTCGCGGGGAACTCTTCGAGTAGCTTAGACTCCAAGCCGGCCTGCTTCGCGGACTCCCAAAGCCACACGAAACACATGTAGGCGAATTGCAAAAAGGTGCCTTGATGTAACAATGATGGACGAACGTCACTAAATCCGTTGGCACTCGCCTCACGAGTGACAACCGCATTGATCCCTTTGCTTTTATCTTGCTGCAGAGCGCTCAGCAAGCGGACATTGAATAGGGACAGCTTCGCAACGTGGTAGTGCTCACGCGCTCGCTCACACGCTTCATCCATATGGGCGTTCATCAAGTTTCCCCCCTGTTTGGCTAATGCTCAGCGGCAGCGGCGCTGTCCACTGCATACCGTTATTATGTCGTTTCTCTCATCTTACACCTGACCGTCTCTCAGCCGGACGATGACGGAGACTATTCCAAATCCGCCGCCGTCCAACATTGTGTTGTCGTTATCGATTCGGATGTTGTCATTGCCGCCCGCATGCTCGACAACGCGCACAGTTTCAGCGAGTTTCCCCGTGGCGTTGCCAACGCGCCGGACCGCTGCGTGCAGAGCTGCCCGGAGGATACGATCTGAGCGCAGGGCAACGCCAGCGTGCCATACCTCGCCAAGGCGTAGCCCCGTCCAACACTGAACGAACTCATCAAGACCAATGCACGTCAAGACACTTTCAACAGGAGCTTGAGCTACTCCACCAAGACCGGTTGCTCCGTACAACTTGTGATGTCGTCGCCAGTGGTGTGGAAACCCATGCATCGCCAGCTCGTGACAGGAGGGGCAGTGGTTGGGGTCGAACCACCAGCAATCATCGGAGGAGCGCATGGAGCTCCGCGAGGCTGCGCTTTCGCTGAGGATGGCGGGAACAAGTTCCTTTGCAGCCAAGGACCTCCGGCCGCCCAGTACTTGGTTGAGCACCCGTGCACTCACAATGATAATTTCCCCCGGAGGCGAGAGTAGGCCGTAGGCACCCAGCATGCCCGAGCGATTCCGGAGATGGACCTTGAGCCCTTTGAAGACACCCGCAACGCCGATGAACTCGGGAAAGCTCGCCAACAGTACAAGCTGCCCTAGATCGACCACATACCGGGCTGCAGCCTGGCCCGTGCTCTGGCCTGACCGCTTGGCTTGAATCAGACACGCCCTCTGAAACGCGAGCCGCCCATCGTGGACATATGCACCCAGCACGAGGAGGTCAGCGAGCTCCCGCTGGTATTCGGTCCCACCGACTTGAAACCGGACCTGGGACTTGGAACCGTGCAGGAAAGCCGCCTCCACCTCTAGCGTCAAGGACAATCGCTTACTGAGCGTCACACCAACGGACGGCGACGGCATTGAGTTAATGGCCTGCACGATCGCCTCCACGCACTTCACCTCGTCCGGCAGGGAGCCGTACGTCTGTTCTACCCCACGGCGGATGCGCGCAGCGAGATCCCACTGCCAGTCTTGAACAACGGGCGCTTTCGTGAACGCGTCAATCATCGTTCGTATACCCTCCTTGAAGTGGGCTAACATCCAAGCTCAGCTGGTTCAAGCTTCGTAACGAGAAAGATGGTGTTCGATCCTTCAATCCGGCAGTTGACTTCCACAAGGTCCACCGTATAGTTGATCTTCTCCACAATATTCAGAGTTAATCAGAGGATTCGTGGAGCGATGACGAGGATACTTACGACAAACGGGTTCCAACTTATGGATAACGCCTCAGGCTTGTTGTTGCATTCCAACCACAATGATTTCACGGAATCGGGGTTGCTTTCTGCCCAGAAGGCATACTGCAAAATCTGCGGAATAATGGATGAGTCTACTTCTTACTCCGTTTTGAAGGGCGTTTCCAAAAGACTCTTCGTACCCTCCGGGCTTTTCCAGAACAGGTTAGGCAGGCTCATGCACTATCTCTCCTCTTCCGTTTACTACACAAAACCGTAATTTTACACCAAGTTGGACAGTTCTAAAGAACACCAGTCAGGATGCACGCCCAGGCCGACTATTCCCTGAATTACCATTGCCGTTATTTTCAACGCCTCAGACACAATCTCGGTAGTTTGACGGTTTCCGTAGGCTCGCACTTTGCATGTGTCGCTGGAATGTCCGCTGTGCATCAGCGAACTCCGGATCTGGTACATCGCTTCGATGATTGCTCGGTGTCGTCTGCGCGACTCTAGCTCGGTTGATGTGAGCAACGCAGCGCGAAGAGCAATCTTGAATGTGTGCTCACCCGGAGAGTCGACCAGCAAGCTTTCCAGCGCAATTGCCAATTCCAGGGCCCTGTCGGCAGGCCCGCGCCGCAAGCAAGCCAGCCCCAGTCTCTGCATTGCAGTACGCGCCCTGTTTTTCCATTTATCATTGAGTCCGACAAGCAGGCGGAGCAATGTGGCTGCCCGAGCAGGATCAACCTGACCAAAATCCTGGATCGTGAGGGGCGTGATTTCTTGGTGGGTCAAGTACATATCCTGCCCCAGCTGGGCCAACTCGAGATCGGGATCGGTGTACTGAAACCAGGCAGGTCCTGGCACAATTGCCGCCGGCCCGCTTGTGGCCAAGCAAAGGCGGGCGTCGCCAAATAATTCATTATAGGCAGCGTAGGCGGCACCGTTATCAGGAGGTGACAGGGAATCGTCGACAATGGTTCTAAAAAAGGGCTGGATGATTGCCGGCCGAACTAGCGCGGCGGGTGGCGCTTGGCAAGCGAACGGTGGTGTCGCCAGCCTGCCGGGCCAAGGGTCGAGACGTAGCTCCAGAAGCGCTTCCTTTTGCCTTGACGGAGGCAGCGAAGTGAACGGCACCAGCTGAACATCGTCGTGGAACGCCTCAGACACTGTGGGGGTGAAACCCCAAAACGTCTCAATCGCGATGCCCTCCGCCCGCTCAGTGCTTAACACCTTTTGCAGCCATGCGACCGCCGCTTCGGGCGATTGCCGGCGTCGTGCTTCGCGGAGCAGCATTGGGGCGACGAAATATGGCTGAAACCCGGTTGCTCCGGACAGTGCGCTGATCAGCCTCGGGGTAGCGAATTCGTGCTGCGCTGAAAGCAGCGTTTGAATATCTTGCGAGAGTTCGCGCTCCAACATCGCCTCGCGAAGTTCAAAATGAACCTCGTCGGCTTTCGCGGCTGCGGGTAGCCTGCTTGTCAACTTTGCCAGAGCAGACCCAACCTCCGAGGTTAGGGCAACAGTATTCATGGCTTCGTACTGCCGACCAATTGCTCAGCATCAGCGGCGGCGCGCAGCGCCGTCCGCTGTATGCTGTTTTTAGCTGGCAGCCTCGCCGCCGGCGCGGCCGGTATCACGTATCTCCCTGATTCGCAACCCGCTGTACTCATAGGACTTTGTGATGAAACAGTCCTCACCCCCACTCGAAACATCCTTACCAAACCCCGCTTGAACCTCTACTGGAGCCCCTAAGCTCAACATCAGCAACTGGACGCTCAACGGATCGTCCACTGCAACCGATTGTTATGCGCCATGCGTGTCGGACGCGGTCATATCTCAATTCCCATCTCAGCTAAGAAACGTGAAGGCTGCTTTGACCATCCAAATACTTGCAAAAAGAATGTGAGTGTCAGGCTCACCTGGGCGCGTGTGATGGCCACAAAGCAATTACGACGCTCCTCCTGTTGATAGACTGCTCGGCTCGTTCCAGGTTGGCGGCAATTTCCTGCTCGTGTTCTCGCGTCACACCCGCATCCCTTCCCGTTTGGCGTTTCGATACAGTTGAATACTTCCGCGTTCAAATTCATCGGGTGGAACAGGCTTGGCAGAAATGAGCTGCTCTGATTCTAACTGAATAGGATACAGCACCTCTATAACTTGACGAAGTTCTGAAAAATAATCGAAGGGTTTGCTTAGCAGAACTAGCAAATCAATGTCACTCGCCGAGTCAGCTTGGTTGCGCGCTACAGACCCATACAGAATCAGCCCCTTGAACTGAGGACCATAATGGCTTTCAAGAGCCGCTTTGCACTTTCTCACCACGTTACTCCTTGTTGCCATTCGAATCCCATCCTCAAATTCGTGTCGCGCAGGCTAACACTGTTTATATCTCATATCCCTCAAAGTATTTTTTGAATTTAATCTGTGAGCCGCTATGGTTATTGTACTAGAATTGGGGATTATTTGTAAAGAGAGCGCGGATTTTTCGGGAAAAGGGATTTGCCTTCGCCCGGGCGAAATACACCCGTAAAACCACCGCAAAGGAGACTGCATATGTCCAAGCGTTTGTATCGCTCCCGGAAGAACCGCATGCTTGGCGGAGTCTGCGCAGGAATTGCCGCCTACTTCAACATTGACCCTACCGTTATCCGCCTGTTCTGGGTAATTGCCTCGATCTTCCTGGGCATGGGGTTCGGCGGGCTGCTGGCGTACCTGCTGTGCCTGCTGGTTATCCCCGGTGAACCGGAAGTTCATGTTTCCTCGGGAGAGACCGGAGAGCTATAGTCCTGAAGTCAGCGGTCAGAATTTTCAGTATCCGGTTTTCGATTTCCGGCATCCGAGCGCAGGCGCCACCGCACATACGGAATCAGTCCGCCCTTTTCAACCAGGTCTTGCATAAACGGCGTGAACGGCGTTGCCTGGTACTGTTCACCGCTGGTCAGGTTGTCAATGCGCCCGGCGGCCAAATCCACGCGCACCCGGTCACCGGGAGCGATTTTCTCCGCGGCTTCCGGCGATTCCAGGATTGGCAGCCCGATATTGATGGCGTTGCGGTAAAAGATGCGGGCAAAGGAGTGCGCGATAACCGCGGAAATACCGGCGGCCTTGATTGCTAATGGGGCGTGTTCCCGCGAACTGCCGCAACCAAAGTTTTTCTGCGCCACGATTAAATCTCCCAGCCGGACTTTTTGCAGAAAAGCGGGGTCGGCATCCTCCATGACATGCCGGGCCAGCTCAGCCGGGTCAGAAGTGTTCAGGTAACGCGCGGGGATTATGACGTCTGTATCGACATTATCACCGAATTTATGGACATTCCCTTCCACCTACAGCACCTCCCAGGGCGCAGATATTTTTCCTGTCACCGCTGAGGCGGCAGCCACGGCCGGGTTGGAGAGATAGACCTCACTGCCGGGGTGCCCCATCCTGCCGACAAAATTGCGGTTGGTAGTAGCCAGTGCCCTCTCCCCGTCAGCCAGAATGCCCATATGCCCGCCCAGGCAAGGCCCGCACGTCGGGGTGCTGATTACCGCTTCCGCTTCCAGAAAAATATCGAACAGCCCTTCATGCATGGCCTGGCGGTAAATTTGCTGCGAGCCCGGGATAATAATCAGCCTGACGTCGCGGTGTACTTTTTTCCCGCGCAGCAGGCCGGCGGCCAGGCGCAAATCTTCCATCCGCCCGTTGGTGCAGGAGCCGATCACGACCTGATCCAGGCGCACCTCGCCCACCTCGCTGATGCCCCTGGTATTCTCCGGCAGGTGCGGGAAAGCTACCTGGGGCTCGATTGCCGCCGCATCAAAAACAATCGTTCTCTCATACTCAGCATCCTCATCCGGCCACACCGGCGCAAACGGCCGCTTGGCCCGGGAAGCCACATAAGCAAGCGCAATATCATCAGGAGCGATCATTCCGCACATGGCGCCCGCTTCAATGGCCATGTTGCACATAGCCAGCCGGCTGTCAATAGAAAGCGCTTCTATGACCGGGCCGCAAAATTCCATGGAGCGGTCCAGGGCCCCGTCAACGCCGATTTTTCCGATTACATAAAGAATCAGGTCTTTGCCGCTGACCCAGGGATGCAGTTTACCCTGAAAAATAAACTTTAACGTCTCAGGCACCTTGAACCAGGCCTCTCCCAATGCCATCGCCGCCGCCATGTCGGTGCTGCCTACGCCGGTGGCCAGCGCGCCCAGAGCGCCGTAGGTGCAAGTGTGAGAGTCGGCGCCGATGATGATTTCCCCCGGCAAAGCCAAACCCATTTCAGGCAGCAGGACATGTTCAATGCCCATGCGGCCGATTTCGAAATAATACGTAATTTGCTGCTCGCGGGCAAACTCCCGGAGCTCCCTGCATTGCTCCGCTGACTTAATATCCTTGTTGGGAGTGAAATGGTCCGGGACAAGGGCGATACGGTCACGGTCAAAAACCTTATCTAAACCGATTTTGCGAAATTCATGAATGGCCAGCGGCGCTGTAATGTCGTTGCCCAGCACCATGTCCACTCGGACATTAACAAGCTCACCGGGACGGACGCTGTCCAGGCCGGCGTGTTGGGCCAGGATTTTTTCAGCTATAGTCAGCCCCATTGGCTAAACGTCCTCCTTGGCGTCAATCCAGGTCATCATCCGGCGTAAAGTCTTACCGGTTTTCTCCAGGAGATGCTCCCTTTCTTTGCGTGCCAAAGCCGTGAATACCGGCCTGTTAGCAGCGTTTTCCAGAATCCACTCGCGGGCAAAGCGTCCATCCTGAACCTCCTCCAGGATTTTTTTCATTTCCAGGCGCGTTTCTTCAGTGATAATCCGCCGGCCCCGCGTCATGTCCCCGTACTGGGCTGTGTCCGATACGGAATAGCGCATGTAAGACAGGCCTCCCTGGTAAAACAGGTCCACAATCAGTTTCAACTCGTGCAGGCACTCAAAATAGGCGATCTCCGGCTGGTAACCCGCTTCAACCAAGGTGTCAAAGCCTGCTTTGACCAGCTCGGAAACACCGCCGCACAGCACTGCCTGTTCTCCGAACAGGTCCGTTTCCGTCTCTTCTTTAAAGGTTGTTTCTATGACTCCGGCACGTGTGCAGCCCAACCCTTTGGCATAGGCCAGGCCAAGAGCACGTGCCTTGCCGGTGTAATCCCGGTGCACGGCCAAAAGCCCTGGCACGCCGCCCCCTTCGGTGTAAGTGCGTCTTACCAGGTGTCCCGGACTTTTGGGCGCCACCAGCAGGACATCAACATTGACAGGAGGTACAATCTGCCCGTAATGGATGTTAAAGCCATGGGAAAAGAGGAGCGCGTCGCCCTCGTTCAGGTGCGGCCTGATTTCCGCTTCAAAGACCTGGCGCTGAAACTCGTCAGGCAACAGGATCTGGATGACGCTGGCCGCTTTGGCCGCCTCCTCCACCGTCATCACTGACAGGCCAGCCGCAACAGCCTCATTCCAACGGCGGCTGCCACGGCGCAGGCCCACCACCACATTTACGCCGGAGTCCCGGAGGTTTTGTGCCTGGGCATGTCCCTGGCTGCCATAGCCCATTACAGCCACTGTTCTCGACTTCAGCACCTCCAGATCAGCGTCTCCATCATAATACATTTTCAGCATTTATATTCCCCCGTTCTTAGTGGTTTTGCTGCCCCTGAGCAGGGCAATTTTCCCTGTCCGTGCAACTTCCAGTATACCATAGTGAGCCAGCAAAAGGGTAATCGCTTCAATCTTTTCTTCGTTGCCCGTCACTTCGATTATCAGCGACTGCAACGAAACATCTACAATTTTGGCCCGGAAGGTTTCGGCAATCTGCTGGATTTCAGAGCGGTTGACGGCGTCGGCACGCACTTTAATCAGCACCAGTTCCCTGTTAACTGACGGCTCCAAAGTAAGGTTGGAGATTTTCAGGACATTAATCAGTTTGTTCAGCTGTTTAACGACCTGTTCCAGCGTCTTTTCGTCAGCGTCCACCTCCAGCGTCATCCGCGAAAGGCTCCGGTCCAGAGTACGCCCCACGGCCAGGCTTTCAATGTTAAAGCCGCGCCGCGAAAACAGCCCGGCTACCCGGGCTAAAACACCCGGTTTGTTTTCAACGAGGACCGCCAGCACATACTTCACTTGCTTTCCCCCCTGATCATTTCATTTATGGCGCTGCCCGGCGGGACCATGGGGAAGACATTTTCCTCCGGCCTGACTCGAAAGTCGATGACGACCGGACCGTCAGTTTCGATGGCGCGGCGCAGTGCCGGACCAACCTCCGAAGGTTTCTGCGCCCGCAGGCCAAGTGCCCCGTAAGCCTCAGCCACCTTGACAAAGTCCGGCCCCTGCTGCAGTTCAACCGAGGAGTAGCGGCTGCGGTAGAACATTTGCTGCCATTGCCGCACCATCCCCAGGTACTGGTTGTTGATGATGGCCACCTTGACCGGCAGGCGGTAGCCTACCGCCGTCGCCAGTTCCTGGATGTTCATCTGGAAGCTCCCGTCACCTGCGATGCAAAAGACAAGTTCTGTCGGACGGGCGGCCTGCATGCCAAGCGAGGCGGGAAACCCGTAGCCCATTGTGCCAAGGCCGCCGGAAGAAGCAAAGGAACGGGGATGGTTGAAACGGTAGTATTGGGCCGTCCACATCTGGTGCTGCCCCACTTCTGTGGTAATCAGCGCTGCGCCGCCAGTTTCTTCATAAAGCTTTTCAATAACATACTGCGGACAAAGCTCTCCCTCCGGGTCCTGGCAGTAGTGGAGCGGGGCGGCGCGCCGCCACTCGGTAATTTGCTCAAGCCAGACCGCAGTATCCGCCTTGGCCGTTTTCTTCAGCAATTCCGATAACACAAGCCTGACATCGCCGACAATGGGAATATCCACCCGCACGTTTTTGCCTATTTCCGCAGGGTCGATATCGATATGGATAATCTTGGCGCCTGGGGCAAAGCGGCTTACCTTGCCGGTAACCCGGTCATCAAAACGGGCACCGACGGCTAATAGCAGGTCGGCATCATTGACAGCCATATTTGCCCAGTATGTGCCGTGCATTCCCAGCATCCCCAACGCCAGGTCGTGTCCGCCGGGAAAACCGGAAAGACCCATCAAGGTCGTTGTCACAGGAATACCGGTACTTTCCGCCAGCTCCAGCAGTTCCCCGTGCGCGCCCGAATAGACCACCCCGCCCCCGGCGTAAATGACCGGTTTCCTGGCACGGGACAGAAGTTTTGCCGCCCTGGCGATTTGCCCCGGATGTCCCTGATAGGTTGGGTTATAACCGGGAATAAAAACTTCCTGCGGGTAACGGAAATCAGCCTCCGCCGCCTGGATATCCCGCGGCAGATCAATGAGCACCGGTCCGCAACGGCCGGTGGTAGCGATATAAAACGCCTCTTTAATGATTCTCGGCAACTCATGGACATCTTTGACCAGGTAGTTATGTTTGGTAATGGGCAGGGTAATGCCGGTAATATCCGCTTCCTGGAAAGCGTCCGTGCCAATCATCGGTGTGGCCACCTGTCCGGTAAAGATCACCATGGGCACTGAATCCATGTACGCCGTGGCTATACCGGTCACTAGGTTAGTGGCCCCGGGTCCCGAGGTGGCAAAAACGATCCCGGGTCGTCCTGAAGCCCTGGAATAGCCGTCGGCGGCATGGATCGCCCCCTGTTCATGCCTGGACATAATGTGGCGCACCTGCGCATCATACAACTGGTCATAGAGAGGCAACACTGCCCCACCGGGATAGCCGAAGACCAAATCGGCTTTCTCCAATCGGAGAGCCTCGAGAACCATCCTGGCACCTGTCAGCCTCATTCTTCGCCCTTCCCTTCCCTGAGAATCGCGCCGCGGCTGGCCGAGGTTACCTGCTGCACATAGCGGGCCAGGTAGCCGTGGCTGATTTTTGGCGGCGGCAGCACCAGCGCCGTCAGGCGCGCCTCCAGCTCCTCCTTGTCAACCAGGATATCGAGTTTCCTGCGGGGAATATCAATGGCAATCAGGTCGCCTTCGCAAATCACAGCTATCGGCCCCCGTTCCATTGCTTCGGGGGAAATATGGCCGATAGCCGCGCCGCGTGTCGCTCCCGAAAAGCGCCCGTCCGTTATCAGGGCAACTTCCCGGTCCAAACCCATGCCGGCTACGGACGCTGTAGCTGTTAGCATTTCACGGAACCCGGGACCGCCTTTCGGTCCTTCGTAGCGGATGACAATAACGTCGCCCGCCTTGATGCGGCCGCCAAGGATGGCTTCCACTGCCGTCTCCTCGCTGTCAAAAACACGCGCCGGACCCGTTTTTTGCCTCATTTCCGGTGCTACCGCTCCTTGCTTCACCACGGAGCCTTCCGGTGCCAAATTGCCGTGCAACACGGCAATTGCCCCATTTTCCAGATATGGGTTGTCTAGCGGGCGGATGACATTATCGTCAAGGCAGTTCGCCAGAGCAATCTGCTCTCCCACTGTCCGGCCGCTGACCGTCAGGCAATCCTCCTCCAGCAGCTTTAGTTCCCCGAGGCGTTTCATAACGGCTTGTACCCCACCGGCGGCGTCCAGGTCCTCAATCCTTTGCTCACCGGCCGGGGACAGTTTGCAAAGCTGCGGCACCCGCCGTCCTATCTCATCTACCAACGCCAGGTCCAGCCTGACACCGGCTTCGTGCGCCACCGCCGGCAAGTGCAAAATAGTATTGGTAGAGCCTCCGATCGCCATGTCGACCGCCAAGGCGTTGCAGAAAGCTTCCCGGGTCATCACACGCGAAGGTGTTACATCGTCTCTGACAGCCTGCATGACACAGATGCCGGCACGCTTGGCCAACCGCACGCGGTCGGCGGCAATGGCCGGCACGGTGCCATTGCCGGGCAGAGCCATCCCCAGAGCTTCCGTCAGGCAGTTCATGGTGTTGGCGGTAAACATGCCGGCGCAGGAACCGATACCGGGGCAGGCGCATGTTTCCAGCTCCGTCAGCTCCTGTTCCGTCATCAGACCTGCTTTGACCTTGCCGATACCTTCAAAGACGCTGGAGAGATCTACCCTGCGCCCGCGGAAGCGCCCCGCCAGCATCGGACCTCCGCTGACAAAAACAGCCGGCAGGTTAAGCCTGGCCGCCGCCATCAGCATCCCAGGGACAATCTTGTCACAGTTGGGGATAAAGACCAGGCCGTCCAACGGCTGGGCCTGGACCATAACCTCCACGCTGTCGGCGATCAGTTCCCGGCTGGGCAGGGAATAGTGCATACCCACGTGGCCCATTGACAGTCCGTCACAGACGCCGATAGTAAAAAATTCTAACGGTGTGCCGCCGGCAAGAAGCACCCCTTCTTTAACGGCAGCTGCCAGTTGATGTAAGTGTTTATGCCCTGGCACAAAGTCGTTGGCCGAGTTGACAATGCCGATCAGCGGCCGGCACATTTCTTCGTCTATCCACCCTAACGCTTTCAACAGGGAGCGGTGCGGCGCCCTCTCCAACCCTTTGGTCATTTTCGCACTTTGCATTTCTTCTTCCTTCCTCCCGGCAGCGAGCCTTATTCGTAGACAGGAACGCCTGTCGTGGCGGTAAGCTGATGAAAGCGTTTCATCAGGTCCAGCGTGAGCGGGCCGGGGGTGCCTTTCCCTATTGTCCGGCCGTCAACCTCAATGACGGGAATTACCTCGGCCGCCGTGCCGGTCAGGAAACACTCCTCCGCCACATACAGGTCGTGCCTGGTAAAGGGCTGCTCCAGTACCTGCCTGCCGTTTTCCAGGGCCAACTCCATCACCACTTGCCTGGTAATCCCCTCCAGCGCGCCCGCATACCCCGGCGGCGTTAATATCCTGCCCCGCCTGACGATAAAGATATTGTCTGCTGTTCCCTCAGAGACGTACCCCTGGGCGTTCAGCATGACCGCCTCCATAACGCCGGCGCGGTTGGCTTCGATTTTTACCAGGACATTATTCAGATAATTGAGCGACTTGATTTTGGGGTCCAGGGCATCGGGCACGTTGCGCCTGGTGGCAACCGTAATGATCGACAGCCCTTTTTCATAAAGTTCCTGCGGGTATAAAACAATGGAGCTGGCGATAATCACCGTGGTGGCCTTGGGACACTTGCGCGGGTCCAGCCCCAGGTCGCCCGTCCCGCGGGAAACTACCAGCCGCAGGTAGGCGTCCCGCAGGTTGTTGCGGCGGATGGTTTCCAGTGTGACGGCTTTCATTTCGTCATAGTTTTCCGGGACCTCGAGCATTATCGACTTGGCTGATTCGTACAGACGTGTCAGATGCTCGTCCAATCTGAACACCCTGCCGCCGTAAGCGCGGAGCCCTTCAAAGACACCATCGCCATACAGAAAGCCGTGGTCAAACACTGAAATTCTGGCCTCTTCCCCCTGAACAAAATCCCCGTTGAGATAGATTATCTGTTTCATCCTTTCCCGCCTTTCCCGCCTTGTATTACATTGCCGACAGACCCTTAAACAAAGAAATAAGAAATCCTTTCGCCCTTTTTCAGCTTAAGGGGCGAAAGGATTTTCCTCCGCGGTACCACCCTTATTTTCCGGCGAAGCCAGACTCCAGGATTCCTGTCTGTAACGGGCAGACCCGTCCCCGCCTACTGCAGCTTTTCAACGGGGCAACTTCCAGGCGACCTTCCTTCCGGATCTGTTTGCCGGTTCGCAGCGTCCGCCGGCTCTCTGAAAAACAACTCCGGGCGTACTTTCCTGTTCATTGCTTTTTTCTGAAAACGTTTTAATAATTATATCCAACCGCTTCCCTGTTGTCAATTAAATTTAAACCGTTGGATAAGCTAGCAGGTCCTCATCCTCGTCGTGAAGCAGGGCGTCGTCTACCGTATGCAGCTTGGCAAAATCCGTTTCCCGTTTTTGTTCCTGAGGCGGCTTTTTTTTGGCCTCGGCAGGGAACCCGCCTTTTTCTTCGTCAGGGATACGTTCTTCCAATCCTTTGCGACGTTTAAAAAAGGTCTCGGCAACCTGCGGCAGCAGGGCAAAGGAGATCAGGTCGTCGTCACTTTCGGCCAGGTCGCAGGCCAGAAGTTCCATTTGCGGCTCCAGCAGGTCAGCCGGCCTGATATCTACAGGCTCTTCCTCGCCCATAACCTTTTTCTGCAGTTCCTTGTCAAGCGCTGCCGGAGGACGCCCGTACATGCCGCGGACGTAATTTTTTACCTCCGTGGAAATCATTTTATAGCGTTCACCGAGCAGCACATTGACCACCGCCTGACTGCCGACAATTTGAGAGGTAGGGGTCACCAGCGGCGGGTAACCGAGGTCCTCGCGCACCCGGGGCACCTCTTTTAAGACTTCGGGAAGCAGGTGCGCTGCCTTTTGCTGCGCCAGTTGTGAGACCAGGTTGGACATCATGCCGCCCGGGATTTGATAGTTAAGCACATTGGTGTCCACGCCCAGGGCGATATCGAGCGGAATGTGATAGTGCTTGCGTATCTCTTTAACTTTTTCACCGATGTCTGACAGCAGTACCAGATCCAGGCCGGTGTCACGCGGTGTGCCTTTGAGTGTTGCCACAATGCTTTCCGTGGGCGGCTGCGAGGTGCCCATGGCCAGCGGCGAACTGGCCGTATCAAGCACATCAACCCCGGCCTCTACCGCTTTAAGATAAGACATGGAAGCCATTCCGCCCGTATAATGGCAATGCAGCTGGATGGGCACTCCCAGCTCTTTTAAGCGGCTGACCAGCTCCTGTGCGTCATACGGCGCCAGCATCCCGGCCATATCTTTAATGGCCAGGGAATCAGCGCCCATCTCCACCAGCTGACTGCCCATGGTTACAAAATATTCGATATTATGAACGGGCGAGAGGGTATAACAGATAGTCGCCTGCACATGCGCGCCCTCTTTTTTGGTAACATCCATGGCTTTAGCCATATTGCGCGTGTCATTCAGCGCGTCGAAAATACGAAAAATATCCATCCCGTAGGCTACGGCCTTTTTGACAAACGCCTCCACCACATCATCGGAATAGTGGCGGTAACCGACCAGGTTTTGCCCGCGCAGCAGCATTTGCAGTTTCGTTTTTCCTATGATCTCCCGTAAGGTGCGCAGCCTTTCCCACGGGTCCTCGTCCAGGAAGCGCAGGCAACTGTCAAAAGTAGCTCCCCCCCAGACCTCCATGGAGTGAAAACCAACCTTATCCATCATTGCTGCAATATCCAGCATGTGTTTCAGCTGCATACGGGTAGCCATCAACGACTGGTGCGCATCTCTCAGCGTTGTGTCCGTAATCCCCACAGGTTTACTGCTTTGCATCAGAACGCCCCCCTGTCAATTTTATTTGCCCCGATAAGATCTCTCACCTTGGATATAATAAAATTTTACCCTTTTTCCCCGGACAGGGCAAGGCTCCGCCGCGAATTTCCTTTAAATATTAAAACAATATTATAAATTTTCAAACTTAATTTCCGCCGCGCATCACGAGCAACGGCTAATCCATCCTGTCGGCGGCTGGGCACCTTAGTCTGTCATTCGCTTTCCTCGGCAACCACCCTGGTCAGGCCTACCACCCGGTCCCCCTCGTCCAAACGGATCAACGTTACTCCCTGGGCAAGACGTCTCTGACTGGAAATTTGCGGGACTCCCTGGCGGATAACCACCCCTTTGGCAGTAATGATCATCAGCTCGTCCGTATCATAAACCATCAGCGCACCGCTGACAGGCCCGTTTTTGCCGGTCAGGCGAATGGTGAAGATTCCTTTGCCGCCACGCGCCTGCGTTTTGTATTCCGGCAAGGGCGTACGCTTGCCAAAACCGTTTTCCGTCACGACGAGCAATTCTCTGTCCTGCCCGCCGTCCGCAGTTATCGTCTCCAGGGCAATCACCCGGTCGCCTTTCGACAGGGTGATGCCGCGGACACCGCGGGCGCCGCGGCCCATCATCCGCACATCATTCTCCGGAAAGCGGATAGACAGCCCCTTTTGGGTAACCAGGATTACCTCTTGGCTGCCGTCAGTCAGCCGCACATCGATCAGTTCGTCTTCCGGCGCCAAAGTCAGCGCGAAAAGACCCCCTTTGCGCACGGTGGCAAACTCCACCAAAGGTGTCTTTTTGACCTGTCCCTGCCGCGTTGCCATAAACAGGTACAGCCCCTCCTCAAAATCCCTGACAGGAATTACGGCCGTCACCTGCTCTCCCGCTTCCACCGGCAGCAGGTTTATTATCGCCGTGCCGCGCGCTTGCCGTCCTGCCTCAGGTATCTCGTGGACTTTCAGGCGGTACATCCGTCCCCGGTTGGTAACGCAGCACAGGTAGTCGTGCGTGGAGGCGATAAACAGCCGCTCAACAAAGTCATCGGAACGGGTTTGCATGCCGGTTACGCCGCGGCCGCCGCGGCGCTGCACCCGGTAAGTGGTGACCGGCAGGCGCTTGATATAGCCGCTTTTGGTCAATGTCACCACCATGTCTTCTTCGGCAATCAGGTCTTCAACGGTAAAATCCTCTTCCTGAGCCACTATCTGCGTACGCCGGTTGTCTCCGTAGGTATTCCGGACCAACAGCAGCTCGTCTTTAATAATCCGGTACACTAGTCGCTCATTGGCTAGAACCTCCTGCAAATAGCTGATTTTTTTGATCAACTCCAGGTATTCGGCCTCCAATTTTTCCTGTTCCAGAGCGGTCAGGCGCCGCAGGCGCATATCTAAGATAGCCTGGGCCTGCACCTCCGTAAGACTGAATTTTGCCACCAGTCCGCGTCTCGCTTCTTCCTCCGTGCGGGAAGAGCGAATCAGCCTGACAATGTCATCCAGGTGTGAGAGGGCAATGCGCAAGCCTTCCAGTATATGGGCGCGCTCTTCAGCCCTGCGCAGCAGATAGCGCGTGCGCCGGGTAACTACATCTTTCTGATGATCCAGGTAATGTTTAAGCAGTTCTGTTAACTGAAGAATCCGTGGCTTGTTGTCCACCAGTGCCAGCATGATGATGCCGAATGTCTGCTGCAGCTGAGTAAATTTAAACAGCTTGTTCAGGACTACTTCCGGGAAGGCATCTTTTTTTAATTCCAGGACGATACGCATCCCTTTCCGGTCTGACTCATCTCGCAGCTCGGAAATCCCCTCCAGTTTCTTTTCGCGCACTAATTCGGCAATTTTTTCAATCGTTTTGGCTTTATTGACCTGGTAGGGAAGCTCTGTGACAACTATGCGCGCCTTGCCGTTTTCCAGCCGCTCCACGACCGTTTTGGCCCTGATTTTAATTATGCCGCGGCCGGTTCGATAGGCATCACGGATGCCTTCCCGGCCCAGGATTAATCCTCCGGTGGGAAAGTCCGGTCCTTTGATGCGCTGCAAAATTTCAGCAGCGTCAGCCTCCGGGTCTTCAATTAACAGCAACAGGGCATCGATCACTTCACGTAAATTATGAGGGGGAATATTGGTAGCCATTCCTACCGCAATCCCGGCAGAGCCGTTTAACAGCAGGTTAGGGAAGCGAGACGGCAAAACCACCGGCTCCTGGAGCGTATCGTCAAAATTTGGCCGAAAAGCAATCGTTTCTTTTTCTATGTCAGCCAGCATCTCTGTGGAAATTTTAGAGAGGCGCGCTTCTGTATAGCGCATCGCCGCGGCGGGATCGCCGTCAACAGAGCCAAAGTTGCCGTGCCCGTCGACAAGCGGGTAACGGCTGGTAAAATTCTGCGCCATTCTGACCATGGCCTCATAGACGGCCATATCCCCGTGCGGATGGTATTTTCCAAGTACTTCGCCGACCAGGCGGGCCGACTTTTTATGAGGCTTATCAGGCCACATCGCCAGTTCATACATGGCATAAAGAATGCGGCGGTGCACCGGTTTGAGCCCGTCCCGCACGTCAGGCAGCGCCCTGCTGACAATCACGCTCATGGCATAATCCAAAAAAGAATGCTTTATTTCCTCATGAATCGGCATCGGCAGGATTTTCCCGTGGGTAAAGTCCACCTTTGCTCCCCTCCCCCGCTAAATGTCGAGATTCCTCACTTCGCTGGCATATTTGCTGATAAAATCGCGCCTCGGCTCTACTTGGTCCCCCATCAGGACAGTAAACATCTCGTCGGCAAGCAGCGCGTCCTCCATCGTCACCTGCAAAATAGTCCGGGACTTGGGGTCCATGGTTGTGGACCACAACTGTTCCGGGTTCATTTCGCCAAGGCCCTTGTAGCGCTGGATGTTTACTCCTTCCCTGCCAACTTCCTGCAGTTTTTTCTCCAGCTGAGCGTCACTGTAGAGATAATGCTGTTTTTGCTGCTTTTTCAGCAGGTATAGCGGTGGTTGGGCGATATACACAAATCCGGCCCCAACCAGCTGTTGCATGTACCGGTAAAAGAAAGTCAGGAGCAGCGTACGGATATGAGAGCCGTCCACATCGGCGTCAGACATAATGATAATTTTATGGTAACGTGCCCTGGCCAGTTCGAAGTCATCACCTATCCCGGTTCCCAGGGCAGTAATAATCGTCCTTATTTCCTCATTGGCCAAGATTTTGTCCAGACGCGCCTTTTCCACATTGATTATTTTGCCGCGCAGCGGCAGGATGGCCTGAAAATGACGCTCCCGCCCCTGCTTGGCCGATCCGCCGGCCGAATCACCTTCGACAAGGTATAGTTCGCACAGGGCAGGGTCACGGCTGACACAGTCAGCCAATTTCCCGGGAAGAGCCGTTATCTCGAGGGCGCTTTTGCGCCGCGCCAACTCTCTGGCTTTACGGGCCGCATCCCTGGCGCGGGCGGCACTGAGCGCTTTTTCAATGATTTTTTTGGCGACGGCTGGGTTTTGTTCAAAAAAAACGCCCAGTTCCTCATAGACAAAGGACTCTACATGGCCGCGCATTTCACTGTTGCCCAGCTTAGACTTGGTTTGTCCCTCAAACTGCGGCTCAAGCAGCCTGACACTGATTACCGCTACCAGTCCTTCGCGCACATCGTCGCCGCTCAGGTTGCTTTCGTTGTCTTTCAACAGATTTTGTTTGCGGGCATAATCATTCAACAAGCGGGTAAGCGCTGCCTTAAATCCAAACTCGTGAGTCCCTCCCTCCTTGGTGCGGATATTATTCGCATAAGAACTGAGCACCTCGTTATAACCGTCGTTGTATTGCATAGCGATCTCCATCCGGCAGCAATCCTGTTTATCCTGCTCGAGGAAAATCGGTTTCTTGTGCAGTGTCTCTTTGTTTTTGCTTAAATATTCCACAAAAGACCTGATACCGCCCTCAAATTTAAAGGTTTCCCTCTGCTCCCTGCCCAGGCGCCGGTCTGTCAGGGAAATACTGACACCCTTGTTCAAGAAAGCAAGCTCGCGCAGGCGCTGGGCCAGAATGTCATATTGATAATCCAAAGTTTCAAAAATTTCCTCGTCAGGGCGAAAAGCGATTTTAGTGCCTGTGTCTTGAGCAGTTCCAAGCACTTGCAGCGGCGTAACCGGTTTGCCGCGTGCAAACCGCATCATGTAAGTCTGTCCGTCGCGCTTTACTTCCGCTTCCAGCCACTCTGACAGGGCATTGACAACGGAAACACCAACGCCGTGCAGCCCGCCGGAAACCTTATATCCCTCACCGCCAAACTTTCCGCCGGAATGAAGTATGGTCAGCACTACCTCCACGGCTGGTATTTTCATTTGCGGGTGTTCCCCGACAGGAATGCCTCTGCCGTCGTCTGAAACTGTTACCCGACTATCTTCACCAATGGACACGAAAATATTTTGACAATGTCCGGCCATCGCTTCGTCAATGCTGTTGTCAACCACCTCGAAAACAAGGTGGTGCAGCCCCTGGGGACCAGTGCTGCCAATATACATTCCCGGCCGCCGGCGAACGGCATCCAGACCCTCCAGAACCTGGATCTGGCTTTCGTCATAGTGCGAATTGTTCATTTGCTGGTTATTGTTTTTCAAAAGCGTTCTTTCCTCCCGGACAACTGGTTTGTGCTTTTTTCTCGCTCATTCTTTTTCTAAAGCGTTGCTCTGAAGACGCTTTTTCAAAGTTCCCGGTGCAATAGGCGAAAAATAAACCTTACCGGTAGTCACCACAAACGATTTATACTCCGCCCTGCCGCTGCTTCCGCTTTCCACCCTTGAAACCTGCAAAAATTCGCGGTTACATTGCCTGTCCCTGATGCGAATATCAAAAATACCCAACAATTCATCTGCTCTCAGCACGCGAGAGCCACCGATATGCAGATACATCCTGTACCTCCTCTTTCATCTTTACTTTTTGCAGATATCTCAGTTCTATTACCCGGATACGTTAATTTGTGCAACGGTTTGATCGCTGCAGGCGGCAGCAGCGACAAAGGTCCTCACCGGCTGTTTTACCGGCTGGCAGTCCGCAGAAACGACAGGGGCGGCAGCCTTGCGCGAAATAATAACGTACCAGCTTTTTTTGGTTAATCAGAAACTTCCTTAGCGATTTTTTCATCTCCGGTTCCAAAGCTATTCCGTCCAAAGCTGCTTCTACAACCCAGAGGTCTTGTGGGTCCAGCGGTATTCTTCTCCATTCAGGCGTAACCGTTGCGGAGTGCGAAAAATTTTCCGAAGGCGGCGGTGCTCCTCCCACCCTGAAACGTAAGTCTTGAAGCATCCTGGTGCGCACAAGGCCGTTTAGATTGCTGATAATCATTTTTTTGTGCAAAGCAATGTGTTGAGCCCACACTGAATCCCTGACCCAGATATGGAGCGTGCCCTCTGCAAAAGACAGGGCGCTTGTCTTACAGGCAACGGCCTCTCCGACAGCTCCCGGCCAGGCATCAATCAGCATCTGGCCTCTTATTTTTTTTCCTGCCGGCAGTCGCCGCAACGTCTGCTCCAGGATTTGCGCCATGTGATGCAACTCCCTCCACCTCCCCCCGTTTTACCCTGAAAACATCTCCGTATCTTCCCAAGTCCAGCAAATTCTTTACTTCCGTGCCGGTAATAAACGTTTGTACGCGCCCGTCAATAGCTTCCAGCAGCAAGCGTCTCCTGGTCTCATCCAATTCGGAAAAAACATCGTCATACAGTAAAACCGGGAACTCCCCCGTTTCTCCCTTTATGTACTCCAATTCAGCCAGTTTGAGAGCTAGGACAAGAGTCCGCATCTGCCCCTGGGAGGCATACTGACGGGCATCGCGATTGTTCAAGGTCATTTGCAGTTCATCCCGATGCGGACCAAGCAAAGTAACCCCGAGAGACACTTCTTTTGCAAAATTACTTGCTAAGGAGGCCAAAATCACTTCAGCCAGCTTTTTTTCGTCGTTTTTCTCAACAAACGGCACTGTTGAAAAATAGGATATTTCCAGGTTTTCACCACCGCCAGTCAACCGGCGGTGGGCCAGCCTGGCCAGCAGGTTTAGTCTGTGTGCAGCGGCAACTCTTTTTCGCAAGATCACAGCTGCGGATTTAGACAGTTCCTCGTCCCAACACTCTATCTCCATTCGTGAAGACTGCTTTTTGCTGTAAATGCGCAGCAACTGGTTACGCTGACGCAAAATATGCTGGTAGCGTGTCAACTCGGCTTCATAAAGCGGAGAAACTTTACATACTTCCTCATCAAGATATTTTCTCCTGTTCTGCGGCCCCCCTTTTACCAACTGCAAATCATCCGGGGTAAACAGAACCGTAATCAGCTTGCCTGTGTAATCGTGTCTTTCCTTCAACACCCTATCGACAGTGTATTTTTTTACTCTTTCTGTCGAATCCAGCGCTATTTTTAAACGATTTTCTCCTCCGGCGCGAAGTACTCTGCCGCTGATTACGCAGACGCTTTTGCCCCAAAAGATTGTTTCCGTGTCGTTACGCGTTCGGAAAGAACGGCCGCTCCCTAAATAAGATATTGATTCCAGTAAGTTCGTTTTCCCCTGTGCGTTTTCCCCCATCAAAACATTGATTTTCGGATGAAAACTGATATTGAGCTCCCTGAAATTGCGGAAATTCGCCAGATAAAGCTCCTGCAGCAACATTGCTAACTTTTAATCGGAAGCAGAAAATAACGAAACTCTTCATACAGGTCATCCTTCAGCAAAACTCCGCGATTAGGTCCGGTGTGCCTGAAAATCACTTCCTCTCCTTCACACACCTTCAGCATATCCAATAAAAACCTGGCATTTAAAGAGATTTCCAAGTCAGCACCCTCTCCCTTGGCTGCTACCCTGTCCTGTACTTTGCCGTACCTCGAAGAAGCTTTGACCGTCAACCCGTCTTTTTCAAAAGTAAACTTCAGCACCGGGCTTCCTGTTTCAGTCAAAACGAGTGCTCTTTCCAGGCATGCTATCAATTCCCCTGTTAAAATAGCGCTGCTGCCGGCAAATTCTTTTGGCAAGACCCTTTCAACATCAGGATAATTCTCATCCAACAAGCGGGAAAAAATCATCACTTCACCGCTCTCCAGCAGCAGTTTATTTCTTTCTGTTTTCAAGGTCACAGTTTGTTCCGTTTGAAACCTGCCGCCTTCTCCGAAGGTCCGCACGCACTCTTGCAGTAATCTCCCGGGTGCCAGAAAACTGCCGACACCTTCCTTTAAGTGGCTGAACTCAGAAAAGCGGCAACTGGTAGTGGCAACACGAAAAGTATCCGATGAAGCAAGAACCAGTTTTTCAGCCAGCAACCTAAAATGTACGCCAGTGAAAGCAGGTTTGCTCTCATCTGCGGATATGGCAAAAAGAATCTGGCGCAGGGCCCGGCGTAAATCAGGAGACTTCATTTGAAGGCACAGATCGGGAGCAGTAAAAGATGGCGTTCCCGGAAAATCCTGAGGATCAAAGCCAAAAATCCGGAACTCTGATTGTGCCCTGGCTTCATGTCCCTGGCCAAAAACAGTGACAGCAAAATTCTCCCGGTCGAATAACAGCTGTATTGTTTCCCCAGGCAACCTGCGTACCACATCCTGTATTTTAACAGGCAGCACAAGCGCAAAAGCGCTGACCTCTTTTGCTTCAGAAACAGTGTAAATAGAGGAGGCAGTGATAATCATTTCTGTGTTTGCCGCGGTTGCTGTTATTTTTGCGGAATCCTCCGCCAGCGGTCTGATCTCAATGTAAACTCCTTCCAGAGAAGGAATGGTGCTTTTGGACGCTGCCGTTTTCGTTACAACCATCAGCTGCTCGAAAAATTTTTGTCTGGGTATCGCAATCAGCATTTCTTTCCCCTTTCTTGCGGAATAATTTTTGAATACCGGTTCTATTCGATTATTTACCATCATATATATAATAATTTATTAGTAGTACTGATATGGGCTGTTAATTTGTGAAAAACAACTCGGAACTAAGCAAGACAGGCGCAATCAACTGTGGATAAAAGGGTGCGTTAGCAAACAGGTTATCCCCTAGAGAATTCTTATTTCACAGTCAGGAAGTATTATCCACAGTTGATTGCACAGCTTGTTCGACATTTATCAACAAGTTATTAACGGGTGTTAATTTTTATAATAATCTGTTCTATCAAAGCTCTCAGTTGACTATTGTCCTGAATGTCACGGGTTACTTTACGGTGAGCATGCATTACAGTGGTGTGGTCGCGTCCTCCGAATTCCATACCGATTCTTGGGAGGGAGGCGTCGGTAAGTTCTCTGGCCAGGTACATGGCAATATGGCGCGGAAGTGCAACGTCTTTTGTTCTCTTTTTAGCCTTTAATTCATCTGGTTTAAGTGAAAACTGCAGTGCGGTTTCTTTTTGTATATGCTCGATGGTTATCATATACGGCCTTTCCTGGCCTGATACTATATTCCTCAAAGTTTCCTCGGTCAGTGACAGGTCAATATTACGGTTAGTCAGTGAAGAGCAGGCAATAACACTGATCAGCGCGCCTTCCAGTTCGCGAATGTTATTGAAAATATTGTTTGCTATATAGAGAATCACATCGTTTGGGACGGTTATTTTTTCCTGGGCTGATTTTTTGCGCAGGATGGCGATTCTTGTTTCCAGGTCCGGAGGTTGAATATCAGTGATTAAACCCCATTCGAAGCGGGAACGCAGCCGTTCTTCCAGCGTTGGTATCTCTTTTGGCAGACGGTCGCTGGAAATGATAATTTGTTTGTTATTTTCATGTAAAGCGTTGAAAGTATGGAAAAACTCTTCCTGGGTCTGTTCTTTTCCGGCAAGGAACTGGATATCATCTATCAGCAAAACGTCAATATTGCGGTACTTGTTGCGAAATTCCACAGTTTTATTGTATCTGATAGCGTTAATAAATTCGTTGGTGAATTTTTCGGAAGAAAGGTACATTACCCTGGATGTTGCTGCCAGTTCAAGTACATGATGGCCGATAGCGTGCATCAGGTGAGTTTTACCAAGGCCTACGCCTCCATAAATGAACAGAGGGTTATAAGCTCTGGCCGGCGCTTCGGAAACAGCCAAAGAGGCAGCATGAGCAAAACGGTTGCTGCCGCCAATGACAAAGGTTTCAAAAGTGTATTTGGGATTCAGCCAGGACGAAGTAAAGAAGACAGTTTGTTCTTTGCGTTGCAGCGCAGGCAGCGGGACGTGCTCGGCAGCTTCCTCGTCTACCGTTTCGTCCACCCGTGGCGCAACAAAGCGCACCTGATAATTGTTTCCTGAAATGTTTTGCAATGTTTCATTAATAACTGCCATGTAATACTCAATAAGCCAGTTTTTAGTAAAGTCGTTAGGCGCGCTGATTAGCAGCAGGTCGTTATGTAACGAAATGGGTCTTGTCGTTTTTAGCCAGGTTTCAAAGCTTGGTTTGCTTACTTTTTTTTCTAGTTCTTTTAATACGGCATGCCATATTTCTGCCAGCTCAAGACTCATAACAAAACCCCACTTTACCCGGAGATATTTTATGCAAAATTCTAAATTATCCACAGAACAATAATTTCTATTGACGGAAGAAAAAAGGATTATCCACAAAAAGAGCAGGTTATACACAGGGAGTTGGGGATAATCCCGCAGTTGGAGGCGTAGAAATATCCCAAGGATATCTTAACAAAATCGATGCGGTCCTGCAAGTGCGTTTCTGGGAGATGAAGGGACAGGGCAGGCGCCGTGCTTGACAATATCAGATTGAAAAAGTTATAATCGGTTTGATATTACGGGGGTAAGCACGGTTGGGGGGTGTGAGAGGTGAAAAGAACATATCAACCAAAGGCAAGAAAGAGAAAGCGTCTGCACGGTTTCCGCAGCAGAGCTTCTACGCCGGCCGGGAGACTCGTTATAAAGAGAAGACGGGCCAAAGGCAGGAAGAGATTGACGGCCTGAAAAAGAAATGCGGCAAAAAAAGAAGGTATTATGTAGGAGCCGGCAGTTTCAGCAGGTATTTGCTAAAGGAAAATTTACCGCAGGTCAGTTGCTGGTATTGTATCGCCTGCCGAATAGCCTTTGTTGCAACCGGGCCGGCTTTGTGACCAGCAAGAAGCTGGGAGGAGCTGTAGTTCGCAATCGTGCCAGACGGTTGCTGCGCGAGTCCTACCGGGCGATTGAAAATCAGCTGCCAAAAGGGTATGATTATGTGTTTGTCGCCAGAGTGTCTGCGGTAGAAAGTAATTATCACCAAATCACAAAAGAAATGGAACTGCTATTTCGCAAAGCAGGCTTTTTGCGGCGCATGGCAAGTGACAGCACAGCGAAAGAGGACTGTTGATGTTAAAAAAAGCATTGTTGCTGCTGATCGTTGTTTACAGGCTTTTTATCTCACCCCTTAAAGCAAACTGTTGCCGTTTTCAGCCAACCTGCTCACAATATGCCTTGCAGGCTATAGAACTTTACGGAGCTTGGCACGGTGGTTATTTGACCTTACGCCGGCTGCTCCGCTGTCATCCTTTTCATCCGGGAGGCTTTGACCCCTTAGTTTAACTTTTTGTTTGCCCGAGGAGGACGTAAGATGATCCAAGCCATTACAGATGTTTTGCATATCGTTTTGAAAAATCTATATCAGTTCAGCGGCAATTATGGCTTGGCCATCATCCTGCTGACGATACTAATCAGAATACTGACCTGGCCGCTGATCAGCAAGCAGTTGGCTTCTGCCAAAGCTATGCAGGACCTCCAGCCAGAATTGAGAAAAATCCAGGATAAACATAAAAATAATAAGGAAAAACTGCAGCAGGAAACCATGGAGCTGTGGAAAAGAAACAAGGTCAACCCGCTGGCGGGATGTTTGCCGCTGATTATCCAGATGCCAATATTGTTTGCCATGTTTCGTGTTTTGGAGCAGCCGCAACGGCTGTACGAAACAATCGCCGGGTTCAGCCCGTATTTTTTGATGATGGACATGACAAAAGCTGATCCGTATTACATATTGCCTGTTTTGTCCGCTGCCACAACCTACTGGCAGCAAAAGACCATTATGACAGACAAATCACAACAGGCGATGTTGATTATCATGCCGCTGATGATCCTGGTATTCAGTATTAACTTTCAGGCGGGGCTTAACTTATATTGGGTTGTCGGCAATATCCTTTCCGTGGGTCATCATTATGTCATAAACAGGGCGCCGGCGAAAGGGGCGACTGGTGAAAAACGATGAGAAGCGTTGATGTATGCGGGAAAAGTATTGATGACGCGGTACAGAGGGGATTAGCGGAGCTTGGGGTGTCTCATGACCAGGCTGAAGTGGAAATTCTTGTTGAGCCTTCCCCCGGTTTTCTGGGTTTGATCGGTTCGAGGCAGGCAAGAGTCCGTGTTAAGGAAAGAAAATCTTCGGCAATGTTTTTACAGGAGTATCTGCAAACTATACTGTCTCATTTGGACATAAATGGAAACGTTGAGGCGGCGACGGCTGAGGATAGAATTAATATAACTATCAACGGCGAAAAAATGGGCCTTTTAATCGGTAAGCGCGGGCAAACACTCGATGCACTGCAGTACCTGTTAAACGTCGTCCATCATCGAAAAGGGAATGCTCAGGGAACCCGCGTTATTTTGGATGTTGAGGACTACAGGAATAAGCGGGAACAGACACTAAGGGAACTGGCGAACAGGCTGGCGAAAAAAGTGGCTGCTTATCGAAAGGCTGTCGTGCTTGAGCCGATGAACTCTCAGGAGAGAAGAATAATTCACAGCTCGTTGCAGGACCACCCGGCTGTCAGTACTTACAGCCAGGGAGAGGAGCCGTACCGCAAAGTAGTTATTGCGCCTAAATAGGATTTCCCGCACAAACCGCCGTCCCTTGAAAAAGAGACGGTTTTTTTGTCCGGGAACCAGCAAAAGATAGAGTGCAGGGGGCAACACAACGTGTTGACAGACACCATTGCTGCCATTTCCACGCCTCCGGGAGAAGGAGGCATCGGGATCGTCCGCGTCAGCGGTCCTCTAGCCAAAGTAATTGGATTGTCACTGTTCCGGTTTGCCGGAAGAGAGCGGGAACCGGAGAGCCACCGCCTGTATTTTGGCCGCATCTTGGAGCCTCGGGACGGGCAGGTGGTGGACGAAGTTTTGTTTTCTTATATGAAGGCGCCTCGCACATATACCCGGGAAGATATAGTGGAGATTAATTGCCATGGCGGCATTCTGCCTGTGGCCAAAACTCTCCGCCTGGTGCTGTCTGCCGGAGCAAGACTGGCAGAGCCGGGAGAATTTACGCAAAGGGCTTTCCTTAACGGGAGAATCGACCTAGCCCAGGCGGAGGCAGTGATCCAGATCATCCGCGCCAGGACGGACGCGGCGCTGAAGCTTGGCGCAGCGCAACTGCAGGGAGGCTTATCGGGCAGTGTCCGACGGCTCCGGGAGCGTTTGCTTCAGCTGCTGGTTCAGGTCGAGGCCAGCATCGATTATCCTGAGCACCAGGACGTAGAAGAAGTGGCCCGGGAAACAATCTCCCGCACCGTTTCGGAGGTTCTGGACCAGAGCAGCGTACTGCTGCGGACGGCCGACAAGGGCAGGATTCTTCGGGAGGGCTTGCGGACCGCCATTGTGGGCAACCCCAATGTCGGCAAAAGTTCTTTGCTTAATGCGCTGCTTGGGCAGGAGCGGGCTATTGTTACCCCGGTTCCCGGGACTACCAGGGATGTCCTGGAGGAGAGCATTAACCTCGGCGGAGTGGCCTTGGTGGTTTTGGACACGGCAGGAATGCGTGAGACGCGGGATGTGGTGGAAAGCATGGGGGTTTTACGCTCCCAGGAGGCGTTGGCTTCGGCAGACCTGGTCCTGCTGGTCCTTGATGCCACAGCCGGTGCCGGCGACGCAAATAAGGAGATATTGGAGAAAATAGCGCAGAAACCATGTGTTTTTGTTCTCAACAAGGTGGATCTGCTTCCCGCAGCGGATCCCGTTGACCGTGAACTCCTCCAGCTGGCCGGACAGCGGCCGGTCGTGCCGGTATCAGCGCTGACCGGGCAGGGGCTGGTCGACCTGGAGCAGGCGGTGCTGCAGCTGGTGTTTGGCGGGGAGGTGCTGATGAAGGAACCGGTGATGATTACTTCCGTGCGCCACCAGGTTTCCTTGCAGCAGGCGGCGGACTCCTTGCGCGAGGTGCAGGAAGCGCTTCAGCAGGGGTTGCCATTAGACCTGCTTTCCATAGATCTGTCCGCCGCGCTGGCGGCACTGGGGGAAATCACGGGTGAAACGGTGCATGACGAGTTAGTGGAGGAAATCTTCCGGACATTTTGCATTGGCAAGTGACCGGCGCTGCCGGAATGCGGGGAGGGAGAAAAGTGACGTACCTGGCAGGAAAGTATGATGTAATTGTAATCGGTGCCGGCCACGCCGGTTGTGAGGCGGCGTTGGCGGCGGCGAGGCTGGGTTGCCGCACGTTACTGCTGACCATCAATCTTGATACGGTGGCGTTAATGCCCTGCAACCCGGCTGTCGGCGGACCGGCCAAAGGCCATCTGGTCCGGGAAGTGGATGCTCTGGGCGGTCAGATGGGCAAAGTTATCGACCGGACAAAGCTGCAAATCAGGATGTTGAACACGGCTAAAGGCCCGGCCGTTCATGCTTTGCGCGCCCAGGCTGACAAATGGCACTATCAGCGGCTGATGCGGCAGGTGCTGGAGGACACGCCCGGATTATACCTGCAGCAGGCTATGGTGCAGAAGCTGCTCGTTCGCAGGGGAAAAATCACCGGCGTGGTTACAAGAACCGGAGCCGTCTGCCAGGCCTCCGCCGTGGTGCTGACTGCCGGAACATACCTGCGCGGCAGAATTATTATCGGACCCTTAAGTTACAGCGGAGGGCCGGGCGGGCAGCTGCCCAGCACCGCTCTTGCCGGGAGTTTAAAGAAGCAGGGACTGTCATTGCTGCGCTTTAAAACCGGAACTCCTCCGCGTATTCACCGCGATTCCATTGACTTTGGTAAGCTCCTGCCGCAACCGGGAGATGATTTGCCCCTGGCGTTTTCTTTTGAGAGCTCTCCTTCGCCGTCCAGTCCGGTACCGTGCTGGCTGACCCATACCACTGAACAGACACACCAGGTTATCCGGGACAACCTGCACCGCTCACCCTTGTTTTCCGGAGGAATCAAGGGGGTCGGCCCGCGCTACTGCCCGTCCATTGAGGACAAGGTTGTCCGTTTCAGCGAACGGACCAGCCATCAGATATTTCTCGAACCGGAAGGCAGGGATACTGCGGAATTTTACGTGCAGGGCCTGTCCACCAGCTTGCCTGAAGAAGTTCAGCTGGCACTGCTGAGGACTATTCCCGGGCTGGAGGACGCCAGAATCATGCGCCCGGGCTATGCTATTGAGTACGATTGCCTGGATCCGCTCCAACTGAAGCCTACTCTGGAAACAAAGCCGGTGGCAGGGCTATTCAGCGCCGGCCAGGTCAACGGCACCTCCGGATACGAGGAAGCGGCGGCTCAGGGCATAGTGGCAGGGGTTAACGCGGGTCTGCAGGTCCTGGGGCGGGAGCCGCTGATTATTGACCGTTCAGCGGCGTATATCGGAGTAATGATTGATGACCTTGTGACAAAAGGGACGCGCGAACCGTACCGCATTATGACCTCCCGCGCCGAGTACAGGCTGATGCTGCGCCAGGACAATGCTGACCTGCGCCTGACTCCCCTGGGCTATCGTGCCGGCCTGATTTCCAAAGAGCGCTACCAGCGCCTGTCGGCAAAGGCGGAAGCGGTGAGCAGCGGCTTGAAAGGGCTGCAGAAGACCATCAGGCCTTCAGAAAGTGTAAATTCATTTCTGGAGAGCAGGGGAAGTGTTCCGCTTCACAGTCCGGTTATGGCGGAAAACCTGTTAAAAAGGCCGGAGCTGGGCTACGCCGACGTCCTTTCTCTGCTGGGTGAACCGCTGCCTGCGCAGGAAGTGGCCGAGCAGATCGAGATCCAGGTCAAATACAGCGGATATATTGAAAAGCAATTGCAGCAGGTTGAGCGGCACCGGAAGCTGGAGGACAAACTGTTGCCTGCGGGCCTGTTCTACCATAAATTGGCTGGCTTGTCCCGCGAGGCATCGGAAAAGCTGGAGAAAGTCCGCCCCCGAACAGTGGGACAGGCCAGCCGCATTTCCGGCATAACCCCGGCCGATATTGCCGTTTTGCTCATTTACCTCGAGCAGTTGCGCAGAGCAGGCGGGGAAAACCATGTGGGATGAACTATATGACCTGGTGCCGCGGGAGGTGAAATTGCCGCCCGGAAGCGCACGGCTTTTTTCCCTTTATTATCAGCTGCTGGTCAGAGGCAGCCGCAAGACGAACCTGACCAGAATTCTTGAGCCGCGCGAGGTGCTGTTCAAACATTTTCTAGATTCGCTGGCGTTGCTCTCCTGGAACCCTGCTTTGACGGGACCGCTGCTTGATGTGGGCAGCGGCGCCGGACTGCCCGGAATTCCTTTGAAAATCGCTCGGCCGGAACTGGAGGTGCGGCTCCTTGATTCTGCGCAAAAGCGGGTGGATTATTTGCGGGAAGTCATAGGTCAGCTTGGAATGCCCGGGCTGGAGGTACTGCACGGGCGGGCGGAGCAGCTGGCACGGCAGGAAAATTATCGTGATAGTTTTCCCCTGGTGGTCTCCAGAGCTCTGGCGCGCCTGCCGGTTTTGCTGGAGCTGTGCCTCCCCTTTGTGCGCCCCGGGGGCCGATTCGTTGCCTATAAGGGTCCGGAAGCCGAGCAGGAACTGTCAACCGCAGGACGTGCCCTGGAGGTGCTTGGCGCCCGCTTCGGGGAGAGCTTCTCCTACAGCCTTCCGGAAGCTTATGGCGAGCGATGCTTGCTTATCTTCCTTAAACTTGAGAAGACACAGGATAAATATCCGCGCAAGGCCGGATTTCCTGAGAAAAGACCGTTATACTGACACCTCGGCTCCGTGGGCTGCGGCTCGAATCTCCGCTTACTAGCGGAGATTGTTTTTTTATGCGCTCGTTTCCTTAGCAGGGTAATCTTGCCAAATGTCGAATATGTTATATATTGTGATATTGTTGAGGGGAGGGTTACGCATGAGTGAACCTTGGCGACAGCTGATAAACATTGAACAAACAGCTTCGCTCAGGGAGGATGTCCATAATTTGGAGCTAGAAATAATTCGACCAAACCCGTATCAGCCGCGTAAAGTTTTTCTGGAGCAAAAACTGCTTGAATTAGCGCAATCCATAAAAACTTATGGGTTGCTGCAGCCTGTGGTTGTCCGGAGGAACAGCAATTTTTACCAATTGATCGCCGGAGAAAGGCGATTGCAGGCCTGCCGTTATCTAGGTTGGTCAACCATTCCCGCTGTTGTCAGGGAAGCCTCAGACAGTGCTATGGCAACAATTGCCTTAATTGAAAATTTGCAGCGGGAAAACCTGAACTATCTGGAGGAAGCGGAAGGCTACCGGAAGCTGCTGGAAGACTTTCAGCTGACACAAGAGGTAATTGCTCAAAGAATAGGGAAGGCGCAGCCGACTGTCGCCAACAAGCTGCGCTTGCTGAAACTGCCGGAAAAGGTTCAAAAGCTGCTTCTTGATGCAGACCTTTCGGAGCGGCACGCCCGGGCGTTGTTGAAGCTTACGAATGAGCAGCTGCAGCTGAAAGTTGTCCTGGAGGCCGGCAGAAAGGGTTTGACCGTAAAGCAGACAGAAAGGCGGGTTGAAGAGTTGATGGCAAAAACTTCCCCGCCGGCGGACAGGGCCAGGAAAAAGGTTGTTATCAGGGACGTCAGAATCTTTCTGAACACTATTCACCGGGCGGTTGCTATTTTACAAGCGGCAGGGCTGGTGCCGGAAGTAGCAGAGCAGGACTGTGGCGAGCACCTGGAAATCAGAATACGGCTGCCGAAAACGAGGAACAGTTTATCTGCAGGTTCTCCAAAACAGGCTTGACGCTGTTAAGCCCTGTTGTCCGGACGGCTTGATTGCGACTGACACAAGCGGATGCAGTGGAGGGTGTTTTTTGGTTTACGGCAGGAAACGACAAGTGCGCCGCGAATAAGTTGGGAGGGAAAGCGAGGAGCGGCGATGGGCAAAGTAATTGCTGTGGCAAACCAAAAAGGCGGAGTAGGAAAAACGACGACTGCCGTCAACCTGAGTGCTTGCTTGGCGCAAGCCGGAAAAAAGGTCTTGCTGCTGGATATTGACCCGCAGGGAAATGCTACCAGCGGCATCGGCCTGGAAAAGAAGCAGCTCCATTTTTGTATTTACGATGCGCTGATTAACGAAATTCCCCTGGCAAAAGTACTGCAGCGCTCTTCGTTGGATAATCTGGATGTTGTTCCGTCAACGATTCAACTGGCCGGCGCTGAAATAGAGCTGGTTCCGACATTGTCCCGGGAGGTGCGGTTGCGTCGGGTCCTGGAGCCGTTGCGCGGCAACTATCACTATATTATTATTGACTGTCCCCCTTCGCTCGGGTTGCTGACCATCAATGCCCTGACAGCGGCTGACACCGTCCTTGTTCCTATACAATGCGAATATTATGCTTTGGAGGGCCTCGGCCAGCTGACCAATACGGTCAAGCTGGTTCAAAAACACCTGAACAGCTCTTTGCGTATTGAAGGAGTATTGTTGACTATGTATGACGCCAGAACTAACCTGGCTGCCCAGGTAGCCGATGAGGTATACAAATTTTTTGGCCGGTTGGTCTTTAAGGCTATAATCCCCCGCAACATCAGGCTAAGCGAAGCGCCGAGCCATGGCCAGCCGATTATCGTCTATGATCCCCGGTCCAGGGGAGCCGAGGTTTATCTGGAGCTGGCGCAGGAGGTGATCGCAAATGACTAAAAGGCGTCTGGGCAAGGGCTTGCAGGCACTGATCCCCGAAGCGGAGACCGCACCTGTACCTGCCGTGACGGAGGTAGAGACGGCGGCTATCTGCGTAAACCCCAATCAGCCCCGAAAAAGCTTTGCCCAGACAGAGCTTGAGGAACTGGCCCGTTCGGTTGCAGAGCACGGCATCCTGCAGCCGTTGATTGTGAGGCCCCTCGGCGGCGCGTATGAGTTGGTAGCCGGGGAGAGGAGACTGCGTGCTGCCAGAATGGCTGGGTTGCAAAAGGTCCCGGTCGCTGTCCGCTCCTTTTCGCGGGAAGAATCTCTGGAAGTATCGCTGATAGAAAACCTGCAGCGGGAGGATTTGACTCCGCTGGAGTCGGCAGAGGCTTTTCAGCGTTTAATTGCAGAATTCGGCTATTCTCAGGAGCAGTTGGCGGAAAGAGTGGGGAAGAGCCGTTCTTCTGTTGCTAATACTTTACGGCTCCTGACGTTGCACCCGGGGGTGCGCCAGGAACTTGCGGAGGGCCGCTTGTCTGAGGGGCATGCCAGGGCCATTTTAGCGCTCCATCTGGAAGAACAGCCTGCGGCTGCCAGGCAAGTAATTGAAAAAGGATTATCTGTCAGAGAGGCCGAACAAATAGGTGCGCATTCCCGCAAAATCAAGAAAATCAGAAAGCCTGCAGAGCCGGACCTTTATTTGGCCGACCTCGAGGAAAGACTCCGCCTGGCCTGCGGAACAGCGGTGCGAATCAAAATGGCGCCTGGAGGGAGCGGCAAGCTGGAGATACTGTTTTACTGCCGGGAAGAACTGGAGCGGGTATGTGAGTTGCTGATTTAGTCTGTTTCACGTGAAACAGCAATAGCGCCAGAAACAGTTAAGGCGGCAAATGTTTCACGTGAAACAATTCGCCGGCAAACAGGAGGAGTTATGGGGGACACGTTATACTATATGGCAACCGCCCTGCAGGGAACTGTTGTCAATGGAGCGGCTATTGTGCTGGGCGGCATCTGTGGTATTCTGTTGGGAGGGAAAATTCCGGAACGGGTCGGCGCGGTCATCCTGCAAGGCACGGCGCTGGCAGTTTTGCTGATAGGACTGCAGATGGCCCTGGAAGTGCAGCGAATACTGGTCGTGGTCTTTAGTCTGATCCTGGGCGGGGTGACCGGGGAGTTGATAGGCCTTGATGCCAGATTACAACAGCTCGGTGCCTGGCTTGAAAAACGGGTGTCGCGTGGCGACTCCGGCGTGGCGAAAGCGTTTGTCTTCGCCACGCTGCTTTATGGTGTCGGCGCCATGGCCGTGACGGGCGCGCTGGAGAGCGGCTTGAGAGGAAGCCATCAGATACTTTACGCTAAAGCTGTTCTTGACGGCGTAACAGCGGTTGCTTTTGCGGCTACCATGGGAGTCGGCATCTCTCTGTCGGCTGTGCCGGTAGTTCTGTATCAGGGGGGCATAGCGCTGGCTGCCGGTTCCCTGCGGCCGTATCTGAGGCCGGAAGTGATCGCGGAAATGTCTGCGGTTGGCGGGCTGTTGATTCTCTGCATCGGGCTTGGCATGCTAGGCTTGCTGAAGGAGTTGAAGGTTGTCAACTTTTTGCCGGCTCTTGCTTTTGTCGTGGTCTTGACGTTGCTGGCTTCCTGAAGAAGCCTGGGCAACAGGCTAGGTTGACGGATTGCAGTAAAGCTGGGCATCATTTGGGAGGTGCATATTATGGAAGGAAATTTTGTTATCTTGGGGGTCCTGCTGCTTTTCTTTTTGCTTCTGCTGCTTTCTGTTTTTCTGCTTAGCCGGAAAGTTGCCGTCTTGTCAGCTGCGTACCGCTCCTTTATGCAGGGGAGAGATGGAGCCAGTCTTGAAAGTGCGTTTATATCACTTAACCAAAACCTGTCTTGCGTGGAATCCCGTCTCGGAAGCTGCGGGGAAACGCTGCGGGAGTTGGCGGAAGTGCTGGATACAGCTGTCCGCGGTGTGGGTGTGGTTCGTTTTAATGCCTTTAAGGATACCGGCAGTGACCTTAGTTTTGCTGTCGCCCTTCTTGACGCAGGCGAAAACGGGGTTGTGCTCAGCAGCATTTACGGCCGGGAAGAATCGCGCACATACGCCAAGCCAGTCAAGGCGGGAAGGTCGCCTTACCAGTTGAGCGGGGAGGAGCAGGAAGCTATCCGCCGTGCGGCTGCTGCTACGCGGCGCCTGATCAATCGTTCGGGGTGAGGACCGCAGGAGCAGCAACGCAGAGAAGTGTGCTTTGCCCACAACCCCAAAAATTCCCCGTCATGGAAGTGGCGGAAAATGATGAGGCTGTCTGTGAAGTTCTTTAGGTGGGCAGACACCCTGGGCTGACAATTTTCGATGGGAGCTAACATATACCGTGAACATAAAAAAGACGCTGACCGGCCAGCCGTTCTTTATTGTTAATCCTCAGGCCAACAATGGCCGGGCCAAGATGTATTGGGCCGCCGCCCGTTCCGAGTTGGAGGCCAGGGGGGTGAATTTTCGGTTTGCTTTCAGCAGGGATGCAGACGACGTGGGTCGTCTTGCCAGGCAGGCGGTCGATGAAGGCTGTGCGCTGGTAACAGGGGTTGGCGGCGACGGGACGCTGTCGCATGTAGCCGGTGCGCTGGCCGGAACAGAGGCGACGCTGGGGATCCTGCCGGCAGGAACCGGAAATGATTTTGCCCGTTGTTTAAAGTTCCCCCTGCAGCCGTCGGCGGCTTGCGAAGTGCTGCTGCACGGAAAAGACCGCCTGCTTGACGTCGGCCGCTATAACGGCCGGGTTTTCCTGAATGTAACAGGCGCTGGTCTGGATGCGGCCGTAGTGGCCGATGCCAACCGACTAAAACGCTATTTCGGTTCGCTCTCTTATCTGGTTGCTTTGGTCAAACAGCTGCTGTTCTATCGCCCGTGTACGCTGAAAGTGATGCTGGACGACCAGCAGTTTACAACGAGAGCATGGCTGGTAAGTATCGCTAACGGCCGATACTATGGAGGAGGCATGAAAGTTGCCCCTCAGGCGGAATGTGACGACGGCTTGGCCGATGTGGTCGTGGTCGGCCAGATGCACCGACTGAGATTTTTGACTACCTTCCCGAAAGTGTACGCCGGAAAGCATGTCCTTATGCCGCAGGTAAATTTCTACCGCGCCAGAAGGATCTGCGTGGAAAGCGACTTTTCCCTGCCGGTCCACACAGACGGCGATTCGGCAGGGTTGTTGCCGATTTGTATAACGATGGAAAAGCAGGTCCTGCGGGTACGCGTTCCTGCTCACACATCAAGAGGCAGCAAACATGATTTTTTGTAACAAGCAGGATTTTTCTGACAAGTAAAGAATCCTTAGAGGTCAAAATATTCTGGAAAAGCTACGAGGAGGAGTTATAATGCGCGTCGTTTTACTGGGTGCGCCCGGCGCAGGAAAGGGAACCCAGGGAGAAAGACTGGTCAAAAAATATAGCTTCCCGCACATATCCACCGGCGAGATATTCCGTGCAGCGATTAAAGAGGGGACACCGCTGGGGAAACAGGCCAAAGAGTATATGGATAAGGGTGCGCTGGTGCCGGATAGCCTGGTGGTGGGAATCGTCAGCGAGCGCCTGCAGCAGCCGGATTGCCAGGAGGGCTTCTTGCTGGACGGCTTTCCGCGCACCGTCGGTCAGGCGGAGGCCTTGGATGAAGTGTTGTCCGGGAAGGGCACACCGCTGAACGCTGTTATCAGCGTTGACGCGGACCAGGGAGAGTTGCTGGAAAGGCTTACAGGGCGACGTGTTTGCAAGACGTGCGGCGCCACCTATCATATCAGATTTAATCAGCCGCAAGTGCGTAATGTTTGCGATAAGTGCGGCGGCGAGCTGTACCAGCGTGCCGATGACACAGTGGAAACAGTCAAGCAGCGGCTGGACGTATACTGCCGGCAGACAGAACCATTGATTACCTATTATCAGAAAAAGAATCTGCTGTTTTCTGTTGACGGATCCAAAGAAATCGCCGCGGTTTTTGCGGAAATTATCAGTAAGTTGGAGGGAGAAAAACCGGCCTGAGTCTTCCTCGCAGCAGCAACGTCAGGGAGGTTTTGGATGCTGTGCCTGAGTTTGAGCTGGGGCAGCGCGTCAGGACGAGAAAGCCCCATCCATGCGGAAGTGATATCTGGATAATTATTCGTGTGGGGATGGATTTTCGCATCAAATGTGTGCAATGCGGGCGCAGTGTACTGCTCCCGCGTGTCAAGTTTGAAAAAAGCGTCCGGGAAGTCTTGCGCTGACTGTAAAGCACAGGAGACATCCGGGAAAAAACGCACGTCCCTGCTTGCCAAGCAAGAAGGAATATGCTAGTATAGTGCTTGTACTTCCCTGCTCCCAGCCTGTCTGGGAGCCACTAGTCCACAGGGAGGAGGTGAATAGGCTATGTCCAGATATGAAACCATGTTTATTCTCAAGCCCGATCTGGAAGAAGAAAAGTACGATGCCTTGATTGCAAAATTTAAAGGGATTATTGAAGCCGGAAAGGGCGAGGTAATTAATCTTACCCGTATCGGGCGCCGCAGGCTGGCCTATGAGGTAAAGAAGTTCCGCGAAGGGTTTTACCTGCTGCTAAACTATAGCGGGGAATCAAGCGTCACAGACGAATTAGAGCGGAACTTCCGGATTACAGATGATGTAATCCGCTATCTCATCGTCAAAGAAGAAGAATAACGGCACATAATGCAGCAAGCCTTAGTTACAGGGGGTGCAAACTTTGCTGAACCGGGTTACGCTCATCGGACGCCTGACCAGGGACCCTGAGTTGCGTTACACCCCGGCGGGAGGCGTCGCCGTAACCACTTTTACCCTGGCGGTTAACAGGCGTTTTCGGGCCGAAGGCAAACAGCGGGAGGCCGACTTTATCCCGGTGGTTGTCTGGCAAAAAGACGCGGAGAATTGTGCCAGGTATTTGGTTAAAGGAAGTCTGGTGGCTGTCGAGGGGCGACTTCAGCTCCGTTCGTACGAGGACCGTGAGGGACAAAAGCGCAACGTGGCGGAAGTGGTCGCGGAACATGTGCAATTTCTTGACACCAGGCGTGACAAGCCGCAGGAACCGGAGCGGCCCGGGTTCGACGAGGCCCTGATCAGTGAAGACGATGTCCCCTTTTGAACTTCAATCTGCAGGAGGAAATTTTAATGCGCAAGGAACACGGCCGCAGAAGCAGGCGGAAAATATGCAATTTTTGTGTTGACAAAGCTGAGTCAATCGACTACAAAGCTACAGGAAAACTGTCACGCTTTATTACTGAGCGCGGCAAGATACTGCCGCGGCGGATATCCGGCAACTGCGCCAAGCACCAGCGTCAGCTGACGGTAGCTATTAAACGTGCACGCAATATCGCGCTTTTGCCATATGCCACGGAATAGGCATGGTTATGCTGTTTGCCGAGCCTGTCCCTCAGGGACAGGCTTATTTTAACTTTCCTGAAAAATTACAGCGGCAGGAGAATCGTGCCGCTGCGCAGAATTATTCTACTCTCACTGAAGCAGGATTCCGCCGGCAAAGGAGGTCCAAAGCGGCGATGAAGGTAATTCTGTCCCAGGAAATAAAGGGGTTTGGGAAAAAGGGAGAGCTGAAAGAAGTAGCGGAGGGGTATGCCCGCAATTATCTCCTGCCGCGACGTTTGGCGGTAGAGGCTACGGCCGCTAACATCAGGCAACAGGAAGATCTGCTGCAACGGCGCGCAGATAAGCTGGCCAGAGAGCGAGCTGATGCGGAGACGCTGCGTCACAGGCTGGAGGGTCTGCGCCTCGAAATTTCCGCCCGTGCCGGTGAAGGAGGCCGGCTCTTTGGCTCGGTGACTGCGGGTGATATCGCCCTGGCTTTGGAAAGCTTAGGCTTCCGGGTCGATAAAAGGAAAATAGACTTCAATGAACCAATCAAAAGTCTCGGCCTGTTCCGTATAAGGGTCAGGCTGCTGGCGGAGGTCAGCGCTGCTGTTGAGGTCTGGGTAAAAGAAGAAGGAGTCAGGAGTAAAGAATGACCAAAAACTGCTCAGCAACAAAAACCGCCGGCCGGTTTAAAGGCCTGGAAGAAAAAGAGCAGCTGAAAAAGGAAATAGCCGCCTTTTATACGTTGCTTTCCGAAATGATAGGCGCGGACAAGCTGATTCTAAAGGCTGGAAAGCTTGAGGCTTTGGCACTGCTCCGTTCGCGTAAGACGGAAGAACGTGTGCTTGGTTTGCAGCGCGTTGTTTTCGAGAATCCTACCTTGGCGCCCGCTCCCGGCAAGGAGGAGCTGGCAGAAGCGTTGCAGCAGCTGTACCAGGAAATGGCGGAACAGATGGCCCGGCGCACTGTAGAGGAAGCACTGGAACGGAAAGTTTCCGACCGTCTGCAGCAACGTCACGAAGAGTACTTGCAGGAGATTAAACGGCAGCTGCTAAAAGAGCAAAGCGGGCCAGAAAATCCGCAGACTCTGAAAAAGTACGCTCTGCTGGAGAAAATGAAACGGCGGAAGTTAAACCGCTCGGCCCTGGAGATACTGCGACCACAATCTCTGCCGGAGATAGTCGGGCAGGAACAGGCTATAGAGGCTCTTTTAGCAAAGCTGGCTTCGCCTCATCCGCAGCACATGATAATTTACGGCCCGCCTGGTGTCGGCAAAACAACGGCTGCCAGATTGGCCTTGACAGCAGCTAAGGCGCTGGCAAACAGCGTGTTTACCATGGATGCGCCGTTTATCGAGGTCGATGGCGCTACCCTGCGCTGGGATCCGCGGGAAACTACCAATACGTTGCTTGGTTCGGTACATGACCCAATTTATCAGGGGGCGAAGCGCGAGCTGGTTGAGGGGGGTGTCCCCGAACCTAAGCCCGGCCTGGTTACCGAAGCGCACGGCGGCATCCTTTTTATTGACGAAATCGGCGAGATGGACCTGCACCTGCAAGGCAAGCTGTTAAAAGTGCTGGAAGATAAAAAAGTCACTTTCGAATCTGCGTACTATGACCCCGTTGACAGCCAGGTGCCCAAGTATATTCGCAAACTGTTTGCCGAAGGGGCTCCGGCTGATTTTCTGCTGATCGGCGCCACTACCCGTTCACCCGAAGAAATCAACCCTGCTTTTCGTTCACGGTGTACCGCAGTTTTTTTTGAGCCTCTGACCCCCCTGGATATCCGGCGCATTGTAACGGAGGCGGCTTTAAAGCTTGGGGTCCCCCTTGCCCCGGAGGTGCCGGATGTGGTCAGCGAGTATACCACTGAAGGCCGCCAGGCGGTCAATATTCTGGCCGATGCTTACGGTTTGGCTCTGTTCAGGCAGTCACGCAACGGACTGGCCGGAGCAGTCTGCATTACCCGGGAAATGATTTTAGATACTCTGCGTGCATCACGCCTGCCGTCTCATTCGGCGAGGAAAACTGAGGCAGGCTGGCAAACGGGAAAAGTGATTGGCCTGGCGGTCAACAGTTTTTTGGGCAGCATTCTGGAAATCGAGGCCGTAGCCTTTCAGGCCCGGGAAAAAGGAAAAGGGCGGATCCGCTTTAACGAAACGGCCGGCAGCATGGCCCGCGATTCTGTTTTTAACGCGGCGGCCGTTATCCGGCGCCTGACGGGCGAGGAGATACAGGACTATGACCTGCATGTCAATGTCATCGGCGGCGCCAGAATAGACGGTCCTTCGGCAGGCCTGGCGGTGGTTGTTGCTTTGTTGAGTGCTATCAAAGGGTGGCCGGTCGCCCAGGATGTGGCTGTTACCGGCGAAGTGTCGCTGCGGGGCGCGGTCAGGCCGGTAGGCGGAACAGTGGAGAAACTTTTTGGCGCACGCCAGGCGGGAATCACAAAGGTCATGCTGCCGGAAGAAAACAGAAATGATTTGTCGGCGGCGCCTGATAAGCTGGAAATCGTTTTTGTCCGGACGGTTGAAGAAGCGTTGCCGCATTTCTTCCGGAACGTGACATTAACAGCGGGCGGGAGCCAGGAAAAACTTTAGCGGGGTGAAGACATGACCGGCAGTCCGGACCGGATCCCGCCGCAAAACCTGGAGGCTGAGCAATCGGTTCTGGGGTCAATGCTGCTGGATAAAGAGGCTATTATTATTGCTGCAGAACATTTGAAACCTGCTGATTTTTACCGGGAGGCGCACAGGCAGGTATTTCAGGCCATCTGTGCGCTTTTCGAGCAGGGCGAACCGGTAGACCTGGTAACACTGGCCGAAGAACTGCGTACGCGTTCTGTTCTGGAATCAGTAGGGGGGCCGGGGTCACTCACCCTGCTGGCCAATGCCGTTCCCACCTCAGCAAATGTGGCGTACTATGCGCGTATTGTGCGTGAGAAGGCGATCTTGCGCACGCTGATCAATACAGCGACCCGTATTGTAACCCGCAGTTTTGAAGCGACCGGCGAGGTAGAGGAAATCCTGGACGAGGCGGAACAGGCTATTTTCGAGGTGGCCAGACGTTCCAGCCCGCAAGGCTTTGCTGCCATGAAAGAAGTCCTGAAAGACGCTTTTGAACGTATTGACAAGCTCTGGGGCAATAAAGGAGGGGTGACCGGGCTCCCGACCGGCTTCCCCGACTTAGACCACATTACTTGCGGCCTGCAAAACTCCGACCTTATTATTATCGCTGCCCGTCCGAGCATGGGCAAAACAACTCTGGCCCTCAACATCGCGCAGCATGTCGCCGTCAACGAAAAGTTGCCTGCAGCCGTTTTTTCGCTGGAAATGTCCAAAGAACAGCTAGCTCAGAGAATACTTTGCGCCCAGGCCGGCATTGACGCAAACCGTTTGCGCCGCGGCTTTTTGTCAGACGAAGATTATCCCAGGCTGACAAGGGCGGCCGGGCCGCTCTCTGCAGCACCTCTGTATATCGATGACACCCCGGCCATTTCAGCGCTGGAAATGCGGGCCCGGACACGCCGTCTGAAAGCCGAGCACGGGTTGGCAGCTGTCTTTGTTGATTATCTGCAGCTGATGCGTGGCAGTGAACGGGCGGAAAACCGGCAGCAGGAGATTTCGGCAATTTCCCGCTCCCTGAAAGCACTGGCCAAAGAGCTGAATGTTCCGGTGATTGCTCTTTCGCAGCTTTCCCGCGAAGTGGAGAAACGAGATAAGAAACGGCCGATTTTGAGCGACCTGCTGGAGTCCGGCGGGATAGAAGCCAATGCAGACGTGGTGGCTTTTATCTACCGCGAGGGCTATTATAACCAGGAGGCAGAAAACAAGCCCCTTACGGAAGTAATAATCGCCAAGCAGCGCAACGGTCCTGTCGGCATGATCCAGCTCTATTTTAAAGAAAATCAGAATAAATTTATCAGCATCAGCCCTCGTCCCGACCAGGAAAAAGGAAGCCAGACAGCTTGACAAAAGTGCTTGATTTTGGTAGACTGCAAATGGCGCAAGCCGGCAAAAAACGGTAAAAGGTGTGAACGCCTGCCTAAAACTCGGATGGAATGAAAAATTCTGTTTGGGTTATTTTTATGTTAATGCACAGGAGATGGTGTGCCAGTGCCAGGTAAGAGAGTGATTATTGTCGGTGCCGGTCCGGCTGGCCTCTTTGCTGCTTTGGAACTGGTCCGGGCAGGGGCGGGGGAAATCCTGCTGCTGGAGAAAGGGCAGGATATTACTGAGCGCCGCTGCCCGATGAAAACAGGCAATAGAAACTGCGGCAAATGCCAACCGTGTTCAGTAGTGTGCGGCGTTGGCGGCGCCGGCGCGTTTTCTGACGGCAAACTGACCCTGACCGCTGACTTCGGCGGCTTTCTGCACGAAATCATTGGGCGTGAACCGCTGGAAAAGCTAATCGACTATGTGGACCAGGTTTACCGAGAGTTCGGTGCTACAGCGGAACTCTTTGGTACTGACCTGCAGGCAGTACACGACCTGCAGCGGCAGGCGGCGACTGCCGACCTAGCACTTATTCCTGCCAGAATCAGACACCTGGGGACGGAAAACTGCCTGGAGATCGTTGCCAATATCAGAAAATACCTGCGTGGCAGAGCGGAGATTATTACCAATACACCGGTGGAAAAATTGCTGTGCCGCGACAACCGGGTAGTCGGCATCCGTACCTGCAAGGGGGAGGAAATTCCGGCTGACTACGTTGTTTGCGGGCCTGGCCGCGAGGGCTCCGAATGGTTCGCCGGAGAGGCACAGCGCCTTGGTCTTTCAGCAGCTGGCAACCCGGTGGATATAGGCGTGCGGGTCGAGGTGCCGGCGGTTGTTTTAGAACACATGACTCAAAAAATCTATGAACCAAAACTAATTTACTATTCACGCTCATTTGATGACCGCGTACGTACTTTTTGCATGAACCCTTACGGCGAAGTAGTGGTGGAGAACAACGCCGGCCTGATTACGGTAAATGGCCACAGTTATGCGGAAAAAAAGACGGAAAATACTAACTTCGCCCTGTTGGTAAGCAAATCTTTTACCGAACCGTTTAAGGAGCCTATCCGCTATGGCAGAAATGTGGCACAGTTGGCAAATATGCTGGGCGGCGGCGTTTTGGTCCAGCGCCTGGGCGACCTGCTGGCCGGGCGGCGTTCCACCGAAGAAAGAATTGAACGCGGACTGGTCCGTCCCACGCTGCTTGACGCTACTCCCGGCGACCTCAGCCTGGTTCTGCCGTACAGACATCTTCTTTCTATCCTCGAAATGCTGGAGACACTTGATAAAGTTGCTCCTGGCGTTAACTCCCGGCATGCCTTGCTTTACGGGGTTGAAGTTAAATTTTATTCTTCCCGGCTGACTGTCAGCAATTGCCTGGAAACGATGGTGCAAAACCTGTTTGCCGTCGGGGACGGCGCCGGGATAACACGCGGACTGTCACAGGCATCTGCTGCGGGCCTGGTGGCGGCAAGGGAAATCTTACGCCGGCACGCTGGAAAACAAAACAGGAGGTGAGCATAATGTCCACCGTAGTAGTTCTCGGATCACAGTGGGGTGACGAGGGGAAAGGAAAGATTACCGATTTTTTGGCTGCCAAAGCTAATGTTGTTGTTCGCTATCAGGGAGGTACCAATGCCGGTCATACCCTGGCTGTCGGACAGGAAATTTTTAAGCTGCATCAGATCCCGTCCGGAATTCTTTATCCCGGGAAAGTATGCGTCATCGGCAACGGAGTAGTTCTCGATCCTGCTGCCCTGCTGACTGAAATATCCGCTCTGAAACGCAGGAATATTGATTTGGCGGGACTGCGGATCAGTGACCGGGCACATTTGGTAATGCCTTATCACAAAAAGCTGGACGAACTGGAGGAAATGCGCCGCGGCACTGGCAAGATAGGTACGACATTGCGGGGCATCGGCCCCGCCTACATGGATAAAGTGAGCAGAAACGGGGTGCGCATCGCTGATTTGCTAGATGAGCGGGAGCTGCAGGACAAACTGACCGGGCTGGTAGAGGAAAAGAACCTTCTACTTACCAGAATTTATGATGCGGAACCTTTTGCCGCCGGCCGGATTTTTGAGGAGTTCCGGCGATACGCTGAAGAAATCAGGCCGCATGTAACCGATACCAGCCTGCTCTTAAACGGGGCAATAGACCGGGGCGAAAAAATCCTGCTGGAGGGCGCTCAGGGAACTATGCTGGACCTGGACCACGGTACCTATCCTTATGTAACATCCTCCTCGCCAGCGGTAGGCGGAGCTTGTACCGGCACCGGTATTGCCCCCTCCCGGATCAATAAAGTTGTCGGGGTCGTGAAGGCTTATACCACAAGGGTGGGAGACGGGCCGTTCCCATCAGAGCTTAAAGACCGGATTGGCGATCGGATTCGGGAAGTTGGCCGTGAGTACGGCACAACGACCGGCCGCCCGCGCAGAATCGGCTGGCTGGACGCCAACGTTTTACGGTACGCCTGCCGCATCAACGCTTTGAATTTCCTGGCACTGACACTGCTCGATGTCCTCGGTGGCCTGGAGACGGTAAAAATATGTACTGCTTACCGTTATCACGGGCAGGAAATCACTCATATCCCCGCCAGTCTTCGTACCCTGGAACAGTGTGAACCTGTTTTCGAAGAACTGCCAGGATGGCAGGAGGACCTTTCCGAAATCGATAGTCTTGCCGATTTCCCAAGCGCGGCTCGCCGATATATCCAGCGGGTGGCCGAGCTGACCGGCACACCGGTGGCTATTGTTTCCGTCGGCCCAAACCGCCACCAGACTAAGGTCTTGCACGAGCTGTTTTAACATTGACAAAGCGCAAGAAACATAGTAATATTAGATTCCGTAGGGTTGGGGAACAGACGGCGTAAGGCTGCTCGTGGGCCATTAGCTCAGTCGGCAGAGCACCTGACTTTTAATCAGGGTGTCGGTGGTTCGAGTCCACCATGGCTCACCATATATTCAGGCCCCTTGGTCAAGCGGTCAAGACACCGCCCTTTCAAGGCGGTAACGCGGGTTCGATTCCCGCAGGGGTCACCAAAAAAAAATCAGAGGCCGTAATTTTTATGGTCTCTTAATTTTTTTTAAGATAATATAATATATCGGCAGGATTTTTAACAAAAGGCGGCGAACTCTATTGTCCGGCAGGAGGAAAACCTGTCGGCTGAGTGAGGTGAACAGATGATTACACCCCGGCGGATAATAACTAACCTGGCCAAAGAGGTCAGGATTCCGGTGGTTGTGGTGCCGCAGCGCGCGCTGGTTTTACAGTTGACGGTTCTGCTGATACTTGCCTGTTTCCTCTATATTTATAATAGAGCGCTTACATATGTAGTATATCTGAACGATGTTGAAATAGGGGTTGTCTCCAGTGACATAGCACTGCTAGATTATCTCGCCTTTCTGCAGGAGGAAAAAGCAGCTTACCTAGGACTGGAGGTCAAGCAGCTCCAGGAAGTGCGCGTGGTAAGGGAGCGGCGCCAAGGCGCGCAGGAGGACGACGAGACAGTCAAAGAGCGGTTGCAGGGCCAACTGCGATATGATGTTTATGCCTACATGATTTATGTCAATGACAAGCCAACTTTGGCCGTCAGAACTTATGACGAATACCGGCAAGTGCTTGAAATGCTAAAAGAATCATATACCAGCGGGCGCGCCAATACCGTCGTCCAGGCGATTGTCCTTAAAGACCGTGTAGAAGCAAAACAAACGCCGGTCAACCCGGGAAGGCTGTACAGCGCCGACAGGGCCGCCGAAATCCTGCGCCGCGGCACTGACCGGAGAGAAACCTACCTGGTTTCCCGCGGTGATTCGCTTTGGACTATCGCCCGCAGCAAGGGTTTGACTATTGAGGAAATTCAGGCGGCCAACCCGCAGCTGGAGGAACCGGACCGCCTGCGGGTTGGCGATCAGATCGACCTCGTCGTTCCGCAACCGCTCGTAGGCGTTTCTGTGACAGAAGAGGTGACGGTCGTGGAGCGGATACCCTTTCAGACCGTTTATCGGGACGACAGCAGGTTCTATCGCGGTACCAGCAGGGTGCTGACGCCTGGTCAATACGGACAAAAAGAAGTGACCTACCGTATCAGTCGGGCTAATGACCGTGAAGTGCAGAGGGAGATAGTCAGCGAAAGGGTGGTAGCTGAACCTCAGGACCAGGTGGTTGCGCGAGGCACGGCGGCTATTCCGGTTCTTGGGCGCGGTCCTTTCCTCTGGCCGGTACCCGACAGCTTCAGGATTACCTCCAAATTCGGACCGCGCGGCCGCAGTTTTCACACGGGTGTCGATATCGGTGTGGAAAGCGGATCGACAGTCCTGGCCGCTGACGACGGAATAGTTGTCTACGCCGGATGGGCTGGAGCTTTTGGCATCTTGGTTTCTGTAGACCACGGCAACGGCTATGTAACCAAATATGCCCATAATTCCCGGGTCCTTGTTTCCGAGGGGCAGAGGGTTGAAAGGGGGCAGCAGATTGCCCGCTCCGGCAACACAGGTAACTCCACGGGTCCCCATGTTCACTTTGAAATAGTACGTCATGGGATGCCGTTTAACCCCATGCGGTATTTCTAGTGCGGCCTAAGCAGTTATTTCAGGGAGCCCGGCGGCAAAGCCGGGCTCTTGTCACGTAAAAATAATATTTCTGTAATGTGGGTGTAATCTTCCCGCAGTATAATAAAAGCAGTTTGACCCCCTCTTTATATATTTTTGTTTAACGTGGCCCAAACCACGTTTTTTTTTTGACTGATCCAGATATTACTAAGGAAAACGGCTTTTGCTTCTGCTATTATAAAGTAAATTGGCTTTCTGTATGACCGCGTTGGTTTCTGCCAGGCAGGATTAACATTATTCGGGACCGAACTATTTCAAAATACAGTGCGGTGGGAGCGTCAGTAATGTCAGGTGAAGTTGTGCGCGGCCGGAAAGTTCTTGTTGTTGATGACGAAAAGCCGATTGCTGAGATCTTGCGCTATAACCTTGAACTGGAAGGCTTCACTGTTTTATTGGCTTATGACGGGGAAGAGGCGCTGCGGCTGGCGCAGGCGGAACGCCCTGATTTGCTGCTGCTGGATATAATGCTGCCGAAAAAGGATGGCTTTGCCGTTTGCCGGGAGCTTCGCCGCACTGAAAACATGCCGGTTATTATGCTGACCGCCAAGGATAACGAACTGGATAAAGTGCTGGGATTGGAACTGGGTGCCGACGATTATGTCACAAAGCCGTTTTCCGCCCGGGAAGTGGTGGCGCGCGTCAAGGCGCAGCTCAGGCGTGTCCAGAGCAAGGAGCGGGACGCCGGCGAGCGTTTGATCTGTCACGAGTTGGTGGTTGACACCGGCTGTATGGAAGTTACGAAAGGCGGCCAACCGGTGGAGCTGACCTACAGGGAGTATCTCCTGCTTGTTTACCTGTTACGGCATCCCGGCTTTGTCATCAGCAGGGAAAAACTGCTGGCGGATGTCTGGGGATATGATTTTTATGGTGATGAACGAACTATCGATGTAACCATCAGGCGCCTGCGGGAAAAAATCGAACTGGACCCGAGCCAGCCATACTATATTCAGACGAAACGTGGGGCAGGATATTATTTCAGGAGAGCAAGGGATGTTTAAAAGTATCCAGTGGAAAATAGTGCTTATCTATGCGTTGCTTATACTTCTGGCCATGCAGTTTTTCGCAGTGTTTATTACCCGGGCGCTGGAACGCTACTATTTGAATACCTATGCTGCAAGCCTGGAGGCTCAGGGGTTGCTGCTGGCTACTTTTCTGCAGCGCCACCTGGTTGCGGATGAAGAAGGGGCGACGCTTGACCGCCTGGTTGGCGAGTTTTCACGTTATGCAGGCACCTCGGAAATCCTGGTCCTGGATGCGTTTGGCCGCGTTCTTTCTTCCTCCCGGCCTGATTCAGACGTGCGCGGGCAACGCATTATTCAGGAGGAAATAGCGCGTGCGCTGACCGGCAGCCGCAGCGAGGAAATCCGGCTTGATCCGGTTACCAGGGAGCGGGCGAAATACCTGGCCCTGCCCGTTCGTTCCGGGGAAAAGACGCTGGGCGTCGTCTACCTGGCTGGCTCGCTGGAGCCGATTTACCGGACACTGCGTGAAATTCAGTATATTTTTCTTACCGGTGCCCTGCTGGTAATCTGCGCGACTGTGCTGCTGGGTTTTGTGCTGGCGAAAACGATCACGGGGCCGATTAAAGAAATTACCGGCAAAGCGGCCAGAATTGCACGCGGCGACTTCGGGCAGCGCCTGCTGGTCCGTTCCGGGGATGAGATCGGCCATTTAAGCGAAATGTTTAATTATCTCTCTGCTCAGCTGGAGGCCACGCTGCGCAAAGAGCGGGAATTTGTAGGCAATGTTTCCCACGAATTGCGCACACCGTTGACTACTTTGAAAAGCTACACGGAAACCCTGCTGGCCGGCGCCATGCACGAACCGGCGGTTTGCCGGTCCTTTCTGACAACCATGGAACGGGAAACCGACAGGATGGTCAGGCTGGTCAAAGATTTGCTGGCCCTCACTCAGCATGATTATCACCAGGTGCGCTGGCAGAAACGAAAGCAGGCTTTGGACGGGCTGCTCAGGGAGATTGTTGATGAATTAGAACCAAGCTGCCGGGAAAACGGCCGAAGTATAAAGCTATCCCTGCCTGCCGAACCGGTACAGGTAGTTTTTGACCGTGACAAAATCAAGCAGGTGTTGCTGAATTTACTGCAAAACGCTTTCCAGTTTACTGCGCGCGACGGGCAAATAGATGTTTCCCTGGCAGAAAACGGGGAACAGGCAGTCATTACCGTTCGCGACAACGGCATCGGGTTGCAGCAGGAGGAGATAGAGCGCATCTTTGAGCGGTTTTACCGCGTGGATAAAGCCCGCTCGCGCGACCAGGGGGGGACGGGACTGGGCCTGTCTATTGCCCGTGAAATTGTTCACGGGCACGGCGGAAGCATTTACGTCGACAGTGAGCCAACCCGTTTTACCATGGTGACGGTTATGCTGCCGCGCGCACTCTGCGAAAAAGGAGCAGTGGCAAATTGCGGGAACGCATGAAGACGCTGTTGTTGCTTGCCTTGGTTCTAAGCAGCATTATTCTGACAGCTTTACTGCTGTTTGGTGTGCCGCCCCTGGAAACAGTGGCTCCTCCTGCCTACGAAAAGCTGGCGTTTGGAGAGTTACGTCCACCGAACAGACAGGTCCTGCCGGTCCTGCGCTTCGGAGTTCAACAGGTCTTTCCCTGGATGCCTGAGCATGACAGGATCTGGGAAACAATCAGGCAGTTGCTGGCCGAGGCCCAGGGAACAAGCCTGGAACGGCAGGAAAAGCCGAACCCCGGGGAAGACGGTCAGCTGCTTGTGCAGTTCCCGTTGCCTGTCCCACCGGAAGTGTGGGCAGGCGCTCCGCAGTCAGAGATGCCGGCGATAGCCGCCATTGCCTGGTTGGCCATTGATCCCGGCGCAATCTGGTATCTTGATGAAAGAGGCGACTGGTTGCGGGCTGTGCCTGCCAACTTTAGGCTCGACCGGGAAACCCTGAGAGAGACTTTTAATGGTGTAGCTTCCTTTCATCCCGCCGACCGCCAGGAGTGGGCAGCGCTCGGCCTGGAACTCGAGGAAGAAATTTTGCTCCCGGCAAGTTTGCCGGTATTGGCTCCACGTTTTGTATTGCGCGAAGAACTGGACTTTGATAAACTTTTGCGCAGCATTTTTCCGCACCTGACTCTGGTCCGCCGCATAGAAGAAAGGGAAGGAGCCGTTATCTACACTGACGGCCAGAAAGGATTACGCCTGTTTGATTCCGGTGAGGTCGAGTTTAGTGCCCCTAAAAGCGAACCAGGTCTGGAAAGAATGACTCTCCTGACGGCTCTGCGGCGTACGGCGCAGTACCTGCAACTAATGGGGGGCTGGCCGGAGCACTTGTTTGTCAGCAGGTTCACCCCGGAAGGTGCTTTTGTGCCAAGTGCCCGGGGAAATAAGTATGCGGTTACCTTTTTTTCAGCTCAGCACGGAAAACGCCTGCTGCAACAGGCGCCGCCCTTACGGTTGCGCTTTTCCGACAGAGGAATTATTTCTTACAGCCGGCAAATTCGCCTCCTGGGGGACAAGGCCGGCAAGGCCGGAATACTTGTCAGTCCTCTGACTGCTGCTGCGTCACTGGCTGAAGCGTTGGCTGGCCAGGAACGGAAGCCTTCCATAAAAGAGGTTTTTGCGGCATACTATATCCGTGAACCTGTCGGTCCGCAGAGCGTTGCTCAGCCGGTTTGGGCTCTCGTCTGCAGCGACGGCAGGACGGCTGTCGTGCATGGCTACAGCGGCCGGCTGCTCGCTTGGCTGGAGTAGGGAGGAGGGGTTAACCTGGACCTTTCCCGGGCAAAAACCATTCTTATTCTTTGTTTTTTGCTGCTTAACCTGTTTCTGGCCAACCAGCTTTGGCAGGTTTCGCGCTATTTGCCGGCAGGCGGCGCTCTTTCTGCCTCAGAGGTGGAGCAGGCGAAGCGAGCTCTGGCTTCAGCAGGCTATGACCTGACAGCGTCGCTTCCGCGGCAGGTGCCAAGCCTGGCTCTTCTCCATGTTACACGTCAGCCGCTTGCTGCTGCCGATTGGCAGCGCCAGGTATTCGGGACTGCCGAGACGGCAAAGACTGTTCAAGACGGAAAAACAGTCTATTTGCAGAAAAACGAACGCTTAGAGATAGCACCGTACGGGCAGGTGAAATTTTCCCGCCTTGATTACAGGCAGGGCACCAGCGCAGACAGCCGGCAATCGGTAGAGAGATTTTTGCGTGAGCGTGGTTTTTGGCAGGAGGGGCTCAAATTCGACCTTTCATTTCCAGGTGAGCCCGGAACAATTTATTATCGTTTCGTGCAAACGTTTCAGAAACTGCCGTTGTTTGCCGGTTATGCGGAAGTGCGCGTCATCGGGGGCAAGATCGGGGAGGTGACACTTTACCGGCTGCAAGCGCTAGAATTCAGCGGACGGGAAGTCCGGGTGATTTCAGCGGCGGAAGCAATGGAGGCCTTTATCAGCAAAGGTCTTTCCCTGCCGGACAAGCGGATTGTTGATATTTCGTTAGGGTATTTCAGCCAGGATTATAACGCCAGCCGCTGGGAAATAGCTCCTGCCTGGCGTATAGCTGCAGCCGGCGGGCAGTTCTTCTATGTCAATGCTTTCACCGGGGAGCTGGAGCACCAGGAACGCTAAACTTTGTACACGGAAAGGAATTCTGTCTTGCAAGGGAGAATACTTCAAGTTTGTAAAGCTTGTTGCCGTATCGGAGGCGTGGTAAATGTCAAAGCTGCTTGTTAAAGGCGGGAAAAAACCGCTGCAAGGGTCGGTCAGAATCAGCGGGGCAAAAAATGCTGCTGTGGCTATCATACCGGCAGCAGTCCTGACACTAGCTCCTGTCAGATTGGAAAATCTGCCGGAAATCAGCGATATCCGGATTCTCGTTGAAATACTGCAATCTATAGGGGTTCGTGCTGACCAGCCCGAGCCTGGAGTGTTGATCCTGGACTCCTCCGGGCTGGACAATTTCAAGCCTCCTTTTTATCTGGTCAGCAAACTGCGGGCCTCCTACTATTTACTTGGAGCCCTCGCCGGGCGCTGCGGCCGTGCGGAAGTGCCTGCTCCCGGTGGCTGTGACCTTGGGCCGCGTCCCATTGACCAACACCTGAAAGGCTTAACAGCCTTAGGTGCACAGGTCGAAGTCGGTCATGGCCTGGTTAAAGTTACAGCAAACGGCCTGTACGGGAATACGGTCTATCTTGATGTGGTAAGTGTGGGCGCTACCATTAACCTGATGCTGACTGCTGTCAGGGCCCGGGGAAAGACGGTGATAAAAAATGCCGCCAAAGAACCGGAAATAGTTGATGTGGCCAACTTCCTGAACGCCTTGGGTGCGCGTATCAGCGGAGCCGGAACAGACGTAATTAAAATCACCGGAGTGGAAGAACTGGGGGGCGGCGTTCATTCGGTCATTCCCGACCGGATTGAAGCCGGCACTTACATGTTTGCAGCCGCCGCTACGGCAGGGGATGTGCTGCTGCTGGACGTTATCCCCAAGCATTTGGATCCGGTGATTGCCAAGTTGCGTGAAATGGGCATCGACGTAGAGGTCTGCGGCGACCGGGTGCGCGTATCAGGCGGAAGGACCCCCCGTGCGGTAGACCTCAAGACCTTCCCTTACCCCGGTTTTCCTACGGATTTGCAGTCCCTGGCGATGACCATGCTAACCAGTGCCGAGGGGAACAGTGTCATTACAGAAAATGTTTTTGAAAACCGCTTCCGGCATGTTGATGAGTTGGTAAAAATGGGTGCCCGCATTAAAGTGGAGGGACGGACTGCGCTTGTGGAAGGCTCCTGCCGTCTGGGCGGCGCACCGGTCAGTGCAACTGACCTGCGGGCGGGCGCGGCCTTTATTGTCGCCGGTCTGATGGCGGACGGTGAAACCCTGATCAGCAAGATAGACCATGTTCACCGGGGTTATGAGAATATCTGCGGCAAATTCCGGTCCCTGGGCGCCGTCATTACAGAGGTGGAATGAATATTTTTACTGTCAACATGATTTTGTCACATATTCCTGGTATATTTAAGTCAGACAGATTTACGGGGGGGCGGTAAAGTGGACTTCTTCAACGGCTTTTCCAATTCTCCCCGCCGTGGCGGTTTTGCGGCGGTACTGCTGGCTGCCTTATTCGGCGCCGTCGTCGGGGGAACGCTGGCGGCTTATACCGTGCTGCGCTATATTGGGCAGGACAAGGCTCAGCTGCCTGCCGAACAGAACATCCGGGAGGAAATCCCCCCTGCGGTGCGCGACCTGCCCGAACACCAAAATACGGCGGTTGTCCGCGCCGCGGAACAGGTTTTGCCTACGATTGTGGGAATTTCCAACAAAGCTCAAGTTTATGATTTGTTTCATGGCCGTTCAGTGATGCGTGAGCGTGCCAGTGGTACGGGAGTGATTATCAGCCGGGAAGGGCATATTGTGACCAATAATCACGTGGTTGCCGGAGCCAGTGAGCTGCGGGTGACACTTAGCACCGGGGAAGAACGCTCTGCCCGGTTGATTGGGGCAGATGCGGCTACTGACCTGGCAGTTATTAAAATCGAACAGGAAAACCTCCCGGAAGCTCGCTTTGGCGACTCGGACGCGCTGGCAGTGGGCGAGGTGGCTATTGCCATCGGCAATCCGCTTGGGCTGGAGTTTTCCCGGACGGTTACGGTAGGTGTGATCAGTGCCAGGCAGCGCAGTATCAACATTGATGAGCATACCTTTAACTTTATTCAGACTGATGCGGCGATAAATGAAGGTAACAGCGGCGGCGCGCTCGTTAATTTGCGCGGCGAAGTCATCGGCATCAACACGGCCAAAATCAAAATTCCCGGTGTGGAAGGCATGGGCTTTGCAATTCCTTCGAACACCGCCAATAAAATAGCCCGCGATCTGATCCTTCATGGACGCATAATCCGGCCCTGGATGGGAGTCTGGCATGGCGGCAACCTGGATGAGGCAAAAGCTGCCGAGTTGCAACTGCCCGTTGATTACGGCGTCTTTGTTCAGGAAGTTGTCCGGGGTGGTCCGGCTGACCTCGCCGGCCTGCGCAGCGGCGATCTGATTGTGGGGATGGCCGGACAAAAAATCACCTCCTTTGCCGACCTGCGGCGCGTTATCCATGAGCATCAGGTTGGTGATGAAGTGGAAATTACTATTTACCGCGGCCGCGGGCAGTTAGCTCTTAAAGTCAGGCTGGCTGAACTTCCGGAACGCGTCAACTAAGGCTGCGGAGGAAAACAAAACGGTATGCGCGTGGTATTATTTTTCATCGACGGTCTTGGGCTTGCCCCGGCCGGTGACCACAATCCTTTGGCGACTACGGACACGCCTGCGCTGAACAGCTTGCTGGGAGGGCGTGACCTGACCAGCGAAGCGGCCGGGTTTTCCGGTTCTTCGGCTTCCCTGCTGGCACTTGACGCCACCCTCGGTATCCCCGGCTGCCCGCAGAGTGCGACCGGCCAAAGCACGCTGTTTACCGGCCGGAACGCTGCCAAGGTGCTGGGCCGGCACCTGAACGGCTTCCCAAACAGCAAACTCCGCCGGCTGCTGGCCGAGGAGGGACTGCTAGGAAAAATAATCGGGACGGGCAGCACGGCTACGTTCCTGAACTGCTACCGTCCAGCTTTTTTTGCGGAACTGGAGCGTGGCAAGCAACGCTTTTCCGTTACTACTATGTTAAACGTTTATGCCGGGCTGCCTTTCCGTACCTTTCGGGATATGCTGCGCGGAGAAGCCGTCTGCTCAGATATAACAAACCAGTGGATGCGCCGCTTAGGCTACGATGTACCGCTGCTAACCCCGGAGCAGGCAGGTAAACGCCTGGCCGGCGTGGCAGGTCAGTACGACTTTCTGCTCTTTGAGCACTTCTTGACAGATTATGTCGGCCACAAGCGCTGCCCCAAAATAGCGGCCGAGCTGACCGGCATACTGGACCGTTTCATCGGCAGCGCTCTCGAAGGCCTTGATTTATCGGATACTCTGTTTATTCTGACCAGTGACCACGGCAACTTTGAAGACCTGCAAACGGCCGGACATACGCAAAATCCCGTGCCGCTGCTCCTGGCAGGAACACGTCCACGGGAGTTCCTGGCCCCGGTTGATCTGACAGGGGTGTCACAGCTTGTGCTGCAGGCTCTTAACGAAGGAACATTTAAGTTTGGGAGAGATCAGCATTGAAGTATATCGTGGTACTGGGGGACGGGATGGCTGATTATCCGGTGGAGGCGCTGGGAGGCAGGACACCGCTGCAGGCGGCCAGGAAGCCGGTCTTGGACGGGTTGGCACAGAGGGGGACCGTCGGATTGGTCCAGACTGTGCCGGAGGGGATGGCACCGGGCAGTGATACGGCAAACCTCGCCGTATTTGGCTATGACCCGCGCATTTACTACAACGGGCGCTCTCCTTTTGAAGCGGCCAGCATGGGCATCGAACTAAAGGAAGGCGATGTGGCCTTCCGCTGCAACCTGGTGACGCTTTCCGCCGACGAACCCTTTGCGGAGAAGGTGATGCTTGACCACAGCGCCGGACAAATCACCTCTGCTGAAGCCTGGGAACTGATAGCACTCGTCAATGAAACGCTGGGCGGGCCGGGAATCAGCTTTTATCCCGGTATCAGCTACCGGCATCTTATGGTTTGGCAGGGAGCAGCAAAAGACTGGCAACTGACGCCGCCCCATGATATCCTCGGGCAAAAAGTCGGGCCGTACCTTCCGGGAGGGCAGCAGGGCGCCGTCTTGCAGGAAATGATGAAAAAAAGCGCTGAAGTTCTTCTCGAACATCAGGTCAATGCCAGGCGCCGGTCGACGGGGCTCGAAGCCGCCAGTGCTATCTGGCTCTGGGGGCACGGGCAGCGGGCTCAGTTGCCCGGCTTTGCAGCAAAGTACGGCCTGCAGGGTGCTGTCATAGCTGAGGTGGATTTGATCAAGGGCCTGGGGCGTTGCGCCGGCTTGGAGCTGCTTGAGGTTTCCGGCCTGACCGGCGATAACAGCACTAACTTTTCTGGAATGGTCAAAGCTGCCCTGACGGCGCTCCGGGAAGGAGCGGACTTTATTTTTTTACACCTGGAGGCGCCGGACGAATATGGTCACCGCCAGGAAACCGAAAACAAAATCAGAGCCATTGAACTGATAGACGAGCAGGTGCTGCGCGTGTTAAAAGAGGAACTCGATGCACGAAAAGAAATGTACAGGCTGCTGGTCTTGCCAGACCATGCCACGCCGCTGTCGCTGCGCACCCATACTGACGACCCGGTACCGTTTGTCATTTATCAAAGCGGCCGGGAGCTGGACAGCGGGGTCGCAGGCTTTGACGAGTTTTCGGCACGGGAATCAAAGCTGTTCATCCATGAAGGGCACCGGCTAATGGATCTGTTCCTTGGAACCTGCGCTTTGCGGGAGATGAAAGAATGAAAGAGCTGTTATATAAAAGTACCAGGGGAGAGGCGCAGCCGGCTGCAGCAGCCGCAGCGATTATCCAGGGCCTTGCCTCTGACGGGGGGCTCTTTGTCCCGGAAGTCTTTCTGCCGGCAGCCGGCGGCCTGGCGGATCTGGCAGGCCTGACGTACCAGGAGTTGGCGCTGCGGGTCATGCAGCCATTCCTTCCTGATTTCACTGGCGCCGAACTGCGGGAGTGTATCCTCAAAGCCTACGACTCCAAGTTTGCCGCGCCGCAGATTGCCCCGCTGGTCAGCGTGGATTGTGGCCATTTCCTGGAACTGTATCACGGGCCGACTTTGGCCTTCAAGGATATGGCGCTGGCCATCCTGCCGCACCTGCTTTTAAAAGCTGCCGGCAAGCTCGACATTGACAGCGAAATAGTTATTCTGACAGCCACCTCAGGTGATACCGGCAAGGCGGCACTGGAGGGGTTTGCCGGAGTAGACGGCACAAGGGTAATCGTCTTTTACCCCGAAAACGGGGTAAGCGCAGTACAAAAGAGACAAATGGTGACGCAACGCGGGGGAAATACCCATGTGATTGCCGTCAGGGGCAATTTTGACGATTGCCAGAGAGGCGTCAAGGCTGTCTTTGGCGATGCCGGAATAAGAGCGTCAGCGGCCTGCAGGAAGATGCTTTTTTCCTCAGCTAATTCCATTAACATCGGGCGCCTGATACCGCAGGTGGTATACTATTTTTCCGCTTACCTGCAACTGATGGTAAGGGGCGCCGTCAGGCCGGGCGACGAGGTAGATTTTGCCGTGCCAACAGGGAATTTCGGCAATATCCTGGCGGCTTGGTACGCAAAAAAAATGGGCCTGCCGGTCCGGAAGCTGCTGTGCGCCGCCAACGAAAACAAAGTGCTGGCCGATTTTTTAGCCCGCGGCGTATATGATAAAAACAGGCCCTTCTTTGTTACCAGGTCCCCTTCGATGGACATTCTTGTTTCCAGCAACCTGGAGCGGCTGCTTTATGAGGCGGTAGGGGAGGACGGACTGTTCACGGGGAAACTGATGAAACAACTGGATAATGCCGGTCGCTATGAAGTCGGCGCAGAGGTGTTGGCCGCTTTCGGCAGCTTCTTCGGCGGCTGGGCCAGCGAAGCGGAAACGCTGCAGGCCATCCGGGAGGTGTTTGCTTCTTCAGCCTATCTGATGGACCCGCACACAGCCGTGGCCTGGGCCGTCTGGCAGAAGTACCGGCAACAGACAGGTGACAATACGCCTGCCATCATTGTTTCCACAGCGAGCCCCTATAAATTTCCCGGAGCCGTACTGCAGGCTGTTTCCGGCAGGCGCGAGGAGGCAGAGGAAAGTTCGCTCCTGAGCAGCTTAAGCCGCCTGACCGGCACGCCCATACCACCATCAATCGAAATACTTGACAGCCTGCCGGTGCTGCACCGTACCGTTTGCCATCAGGAAGAAATACGGGCGCAGGTTGTAGAAATCCTCGGTCTGTAAATGTTGGAGGCCATATGCATAAACCGGTTTACCTGGACAACAGTGCTACTACCCGGATATTGCCCGAAGTGGCGGCGGTTATGCGGCAGGTGATGGCAGACAGCTTCGGTAACCCCTCGTCGCCGCACCGACTGGGACTGGAGGCAGAACGTGTGCTGCACACGGCCCGGCGGATGCTGGCCGGCGCCTGCGGCGCGCGGGAAGCAGAAATTTTCTTTACTTCAGGCGGCACGGAAGCCAATAACCTGGCGCTGAAAGGGGCGGCCCTGCGCAGGGTCCGCCGCGGCCGGCACCTGGTTACCACAAAAATTGAACACGCCTCTGTGCTGCAGGCGTGCCGCGCTCTCGAAAAACAGGGCTTCACGGTTACATTCCTGGAAGTTGATTCTTGCGGACTGGTCGATCCGGAGCAGGTGACAGCAGCGTTACGCCCCGATACGGTACTGGTCAGCGTGATGCACGTCAATAACGAGGCGGGAGCCGTCCAGCCGATAGCGGAAATAGGGCGCTTGCTCAAGTCCAGGCACAGCGGAATAATCTTTCATGTCGATGCCGTGCAGTCGCTTGGCAAGCTTCCGGTACATCCCGCCGGCTGGTGTGCTGACCTTGTCTCTTTTTCCGCCCACAAAATTCACGGCCCCAAAGGCACGGGAGCCCTTTTTTGCCGGGAAGGACTTGAGCTGGAGCCGCTGTTTCACGGCGGCGGCCAGGAAAAAGGAGTGCGGCCCGGGACGGAAAACGTGGCCGGGATTGCCGGTTTTGGAGCCGCTGTACGTCTGTGCGCTGAGCGCCGCGAGGAAAACCAGGTACATCTAGCTGCCTTGCGGCAACGGCTGCTCTGCGGCATCCTGGCGCAGATTCCCGACACGGCCTGCAACGGACCTGCTGCCGCCGCCCCGCATATCGCCAGCGTTACCTTTAAGGGCGTTAATGGAGAGGTGCTGATGCATGCCCTGGAGGAACGGGGAATTTTCGTTTCCACCGGTTCCGCCTGCCATTCCCGCCGCCCGGAGCCCAGCCATGTGCTGCTGGCCATGGGAGTAGCGGAAAAAGATATTGCTTCCACGTTGCGCTTTAGTTTCTCTCCGGAAAATACCACGGAAGAAATAGATTATGCCCTGGAACAACTGGCGGAGCTGGCCGCCAGCCTTCGCACGCTTCAGGGACGGAGGTAACATGATGCACAGGTTATTGCTTGTCCGGTACGGCGAAATCGCCCTGAAAGGGAAAAACCGCCGTTATTTTATCAATATATTACAGGATAATATCCGTTCATGCCTGCGGGATATTGCAGGCTGCCGGCTCCTGCAGCTCGATGGCCGGCTTTTTGTCGAGGTTCGTTCTGACGATATCCCGGCTTGCCGGGAAAGACTCAGTAAAATATTTGGTATAGTTTCAGTCAGCCCGGTGCTTGTGGCGGAGAAATCCCCGGAATCCATCAAGGAAGCGGCGCTGAACGCTTTCCGGGAGAAAGCGCGGGCGGGTCTGCGTTTTAAGGTGGAAACAAAACGCGTGGATAAGGGGTTTCCCCTGACATCACCAGAGGTCAGCAGCTCTGTCGGAGCATGGCTGCTGCAGAACATCCCCGGCTTGGTGGTAGACGTCCATAACCCTGAACAACTGTTGGAGATTGAAATCCGCGAAAAGGAAGCTTATCTTTTCACGGAAAAATTTCCCGGACCCGGCGGCCTGCCCGTTGGTGTCAGCGGCAAGGCGCTGCTGCTCATTTCCGGCGGCATCGACAGTCCGGTTGCCGGCTGGATGACCATGAAACGCGGCGTGACGCTGGAGGCGCTTCACTTCCATAGTTTTCCCTTTACCGGTGAGCGCTCGCTGGAAAAAGTGTTTGACCTTTGCCGGATCCTGGCCGGCTGGGGAGGTTCCTGCAGGCTCCATGTGGCCCACTTTACGAAGATTCAGCAGGAAATACTGGAAAAAACGCCCGAGAAGCTGCTGGTGACTTTGCTGCGCCGCATGATGTTCCGCGTCGCCTCGCGCCTGGCGGAACGAACCGGGGCGTTGGCGCTGGTCACCGGGGAAAACCTGGGCCAGGTAGCCAGCCAGACCCTGGAAAGCCTGAGAGCCATCGAACAGGTTGCCGCCCTGCCGGTATTGCGCCCTCTGATTGGTTTTGACAAAAATGAAATCATAGCCGTGGCCCGGCGCATTCAGACTTATCCGGTTTCCATCCGGCCCTACGAGGATTGCTGCACCATTTTTGTGCCGCAGCATCCGGAAACCCGCCCTGGTCTTGCAGCCGCAGCTGAGGCGGAAGCGCCTCTGGACACTGAAGGCTTGGTGAACACTTGCCTGGAAAGCATAGAAACGCATATCATGAGCTAATTGTTTTCTCACCGGAAACAGAGCGGAAAGGAGGTCCAGGATGCGGGAAAAATTTTTTATGTCAACATTAAAAAAAATGGCTGCCGCTTCTTTTGCAGACTTTTGCCGGGGAAAAAATATCAGGCTAGCCGTGTTATTTGGTTCCTGCGCCATGGGCCGGCACAGGGAAAACAGTGACCTTGACTTGGCCTTGTTGCTTGACGACCGCTCTTTTCCGCGGACAGATTTGGCCAGGGGAGAACTAAAAAGGACGCTGGTGCGCGAGATAGCTAAGTTTTTCCAGACTTCGCGGGTGGACGCGGTCTTGCTTAATCAGGCTTCATTACTGTTAAAGCTGGAAGTGGTGCGGAGCGGGAAGGTTGTATATGAACAAAGCCCCGGTGAGTTTGCCGCTTTTGCCTCCCTGACCGTGCGCCGGCAATCAGACGCACGGCTGTTCGACCAGCTGCATAAAGCCTACTTAAAAAGCTGACGGGGAGGTGCCCACGATGGTCAACAGGCAGGTTGCGGAAAGAAAGCTCAGCAAGTTAAAGGGCTACCTAGAAGAGTTGTCCGAATATCAGAACCTCTCCTGGGACGACTACCTCGCGGCTTTTCCACACCGTCGTACTGTGGAGAGGCTTATCCAGCTTATTGTGGATGTGGCGGTGGATATTAATACCCATGCGGTTGTCGATGCTAAACAACAGCCGCCTGCCGACTCCTTTGATTCCTTCCTGCGGGCAGCAAAGTTAGGCCTCTTTCCTGTGGAATTTGCCAAAAAAATTGCTCCTTCAACCGGGGAGCGCAACATTATTGTGCATGAATATGAAAAGATTGACGATGCCCTGGTTTACCATAGTATCAGGGAGGCTTTATCCATGTACCGGCAATATCTCACCTTTGTTCGTGACTATCTGGAGCAGGTGTAGGCACTGCGCAGCCATTCCCGTTTCCTTATAGCTCATTTTTTCTGCGGAACAGATGATACGTGGCCGCCACCAGGAGCAGGTTATAGACCAGGCCTATAATTATATATTGGTAAAAGCCCAGGTTCATCCTGACCTGGCCGGCTTCGATCAGCGGCTGAAGGATGGCGTGCTGCACCGCCTTGGCCGCCCAGTGCAGCGGTGCGATGGCGAACAGCCATTCCCTGGCATCCAGGAAAAAGAAGCCGCCAATAGGTAAGAACAGCAGAAAGCCGCTTGCCTTCATCGCTACAAACCCCTCCACTTTATTGTCGGCAAAAGCGTTGACTAAAAAAGCGGTGATGGGTGTCTGCAGTGCCGACAGCGCGGCAACAAGCAAGATATCGCCGCGGGAAAGAGGGATAGCCCCGCTGAACCAGATAATAAAATATCCCGCCGCCAGCGCAAAACAATAGGCAAAGCCTACCTTGAACCAGATATAACGGTTAAGCGGCACCGGAGAGATGCGGATAGAGGCCAACACCTGGTCGTCGCGGTCGTCCAGCAGCGAAAACCCGGCCATCGCACCGTAGAGCTGACCCATCAGGATGGCCAGGAGCATGGCGGTAAAGGCCAGGGCCTGCTCCTGCACGATCCCGTTGACAATCAGATATCTGCCGATAGCCCCGAGAATGAGCGGGTAAAAGATCATCACGACCGTCATTTTATTGCGCAGCAGGTTTTTTAATTCAAACAGGGACCAGGCCAACAGCATCTCTATACCCCCGTTTCTCTCATAACGTACGCCATGAATTGCGGCTTGACCACAAACCGAAAGAGAAGAAGGGACAACAGAGCAAGATAAACATAGCTGAACACGATTTTCCACGGCTCAATTGCCGCAAAGGCTGAACCGATCAGGAGCCCTGAGGCCTCCGGCGGCAGCAGGATAAAAAACCTGGCCACAGAACGATCAAACAGGCCGAACTGCCCGAACACCGGCGGCAGAAAAAATATAAAAACATAGACCATATAGTTAACCAGCAGGGAGGTAAAATCCTTCGCGCCGTAAGAAAGCCGGATGCCGATCAGGGTGTGGACCACAGTAACCAAAGCTACGGCAGGGACGACCTGCCAGTAGGTGTAAGTTACCCCTTTAAGCAGATAGACGACCAGTGAGATGATGAACACCGTCAGAAGCGAATTTAGCACATTGGTGATGACTTTTGACAGCAGGTACTCATTTTCCGTGACAGGAGTGACCATCAGCGAATTGACGGTGTGCTCTTTTTTTTCATAAAACAGTGTGGCACCAACCAGCAGGATCGTCATCATCACACTGTCCATTAAAAATATGAAGGGAATAAACTGCAGCAGCGCTTCACCTTCCAGAAACCAGGCCAGAAACACCCAAAGCAGCAAAACAACAAAATTCGCCTTAAAAAGACCGTATTTGTTCAAACGCCCGAATTCGCCGCGGATTAATGTTTTCAGGTTAGTCACGCAGCTTCACCCCCGTAACCTTAATGAAGATTTCCTCAAGCGTCGTTTCGCCGCTGTGCAGCGTCTCAATCTCTTTTTCCTGCAGAAGCCTGAAAAAAGGCGGGGTCTTGATCTCCTCCATAGGAAAGAGCTGCGTATGCAATTCGCCGTTTTCGCGGTACTCCACCTTAACGGTGCGCTTGCCGTACTTCAGCTTGAGGTCTCGCGGGGAGCCCTCCTCGCGCAGCCGGCCTTCCGCGATAAAGGCCACCCGGTCGCACAGCTCGTCAACATCGCCCATGATGTGGCTGGTCAGGAAAACAGTGCCGCCCCGTTGTTTAAACTCCAGAATCATATCTTTCATGATGCGGGCGTTAGCCGGGTCGACGCCGTTGGTCGGCTCGTCAAGAAAAAGGAATTTGGGATCGTTGAGCAGGGCTCTGACAAAATTAAGCCGTATTTTCATGCCCTTGGAGTATTCGCCGGCCTTTTTGTGGCGTTCGTCCCACAGTCCGACACGCTTGAGCAGAGGCTCCAAATCAACCGTCCTTCTGTAGAGCCGCTGAAAAAACTGGAGGTTTTCCAGCGCCGTCAGCTTGGAAAAAGAAATAGGCATTTCAAAGCTTACGCCGATGTCCTGGTAAAACTCGTCCGTATAGCTTGACAAAGCCCGTCCCTGGTAAGCAATCTCACCTGCAAAGCCGGGCAGCAGCTTGATCAGGATTTTTTGCGTGGTACTTTTCCCGGCGCCGGAAGGACCCAGGAATCCGAAGATTTCCCCCTCCCTGATCTCAAAACTGATACCGTTGACGACATAGTCCTTGCCCTTCGGGTACTTATAGCGCAGATTTTTTACAACAATCATCGTTCGTCTCCTTCCTTCGAGAGATAACTGCCTTGTTAGCCGAGCCTGTCTCCCGGGTTTCAGCCCGGTTCCCGTTTCAGATCAGTAAGGATTGCCGGGCCGGCAGGACTTTAACGTACTGATTATCTCCTCCATCCGGCGGATATATTCGGTAAGCGCCTTAAACCCCTGAAGTGTCAGGCTGACCCTGGTCACAGGCCTTCGTCCCTCAATGTTTTTTATAATCTGCACGTACGCTGCCGCTTCCAGGTTGCGCAACTGTACGGAAAGGTTGCCGGCTGTAAGCCCCAGTTTTTGCTTCAATTCAGAAAAAGTAACTGTCCGTTGGGGGCTTCCGGCCAGGTAAGTGAGGATAGCCAGCCGGGCCTGCTCGTGAATAACGCTGTCCAAAGGGAAATCCGGCTGCTTTTTTCCGGTCATACCGCTTTGCTGATGAAGCGGTATGCTATATACCACAGACAAAATCCGCAGGCAAAGGTGATGATGACTGCCAGTGAAGAGGGTACCCGCTCCGCATAAAACAGCGTGACCAGACCGGATGCCAGCAGCCAGCCGCCGGTAACCAGCATCTCCCTGATGTAAAAAACGTTCACGAAGGCCACAAGCATAAGCCCCACGAGGATTGATGCCGCTGGAACAAGATAGAGAGCCAGGTCACGAACCAAGAGGAAGACCAATACTCCTGCGGCAGCGGAAGCAAAGGAAACAATCAGGGGGATGCTTTGGGGGGAATAAACAGCGCTGATCAGCTGGCTGAACAACTGCAGGGTGGTTATGTCTCTGTACGTTTTACGGACTTGGGTAAGTATCAGCAACACTTTGGTGATACCCGCCGTAGTGCAAAAGACGCTAATGGATAAATATAATGCCATGCGATAAGACAGGGGGACCTCAGCGTAAGTACCAAAGCGGATAGTCAGGTAGTAGAACACGCCGGCCAGGATGGCAATGCCCAACCCGCCCATCAGTCCGACGAGCGCCATAGCCCGGGAAATATTGATGAAGCGGAAAATGTTGTTGCTCCTGGCCACAGCATCCTTAACAACCTGCAGGTCCTCGATCAGTTTCTGTGTCTCGTCAGGATTATTCAAAGGTCATTCCTCCAGAAAACTATAATTTTTGAATTGGATACTGCCGGGGGGCCTGGCTGCCGGCCGGAACAGTTGGTTTATATTATAAACTACTTTATAGTATAGCACTTCATTGGCCTCAGTACAATAGCTTAAAGACAGATAAATTTAACCTTAATTTAACCGAAAATTTACAAATTTGACCGTGCGCTGCCGCCGATACCGTGATAAAATGAGATGAAAGCCTGTTAAAAACAATGGTTGGAGGAGGATGCTATGCCGGTCATTATTGATAAAGCCATGGCGATATTTTTAATTATAGGTATGCTGCTCCTGCCTTTTCCTGACAGGGTGGCAGCCGCTTCGCCCGCCATAGATGTGCCTGCATCCATTCAGGCGCAAGCCGGACAAAACTTCACTGTTCCTGTAACAATACGAGCGGGCGATGTCTCCCTGGCTGTATATTGGATACACGCTTTTTCCGAAGCGGGGCACGTAACGGTAGAATCCAGGGACGTAAAACAAACGGTGGCAGCCAACGCCTCTTTGCGGGTCAACCTGATAGGCAGCGCCCACACGCCGGGAATTTCCCGGGTAAGAATTGAGGCCTGGGAACAACATCAGGTGACTGCTTCGGCTGAGCTATTGGTCGAAGTCAGCGACCCAGCCGACCAGGCGCCACGCCCCAGGTTCAGCGTTTCCGGCGTTTCTTTTGTGCCTGCAAGCCCGGACCTGACTCAGCCCTTTACCGTAAACATAGCCCTGCAAAATATCGGAGAGTCCGCGGCCCGTAACCTGGCGGCCGTGTTTGACGGCGGAAAAAACTTCGCGGTCACCACCCTGACCAACACGGTTCAACTGCAACCGGTTGAGCGCGGCGCATCGGCTTTGGCTTCCTTTCAGGTCCGTGCGCTCAATACCCGCGAAACAAACCAGGTTTCCCTCAACCTGTCCTACGGTACATATACGCAGGCGGAGACCTTGAATCTTCCTTTGCCGGCGGTGCGTCCGCCCAGACTGCAAGCGCCGGTGCTCAAGGCAGCTTCTTTTGTTTTGCGTCCGGGCCGGGACGGCAGGTTTTTGTTAAGCCTTACGGTCCGGAACAGCGGTGAAACGGAAGCAGAAAATATTAAGATAACGCTTGACGGGGGGGACAGGGTATTTCCGGCCGAGGGCGGGAGTGTCAGGCACATCTCTTTTCTCTCTCCCGGCAGTGCCTCTGTTGCGGAGTATCAGCTTGAGGCCCGCGGGGCACTGGGCAGCCATCCGGTGAATATTACCTTTGATTTTTTTAATCCCGCCGGTGATGAGTTAAAAAACAGCGACCGCATTTTCATCTCTGCAAACCTTGAGCCGGACCTTAAAATAACCGGCTTTAACGCCTCCCCGGCTGGAGCCGGCAGCTTTCTGCTGAAGCTGCAGCTGAAAAACAAAGGCCATGCAACAGCCAGGGATATTGCGGTGCGGTTTACCGGTACACAGGTCTTCCCGCTTGACGGCAGTGACCTGCTGCCGGTCCCTGACCTGGCCGCAGGCTCCTCCCGACAACTGTCGCTGCGGCTGATGCCGGGCGCTCCAGGCAACTTATATTCCATACCGGTTGAAATCACGTACCGATCTGCCGCCGGTGCAGAGCACAAAGCAAACGAGACTATCGTGCTGACCGCCGCCGCGACAGGAGGAACAAATCAGCAGGGAACCCCCAGGGTGATGCTGGAAAGGCACACCCTGTCCACTGACCAGGTGCTGGCCGGCGGCAGTTTCACCCTTGCCCTCTATATCAGAAATAATGCCGGCAGGCCGGTGAACAACATTAAAATTTCTTTGGGCACAGTTCAAGTTGGCGCCGGAGCAGGCGGAGCAGGCAACACGGGAGGAACGGTATTTTCTCCGCTTGACGGAAGCAGCGGCAGCTTTTTTGTGGACAGCATAGCTGCCAAAGGCCGGCTGGTTAAAAAAGTTAACCTTTTTGTGGATCCCAATGCGGCCGCTATGACTTATGCCTTGCCGATAACCATTGAATTTGAGGATGGTGAAGGTAAGGCTTTCAGCGTCAGCGAGACGGTAAATATCCCTGTTTTGCAGCAAAGCAGGGTTCAGGTGCTTTCCCTGGAAATTCCTTCAGAGGCGCTTGCCGGGCAGGCCGTGCCGGTAAGCATGGAGTTTGCCAATACCGGGATGGCTATTCTTGTTAATTCAGACCACCGTTCCTGCGCCATCCGGCCACCGTTCCTGCGCCATCCGGCCACCGTTCCTGCGCCATCCGGCCGGCATTCTTATCTTATCCGGCCAAAGGCCGG
>QLUR01000069.1 GCA_018725565.1 Bacillota bacterium | reverse complement strand
CAGATATACTTCCAATAAAACAAGGATTGAAACAGAAAGGTATCTACTAAAAAACTATGAGTGATTCAAGTCTCAGAGATACTTCCAATAAAACAAGGATTGAAACAATATGCCAGTAAACTATCTAATTGATTTTCTTTTAAAGTCTCAGAGATACTTCCAATAAAACAAGGATTGAAATTACGACAGAGGAGGTAAGAAAATATGAAAAAACCAGGTCTCAGAGATACTTCCAATAAAACAAGGATTGAAACTACCTATAGAAAAAAGGGGTCTTTGGAGTCCAATAACAGTCTCAGAGATACTTCCAATAAAACAAGGATTGAAACAAAAACAACTTCGATGTTTGCGGTGCGGGCATCAATGTCTCAGAGATACTTCCAATAAAACAAGGATTGAAACTAGGGAGGTTCTTTTTTTGTAATTGTGGCACATCCAGGTCTCAGAGATACTTCCAATAAAACAAGGATTGAAACAGAAAGTGTTCAGAGAATTGAGAACAGATTATACGAGGTCTCAGAGATACTTCCAATAAAACAAGGATTGAAACAAAATGACTTCAGGAAAAGACAAAGGAAAAACTTGGAGTCTCAGAGATACTTCCAATAAAACAAGGATTGAAACGCTCTTCCACACATCTATCAAAATCTTCTTCTGTGAGTCTCAGAGATACTTCCAATAAAACAAGGATTGAAACGCATTAACTGCTTATGGCGAAGCAGCCTCTGAAGGGTCTCAGAGATACTTCCAATAAAACAAGGATTGAAACATGGTTTAAAGATGTCTATATCTGTTTTTACAGTTTGTCTCAGAGATACTTCCAATAAAACAAGGATTGAAACTAAGGAAAATCATACCTGCTATAGCAAGAGCTCCTATGTCTCAGAGATACTTCCAATAAAACAAGGATTGAAACAGTCAAAACAACATAATAAGTGAATCTGAATTTGACGTCTCAGAGATACTTCCAATAAAACAAGGATTGAAACTCATTAGTAGTTGTCCTCCTGTCTTTTAATGTTTTCAGTCTCAGAGATACTTCCAATAAAACAAGGATTGAAACAGTGTTTATCTATTAGAATGATGTTTAAGTCAGGATTAAGTCTCAGAGATACTTCCAATAAAACAAGGATTGAAACTTTTTCTTATTTTTTCGGTAGACCAGTCGTCTTTTAGGTCTCAGAGATACTTCCAATAAAACAAGGATTGAAACAAGGAAGCACTACTTCCCATTCTGAGGCGATACTGGTCTCAGAGATACTTCCAATAAAACAAGGATTGAAACCAGCAATTCATCATCCAAAATACGATAGGACTGTAGAGTCTCAGAGATACTTCCAATAAAACAAGGATTGAAACAGACCTGGCACAGGTGTTGTTTTTGAAACCATACCCATGTCTCAGAGATACTTCCAATAAAACAAGGATTGAAACTCGTATGTTTACCAATCAATAGCATTGCTTCAGGATGTCTCAGAGATACTTCCAATAAAACAAGGATTGAAACAATGACCCAGTAAGACCAAGATTAGTGAGATTAGCAAGTCTCAGAGATACTTCCAATAAAACAAGGATTGAAACACGATATATCTTCCTACTGAGTCATCCTTGTATCTAACTGTCTCAGAGATACTTCCAATAAAACAAGGATTGAAACTTTTTTAGTGTTGGCATAACTATTTGAGTGTGTTTGTCTCAGAGATACTTCCAATAAAACAAGGATTGAAACCAAAAATCTCTCATAAAAGAGGGGTCTGTGGCGTCGTCTCAGAGATACTTCCAATAAAACAAGGATTGAAACTCATTCTCAATTTGATATTCAAAACTGTATAGCCAATCGTCTCAGAGATACTTCCAATAAAACAAGGATTGAAACTTGTTGCTGGTTACATTTGTGGCAAGTCAATAGGTTGTCTCAGAGATACTTCCAATAAAACAAGGATTGAAACTGAGTGCGAGTACTGTCAGGTAAAAATAACGGATGGTCTCAGAGATACTTCCAATAAAACAAGGATTGAAACTTGTTTTCACTGCTCCAGCCACAGCGCCTGCACCATGAGTCTCAGAGATACTTCCAATAAAACAAGGATTGAAACTTCAGTTGCTTTTTTGATACACTAATTTTTTTCAGTCTCAGAGATACTTCCAATAAAACAAGGATTGAAACTAGACTCATTAATATTATTATATTGACATTATGTATGGTCTCAGAGATACTTCCAATAAAACAAGGATTGAAACGATCTAAAAACTCGCCTTTCGACCAGATCGTCTGATGTCTCAGAGATACTTCCAATAAAACAAGGATTGAAACGAAAGATTTTTAAAAAGTAGAGGCTATATAAAAATGTCTCAGAGATACTTCCAATAAAACAAGGATTGAAACTAAATCTTGCACCAGTAGGAGGAGTGAACATTCTAATGTCTCAGGTCTCAGAGATACTTCCAATAAAACAAGGATTGAAACGACAAAAGTGGGTAGGCATTATTGATAATATTACTGTGTCTCAGAGATACTTCCAATAAAACAAGGATTGAAACCAGTTGACTGTAGCGCTCTAAGAACTGCTAATTGTTTTGTCTCAGAGATACTTCCAATAAAACAAGGATTGAAACTCATGTAACAGAAGGAAAAGTTACTAAAAAGCAACAGTCTCAGAGATACTTCCAATAAAACAAGGATTGAAACCTGTAACTGCAAAAGCAGCAAGATTAACGATTGTAAAGTGTCTCAGAGATACTTCCAATAAAACAAGGATTGAAACACGGTTACTCTGAAGATTTCTGAGAATGTAAAGGGTCTCAGAGATACTTCCAATAAAACAAGGATTGAAACCCCTTAGTGCCCTTTCTCTTCCTGCTGCTGCTGCTTCGTCTCAGAGATACTTCCAATAAAACAAGGATTGAAACATTAACGTATAGATTTTATATGCGCAGTCCTCATAGGTCTCAGAGATACTTCCAATAAAACAAGGATTGAAACTGCAAACAACCACATGATTTAGTGCGACCACTTTGTGTCTCAGAGATACTTCCAATAAAACAAGGATTGAAACTGCATACGCTCTGTGTGCATCGTTGAGGTCAACCATGGTCTCAGAGATACTTCCAATAAAACAAGGATTGAAACTCTATAATCTCAAACACGGGTTTCAGAACATTGCCTATAAGTCTCAGAGATACTTCCAATAAAACAAGGATTGAAACTATATTCAGGAGTATGATAACTTTCTCCTGTAGCAGTAGTCTCAGAGATACTTCCAATAAAACAAGGATTGAAACCAGCGTCTGTAATTATCCTCTTGCCTTCATTAATGAGACAGTCTCAGAGATACTTCCAATAAAACAAGGATTGAAACTCCACCTTGTAGCAAGTGAAAGAACGGCTTTAAATAGTCTCAGAGATACTTCCAATAAAACAAGGATTGAAACCAAGAGAAAAAGGCTCAAGCGTGCGTAGGATCAAGGAGTCTCAGAGATACTTCCAATAAAACAAGGATTGAAACGTTAGAAGGAGGAACCAAAATGAGCAAATTAAGTAAGTCTCAGAGATACTTCCAATAAAACAAGGATTGAAACACGGACAGTGTTTGGGGATGTTTGGCAGTGTTGGTGTCTCAGAGATACTTCCAATAAAACAAGGATTGAAACCCCTAATTTTCTTCCCTTCTGGTGTTAATTCGTCTGAGTCTCAGAGATACTTCCAATAAAACAAGGATTGAAACTATGAATATTCTTAATTTTTATATAGCCTCTACTTGTCTCAGAGATACTTCCAATAAAACAAGGATTGAAACAACTATATCTCTCTGCCATTGCTTCGTCATTTGAATGTCTCAGAGATACTTCCAATAAAACAAGGATTGAAACTTTTTTCAAGCACTTACCTACACTTCTGTCTGCTTGTAGTCTCAGAGATACTTCCAATAAAACAAGGATTGAAACAAAAACTTAACCTCCAGATAACATTTCATTCAATATCGGTCTCAGAGATACTTCCAATAAAACAAGGATTGAAACAATAACCCTGTCCTTTACACTTTGGGCAAATCATGTCTCAGAGATACTTCCAATAAAACAAGGATTGAAACTTAGTATTGACACTTCTTTGTTGTATTCCAAGTAATCGTCTCAGAGATACTTCCAATAAAACAAGGATTGAAACTAAGAATCTGCTATACCTTCATGTAATTAATAATGTAGTCTCAGAGATACTTCCAATAAAACAAGGATTGAAACAGTCTACTATGGCTTTAATGGGGTCTGAAATTGGTCTCAGAGATACTTCCAATAAAACAAGGATTGAAACACAGAGCTGGAAAACCATTTAACCAGATTAACCAGAGTC
>QLUR01000068.1 GCA_018725565.1 Bacillota bacterium | reverse complement strand
CAACAGCAGAACGACGTTGCCCGGATGGCCGTAGCCCAGGGCTACAACCTTGAGACCATGAGCGCGCAGCAGATCAACGAGCTGGCGCGCATGAGCGCGCAGCAGGGCTTCGATCTGACGCGGATGGACGCGCAGGCCGCGAACACTCTCAGGCAGATGACGGTGCAACAGCAGAACGACGTTGCCCGGATGGCCGTAGCTCAGGGCTACAACCTTGAGACCATGAGCGCGCAGCAGATCAACGAGCTGGCGCGCATGAGTGCTCAGAAGGGCTTTGACCTGACGAGGATGGACGCGCAGGCTGCGCACACTCTCAGGCAGATGACGGTGCAACAGCAGAACGACGTTGCCCGGATGGCCGTAGCCCAGGGCTACAACCTTGAGACCATGAGCGCGCAGCAGATCAATGAGCTGGCGCGCATGAGTGCGCAACAAGGCTTCGATCTGACGAGGATGGACGTACAGGCCGCGAACACCCTCAGGCAAATGTCAGAACAGCAGAGAAATGACATTGCTCGAATGGCAGTAGCCCAGGGTTACAGCCTTCAGGGTATGAATGCGCAGCAGATTCACACCGTCGCCAATCAAGCCGCAGCAGCCAAAACCGCAGCCGATGCCGCCACTGCGCTGGCTACCACTAACGCTGCAACAGCCGCGGCAAAGCAGCGTTATGACAAGGTTTTGATGGGGTTGGATGCTACCAATAGACAAAAACTGACGGCGCTGGAATCGACCTTCAGAAACCAGATGCAGGCGTCTCAAAATGCATCTGGTCTTTTCAATCAAATGGCGGCTAATCTTGCCAACATTGCAGCCAGCACAATGTCACCGGAAGCAAAAAATGCAGCTAGAGATGCTCAATACGAATTGCTTAGACAGGGCATGACAATCTACGGCAGGCTTGGTGACATCCCGAATCTTCACAACCTGATTAGGTTCCCTGAAATGCCTGGAATTCCTAGAGAAATTGCGATTGGCATCACGGCTGGCCTTGCTACGGCTGGCCTTGCGCCTGGCCTTGCGCCTGACGTTGCGCCTGACATTGTTCAGCGGCCACGGCGGCGGGGGCTATTGAGCAGGCTGCGAGGCAGGCTGCTAGGCAGGCGGTGAGCATCGCCGAACAACAATGCATCGACTTGTTATTTAGCCAGTCGCCGCTTTACCTGACACGCGAGCAATTCGAGCAAAGTCTTGACGGATGGACATTCGACATTGTTCAACGGCCAGATGGAAGTATTGGCATGGTGTTTGTCCACAAAGGCCCGGAGTTTCATTTTGCGAAATTTGGCAACGATGTGCAGGCCACACGCGAGCACCTTAAAAAGTACCCCGGCGCATTGATAGAGCAATACGGATATGCAACTACAAGGACGCCGAAAACAGCCACCAGGCAACAGCGCTTCAATGAACGCATAGGTTTTTACAAAACTGGCGCAGACGAATACGATATTCATTATCGCATAGACCATTTGAGAAAAAGGTAAACATCATGCCCATACTCGCCATTGGAGCCGCAGTATTTGCGGGCAGCAGCATTGCAGCCGCAGGCGGCATTGGCGCCATGTTTGCCGCTAACGCATTCGCTGCAATTTCAGCCGTAGGAACCATCGCATCAGCGGTTGGCGTTGTCACTGGCAACAAAAGATTAGCCAGGATTGGGGGTATTGCTGCGCTTGCTGGCGGAGTTGGTGCATTTGCCAAATCACAAGGCTGGATTGGTTCCGCGCAGAATTTATCCGCTGGCAGTGCTGGATCGGCTATCCCCAGTCCAGCGGCAGTTGTCCCGCCAGCACCAGTTATCGATCCAGCGGCAGTTGTCCCGCCAACACCAGCGATCAATACAGCGGCAGTTGTCCCGCAAACATCAGCTATCAATCCAGCAGTGCCAGGCGTCCCGCCAACACCAGGCGGGTTGATTAGCAGAGGCGCAGCAGTGAGCACGCCAGTCGGCGCTGCTGCTACCAACATTACGCCTAAAACCGGCTTCTTCGACCGAGTCAGGACAGTTGGCGAATGGATGGACAGAAATAAAACCATATCCGAAATGGCGCTAAGAGGTATTGGCGCTGCACTTGATACCAGCAAGGATGCCGAGTCTGACTTGTTCAAATTCAGACTCGGCCATGCCAGGCGGCAAGAGGCCCACGCCAATTATGTGCCAAGCCTGGCCGGCTTTAGTATTGACCCTAATGTCGATATTTACGGCGGGGCGCCGCCGGCATGGCAAGTGCCACGTGTTGAGCCGAAACGTGTTGGGCCGCAAGGACTCCTAACCGCAACAAGGGGGCGAGCGTAATGGAAAATCAAACCATCATCAAAGCCGAAGCGGCTATTGACGCAAAAGTAAATCCAGCCGACAAAGAGGCGTACAACAGAATCGTGCTGGCCGGTATGAAAGTGATGTTTTCCAAGGAAACACACCAGTTGCTGATTCAAGGCGTGAAAGAAGCCGGAGACCCTGTAGCCTTCGTCACCAAAGGGATTGTTAGCTTGATGGGCATCTTGTTCAAGGAAAGCCGCGCCACGATGCCCATTGGCCCTATGATCTACGCTGGGCAGTCCTTGCTGATGGAGGCGCTTGATTTTATGGAGCAGACTGGATTGGTCAAAATCAACAATGAGATCATTGCCACTGCGACACAAGATTACTTGGAGCAAATGATGGATGCCCTGGAAGAATTGATGCCGGGCCTGGCCGACATGATGGACCAATCGCACGCGGTGATGCAAGACCCGCAAAAGATGGCACAGTACAATCAACAACAGCCTCAGCAACAACCGCCTGCCAACTGATTGAGCACAACCATGTCAGGACTCTTGAGCGCATTGCGACGCGGAATTTCTGGCGCTGCCCATGCCGGCGCTGCATCATTCGGCAAGATGGCGCTGGAAGAACAGCAAGCAGAGATTCAAGCCGAGCGTGACCGACGGATAGAAGAAATGCGCGAAGGTGCATCAATTCGAGCCGAGGGCCGCGCCGCCCAAGCAGTGAGAGACAGAGAGACGCACCTGCGTGAAAGGGACAAGGCCGATTCTGCCGCAATTCGAAGAATAGCCACGCTATCGGAAGCCAACCAAGCCATGGCGGGCATTACGGGCAGCCCGACCCAAATGACCGAAGCGGACATTGAAACACTCAGGCAACACCCGGAGGCGGTCGAAATCTTTCGCCAAAGAGGCGCAAAAGGATTGTTGGACTCTCCTTCGCCGTCTGCAAAAGCCGAGGCCGCAGCATCTATCGGACGGCTTGACTTGCAGCAAAAGTATCAGGGCGAAGCAGAAAGAGCTGCCGCCGGCGCCAGATCAGATCGGCAGTTTGACGAGGAACGGAGGCGTGCAGATCGGCAGTTTGACGAGGAACGGAGGCGTGCAGATCGGCAGTTTGACTGGCAAAACACACAGGCCGGGATTGACAATCGCAGGGCCGACTTGGCAGCGGCCAATGCGGCGCGCAGGCTCAAACTCGATGATGCGCGGGACGTGCGGGCCGACGAGGCCGGCAGGCGTCAAGCCGTCGTCTCTTTGCTCAATGACACAGCGGCGCAGATCAGAGAAATCACGGCGGCTCTGGCTGGTGCAATGTTGAACCCGGAAGCGACCAAGCTATATGAGAATCAGCTTGCCGAACTCACCAGAGAACGCGACAGCATCAGGAGATTGTTGGGCGGTTTAGCCGGGCTGCCCACCCAGCCACAAAGGCAGGCGCCACCAGGGACGTCGAAAGTCGCCACCGAGGCCCAGCTCATCGCGTACGCGAGGGACCGCGGCATATCCGTTGAAGAGGCCAGGAAGCAAGCCAGGGCCGAGGGATACGAGGTCCCCGAGATTACCGCCAACCCGGCGAGACAGCCAACGCAGCCAGTGGTCGCCGGGCGACCATTTTACTACACGCCGCGATGGAGGTTGGAGCGCATGGCCAAAGACCCGATTGGTGTTAGCACCGCCGAAGCTAATGATGCTCGTGCTGAACTGAAGAAGCGTGTGGGTGAAGCACGCATGAGGGCGTTTTGAAATCGCTATGGCAAATAATCCGAGCTTTACTGACTTTCTAGCCAGAGAAAGGCAGCCGTCGTTCGCCGATTTTCTGGCGCAAGAGGCAAGGCCACCAGCACCCAGAGGATTTGGCGCTGACGCCGTAACCGCATTCAAACAAGGCGTCTTGAATTTGCCGTCAATGCTAACGGGTATAGCCGACATACCGCTTGGTTTAATGGGTGCTGATCGCCCAATAAGCAGAATAGCGACGCGCCTTGGTCAACTAACTGGCATTGAACCCAGTAGATGGGCTGATGCGCTGGAACAGAATTACTCAGCCGCAACCCAGGAGGGCCGGCTTGCAATTGATGCGGCATGGCAGGACCCAGACGCAAGCGCGCTCGACATTGCCAGGGTCTACGCCCAGAACCCGCGCACAACCCTGTTGAACGTCGTTCAA
>QLUR01000067.1 GCA_018725565.1 Bacillota bacterium | reverse complement strand
GCGGGGATGAGGGATTTGTGCAGACAATAGAGGGCATAGTGGGCAGGAGACTAAAGGCGATGCCCGTAGGACGCCCTAAAAAGGTAAGATAAATGGTATCTGTCCCCAATTTCCCAATTTCCCCTTAGAATATATTGTTGTGGATGGAGCATCAACGGATGGAACGGTTGACGTGTTAAAGGCGAATGAGGATGTGATCGATTATTGGGTAAGTGAGCCGGACAATGGCATTTACGATGCGTGGAACAAGGGAGTGCGCCTATCGGGTGGGGATTGGATAGCGTTTCTCGGTGCCGATGATATTTACATGAAAGGAGCTATTCAAGCCTATGTGACTTCAATTAATGCTTGCCGAGATAAGCTTCCTCAATATGTATCGTCACGAGTGAATCTGACTTCGGGCTCAAAAGTGCTACGCACCATTGGGCAGCAGTGGATTTGGAAGGTCTTTAGCAAATATATGAATGTCGCACATGTAGGGTCTTTGCACCATCGGATACTGTTTGAAAGGTATGGTTTGTTCGATGAGACGTACAAGATATGTGGGGACTATGAGTTTTTACTTAGACCTGGATCGGATCTGCGTGCGGATTATCTGAACGCGATTACCGCCAACATGAGCATTGGCGGGATAAGCAGTACTAATTATTTGGCTTTTAGGGAAACGGCAAGAGCAAAAGTCGCTACCGGGGGGCGAAACGTCCTGCTGAGCCAAATCGAAAAATATTGGGTGGTTGTTAAGTGGAAACTGAGGAACTATTTGTGCAGATAACCATAGATTTGCTTGCGAGTTGTCCGATGCTGATGACCAGTGCAAAGATAGTGTTGGATGACGCGCCGGAATGAGAAAACCATTTTCATCGGTCGCCATCGGACTCATATTGCTCTCAACAGCGGTGTTGCCTCCGCTTGTGTTTATGGTTTTTAATACATCGTCCATGGCCGCCGGTGTCCTTCTCATTTCGGGGCTGCATGTTTTCTTGTTTGTGGTGTTATGCACCACTTTGCGGCAAACACAAAGACTGGGCGCCGTCGCCATTCTCTTCGCCGCAGTGCTGGGGGTGGTAATGACTCATGGCGCGATCACACTCCTGATCAACGACGATTTCGATTTCGGCCGTTTCTCGCAGTCGTATCTGTTTCTGATCATTTATCTTCTGGGGGCTTTTTCCTTTGCGCTAATGGCGCAGAGGGTGCCCAATTTCCAGGCCGATTTTGCAGTGAAACTCGTTTTTTATGTGCTGCTGTTGTCTGGTTTTGCCGGAATTCTGAAGTATTCGCCTTTTTCCGGGGTCGAGGCTGGGAAGCCTGTTCTTTTTTTATTGAGCCATCGCACTTCGCATTAAGTTTCTTGCCTTTCCTCCTTTACATAACTGTGATCTCTAGACCAAGGATAAAGCTGCCGTTGGTTCTATTGGGCTATGCGACAGCCCTCCTTCTTCAGAGCCTGACCCTCGTCGTCGGCACCACCCTTGTCGCTATCCTGGTGATCCCCCTGAGACGATTTCTGCTTCTCGCGCCCGTTACCGCGCTATCGATCCTCTTCGCCGACGTGAATTTCGACTATTACATGGGGCGGTTAGCCATCTCTACCGACAGCCAAAATTTGTCCACGATGGTGTATCTTTCTGGTTTGGAAAGGGCCTACCTGAATTTCAAAGATACCCTCGGCCTCGGTGTCGGCTTCCAGCAATTCGGAATCACCGGAAGCCGTGGTGATATAATGGAATCTATAAGGAAGCTGTATGGCACGGATTTGAACTTGCTTGACGGGGGGGCAGTGGCGGCCAAGTTCATCGGCGAGTTCGGGTTACTAGGCGTGGCGATGATTCTTGCCTATCTCGTTTATTTCGCGAAAAGCGCCAGGTGGCTTCATGAAGTTTCAATGAGTGAGGCTGCGCCACGGGATTGCAAGCGGGTTTTCTTTCTTTCCTGCTTCGTTATGTATTGCATTGATTTTTTTATCCGGGGGACAGGCTATTTCTCTCCCAGCGGATTTCTCTTCGTCGCTTCGCTGGTGTGGATGGATGGCAGTCGGGGAACGCAGGGACAAAGCACCCGACCGGGACGGGCTTTACGTTGAAAACCCGTCCTCGCCGACAGAGTCGGCCGATACGAATTTCGTTTATAAAACCGAAAAAAATCATGGGACACTTCTGGTGCACAGTCAAGATGATAAGAAAATTTGAATTGAGGCAGAAATAATGGAGATAACACGCAAGACAATCGTAATTTCAGGTGTCAATTTGACCAACGGCGGCCCACTTTCCATATTTAAAGATTGCCTTGCCTACGCGTCCGAAGGCCTGATCGACCGCTATGATGTCGTGGCCTTGGTTCACGACAAGGCCCTTTTCGATGTGAGGGGCATCCGCTTCATCGAATTCCCGCTTTCCAAAAAATCATGGATTTTTCGCCTTTACTACGAATGGATTCGTTTCGGAAACTTGTCATCCGAATTGAAGCCGTTTCTTTGGCTGTCGCTACACGACATGACTCCCCGGGTCGCGGCTGAACGTCGCGCAGTGTATTGCCATAACTCTTCGCCTTTCTATAAACTGAAAATAGGGGAGGCAATCGTCGATCCCAAGTTTGCATTGTTCAACAAGTTTTATTCGCTTCTCTACAAAATCAACATAGAGAAAAATGACTGGGTGATCGTTCAGCAGGAATGGATGAGGAAGGAGTTTTTTTTGCGTTACCCCGTCAAAAAATCCGTCGTGGCGAAGCCGAGCATTCCGGCAACCGAGCGCGCTGCTTTTAACGGGCACAAAAAACCGGATCATACAATTTTTATATTTCCTACATTCCCGAGGTTTTTCAAGAATATCGAAGTGATTGGCGAGGCGGCCGGGTTGCTGATGAACGCCGGTTATGAAAATTTCGAAGTACTGATTACGATAGACGGTACGGAGAACCGGTACGCAAGAAAGATGCTGAATCGCTTCGCGGGCGTTTCCAAGATCAAGTTTATCGGTCTTCAAACGAGAGATCGGGTCTTTGAGCTTTATGGGGCGGCGGATTGCCTGATTTTTCCGTCGAAGCTGGAAACATGGGGTTTGCCCCTGTCCGAGTTCAAGCTGTTCAATAAACCCATCCTTGCGGCCGATCTGCCTTATGCACATGAAACCATGGGGCAATACGGCAAGGTAAAGTTTTTTGACCCCGGCGATGCCGGTCAGCTGGCGAAGGACATGATGGCGTTGATGGACGGTCAGCTGAAGTTCGACATGTGCAATTTTGCTGAGCCGCCCCAGCCGTTTGCCGCTGGTTGGGAGGCGCTGTTCGAAATTTTGCTCGCGCAGAATGGCGGCTGCGGGAGATCAAGTCATGCCGATTAAGGATCGTTTGTCGATACTTTTTTATTTAAAATTGCTGAGGCAAAAATGAATAAGACTCAGTGTAAAACCGTTGCGGTGCTTTTGGCGACCTATAACGGGCTACAGTGGCTCCCAGCTCAGGTTGATAGCATTTTGAATCAGGGTGATGTTAACATCCTTCTTTTTATTTCAGACGATATGTCAACCGATGGCACATGGGCGTGGCTTCAGGATTTGGCGATTAAGAATAGTCGCGTGATACTCCTACCGCGTAAGGATAAGCTTGGGAGGGCTGGATTAAACTTTTTCAGGCTTTTACTTGATGCAGATTTATCTGATGCAGATTTTATTGCTTATTCGGATCAGGATGATATATGGGAACTAGACAAACTTAGCCGGCATGTTAACCTGGCTATTGCAGGTGGCTATGATGGGGTTTCTTCGAATGTCACTGCCTTTTGGCCGGACACTTCGAAGGCTAAAATTATTAAATCTCAACCACAAAGATCACTGGATTACTTGTTTGAATCTGCTGGCCCTGGCTGCACTTTTTTAATGACACCATGGCTTGCTAAAGAACTTGTTCGCTTGCTAAATGATTTCTCACTTCAAGCGAAAGATATTGCACTGCATGATTGGTTTACATACGCAGTATGCCGCGCTTCGGGAAGACAGTGGTTTATCGATTCTGCGTCTACCGTCAGGTATAGGCAACATTCTGCTAACGAGCTTGGTGCGAATAAAGGCCTACAAGCTATAGTCTCAAGATTACGTAAAATTTCGAATGGATGGTATCGCTCAGAGGTGTTAAAGATATTAAATGTTTGTATAGCGATTTCTAATCAAACACATTTTTTTCTTTTAAGAAGGGCGCTAACTGATACGAGAAGAATTAGGTCTCGGGTTGCATTGTTATCGTATATTCCAATGGCAAGAAGGAAATTTTTTGACAGAATTACACTCGCTTTAGCGATAGTTTTGGGGGTCTTTTGAGGTTGCTGCCTAAGATACTTGTTACCGGAGCCAACGGTTTTGTCGGTCAAGCACTGTGCAAAAGAATGGCGGCAGATGGCTGGCATGTGCGGGGAACTGTCAGGTCTGCGGAACATGCGGCCAAGCTACCTGACAGGGTTGAGGCTATGCAG
>QLUR01000066.1 GCA_018725565.1 Bacillota bacterium | reverse complement strand
GGCATTGAAGCCGAAGACATCGAAGTGGTTCAAGCCCACAGAATGAAGACTTTGGCTGAAGAGGCGAACTTCATGGAAGAAAAGGTCATGGTCGAGATCGAAGCCGACGACGACCCCAACGCGCCCGTGTTTGTCTATTCCGGGCATCAAGGTGTTTCGCAGTACATCAAGCGCGGCACGCCGCAGGCGATCAAGCGCAAATACCTGTATGCACTGTTGTCGGCCAAGCGCATCAAGTTCGCTTGCGCCTTTGGCAAAGATGGAAGCGGCAATGAGTTCAACCGCCTGAACCCGAGCGGGCAAACCGCTTACCGCGTTCGACTGATCCAGGACAACAATCCGCAGGGCGGCATGAAATGGTTTCAGTCGGTAGCGGCTTGATATTGTACAAATCACCAACCTTCAAAGGAGCCAATCATGGCACGCACTGTTTTCCAATTCCTCAACACCCTGCCCGACAAGCGCACGGCGGTCGCTTTGCGCAATGCCACTGCACAGTTCCTGGTGCGCACCCCAGCTGGAGGCGAAGCGCTGGGCTACAGCCGTGGCGATGGCGGCGCAGTAACGCAGGCCACCAGCCGCACCACGGGCGTCACATTGTCCAGACTGTCTGGCGCCATCACCACCCATAACGCACCCTTGGCTGCTGAAGCTACGGCTGACTTTGTGGTCACCAATGCGCATGTTGAAATTGGTGACGTGCCTGTGGTGGCGATTCGCTCCGGCTCCAATGGCGGCGGTACTATTGTGAGCGTGAGCAGCGTTGCCAATGGCTCGTTCACCATTCGCGTACACAACGGCAACGTGGCAGCAGGCGCGGCGGAGACGGGCGCTATTGTCCTGAACTTCGCCCTGATCAAAGCCGTCGCGTCGTAAAACGCTTGCGCTAGCCGCTGTGCAATTGGCGGTTAGCTTGATGCATTTTCAAACTTGCTGAGCAAACTGATGAACTTCCTCCAACTGTGTGTCCGCTTGCGCCAAGAAGTCGGTGCAGCAGGCACCGGGCCGTCATCCGTCACTGGCCAGATCGGCGAAAACAAGCGACTGGTCGATTGGATTGCCACAGCAGACGAGGATATTCAACGCCTGCGAAACGAATGGCTCTTCATGCGAGCCGGGTTCAGGGTAAACACCGTAACCGATCAAGCTGCTTATGCGCCAACCGAATGTACCGACACTGCATCAGGCCTCCTTATTACCAGATTTCGCAACTGGGTAAAGGACTCATTCAGGATTCACCTTGCAGCAGCCGGCGTTCGCAGTGAAACAGAGTTGTCGTTTATTGGCTACGATGATTGGTATCGGCTCTACAACTTCGGCGCGCAGCCAGCCAGCTTTCCATCGCAATTCACAATTCTCCACAACCAATCATTTTCTCTCGGGCCAAGACCCAATGCAGTTTATGTTGTGAGTGGTGAATATCAAAGAGCCGCAACGACACTGGTCAACAATAACGACATCCCCGCCTATCCGAGTGAATATCGCATGCTGCCGGTTTACCGGGCCATGATGAGCTACGGACGCTATTCAGGCGCACCCGAAGCATACCATGACGGCCATGATCGCTATAGACAGTTGCTGGGCGAGATGGAGCGAACGCAATTGCCTGAGCTCCAATTTGGCGGAGAAGTTGCGTGCTGAAAATACCGCCGGTTGTATCGAGCCACTGGGCATTCAACGGCGGGCTGGATCAAACCACGCCAACACTTGTTCTGGCGCCGGGCTATTTGCGTTCGGGGTCAAATGTGGAAATTGGTGTCAATGGCGGTTATGCACGAGTGGCCGGTTATGAACGTTTCTCAGGCCGAGCCAAACCATCGGATGCAACTTATGCCGTCTTGACTTGCACCATTACCGGGCCGGTTGCCATTGGCAATGTGCTGACGGACAACGCAGGTACAGCGTTCGGAACTGTTATTGAATTGCCACCAGGACAAGCCATTCTGACGCTGATTACCGGAGTGTTTGCGACTGGCAACATAAGGGTTGCAGGGGTTGTTGTTGGCACTTGCATCGGCCCGCAAGCCACTGGTGCAGCGGCAACACCTGCGCTTGGCGCAAGGTACACCAATCTGGCAGCCGATGTGTATCGCAACCTGATCGGAGTTGTGCCCGGCTCTGGCCCAATCCTTGGGGTGCATCTGTATAACAACACGGTTTACGCATTCAGAAACAATGCGGGTGGAACTGCTGCGGTCATGCACAGGAATTCTGGCAGTGGCTGGGTTGCCGTTGCGCTGGGCGAAGAGATCGCATTCACCAACGCCAACATCAATGTCAACGATGGCGACGTGCTGACGCAGGGCGCGGTAACAGCAACCATTGCACGGGTTGTGGTGCAAACCGGAACGCTGGCTTCTGGCACCAACACCGGACGACTTGTCATTACCGGGCGGGCAGGTGGCAACTTCGCATCAGGCGCAGCCACAGCAACGGGTGGCGGCACCTTGACCCTGGGCGGAGCGCAGGCTGCGATTACTTTCCTGCCTGGCGGACGGTTCGAGTTTGACAACTGGAACTTTGGTGGAGGCGCAGGCACCAGACGAATGTATGGCTGCGACGGTCTCAATCGAGGATTTGAATTCGATGGCACCACACTGGTTCCAATTGCAACCGGCATGACTACGGACGCCCCGAGGTTTGTCAAGGCGCACAAAAACCAACTGTTCTTCGCGTTCGGCAGTTCAGTGCAGCATTCCGGCATCGCATCGCCCTACACATGGACCATCATTACCGGCGCAGCAGAAATCGGTTGCGGCGACACCATCGCCGGCTTTGTCGGGTTGGTGGGTTCTGATCGCAGTAGCGCATTGGGCATCAAGACGCGAGATCGCACCTTGATTTTGTACGGCAACAATGCAACCGATTGGAACCTGATCCCATACAGCGAAGAAGTGGGTGCATTGCCTTACACAGTGCAATTCATCACGCAAGCGGTTTGTCTGGACGACCAGGGCATTATTTTGATGGGCACCACACAACGCTTCGGAAATTTTCAGGATGCAGTTGTGTCGGCTCGGATCACGCCAGAACTGAATGCCCATCTTACGCGGGCTATTGCTTCATGCATTGTGCGGCGAAAAAATCAGTATCGCGTGTTTTTCATCGGTGGCGCAGCGTTTTATATGACGTTCAAGGGCGAGAAGATTCAAGGCATCACGAAAATCGACTTTCCGAATCCGGTGGCCTGCATTACATCTCTTGAAGGTGCCAGTGGTGCCGAAGAACTTTACTTCGGATCACACAACGGCTTTGTTTATCAAATGGACATTGGCACCAGTTTTGACGGCGCGCCTATAAGCTGGAATGCTGAACTGGCCTTTAACCATTTTGGCACGCCAAGGCAACTCAAGAGCTTCAGAAAAGCAACGGTTGAAATCACTGGCAACCACTACGCCGAATTCTCATTCACGTACATGATTGGCTATGGAACAACAGAATACGATTCTGCACCAGTTGCCACCAATACAATCGATCTAGCTGGTGCAAAATGGGATTCATTCACATGGGATGCGTTTTTTTGGGATGGGCGCACATTGTCGCCATCCGAGAGCGACATAACCGGAACCGCTGAAAATATTGCACTCAATTTCAGTGGCAGTTCCGCTGAATTCTTGCCGTTCACATTGAATGGCGCAATCTTGAGTTACGTGCCTCGTCGGGCGCTGCGCTAAGGGAGTCATTATGGCAGTCCATGAATACTATGACCACCAAGGTTTCCCGGCTACCGGAGCAGCCGGATCGTCGGCGGCAGCAAGAGCAGAATTTCTTGCCATTGAAAGCGGGCTGAGCGCAAAACTTCCGGGCCTGGCAGGTAATGCAGGACAAGTTGCCACAGTCAACAACGCTGGTAATGCCCTTATTGCATCCCGCGTTGGGCCAGCGCAAATGGTAGCGAAAGCAGCCATTCTTTTGGCCGACGCAAACGCAACACTGACCGCCGCACAATTGGGTTTCAGCGGGCTATTCACGATCACCCCAACGGTTGCGCGAACGCTGACAACAGATACCGCAGCAAACATTGTTGCTGCGATTACAAACTTCCAAGTTGGCACATGGTTTGATTTCACCATCATCAACACAGCAGCGTTCAATGTGACGCTGGCCGGTGGGACTGGCGTAACGATCTCAGGACCAGCGGTCATCCATTCTGAATCGGCAACATGGACCGCACGGATTGATTCGGCATCGGCGATAACCATTTACTCAGCAGGACTTGGCGCACTGGCTACCGGTACTGGTGCGCCAGTGCGGGCCACTTCGCCGACGCTTGTAGCGCCTGGGCTTGGCACGCCGACCGTGCTTGTTGGCACCAATATCACAGGTACAGCCGCTGGCCTGACGGCCGGAAACGTACAGACGAACGCCAACTTGACGGGGCCAGTGACCAGCGCGGGGAACGCCACGACGATCACCAACAACGCCGTGACGAACGCGATACTCGCGGACGTGGCGACGGCTACGCTCAAGGGACGGATAACCGCCGCAGTGGGCGACCCGGAAGACCTGACGGCGGCGCAGGCACGTACTGTCCTGAACGTAGCCGACGGCGCAACAGCCAACTCAACGGACGCAGCGCTGCGCGACCGGGCAACGCACACCGGAGTGCAAGCGCCAGCGACGGTCCAGGTATCGGCCACAGACCGTG
>QLUR01000065.1 GCA_018725565.1 Bacillota bacterium | reverse complement strand
ATTCTATGGTTCAGCGACGACGCGACTGCCGACAATTTCCGGAACATCCGAAGATTTGCCGACTACGGTTAATGCCGGCATTGACAGAGTATTTGTAAGAATAAGACGCTCGCCGCCGGGCAACGAATACTGGAACAATATAACTTGGGAAGTCAATGCCTCAACATGGATTGTCGTCTCAGGAACTTCACCGTGGACATATAATCAGCCCGGATGGGATGACGGAAGAATATATGAGCTCAACTCACGCGCCATTGATTTTGCCGGCAATCTTTCCGGCTGGACGACGGCAACTTTCAGATGGGATTCAACGTTACCTCGGGTAAAACTACAAATGCCAAACAAAGAATGGATAAGTTCCTTACCGACGCTTTCAGGCACCGCTTACGACTGGCCTTCGGCGTCTCCCAATAAATCCGGATTAAAGAGGGTAGAAGTTGCATATCAACGGTTGTCCGACAGGCAGTGGTTTGTTCGTGGCAGTGGATTTATTTCAGGAACTACAAACTGGCTCACGGTGCAGACATACGCTTCAGAGCCGTCAACCGTAACTTGGGTTGTGCCGAATGCTTCTACGCCGATCTGGGTGAACGGCACCCAGTACCTCATTAAGTCCCGCGCTATTGATATGAGCGAAAATGAATCGCTCCATTCCGACCAGAATTTTGTATTTGACCAGTCGCCGCCGACCTTGTCAATAACAAGACCCAATCAGGCGTCTCATAATCTGTTGCCTGTCATTTCAGGAACTTCAAACGATGTCGCCGGCGGTTCTGCCGGTAGCGTTGATTTCGTAGAACTTCGCGTATATGATAATACCGTCGGCAGGTACTACTCAAGAGCATCTGACGCATTCAACATTGATTCAACACTCGGTGAAACAGCATGGTTCGTCGCTACGAACACTTCCACTTGGGAGGTTTGGTATACCACATTTACCAAGTGGGTTTCCGGAAGATATTATGATATAAATGCGCGAGCAAGGGATAGAGCGGGACTGTGGTCTGTAAGTTATTCTACAAGAGTATTTTTATATGATACTTCCGCGCCGCAAATTGCGGTGACAAAACCTGCAACGGGTGAGTATTGGTCTTCATTGGGAACAATATCAGGCACTGCGCAGGACTTCCCATTCCCGGGGAACAATTCCGGAACAGGTATCCGCAGAGTTGCCATAAGAAAAAACACTAATATGAGATGGTTTGACGGCGCTGCCTTTGTTGGGGGCTCGCCTGCGGTGAACAATTTTACGCTCGGTTTCGGTGACGGCAATTGGACATACCACAATGCCACGCTTAATGGCATTTTGCAATCAGGCGTTTCGTATTACATAACAAACCAGGCGTTTGATTATGCAGGCAATGAAGAACCATGGTACAATGTCAGAGGTTCAACATTTGTGTTTGATAATACAAGACCTCTGAGCGCTATAACGATGCCATTTGCTTCACATCATAATACCCTTACAACAATTTCTGGTACAGCGACTGACCCAGTGCCATCCGCCGACAGACCGCTCGTATCAGGAGTTAGAAAAGTAAACTTGACGATTTATGACGAAACAAATAACAGATACTGGACCACAACCGGCTGGAACCTACCTGGAGTGGGCCAGGCAACCTGGACAGCAACTGGCACGACTGTCTGGACATCAACGAATATACCGGCATGGTCAAACGGCGTGAGGTATAGAGTTCGTTCATGGGCGACAGATAATGCACTGCCGCCTCCCGGAAATGTTCAATCACCGGTTACAGAGAGATTTTTTATATTTGATTCATCAGCCCCCCGGGCCTCATTTGTAAACATCGCCAATAATGCGTTTTATTCGTCGCTTACATCAATAAGCGGAACGGCGATTGATTATCCCGTCAACCCGCTGAATCGTGCTGGAATTGAGAAGGTTGAGGTGTTAATAAAAGATGTTCAGGCAAATCAATTCTGGTACGGCGGTTCGTGGAATGCTCCGCCACAACCTCCGCTCGGAACTTGGCCTACGGCGACGCTTTCTGGCGACCCGCAAAATATTACAAACTGGAATTTTACAACTCTTCCCGTATGGCAGAGCGGCAAGGACTACACATTTGGCATACGGGCTTGGGATAATGTTACAAACAATTATCAGATGCCCGCTTCCACATTTACGGTAAACATAGACACCCATCCGCCTGTGTCAGTCATTCAACGTCCGGCGGAAGACATCGGCTATTCGACGGACAATCCTTTAACGCTTATCTCAGGCACCTCGCGCGATTTCAGGCCGAATTCGGCGTTTAGATACTCAGGCGTTTCAAACACGGGAATAAGAATTTCAGTCCGCTTAGATGAGCCGCCGTTCGACCCGATAAATACTTCCGCCGCCGATAAATGGTGGCACTTCGGACAATCAACATGGGTAGCCGTTGGAGTTTTTACGGAAGAGCAATCCTTCGGAACCGCCTCCGTCACATATAACGATTACCCCGCCGACCCGGAAGTCAGATGGCAGATAAACGCCCCCAATTGGGTTTCAGGGAAACGATACAGAGCAAGGGTCAGAGCCGCAGACAATATAGGAAATACGGAGACGCTGATTTCAACGCGGACATTTACCGTTGACATACTGCCGCCGACTTCAAGGTCAGTAAGGCCGGCTGAAGGCGGACAGTATAATGCATCTGGCAACGCTCTTATAACACTGTCGGGAACCGCTATTGACGATCTGCCTGACAATGTGCAGTTGACAAGAATAAGAATTTTCTATGAAGACGCCGGTGTGCCGTATTTTTGGCATACAAGCGCTTGGGTTGTAAATGTCTCATCTTGGCTTGTAACAAATAACCTCACTGCTGGCGGAACATGGTGGTACTACAACTTCGGCGACCCGCAAAACTGGGTTTCCGGAAGGACATACTTCATAAACACCTCTGCTGTTGATAAGGCAAATAATGTTCAGGTGGCATGGTCAACAACGACCTTTCAGGTTGACTCACAGGCGCCTTCTGTCCGAATAAACATACCTCAAAATGCTCTCGGCTATAACACACTTCCTCAGATAACAGGAACCGCCTCGGACGACTTTACAGGCGTTTCAAATGTTCAGGTTTTGATTCAGGATCTTTCAAATGGTTTGTACTGGAAAGGGGCTACTTGGGGTCCAGGAACAGGCGGCGACTGGCTTAACTATACGACGGGGAATGTCAACGACTGGAAATACGGCGCCCCTCCCGCAATATCATGGACAAGCGGCAGGCATTATATGGTGGCTGCTCGTGGAACTGATAATGCGGGAAATACATTGAATACATTTACCGTCGGAGTTAATTCAAATACATTCTCATTTGACAATGTCAGACCGAACGCCTTTGTTTCGCTTCCTTCAAACAACTCAACGACAAATAGTTTAACGACAATATCAGGAACAGCGACGGATGATTTCAGCGGAGTTGCGGCCGTGAAATTACAAATACTATATCTGAGCGCAGGCAGCACATATTATTGGACGGGTGTCGCATTTTCTTCACAGACGCCTAATGCGGAAATCTATGGTGATGTCCTGAGTCCTCGGACCACATATACCGTCTGGACGGCAACGACATCGCTGCCTTCATGGACAACCCCGAGATATTACCATATAAGGGTCAGGGCGCGGGATTTGGCTGGAAATCTAGGCGCAAGGACAACCGTTCAGTTCCTCTTTGACAGAGATATGCCCTCGGCGACATTAAATGCTCCTGCCGTCGGTATTGACTATAGCCCGGCAAGGGCGCTGCCTCACATCTCAGGCACGGCGGTTGACAGCCCGGTTGACGCTCTTTCCGGAATCAGAGAAGTGAGAGTCCGAATTTCAACGGGCCCTGCTTTAAATCCGACATGGTTCTGGAGCGGTTCTCTGGGAGCGTGGGTCAATTACTCCACGTGGACGGTAACTTCCTCCACCCAACAGGCCGGCTCATCCGCCGTCTGGTCGCTCGCGGCGCCGAATAATCCGACATGGCAGGACGCTACAAAATATAATATAAATGTTCAGGCCCTTGATTTAGCGGGGAATTTATCCAACTGGACAACAAGAACATTCCTCTATGACGGAAACATGCCGCTTGTCGGAATACAAAAACCAAATAGAAGTTTTGAGACCGCTCCGCTTTCAGTCCTTTCTGGAACAGCTTTTGAACCCGGCCCGGTGGGATTAAAGTCGTATCTAGATAAAGTGCAGTTGGCTATTAAAACAACACTTGATTCTAGATTTTGGAATGGAACAAGTTTTGTTGATAGCGGCGGCAATCCATTATGGCTTGATTGCCAGCCGACAATAGGACTGTTGACGGAATCGGTCAACTGGAGTTATTCGGGCTCGACGCCGACGTGGTCAAACGGTGTTTCTTATATAGTTAAATCCCGGGCAATTGATCGCGCCGGCAATATTTCCTCTATAAGTCAAAGACAGTTTACTTACGACATAACGCCGCCGACGGTAAAAGTCATGATGCCTTCGTCTGACTCCACTTTGAGATACTCATCGCTGCCAACAATTTCAGGAACCTCGGCAGATACATCCCCGGGGCAGATAGAAGTTGTTGAGTTGAGAATAAGAAATAACTCCGCATCAGCATACTGGAATACCTCCACGTTTGCTTGGGATATTCCCGATGCTCAGATGGAAAACGCGTGGTTCGTGGCGAATACAACGACTACAATTCCGTG
>QLUR01000064.1 GCA_018725565.1 Bacillota bacterium | reverse complement strand
CCGCTAAATTTATTACAAAATTATGCAGTTTAATCGACTATATCCAAGGCTTGTGCCAGATCATTTTCTAGATCCGCATAGGACTCGAGCCCGACCGACAGCCGAAACAAGCTTTCCTCAATTCCCAGTATTTCCTGGTACTTTTTTGGCATTGACGCATGAGACATCGTGGTAGGATGAGAGAGAATGCTTTCCACACCACCAAGCGAGACTGCTAAAAGAGGCAACCTGACCCGCTCAAGAAAAGCCCTGGCTCCCTGTCGATCTGCCAGCGTAAAGCTCAGCACACAACCAGGTCCGCTGCTTTGCGCTGCATGCACTTCCCGTCCGGGGTGAGCCGATAAACCGGGATAATATACTGCCGCCACCTTAGGATGTGCCAAAAGCCAAGCTGCCAGCTTTGCCGCCTTCTCCTGTTGTGCATCCATGCGAACTTTTAGTGTCCGAATTCCCCGTTGGACAAGCCAGCAATCCTGCGGGCCTAGTACGGCGCCAAATGTATTTTGCACCATGCGGAGCCGCCTTGCCAGCAGCTCATCGTTCACAACTGCTACGCCTGCAATAGTGTCACTATGCCCTCCCAGAAACTTGGTGGCCGAGTGGACTACTACATCTATCCCTAATTCCAGAGGGCGCTGCAAGTACGGCGTCATAAAGGTATTATCGACAATAGTAAACAAGCCATGTCTTTTTGCTATACTTGCACAAGCGGCAAGATCGGTGATCCGCAAAATGGGGTTTGAAGGGGTTTCTAAAAATAGGGCTTTTGTTTGCGCAGTAATCGCCGCCTGAATGGCGTCCAGATCGGAAGTGTCCACAAAACTATGGGTAATGCCAAAACGGTTAAAAAGTCCAGTCAGCGCCCGATATGTACCGCCGTAGACATCCCTTGAGACTACCAGGTGCTCACCGGCACAAAGCAGGCTCAGCGCCGAGGAAATTGCGGCCATTCCGGAAGAAAAAGCAAAGCCGTACATGCCACCCTCCAGCACAGCCATCAGCCCTTCCAGCGCCTGCCGTGTAGGGTTGCCGGAGCGTCCGTACTCAAATGGTCCGAAATTATCAATGGAAGGTTGCCTGAAAGTGGAGGCGTGATAAATAGGGATGCTGACAGCCCCGGTGTGCTCACAAAGATCATACCCGGAGTGAATCAATCTTGTTTCCCAATCCATAGCTATCCCTCTGCTTTCTCTGGATTTAGAGCCTGCGCCAAATCTGCGCGCAAATCTTCCCGCTGTTCGATGCCCACCGAAAGGCGCAGCATGCGCTGGTTAATTCCGAGACGCTGCCTGGTAGCCTCCGGCACATCGGCATGAGTTTGCAGATACGGATAAGTAATTAACGACTCTACCCCACCCAAAGATTCGGCAAATGTAATAATTTGCAAGCGACCGATTAGTGCTCTGGCCAACTCTTCGCTCTTAACCACAAAGGAGAGCACAGCCCCCGGCCCGCTTGTCTGCGGGTGCAATTCTTGCAGGCCAGGGTAGAGCACCTTCTCTACCTGCTGCTGATTTTGTAACCACTGAGCTAAATAGCTGGCATTTTCCTGTTGCCTGTCCATGCGAACCGCCAAAGTTTTCAAGCCGCGCAAAAGCAACCAAGCGTCATGAGGGGCAAGCACCGGTCCAGTGGCGTTTTGCATTACCGCCAGCTCATCGGCTAGACGGCGATTTGCCGTAACAACCACGCCCGCCAACAGGTCGTTATGTCCACCCAAATATTTTGTGGCGCTGTAAACTACCAGGTCGGCTCCCTGCAGCAATGGTCGCTGCAAATAACAGGTCAAAAGAGTGTTGTCCACCACCGTCAGCAAGCCATGCATTTTGCCCAAGGCGGCAACTGCAGCGATGTCTGTGGTAATCAACGACGGGTTTGACGGCGTCTCCAGAAATACGGCGCGTGTTTGCGGCATAATGGCTGCCTCCACAGCCGCCAAATTAGCAGTATCAACGTAACTGACAGAGAGGTTGAACTTACTAAAAATCCAATCCATCAACCTGTAAGTACCGCCGTAAATGTCTTCCCCAAAAATCAAATGGTCACCTGCTTTAAAAAGCATCATTACTGCCGTAATAGCCGCCATTCCGGAAGCGAAAGCATACGCCCCCACACCTTCGTCCAACGCAGCCAACGCTTCTTCCAGTGCCTGTCGCGTGGGATTTCCAGTTCTGCTATAGTCGTAACCGGTGGAGATACCGGGCGCCGGGTGGGCAAAGGTGGCAGACTGGTAAATAGGAACGCTTAACGCTCCTGTCGCAGGATCAAAGCGCACGCCACTTTGCACTAAGCGTGTGCCAATTTCTTTTCCACGGCCGGCACCGCTCCCAAATCGTTTTTCCATATCTTGTACCTCTTTCTTCAGTATCATATTTGTATTCTTCTTTTCCTCTCCTTTTCCTTACTGATCCTCCTGTTTGGCATCACAATTTGGCTGGCAGTAATTTTCAGCCCGTAAGTCTGTTATGCTGGGATTATTGCCGCATACCGGGCAGTTAATCTTGCGCTTTACTCTGGCAGTCATAAACTCCAGCCCCAAAGCATCTACCATTAACAATCGCCCGATTAACGGTTCCCCTACACCCAGGATCAGCTTAATAGTTTCTGTTGCCTGAATTAAGCCAATCAAACCAGACAGTACCCCGAGAACGCCTGCTTCCTGGCAACTAGGCGCCACTCCTGCCGGCGGCGGTTCATGAAAGAAGCAGCGATAACATGGCCCTGCCGGTGGCTTAAACACGGCGGCTTGCCCGTCAAAGCGCAAAATACTGCCATAGACATACGGTTTTTCGTAGATTACCGCTGCATCGCACAGCAAATAACGGGTAGCAAAATTATCACAACAGTCCACCACCAAATCGTATTCCGGCAGGATACGCGGTACATTATCAGCCGTGGCATGCTCCGGATAAGCCAGCACAAACACATCGGGATTAAGCTGAAATATGCTTTCCTTAGCCGACTCTACCTTCAACTTGCCTATATCCGGCGTGGCATGGATTACCTGCCGTTGCAAATTACTCAAGTCCACGGTATCGGCGTCCATGATGCCCAGCGTCCCCACCCCAGCAGCCGCCAGATAAAGCGCCGCAGCAGAGCCCAAACCGCCCGCACCAATTAGCAGCACCTTAGCATTCAGAAGTTTCTCCTGCCCCTTGCCACCCACTTCCGGCAAAAGAATATGCCTGGAATAACGCACAACTTGCTGGTCAGTCAGCATGAACTCCCTCCTCCTCCCCTCAGCTCTCTTTTCCTAAACTACCCTCTTTCTCCACCAACATGCGATATGTCCCATCCGTCTGTTTTTCTAGAACGGCAACTTTATGTCCTTCGGCGCGCAGACTGCGCGGCACATTTTTTACTGCTTCGCCGCTGTTTAGCAGAATTTCCAGAATATCCCCTGCAGGCAAACACTCCAGTGCCAGTTTAGTCTTAACAAAGGTTATGGGGCAGCTATCATTTATGATATCAAGCGTCTTGCTTGGTTGCACGCTCCAACACCTCCCGGTATTTCCCCCAACCGATCCGCTCAATTACTTTACCAAAACGCTCCTTACCTCTGCCATGTTCTCGGAAAAAACTCAGGCTGGCTTCAATGGCCGCAGGGATTTTAACTATCGGCAGAAAAGCAATTGCGACCTCTCCCAGTTTTGGGTCGCGGCCGATGCGACCGCCGGCCCAAACTCTCACGCCCGCTTCTCCCCGGTGCCAGGCTCCGGTGGGGCAGGCCGTCACACATTCTCCGCAGTCGATACACTTTTCACGATTGAGCAAAGGATAACCGTCCTGCATCATAATCGCAGTCGCGGGGCAAATATCGGCGCACAAGCCGCAACTGATACAGTCATTCTCCCGGAATGCCGGCCTGATCACACCTCCAAAGCCTAGGTCGTTCTCCTGCGGCTTAGCACAACTCCTGTTACAGCCGGCTACCGAAATTTTAAACTTACCAGGCACCTGCGCAGCAAAAAACTGCTCATCAATCTGCAGTGAAAGTGCTTTGGCATCAACATGGCCATGGGGACATAGATGAGAACCCTGACAGGCCATCACGCCGCGCACCGTGCCGCCGCAAACGCCCAGTCCTATGCCGCCGGCAAGCAATTCTCCCCTTACTGCGTCAATATAATCAAAATGAATAAACGGAATCTCTATCCCCTGGCGCGTGGTAAGATGGATATACCCTTTGCCGTATTTCTTGGCCACCTGCTGAATAGTTTCAACCTGCTCCAGCGTAAGATTCCCGCCGGCCACCCGCAGGCGCACGGCAAAATAGTCTTTTTGCAGTTGTTTCAGGAAACCACCCTTCTTCAGTTCGGCAATATTCATTCCATTCTCTTCCTCCCTCATAATTAAGCTGACTTTTTCCTAACAGTCTCCTGCCCTATGAGACCCTCACCCTAGCCCTCTCCCAGAGGGAGAGGGTATAACTGGTGCAACTCCCCTCTCCCTCCACCAACACTCCCCTCTCCATCCAGACAACTCCCCTCTCCCTCTGGGAGAGGGCTAGGGTGAGGGTGAGGGTTAGGATAAGTACAACAAGCAACGGCAAAAGCAAAAGCAATGCTTCTGGCAAACACACGGAGACAGAGCAAAAAAAAACAGAAATCAGCTTATTTCCTAATGATTACATAGGATTACTATGCATTTATTATATTATAAAAGTGCTGCTTGCTCCTGTCAATCTTTTGCAGAACTTTGCCTAATTTTCAAACAATCTGGAAAAATGG
>QLUR01000063.1 GCA_018725565.1 Bacillota bacterium | reverse complement strand
TCGCCACCGGTGTGGATGTCAATTTCTTGCCCAAGGAGTGAGCGGCTCATAGCCGAACATTCAATGTGCCAGCCCGGGAAGCCTGTGCCCCAAGGGCTTTCCCAACCGAGCTTAGCGTCCGGTTTCCAGAGCACGAAGTCGGCGGGACTGCGCTTCTCGATGTTCAGCTTCGCGCGCGTACCTATCTGCTGTTCTTCAACATGAATGCCGCCGAGCTTGCCGTACCCTGCGAATCGTGACGTATCAAAATAAACGCCACCGCGCGTACGATATGCGTACCCCTTTTGTTCAAGGGTTTTGATAAAAGCTATTTGTTCTTGAATATAGTCGCTAGCGCGCGGAAAGGTGATTTCTTCCGTGCAGATCGCCAAATCGGCGATATCATCAATGAAAAGAGCCGTATACTTCTCAGCCATGGCGCGCATGTTTTCCATTGTTATAGCGAGTCCGTCGCGGCGAAGTCCTTTCGTCATCTTATCCTCGCCTTCGTCCCCGTCCGACACGAGATGCCCGAAATCAGTAATATTGATAACACGGCGTACACGATATCCAGCCGCCACAAGCGTGCGGGCTATCGTGTCTGTGAATACGTAGGAGCGCAGGTTCCCGATATGCGCGCTTCCATACACCGTTGGTCCGCAGGAATACATTGAGGCTATTCCAGGCTTCAGCGATATGAAAAGCTCTTTTGTTCCCGATAGTGTATTGGTAAAAAATATTCGCACAGGCTGACTGCTTGTCTTATTTTTTCGTTTTCCGAATATGCGCTCCAAAAATCCCATTAAATATTCATGCCAGAATATCATGCCACTAGGATAACATGCGGCTCTTCCTGTAAAAGAATTTACGCATCTCTTCAACAATGATGATGGACGAAGCGACAGTTATTATAAATAGCCATTCCGAGAACCCCAGAGATGTTGTGTGCAGGATTTTTTGCATAAACGGATTGTAGACCGCAAGAAGTTGGAGGGAAATTACTACCACAGTCGCGGCGACCAAAAACTTGTTGGAAAATGGATTCATTTTGAAAATGGATTTGCTTTCCGACCTGCAGTTCCATGCGTTGAACCATTGGAAAACTGCAATTGTCGTGAGGGCGACCGTCCAGCCTTTCGTGATATCAGACTCAAAATATTGTCCGAATAAATAGAGCGTCCCGAGCCCCATAACAGGAGCCATAACTAGCATTTGCCACGCCATAAAGCCATCCACAATCAACTTTTTCGGTCTTTCAAATTTTCCTTGCATTAGTCCAGTCTCCTTCGACTCCATTGCAAGAGCGGCGGTCAGAAACCCGCTTGTGACAAAATTTAACCAGATAATCTGCGTCGGCAAAAGCGGAATAGGCCAACGCATAAATAATGCGCCGACGATATTGATTACCAAGCCGATGCTTGTTGAAAAAAGGAAGGTCAGGACTTTTTTGATGGTATTATAAATGCTTCTACCTTCTTCAGTTGCGGAAACTATGCTTGCGAAATTGTCGTCCAGAAGGACGATGTCAGACGCTTCTTTGGCTACCTCCGTTCCTATTTTCCCCATTGCTACTCCTAGATCTGCGGCCACGAGCGACGGAGCGTCGTTTACTCCATCTCCGGTCATTGCTATTACTTCGCCGCGTTTGCGATACGCCTGGATAATGCGAAGCTTGTGGTCCGGCGTAACTCGCGCAAAGACTGTCGCGCGCGCGATTCTTAACGAAAGCTCTTTGTCCAGCATCCCGTCTATTTCTTCTCCAGTGATTACATCGTCGCCCTTGCGCCAAATATCAGCCTCTTTCGCGATTGCCTGCGCTGTCAGGCGATGGTCTCCGGTAATCATCACGATGCGCATTCCAGCCGCCCGCACGCGTTCCACCGCTTCTTTTACTTCGCCGCGGAGCGCGTCGCTCATTCCGAAAAAACCGACGAACGTCATCGGCGGGACCGCGTCCGCTACGACGCTCTCGCCGGCATCCGGATTAACTGCGTACGCGATTACGCGGAAGCCGTTTTTTGAAAGCTTGTGCAAAACGACCTCAAGATCAGCCCTTTTTTCTGCATCAAGTTTTTTTACCCCGTCTTTGCTCCAAACGCTCGTGCAAAGCCCAATTACTTTTTCCGGAGCTCCTGTGATTGTGAGAAAGTTCTTTCCTTCTACGGCGCGAATCGTCGCGTGGTACTTATTTTTATAATCAAAAGGCAATTCAAAAATCTTCGGCGTCTCCCGCTCTAACACGTCACTGCGGAATCCGATTTTTTCTGAAAACACCAGCATTGCCGCCTCCGTAGGATCTCCTGTCACTTTCCATTCGCCAGTCTCGTTCTGAAATGAAAGTCTGGCGTTGGAGCAGAACGCCGCCGCCTTGCCGCTGAAAAGAAGTTCCGTATGATTAAGCGGTTCCACGATTTTTCCATCCAAAATAGCGTCGCCTTTCGGTTCATACCCGTTGCCAGTAATTTCAAAAGTCTTATCGTCAACATACACTCGCTGTATCAGCATTTCGTTTCTGGTAAGCGTTCCGGTTTTATCAACGGCTATTATTTTCGTCTGCCCCAACGCTTCTACAGCCTGGAGCCGCTTTACCAGCACATTACGTTTTGACATTCTTTCTACTCCAATCGCCAAAACAAGTGTCATTACGACTGGTAAACCTTCTGGGATAATTGAAACCGAGAGGGCCACCGCTGTCATAAACATCTCTCTAATAGATTTACCGGAGAGTATTCCGATGATAATTAGCAAAATGTTGATAATGACCGTGGAGGCAATGATAAGGCGGGACAGATAGCGAATATTGTTTTTAAGTGGAGTCTCCGTATCAATTGTAGAAATCTCCTGCGCGATTTTTCCGATTTCCGTAGCGAGTCCGGTTGCAACGACTACGGCCGTGCCATTGCCGTTTAAGACATGTGTACCTTTGAACACCATATTTTTCTGGTCTGCTACCGGAGAATTATCCGCTAGGATGGCGGCCTCGGTCTTGCTCACAGGCTCTGACTCGCCGGTGAACCCCGCTTCATCTACCTTGAGAGTGTTGGCGAAAATAATTCTGGCATCGGCCGGAATTTTTTCTCCTTCATGCAAAAGAATTACGTCTCCCGGCACCACATCCGTATCGTGTACAATGATGTCCTTCCCATCTCTAATCACTGTCGCAGATGTTTCGACGAAGCTTTTAAGAGCCAGAAGCGTATTTTGAGCTTTGCCTTCTTGTATTGTTCCCACTATTGCGTTAAAAAGCAGTACGATGAAAATAATCATTGCATCGAAGACGTCTCCCAATGCAAAAACGATGCCTGCCGCGACAAAAAGGATGTAAATCAGCGGACTTTGAAATTGGCGCAAAAAGATAATAAAAAGACCGTCCACTTTCCCCTCGTAGAGCTTGTTCGGTCCGTACTCTTTGAAACGCTCGGTTGCTTCTTTCTCGGTCAAACCGAATTCGCGGGAATTCAGCGAGTTCAGAACCTCAGAAACCGTTTTCGTACTCCACTCTACTTTCAAAGGTTGCATCCAGTATATATTAACTCAAAATCTTGTGTTAAACTAGCAAAACATGTATTCGAGAGAAGCATACAAAAAAGGGCGTGATATCGCTACGCGCGGGGTATCTTTCGCTCTCGTGGCCGCGCTAGCCTTCGGCGCCGGGCTCGTCGTCGGAGACAGCGGTTCAACTTCAGTCGTCTCGCGCATTCCCCTCATCGGAGACGGGCTTGACGCAACACCAGACCCTAGAGCGGACTTTACTGATTTTTGGAAGGCATGGAACGCTCTGGAAAAACAGTATGTAGTTACCAACGCGTCTTTAACACCACCTTCAGTCAAAGAGCGTATCTTCGGCGCAATAGAGGGATTGGCTTCTTCGTATGGCGACCCATACACTGTTTACTTCCCGCCAAAAGAGGCCCAGGCATTCGCAGAGTCTATTTCCGGAAGTTTCGCCGGTGTCGGTATGGAGATAGATGTTAAAGACGGTGTTTTGACTGTTGTCGCGCCTCTTAAGGGCACTCCGGCAGAGGCGGCAGGTATCAAGGCTGGAGACCTTATCGTTAAGATTGACGGGAAGTCTACAGACGGCCTCTCTATAAAAAAAGCCGTGACTCAAATCCGCGGTCAAGTCGGTACGACGGTTGAGCTTACAATTATTCGCGATGGCAAACCGCTTGATATTAAAATAATCCGCAATACGATTCAAATCCCGGAAATTGAAGACGGTTTGGACGAAGAAAGCGGTGTTTATCACATTGCGCTTTATCAGTTCACCGCCAGTTCAGCCAATCTTTTCAATCAAACGTTCACACGATTTAAAAATTCTGGTTCAAGAATGCTTGTGATAGATCTGCGCGGTAATCCGGGAGGATATCTAGACTCTGCAGTGTATATCTCCAGATATTTCTTGCCACGCGGCACGACAGTCGTAATAGAAGATTTTGACAACAAAAAAGAAAATAAAGTACACACAAGCCGTGGCTACAATGACATGCCGGCAGGAACGAGTATTGTAGTTTTAATAGACGGAGGTTCGGCATCCGCTTCAGAAATTTTCGCAGGAGCCTTGCAAGATGCGGGGGTTGCAACGATTATAGGCACAAAGTCGTTCGGCAAAGGTTCGGTGCAGACGCTTCTTGATCTCGGAGACGGTTCGCTTAAGATTACCGTCGCACGCTGGATAACTCCAGCCGGCAATTTGATTACTGGCAACGGCATCACTCCTGATATTATTGTTCCATTCACGCAAGCTGACGCTACTGCAAAAAAAGACCCTCAAATGCTCCGCGCAGTCCAATTTTTGACAACAGGGAAGTAGAGTGACTGTACGTTTATAGTATTTTCCAATCCGTAGATGATACTCAAATCAGCGTAGCATGAGTCTATGAATTTTAGCGAATAATTTCTCCTTGTCTCGGTCTCGACTTTTCTTCGTCTCACTGAAGTATCTGAACTTGCCTAACGTCCTGCCAATCCACTCATATGCTCTCTATCGGTCTTGCTAAACCTCGCTCCGCTCTCGAACTTCAAGAACTCTCTGACCTGTGCGATACTCACCATGCTGTCGTCGTTCATGTTTAGAGTCATACACTGGCATGGTACGCGGAAGCTGCTTGCGAGGCTTTTCAGCCTCGTTTTGCATTGGAATGGCTCCTTGTTTCAGTATCATCTTGCGTTGGATAAGACTCGACCTTGACAGAATGCATCTGTTATGTATATAATCTAGGCTAGAAGCACCTTGAGACCGTTCGCGGAGTAGAGGGC
>QLUR01000062.1 GCA_018725565.1 Bacillota bacterium | reverse complement strand
AGCTGCACCGTGCGCTGGCGCTCCGAGTCGAGTTCGCCTTCCAGGCTGCCAGTACGCTGGCTTAACTCTTCAACGCGCTGCTTGGCCGCATCCCATTCGTTTTGCAGCCATTCGGCGTGGGCTTGTGCTTGTGCCGCTATATCCTCCTCTCTTGTCTGATGTGCCGCGATGAGCCCTCGACAAAGCCCCCAGCTTGCAAGTCCACTCAGCTCTACGCCATCGAATACATTGGGGGGGCAAGAAAATGCCTCGGCAAGCTCGGCATGTTCTTTGGCTATGTAAAAACGATTGAGCCCGTCGAAGTAAACAAACTGGTAGTCCGCTGCGGTGAGGATAGGGTCCCAGCTTGCGTAGCCTGTCTCGGGCGAGTTGGGGATGGTCGCCTCAACCACCATTACCCAAGGTCGCAAGGTTTGGCTGTCCCACCCTTTGAGTACGTTTTCTTCGAGCCCTTCAACATCAATTTTCAGCCAGTGAACGTCTTTGCCCACCAGCGACATCAACGCTGATTTCAAAGTCAAAACCGGTACATGGATCCGCTGGTGCTCAAAACCCCGCTCCACTTGGTGGAGTTGCGCGTAGGCGTCCACAGCAGTGCTTAGGCCCGTGTCCGGAATGACGTTAAGCTCAAGCGTGCCTTCGGCGTCGGACAACGCCACCTCCAGCACCGTTTCATCTGGCCGATCCTGGCGCAGGAGCTTGGCATATTGAGGCACAGGCTCAATGTGAATGCCCCGCCAGCCAAGCTCATAAAAAGCCTTGCTGACCGAATCAACGATTGGGTGCTGTGCACCGACGTCTACATAAACACCGTTTTGCACGTGCTTGAGTGCACGCCATAGCATCACGTCTTCAAAATTTTGGGCGTAGGAAATAAAACTCATTAGGGACATCCCTCACTTTGGCGCGAGATGGAAAACTGGGCATTGAGCCAATTGGTGCCTATGAAAATATCTCGATCCACATTGATCACATCGAACACAAGAAGGTTATCCACCCATTCGTAGTTGTCGGTTAGATGGGTGTCAGAACTGACCAAGGCGGGGGATACCGAGTAAGAGCCCGGCCCCAAGGTGCAGGTAAATGGCAGTCTGAAGACAACGACCTCACCAGATTTGACGCCCTCCTGAATTTGGCGCGTGTGCCAGGTATTGGTACCCCATATCACATGGCCTTGTTTGTCGCGGATCATGTAACCGAGCACGAGCCGGGGTATGTCAGCATGAATGGAGGCTTTGAGCCGCAGTTCCACCGCTTGGCCGACATGCGCAACGGCTAATTCGTTGCCTGAAGCAACATCTAATAATTGGAGCGTTTTGACGCGCGCCTCGCCAGTACCGCTTTTAGTGAGCAACCAACCATTCTTTTCGCGCCGCTGCTCGACACTGAGCCTGGCGTTTTCCTTTTCTGCGACGAGTGCGTTGTAATAGTCCACCACTTCATCAGGCAGCCCGTCTTTGATTACTCGGCCCTTGTCTAGCAAAATGACGCGATCACACAGCGTACGCACATCACCCATGCCGTGCGTGACGAGCATGATGGAGACGCCCTCATCCCTGAATTGACGTATCCGGTCAAAACTTTTGTGCTGAAAATAGCTATCACCCACCGATAATGCTTCGTCCACAATCAATAGGTCTGGGCGAAACGCTGTGGCAACGCTGAAGGCCACGCGCATTTGCATGCCGCTGGAGTAGGTGCGCACCGGCTGGTCAAAATACTCGCCCACTTCAGCAAAGGCCTCGATTTCAGGCATGGTGTGTTCGATGTCGGCTTGGCTGTGGCCCATGAGGCCGGCGGAATGGTAAGCATTTTGCCGGCCCGTAAGGTCGGGGTTGAAGCCCATGCCCAGCTCCAGAATAGCTGCCACGCGGCCACGTAACTGCACTTGCCCTTGGGTGGGGCGGGTGGTGCCGGTGATGAGCTTGAGCAGGGTGCTTTTGCCAGCGCCGTTTTGGCCAACGATGCCGACCGTTTCGCCGGGGCCTACGGAAAAGGTGACATCTTTGAGCACCCAGTGTTCCTCACGCGGTCGCATGGCCGGTGCAAACCAGGAAGCCACACGCCGCCATTCGCTGCCCCATTGGCGGTAGGATTTGCCCAGGTTTTGTACGTGCAGTTCGCCGCTCATAGTTGGTCGACCATTTCAGGACTGGCTTTGCGAAACAGCACCAGTGCGAAGGCGAGCAGCCCTAGGGCAATAAGGGCAATCACGTCCAGACCGGACCAATCGGGCGCGCGGTTGTACAGCAGCACGTTTTGGTAACCCGTGACGATGGGGGTCATCGGGTTGAACACCAGCAAGGTCCGGTATTGCTCTGGAATGATGGTGGCCATATAAACGATGGGGGTGAACCAGAACAGGAATTGCAAGATCACAGGAACGATCTGTCCGATGTCCCGCATAAAAACGTTGAGCACGCCCAAGGCCAAGCCCAACCCAAGCGCCAAGGCAATGTTGACCACCATGAGCGCGGGCAGCCAAATGAGTGCCGTGCCGGGCAAGTGCCCCAGTACGCCAAAAATAGCGAGAATGGCCACAAAGAGCAGTGCGTTGTTAACCAAAGCGCTGCCTGTGACGATGAGCGGCAAGGCAATTCTGGGGAACACCAGTTTCTTCAGGATGTTGCCGTTGTCGATGAACAGGGTCAGGCAGCGGTTGACGATTTCAGCAAACAGCGACCAGCCCAGAATGCCAGCCATCAGGTAGATGGCGTAGGCGTATTGATTGTCGATGCCCGGCAACTTGACGGACAGCACCGCCGAGAGCACAAAGGCAAAGATGAGCACCTGCGACAGCGGGTTCAAAATCATCCACAGCCCGCCCAAACGGCTGCGTACAAATTTGGTGCGGAGCTCGGTTTTGATGGACGAGAGGATGAAGTAGCGGTAGCGCCAGGCGCTGAGAAGCATGTCGTTCATGTCAACCTCCGACTAACACGCCGGGGAGAATGACGGGCACAAGCAGGGTCATTCTCTTTCCGCCCGCCGCATATCGGCGTCCACCATCATGGTAATGAGATCTTCGAGACTGGTTTTTGCTTCCCACCCCAGCTTTTCTTTGGCCTTTGCAGGATTACCGAGCAGGATATCTACTTCAGCGGGACGGAAGAATTTGGGGTCTATTACAAGATGATCCTCATAGTTTAGGCCCACATGGGAGAAGGCGATTCTGCACATATCCCGAACCGTAGTCGTGCGCCCTGTCGCTACCACGTAATCATCCGGCTTTTCCTGCTGCAGCATGAGCCACATCGCTTCGACGTAATCTCCCGCGAAACCCCAGTCGCGCTGGGCATCAATGTTACCCAGCCGTAGCTCTTTCTGCTTGCCTTGTTTGATCCGGGCAACGGCGTCGGTCACTTTGCGCGTGACGAATTCGAGTCCGCGCAACGGCGATTCGTGATTGAAAAGAATACCGCTGCTGGCATGGATATTAAAGCTCTCGCGGTAGTTTATGGTCATCCAATGCCCGTAAAGTTTGGCGACCCCGTAAGGACTGCGGGGATAGAATGGCGTTTTCTCGTCCTGTCTCTCCGTCTGAATGAGGCCAAACATTTCGCTGGTGGAAGCCTGATAAAAACGCGCTTCAGGGTCGGTCTGGCGGATTGCCTCCAGCATGTTGACGACCGATACGCCGGTCACCTGAGCGGTGAGAATCGGTTGCTCCCAGGAAGTGCTGACAAAGCTTTGTGCGCCGAGGGTGCGAACGACGTCGAGGTTGGCCTTCTCGTTCCAGCCGCCGATGTTGTAGGTTTCGCCCAGCGTGCCCGCATCGAGCACGCGGCGGATGGCAGTGCAATGGTCCTTGACGTACAGCCAGTCGCGGATTTGCCGGCCGTCGCCGTAGATGGGCAGCGGCTTGCCGGCGAGCGCATTGTGGATGACCAGAGGGATGAGCTTTTCGGGGAAGTGATACGGGCCGTAGTTGTTGGAGCAGTGGGTCGTCAGCACCGGCAGCCCGTAGGTGTGGTGGTAGGCGCGCACCAGGTGGTCGCTCGCCGCCTTGCTGGCCGAATACGGGCTGTTGGGCTCGTAGCGGTGAGTCTCGGTGAAGGCTGCGGCGTCTTTTTCGAGCGAGCCGTAGACTTCGTCGGTCGAGACGTGCAGCAAGCGGAAACCGGCCTTTGCCGCTCCCTTCAGTCCGCTCCAGTACGCCCGCACCGATTCGACGCATTCCTCCAGGGGGGCGCCGCCGGTTTCCAGACGAAGGTCAGGCTGTACCGGCGCCTCGTAGGGGGAAGAAATGCCGGTATAATTCTTGATAAGGCCGGCCCGGGCCTTCTTATAGAGTCCCTTGACATCCCGTTGCTCACAGATTTCCAATGGGCAGTCACAATGGATTTCCAGCATGTTTTCCGAGCCGATAATTTCCCTCGCCCGCTGCCGGTCGCGCTCTATCGGCGAGATAAAGGCGGTCAGGGCGACAACCCCGGCCTCCAGGAAAAGCTTGACCATCTCGGCGATGCGGCGGATGTTCTCGGCCCGATCCTCAAGGCTGAAGCCAAGGTCGCCGCACAGGCCGTGCCGGACATTATCACCGTCAAAGACAAAAGTGCGGCAGCCCATGGCATGGAGTCGCTCCTCCACCGCGTGAGCCAGGGCCGATTTGCCGGAGCCGGAAAGTCCTGTGAACCAGAGGTTCACGGCCCGATGACCGTTCAATTGCTCGCGCCGTTTACGGCTGACCGTGGCTTGATGCCAGATCACATTATTATTGTTATTCATGGGTGAGCACATCCGGAATTTTGATCCTGTTGGCTTTCGTGAACTGTGTTTTCCCCGTTCACTCAAAACACCCTTTCGGCCACCAGCAAGCGCAGCAAGTACCGGCCGTAACCATTCTTGGCCAGGGGCTCTGCCTGCCGTTCCATTTGCTCGGCAGAAATCCAGCCCTTGCGCCACGAAATCTTTTCGGGGCAGGACACCATCAATCCTTGGCGTTTCTGCAAGGTGGCAATAAATGCCGAGGCCTCTTGCAAGGAATCGTGGGTACCGGTATCGAGCCGGGCATAACCGCGTCCCATGATTTCCACACTCAATTTTTCTTGGCGCAGATAGTGGTTGTTGATATCGGTGATTTCCAGTTCTCCCCGCGCCGACGGCCTGATTTCGGCGGCAATATCGCAAACCCGATTATCATAATAATACAACCCGGTGACGGCATAATTGGAACGCGGCTTGGCCAGCTTTTCTTCTATGGACAGAACAGCCTACGATTGAAATCTTCATTATTTGCTATTCCTCCAACAGTTTCTGCAATGCTCCGCCCTCTCAATTACATGCCACACGCATTGTTTATTAACTGAACTGTAATCGAGAAGACAAATTACCGTGAATTTTTTTATACAAAAATAAAACCCA
>QLUR01000061.1 GCA_018725565.1 Bacillota bacterium | reverse complement strand
CCGTCCCCTTTAGCAATATAGGGATAAGCGTAAGGAGTGGGTTGTAGGTTCGAATCCTACCTGCGGAGCATCAAAAAAAACCATCCTTTTGGATGGTTTTTTTTGATGCTCCATACCCTGAACGAAATCCGAACTTTTTTCCGTGAAAATCCCGACGTTGATTTCTGAAAAATTACGCTCGGGCGGGCCCCATAGCAAAGCCTTCGGCTTGCTATACGGGGCAAGCAAAAAGCAAGAATTTTTGTTTACCCCGTAGGGAAACGAAGTTTCTCCTTCGGGGCCTGACGCTGAATTCTGAACCGCCTCGCTACGCTCGGCGGAACGCTCGGGCGGGGCGGGATTCCTCCCACACCCCCCTTCCGCCGCGCCCTCGCGCGGACGGAAAGATTTTTCGCGGAGGTTTCAGAAACGCTATTATTTTTTCAACCGTTTTGTCAAAGTTCCTCTCAAGTTCGTGCTCCCATATCCTCAATATTTTCCACCCCTTCCTCCGTAACCTGGACCTGTTTTTCGCGTCGCGTCTGATATTGCCTTCGATTTTAATTCTCCATAAGCGCGGCAGGCGGTTTTTGAAAAATTTATATTTATACCCGTGCCAAAAATCTCCGTCGATAAAAATCGCCTTTTCCTGTTTAGGCAAAGCGATATCCGGATTACCGGCGGCCCTTCGATAATGCTTACGAAAATAAACTCGCTTGGCGCGTAACTTTGAGAATACCGACCTCTCTATTCCGGTATTCTTCGAACGAATGCGCGACATTATCTCGCTCCTCTTTTTCTTGGTGAAGACATCTGCCATAGAAAATTTGATCTTGAACTGCGCGCGCTACGTGCCACATGAGCACCGGCGGAATAGCATTTCCAATCTGAATATATCGCTTGGCATCCGTTCCTTCAAATTCGAATGCGTCCGGGAATGATTGTATCCGCGCGGCCTCCTTCGGCGTAAACCTCCGGTAGGTGTCTTTCTTTACCAAAATGACCGGATCCGTACCGTTAAGGCTTATCTTGGCGAGGTGTGTGGATATTGTATTGCAGGGTTGGGACATGTCCTGCGCACGTCCTTTGTTGAATGCTTTGTTTGCCTTTTTCAACCCCTCTACCGCGCGCTTGGAGAAATAGTATTTGGGATCGACGGCTTCGTTGTTTTCTGCCACGGCCGCAAGTGGCACAATCGCCCCGTTAGGGACGGGAAATTCAAAATCGTTTTTTACGTCGCTTCGCAAACCCACTATAAAAAGCCTTTCTCTTTTTTGCGGCACGCCGAATTGAGAAGCGTTAAGGACCTTCGGGAAGGCCCGGTATCCTGCATCTTCAAAATCAGAGAGCATTTTTTCATAAACTCGTCCCTTGTCGACGGAGACGAGGCCCTTGACGTTTTCCGCTATGAAGGCCGCCGGTTTTTTGGCCTTAAGAATTCGCACCATTTCGCGATAGAGGAGGCCGCGCGGATCCCCGAATCCTTTACGCTGGCCTACGACGCTGAATGTTTGGCATGGAAATCCGCCGACGAGCAAATCGTGGTCCGGAATTTCCGACGATCTGATTTTAGTGATGTCCTCCTCGACAATATGGTCGCCTATGTTTCTCCGGTAAGTTCGCACGGCGTAGCTGTCTATGTCGTTTGCCAAAATTATTTTGAAATCCAGCCTGTCGTAGTTTCGTCCTAAGAAATCGAATCCGCCCAACAACCCGAGGTCACCGCCTCCGCAACCCGAGAAGAGAGAGACGATCTCAATTTTGTTTTTGGAGGTTTTCATATAAAAGTTGGAGGTCAAGGTAGGCGCCCGATTTGACCGAATACACAACCTTGAATCCGATCGGCTCGACAATAAGGTGGCCTTCCTTTTGTCGTAGCACGGGGTTTCGAATTGCAAATATGCTGACCCCCTCTTTAGTAATTATAACACGGTAGATAAAGTAATCACCCTCGTGTTGCTCCGCGACAGACCACTCGTTGATGCTGATGGTAAACGGGATCTCAACTTCCGGCGCATAGTTTTTCTTGGTGGTCTTCACCTCTATATATTTTTTCCTGCGCCCCTCCGATGCGTTTACCGATATGATGTCGTAGCCGAGCGATACCTGTCCAGAAACATTTTTGACGAGATGTGCGAGGTCTTTCCGAATCTGGGCGACCGCTATGCGTTCGTATTCGAACGCGATCTGTTCACCCTCATCGCCGATCTTTTTGAGCGCGCCGCGACGCGCACTCGGATCTCTCCTCTCAAGCATTTCTTTGATCTTCTTCCACTGTTCCGGGTAGTGCACGTCCTCCTGGACAAGTGCGGTTGTTGGAGTCTCAAGCACCGCATCCTCTACGGCGTCGGCAAACCATTCGGCCCATCGCTCATCCATCACCCTGTATTCTTCCTTGTCCCAAGAACTGTCCGGCTGGATCACTTCGGAATAGCCGTCAAAGAAATCCTTGTCCGCGATTATAGCGCGTATGGCTTTGGACTCGCCGTTGTTAAGGGCGTACATTCCCTTGAATTCGTGGAGAAGATTTGCCTCCACCATATAGTTGATAAAATCCCTCGCATACCTGATGACGTCGCTGGTCTTGTCCATCTCGGCGCCGGTATTCCTAGCGCTGACGATCCTTTCGAGCGTATCAACCGGTTTTTCCCGATGGACGGAAACGCGCTTGTCGTTGAAAACCAAGTGCGCCACTTCGGCGGCACTGACGGCGAAGTGGCGGTATTTCGACTCGCCGATTTTGAGCATTTGAAGGATGTGTTTCGCCGGCTTGAATTTGACGCCGGCTCGGACCATTTCGCTGGCCTTGTCCGGCTTCAGGAATCCGCCCGGAAACTGAAATTGTTTACAGAATGATTTGAAGAATCTCGGGATGTCCTGGCTTTGCGAGAGCAGGGTCAGCCGGTTGCCCGGCACGGCCAAACCGTCCACGTATTTGATAAGCCCGAACAGCCGGATCATTTCCGTTCGTTGGTTTCTGACCGTCTTTTCCTTGATGGGGGCCGGCGATGCCTCGCGTATGATTTTGTCGAGCAGTGCGTCGAATTGGTCCTTGTTCAACATACCCATGCTGATGATTTTTCCGGCCAATATCAACAACATGTCTTCAAGCCGCCGGCTGAATCGCGAACGTTCGAAGTGTAGTCTCAAAAAATGTTCTTTTGGAGTTTTATACATACTCTTACAGGTATTTTAATATTTTTTTCCCGATTGCGTAAGCGAGGAGCGGCGGCACCGCGTTTCCGACCTGCTTGTATTGCGACGTTTTCGTCCCGAGAAAACGGAATGTATCGGGGAAGGACTGGATGCGCGCGGACTCGCGAACTGTTGGGATGCGGTTTGCCGTCGGATGGAAATGATGCCTGTGTCCGGTATCAATGGTGGGCGACGGCTTCCTACGGTGCAGGCGAGTCCATGCGATGTGGAAATTGCGCGTGTTCTTGAAATGGCCGGGGAGGTCTTTGTAGTTTCCGCCCTCCGGCACAAGCGAGATTATGTCCGTCGTCTGCTTGGCGTGGTTGCTCGCGACGTGGTTGATGATTGCCCGGCTGCCCTTGCGCATCATGGCCTGATATTCATTTTTTGGCCGCGATCTATATGGCATTTCTTCGGCCCCCTTGTAGTCGTTCAGTGGGGGAAGATCTCCGATGGCATCCTGTACCGTTAATTTTCTCTGCCCACGAGCAGGCGCACCGCCGTCCTCCGAACCGTTGAAATGCGTCGGATCCGGAAATTCAAACATAGCACTCTTGAGGCCTACGAAGACGATGCGCTTCCGGTTTTGCGGCACGCCGTAGTCAGATGCATTCAGTATTTCTGCGTTTACTTTGTATCCGAGTTTTGAAAATTCGTCCACGATTCGCTCTTTGACCGTGCCGCCGAATAAACCTGCAAGTCCGGGGACGTTTTCTATTATGAAGCCTTGAGGATGTAGGTCTTTGACGACTCGTAGAAATTCCAAGTACAGGCGGTTACGCCCGTCGTAGAATTTTCTCGGACCCGATAGCGAAAACCCCTGGCACGGAGGCCCTCCCACCACGAGCGTCGGTCGCGAGGTCCCTGCCGATTTCGCTATTTTATCGCTTTCTAGTTTTCGAATGTCGCCACAGAGTATTCTTGAGTTTTTGTGGTTGTACTGAAACGTGTCTAGGCAGTCCTGCCAGAAATCGGTGCCGAGCAATATGCCGAACCCTGCCATCTCGAGTCCGTAGGACAACCCTCCGCATCCGGCGAACAAGTCAATTACCGTAAGTTTTTTGGTAATTTTACGCATATTTTCTTAAAACCCCGATCACTTTGCCCTGCACTTCTACGTTCTTTTCGTAAAAGGGCTTCATGATTTTATTTGCAGGAACAAGTTTTACGCGGCTTTTCTCTTGATAAATTTTTTTCAAAGTAACGGCGTCTTTGTCCGGCAGGTACACAACCGCCTTTTCTCCGTTATCAACTACCGGCTGTTCCCGGACTATTACAACATCGCCGTCGAAAATGCCTTCTTCAATCATACTCGTTCCCGAAACCTTTAATGCATAGTAATTTGCGCCCCTTGAAAGCATATTGCGCGGAACTTCCATTGGTTCTGGATTTCTGATTGCTTCAATCGGACCGCCGGCTGAAATAACACCCATTAGTGGTATCTCTACCAAATCTTTTTTCTGATCGTTGAACAGCAGAATGGAGCGTTTTTTGCCTTTGAGTGCGGCAAGCAGTTTCTTTTTCCGCAAATAGGAAATGTGCTGATGGACAGTCGGTATGGAAATGTCAAAATGCTCGGCTATTTCTGCAAGCGAGGGGGAATAGCCCTTTACCCTTTGGAACTTTGCGATGAATTCCAAAATCTCTGCTTGCCGCTTTGAAGGTCTTGTTGTCCACATGTTTGACTTCTTTCTCATACCTAAATTATAATACCTAAAGAAAACCTAAACAAGAGAAGTTTTCCACAGGGCTGTTGGGAGTCGACAATAGCAAAAATCTTATTAAGTAATAAAAACTGCAAACCTATGAAAAAAGGAATGAAGGCAGAGGACAGGGTCGCGGCGTCATTGCGCAGAAGCGGTGCGGAGGTAGAAAAATCGCCGGGAAGCAGAACGTCGGCGGATATGGTTGCTAATTGGGACGGCGGCAAAGAGTGGTTGGTTCAGGTAAAATACTCCGGCACTCGCGCTCCTGCACCACTTAGCTCTGACGAGAGGCGCGCCCTTCTTGCAAGGGCAAACAGGAACGATGCCACGCCTGTCGTTGCAAAGGTAACGCCCGAAAAAATCGAGTACGAATCGGCGCGAGATGAGCGCAAGCTGAAGCCGTAACAAACCTCCGCGAAAAATCTTTCCGTCCGCGCGAGGGCGCGGCGGAAGGGGGGTGTGGGAGGAATCCCGCCACGCCCGAGCGTAATTTTTCAGAAATCAGCGTCAGACCCCGAAGGAAAGCCTGCGGCTTCCTACGGGGTAAAATTTTCGCTAAAAAAAGTTCGGATTTCGTTCAGCGTTCGGAGCCAACAAACTAGATACGAACTCGTTTTTTGAAGATCGGAGCCGATAAATTTATATTATAAAAAAATTAAAAAACCCGCTTAAGTCGGGCTTTTTA
>QLUR01000060.1 GCA_018725565.1 Bacillota bacterium | reverse complement strand
GTCTGAGCAAAAATGGTAAAATCGAAAAGGGGTCACTACAGATGTTGCGCCAGAATGCAATCCTCAAGAATAAAACTGGTCTTCATGCTCGCCCAGCAGCTCTGTTCGTTCAAGCTTCCAAGAGCTTTGATTCCAAAATCACTGTTTACTGCAATGGCCGAAAGGCGGACGCCAAGAGCATCTTAAGTGTACTTACCTTAGGCGCCAACCTGGACAGTGAAATCACTCTTGAAATTGAAGGCGAGGACGAAGAAAAAGCGCTTAAAACCTTACTGCAAATGATCGAAAATAAGTTTGGTGAGGAATAATAGATGGAGAAAGCCTTTAAGGGAATTGCTGCCTCAGAGGGGATAGCCATTGGTCCAGCGATTATCTATCAAAGGCCTATCCTTGAGATTTTTGAGAAAAAGATTAAAGAGGAGGAAAGACCCGCTGAAATAGAGCGGCTTAAGCAGGCTGTTAGCCAGGCTAAAGTAGAGCTAGAAGAGATTAAAGAAAAGAGTAAGAAAGAAGTAGGCTTAAAAGAAGCTGAAATCTTTTCTGCTCACTTAATGCTCTTAGATGACCCTTTGATTTTGCCAGTAGCTCTGCACAAAATTAGCCAAAAAAAAATAAGCGCTGAACAAGCCTGGCAGGAAGTTATCGAGGAAGCGGCGGCCCTTTTTGAACAAATTGAGGATGAGTACATCCGGGCAAGAGTGGTTGATCTCAAAGACGTAGGAGAAAGAGTCCTCCGCAATCTTCAAGGCAAAAGGGAAGAAGTCTTAAGCGAGCTTCCTGAACCATCTATTATCCTGGCCGCCGATTTGACGCCTTCGGATACCGCCCAGATGATTTTCTCAAAAGTCCTTGGCTTTGCCACTGAGCAAGGTGGCCGAACTTCTCATACAGCCATTATTGCCCGCACTCTGGAACTACCAGCAGTAGTGGGCCTGGGAGACATTATTTCTGAGGCCAGCAATGGGCTCACCCTCATTGTCGATGGCTATGAGGGACTGGTTATCCTTGATCCTACTCCGGCCACTCGGAGGAAGTACCAGGAGAAAAAAGAGGTCTATTTGGCGGAGAAAAGGAAGCTGGCTGAACTGAGAGACCTGCCTGCCCAGACCCAAGACGGCTTTCGCCTGGAATTGGCAGTCAACATTGGTAATCCCAAGGATGCTCAACGAGCAAGAGCTTACCATCCGGATGGAGTTGGTCTATTCCGAACGGAATTTCTCTATCTGGACAGAGACTCTCTACCCGAGGAAGAAGAGCAATTTCAGACCTATAAAGAAGTAGCTGAGATCTTCAGCCCAAAGCCGATTGTTATTAGAACTCTTGATATTGGTGGGGATAAGGACATTCCTTGCCTGGATTTACCTAAGGAGCTCAATCCTTTTTTGGGCTGGCGAGCCATCCGCATTGGCCTGGACAGGCCCGAGATTCTTAAAACCCAGCTACGAGCCATCCTGAGAGCCAGCCCCTTTGCTCAGATTAAATTAATGTTCCCCATGATTTCCACTATCGATGAGGTCAGAAAGGCAAAGGCCTTGGTCGAAGAGGTTAAGAAGGAACTTCTTCACCAAAAAGTGCCTTTTGAGAAGAAAGTAGAAATTGGGATCATGATTGAAGTCCCCTCAGCCGCCCTTGCGGCTGATATTTTGGCCAAAGAAGTTGATTTCTTTAGTATTGGAACCAACGATCTCATTCAGTACACCTTTTCCGCAGATCGAGGGAACCAAAGAGTTTCTTATCTTTACCAGCCTTTCCATCCAGCCACCCTTCGCCTAATCAAAATGACTGTCGAGGCAGCTCACGCCCATGGTAAGTGGGTAGGTATGTGCGGAGAAATGGCTGGGGAAATTCTAGCCACCCCTCTTCTAGTCGGCCTGGGTATCGATGAGCTGTCTATGACCGCTACTTCCCTTCTCCGAGTAAAACAAGTAGTCCGAAAACTTAGTCTGGCTGACTGCCAAAAGCTAGTTAGGGAGGTTTTTCGACTTACGGAAACCAGCCAAATTGAGGCCAGAATCAAAGATTTTCTTAAAGAAAAGGAAAAATCATCTCATTCAAAGACTTTTGCAAGAGGCTCCCGGTTTTAGAGTTTCATCCCTGGGGGTCCACATTGCTGCTGACGAGGACGGGAGGGACGATACCCTTAGCGAGCAGCTCCTCGATGGTAGCAGCCACGACGGCGTTGAGGATGGCCGCCCCTATGACCGTCGAGCTGGGGCAGACTTTCGTCGGGAGCCCCTCCACCTCTAACGTAGCATCCCCCACCTGCCCTCCGTTGTCCAGGACGACATCAGCCACCTCGAAAAGACGCCAGCCGCTGGAGTGGCGGGAGGTCACCGCCTGGGAATGAGCTAACGAGGTGAGAGCAATGACCACCAGGCCCCTCTCCCTAGCCAAGAGCGCCATCTCGATGGGTACAGGGTTACGTCCCGAATTGGAGACCACGATGAGCACATCTCCTGCCCACAGCTCGTGCCTGACCAGTATCTCGCCGGCCAGCCCCTCCTGCCGTTCCAGTTCAGTGGCGCGCGCCGGGTCCTCGTGCAGCATAAGGTCGGGCTCTAAGATAGCGCTGGCACAGACCAGGCCGCCAGCGCGAACGTAGAGTTCCTCCGCTAACATGTGGGAGTGGCCTGTGCCGAAGATGTGGAGCGTGCCTCCCTGGGCGATGGCACCGGCAATAACCTTGCCCGCCTGTCTGATGCAGTCTGTCTGGGAGCGCTCCGCTTTGTCGAGCAGCCGGTGACACTCAGCGAAATATCTTTTCACCAGTTCAGCAGGCACGATAGACGACCTCCCCCTGCACCATAGTGAGCACCGGTCTGTAGTCCCCATTTTCTCGGCTCATCTCCTCAGCGAAGCCGCCATCCTGTGCCAGGTGTGTCGGCGGCCTCGCAACGCCAGTGACCAGACGTAGATGTTCTCCGGAATGGCGATGCCGATTGTGCCGGCGTCACCCAGGTGGTGGATGTCGGCCCCGGTCATTTTACTCATCAGCGCCAGTTGCTCGATGGTTGATGTACTGGCTCCCTCCTGAGAAGTGCCCACCGTGTTCATGGCCAGTAACCCTCTTTCGTGAGCCACTTCCACCAAGACGCGTGCTGACTCCACTGTCATGCCCGGCACTGTGCCAGGGGCGGGCAGAACCACGCCATCGGCCCCGCCGTAGGCGAAAGCGTCCACGTCGGCCGCGGTGACCACCGGGCCGCTCGTCCCCGCCGCGTGCATCCTCCCCGCCAACAACACCACTCCGTCGCCTATGGCCTCCCGGATGGCCGCCAGAGCGCGGGCGATGCCAGCGGTGGTCACTCCGGTGTGGGGGTTGCCGGTGATGACGATGAAGTCCGCCCCCTGGGCCACCGCTGCCTGAGCGTTCTCCGGCGACGCCAGCCGCCCGCTTGTGGTGAGCCCCTCCGGGTTCTCCACCGGCTCCAGGTTGAGACCCACCGGCCGGCCGATCCACTCCTTGACCCGCGCCAGGGTCACGCCGCGCCCCCAGGACATGTGGCCGAAGAGAGGCGCGCCCGGGCTGGCCTCACCCTGGTCGGGTAAGCCGGCCACCTGGGGCGCGGTCACATCGTAGAAATTGAACAGAATCAGGTCGGCACCCATCCCGGCCGCCAACTCGGCGTTGGACACCTTGTCCAGCAGCGGTTGCACCACGGCGATCACCTCGGCCGCCACCACGCGCCCCTCGGAGAGACAGATACTTTCCGTCAGCTCGCGACTGCTCATCGCCGCAAAGTCCGAGGCATTGGCATCCAATAGACGTTTTACCATGGTGCAATCCTCCGTTAAGATAACACTGCCCCATTTTGTAGAGCCGGCTATAGTAAACCCTATTAAAAAATTGGGCAGGGGCTTTAAACCCCTCCCAAATAATTGATCTTTTTAAACCCAGCCCTCCAGGATAGGGCCTTTTCTAACGGGGTAAAGTGTAAAAGACTGTGACTGGGCAGGGTTTGCTCCCGCTGGTGGCGTAAAGGGTCACCTCCCTTGGGTGCCACCGACTAGTCTGACGAGGTGACAGTGAGTAAGACATCCTGTCCAGCACGGACAGTAGTTGCGGTGGTCTTCTCCACCTGGTAGGTGGCGGGTAGATCAGGCAGGGTGACTAACGAAAGAGGGGAGTGACCCGCTTTCTCTATGGCAGCAATATCAAAGTGAACAATCTCCTGCCCTGCTACTACCTCATCACCGACCTCCGCCAGACGGGTGAAGCACTCACCTTTCATCCGCACCGTATCGATGCCGATATGGACGAGGATATTAACCTCATTTGCAGCTCGCACAACGAAGGCGTGGCCCTTAGCGTGGAATACGGCTAACTTGCCCGTGATGGGAGCCACCCCCACCCCCTCGACTGGGTCCACAGCCAAACCGTCGCCCAGCATCTTCTCAGAGAAGACGGGATCCGGTACCTTATCGAGAGGCACAATCCTACCGCTGAAAGGCGTCAGTACCCTGAACCTAATCACTTCCCTCTCATGATCTCATTTATAGCAGTACCAATCAGTTCGGCATAGGTGCCGACGACAATCTGGATACCTTTACCCATTAAGATCGGCTGGCCGACGATCCCCAAGCCTTTAAGTTTTTTCAAATCTACCTTGCCGGCATCCACTACTGTCCCCCTGAGGCGGGTTATGCACCCTTCGATTTCCTCTATGTTGTCAATACCTCCTAGGGCTTCTATAAACTTTAACGCCCTGTCCCGCACAGTTTACCTCCTTGCTGTGGATAGAGTGTCATTCCACCGTGGATCAGTTCCTTATCCTTCGGCTGTCCAAAGAAAGATAAAGGAGGGTCAGGCTGGATGACCCCAGCCTGTCCCTCTAGGTTACGCGGGCGATAAAACTCCCGTGGGGGAGATACCGCAGATGTCAAACCTACGCTTTCTCTGTAACCTCCGGTTCGCGGCCGGGTGTGGGGATATTCCACTTCCTGATTATGGCCAAGAAGAGGAAGTAATAGATAAGGCCGAAGACCACACCAATGGCGAGAAGAAGTAAGGGCATGGTAGAGATACCATAGTTTAGAACGTAATCAATCAATCCGGCAGAGAAGGTAAAGCCGCTACGTATACCCAGTGACACAGTGATGAACGCAGAGACGCCAGACAACAAAGCGTGTAGCACATAGAGTTGTGGCGCTACAAACATAAAGGCAAACTCGATGGGCTCGGTGATACCGGTGACGATGGAAGTTAGAGCCGCGCTAAACAATATACCAGCGACGAGCTTCTTGTTCTTCTCGTGGGCACTGACATACATCGCCAGCGCCGCTGCCGGTAAGGCAAACAACATAATGGGGAACCAGCCGACCATGAACATGCCGCCCTGTGCACCGGCCGTCTCAAAGAAGTTGGTCAGGTCACCGAACTCGAACCAGACTAGGGTGTTGATGATGTGGTGTAAGCCAAAGGGAATCAGTAGGCGGTTGAAAAAGGCGTGCCCTGCTGCACCGATTCCTCCAGCTCCTATCGCCCATTCACCGATCACTTTAATCAACTGCCCCGGCCAGAACCACACTAAAGCAGAGACGATACCCAGCGCGAGCCCGGCAAAGGCAGTAACGATAGGTACGAAGCGCCTTCCACCGAAAAAGGCAAGCCACTCAGGGAGCTTGATGGTGTGGTAGCGGCTATATAAGGAGGCGGCCGTAAGTCCCATCAAGATACCTGCCAAAACTCCCATGTCTACTTCAGTCCCATAGACTGCCTTAGAGATGTCCTTTAGGACCGAGACGAACACCCAGTATCCAACTGCTGAAGCAATGCCCGCCGTTCCAATGTCAGCGGTGAAGCCGATAGCCACACCGATGGCAAAAAGTAGTGGCAGGTTGCCAAAGATAGCTCCACCAGCATCTGCCAGCCAGGGGATATTCAGTAAATCAGGCTGGCCGAAACGCAGAATAAGACCTGCCGCTGGTAGAACCGCAATAGGAAGCATCAAAGAACGACCTACTCTTTGAAGACCAGCAAACATTTCCTTTTATC
>QLUR01000006.1 GCA_018725565.1 Bacillota bacterium | reverse complement strand
ACCTGCAACTCGCCCGACAGTGAAAGGGGGCTTATTTGCCGGCAAATTATAAATTCAATAATGCTTGGCGGATTTTGGAAATAGTTATTTTTTTGCGAGGAGCGATAGTTCATGAAAATTTTAGTTTGCACAGATGGATCCAAACATGATCAGCCTATTTTGGAAACAGCAGCGAAGATTGTTGGAAATGGCGATGCGGATGAGATCGTTGTAATTCATGTCTACAATCAACCTCTTGATGCTCTTGTGAGAAGTGATAGGGGAGCTTATTTTATTAAAGAGGATGATAGGGAACGCTTCCGCAAACTGGAAGATATGCACAGAGAGGAAAAGAAAAAGATCTTAGTGGAAGCCTTAAAATTTTTCGAAACGAAGAACAAAGAGGCTAGCAGCCTCTTTGAGGAAGGAAATCCTGCGGAAATTATCAGCGCGGTTGCCGACAAGCGAAATTTTGACTTGATTGTGATCGGCAACAGGGGACTGAGCGGTTTAAAAAAGATTTTTCTCGGAAGTGTATCGAATGCCGTTGTGCAGCAATCAAAAACCAGTGTGCTGATAGTGAAATAGGGGTAATTAGGAAGGAGAGAAAACGATGACAGTAGAACAAACTACGGTAAAGCAAACAACTGAGCCTGAGCTAAGATATGAAAAGCTTCATCGCCCGGCAAGCGACTTTAATAACAGGTCAGATTATTTGGATCACGAACTCCAGATAACGAATCTCGAGAACAAGAGATGGGGGTTCTTTCTTCCGAAGAAACATTTTAATTTTGAGTGGGAGGATCTGGTGCCCGGGTTTTCAGGGGCAATTGGAAACACTATAATCCTAATCGGAGTTGTAGGTGCCTATGCGGCCGGATTTGGACTGTCGCCAGAATTCACGACGGAGAATGTTCGATTAGAGGCGGTATGGGTAGGTATTTTCGGGGCTATATTATTAGCGTTTCTGAATCAACGTACAGGTGGGGCCGGTACACACGGTTGGATGATTCCTCTTGTTCCGATGCTTGTCGCAGCAGGAGGGCATCCGCTGGCGATGACTATCATGATGTGTTTGCTCGGCTTGACGTTATCCTTCCTGAGAGGCGGTAGCTTACTGCAAGCTCTGACGCCAAACGGTGTGATCGCCGGACTGCTCATATTTTTCGGGTTTACCGGCTCTATGGATCAGATGAGAGCCCTCCGGACTTGGACCGATCAGCTGGGAATAGACTTCCTGTTTATTTTGCTGGCATTATCCACGCTGCTTATCTATACCCTTCTGGCAAAAGTTGGAGCGCGATGGGCGGCCATACCTGCATGCGGAGGGGCTGCGGCGATTATCGCCCTGCTTATGGGGGCGCCGTTTAAGTTCGTAACTCCTCCCGGTATCCCCAATTTTAACCCGTTTTATTGGTGGGGTGCTAATACTGGCTGGCAGCTCGGGCTACCGACCTTAGAACATTTTATTGCAGTGATACCTTTTGCGATTATTGCTGTGGTTTTTTGGCCACCTGACGCTATGGGGTTGATAGCTTTTCAGAAAACGTTCTATCCACCGAAATCTGAGAATGCGTACCTGCATACGGACGACTGCTTTAGAGCAATTTCTTTGAGACAAATGTCAGGAGGTTTGCTTGGCGGCGGTGCTATCTGCGACCCGTGGGGAACGTTGGTTATTCCTGCCGCAATCATTAAGAGACCGCTTCCTGCAGCACAAATAATAATGGGAACCGTTTCTGCTTTGGCGGCCCTTTCAGGTTATGTGCTGGATATCTTCACTTTCCCTCCGATGCTTAGGGTCGTCTTGCTTGTTGGTGTATTTATTCCCATGATTGAGATTGGAATACGACTGATAAAAACCGTTCGGGATTCGTATGGAGCGGCCACGTGCATGGCTACGGGGATGTTTATAAACCCGATTTTCGGCTGGGCGTTTGCCACGCTGGTTGAAAATTTCGGGTTGCTGGGACCAACTGAACCCGAAAGGCAAGAACAGGTAAATAAAGTATTGACGCGAAGAGCGCAGCTTGTAATAACGGCGGTAACATTTGTTATCACCACCACGGTAATGGCCATAGTAGGGATGTTGCCTGGGGTTCCCGGAATAATGGTCGCCGGCAATTAGAAACGTGTAATATTTGCCGCTATTATAAGGCGAGGAAACGTGGTTCTCGTGATATACTCATGCCTTCTGCGCTGACGCTCAAAGGCGGGGCTTCTTTGGACATACCGGCTAATGCCGGTATGATTTCTTTTTTCTGAATTTGACACTTGAATTGTTAACTTCCCTGTAGGATAATTTATGGTGACGGCAATGCACATTTTGTCACTACCGGGAGCTTACGGCCGTCACTAAAAGCTCGCGGGAACAACCAGTGACGGGTACGGCCCGCCATTGCAGCGGCGGACCAGTTGCATTAGCAAAAACCTTGAGTAGGGAAATAATAGGTGAGGGGACGTAGACGGACCCCTTGCGTAAATAGTAGGAGAGGTGAAAGTCGAGCGTCTACTCGACATGCAATGAGCTGTCGCCATAGTAAGGGAGAGTCAGCTGAAAAGGTAATACGATGGCGGGATATGTGGACATTTTCGTATGGGCCTGTCTTGCTTGTAAACGATTCCCAGCAGATAATCGGTTTTAACCCTAGTGCTGAAAAACTCTTCAGGGATATATTGGAGCGGAGAAGGTACAGTAATGTAGCGGAAACAATCGTGCAGTGTCTTCCCATTCAGAGGATATTAGAGGATCGGAGCCCGGGATGCAATCTTACTGTGAGCGCGTGTGAGGGTTTTTTTGCTGCCAATATTTTGCCAGTTGACGATAACAGATGCCTGGTTTTTCTCAATGACCTGACAGAGGTCCGACAGCTTGAAAGCAAGGTTGAGGCGTTTGTAAAAACGAACAAGGAACTGAATTATATCATAAATTCAAGCGCGGACGGTCTGGTCAGTGTTGACGCAAACGGCATTTTGATCAGAATGAACGAAGCTTGTGAGAAGATTGTCGGGGTCAGAGCGGAAGATTTTATCGGGGGACAGGCCATCCGTTTGGTGGAAGAAGGGCATGTGCCGGATGCTGTAAGTCGGCATGTTATAAAGGATTTGAAGCCGAAAAACCTGTATCTGAAAATTAACGGGAGAGAAGTGCTGATTACAGGAAAACCTGTGTTTGACAGCAACGGTCAACTGATCCTGGTTGTAATTAATATCCGTGACATGACGGCGTTAAATAATCTGAGGAAAGAGATTCAGAAATTTAACCAGTTAAAACAACAGTTTACGACAGAACTGGAACGGCTGCGTGCCAAGGAAGTAAAGGGAGTGCTGGTGGGTGACAGCTTACAAATAAAGAAGGTAATCAGACTTACCATACAGGCTGCTCATATGGGGTCCAGTATTCTGATTACCGGTGAAACAGGCACAGGCAAGGAACTGGTTGCCAAAATGATTCACAGAAACAGCCAGCGAAAGGACGGACCTTTTATTGCCGTAAACTGTAGTGCTCTGCCTGGGCCATTGCTGGAATCGGAACTGTTCGGGTATGAGACGGGATCGTTTACAGGTGCCGACAAGAAAGGCAGGGCGGGACTGTTTGAGGCAGCTGACGGAGGGACGCTGTTTTTGGATGAAATCGGAGAACTTCCGCTTGAGATGCAGGTGAAGCTTCTGAGAGCCATACAGGAGAAGCGGATCCGGCGGCTGGGGGGTGCCAGGGAATTTGCGGTAAATATCCGTTTAGTTTCAGCTACAAACAGAAATCTAAAAAAACTGGTTGAGGATGGCCGGTTTCGGGAAGATTTGTTCTACCGCCTGAATGTGATCAACATCCTTATACCTTCACTGAAAGAAAGAAGGGAAGATATTCCCATCTTGACAGAATACATTCTGGAGAAGTTTAACAAGAAATTTAATGTCAATAAGATGATTTCCCCCAAGATAATGACCAGACTTCAGGCGTATGACTGGCCGGGTAATGTCAGGGAGCTGGAAAATATTATTGAAAGGTTTGTTGTTTTAAGCCGTGGGCAGGATCTGGAACCCGACATTATACACAGTGACATTTTCAGCAACGTGAGCCTACCCGGAACAAACACAAGCCTGAAAGATATTTTGGAGAATACAGAAAAAGAAGTTATTGTAAGGGCGTACCGTGAGTGTGGCAGCACCCGCAAGGCTGCGAAAAGACTGGGAATCAGCCAGGCTACCATGACAAGAAAGCTGCAAAAATACGGCTGGAATGCTGAGGCAAATGACTCTTCCGTGGATAGGTGCGACTCATTACTGTAACAGCAGGCGTTATACGCAGCGGCTACGCGGCGTCTTTAGAAAATTTGCCCAGCCAATAAGAGATATAAAAACTGAATGCTAATAGGAATAAGTACGGGATATATTTTGCGCTTAAAGCTTCGCCGGGGAAAATCAGCAAAATTGAACCCAGCACGAAACCCAGTACGGCATAATACGTAAGACCATAAGCCCTTCTGAACAGATGGCTGATTAATTTGGCAAAAAGTACCGCGGCGGCCGCATAGCCTGCCCCCGCAGGAATCAGTATGCTCGGATCCATTCCGGTGAGTCCCGCCAGTAACACCTGGTATCCTCCGAGGTAGATTAACACGACAGATGCACTTATACCTGGGATAATCGTGCCCACCCCAATAATCGCCCCATACAAGGCAAGCTGAAACAGAGTCGGTTCCCCTGAAGGAATCATTTCAAGCTGCGCATTTGCCGGCACTGTGAGCAAAACTGCCGTGCCGGCCGCAATAATGAAGGGAATCAGATTAACAACTCTGAAGCCTTTTTTATTGGCCTGTTTGAAGACTGAGGGCAACGCACCCGACATAAGTCCGATAAACAAGAATCTTACCTCAGTATTATAGTTTTCGAACAGATATTCAATAATTCTGCTGAAAGCAAGCACCCCTACAACCCCGCCGATGCCGAGAGGCAGCAGAAATTGCAGCTTCTTAGGGAAATCCTCAGTAATATGAGCAATAGCGTCTGTCAAGCTTTCATATATTCCTAAGACGGCTGCAAGCGCACCTCCGCTTACTCCGGGAGTGATGGCACCAATCCCGATGGCCAGTCCCCTCATGAATCCAAAGAAAAAATTCTTCATGCACCGCATCGCCTGCCCTCTATCGTATACACCGCAGGTAAAGACAGTTCCACGATAAAGGGCGAAGCTCCTGCTTATTTGAGAGGAAACCTGTCCTTTTGAAGGGTTCCGGGTTATTTGTTAAGAATAATAGCACAACAGAAAAATATAGTGAAGAAAAGGCAGGAGGCAGTTCGTTTGCAAGAGCAAAATGCTTTTTTTTGCGGGACAGAGGACTATATTGCTTCGGAAGAACTGCAGAACAGTGTGAACGTGGCGGTGTCGCTGGGAAGACCTTTGCTGATCAAAGGTGAACCGGGAACGGGTAAAACCATGCTGGCCCGCAGCATTGCGGACGGGCTGGGAAAGGAACTGCTGATCTGGAACATCAAGTCTACGATCAAGGCCAAGGACGGGCTCTATATCTATGATACGGTACAGCGCCTTTACGACAGCCAGTTTGGTGACCACGACGTATCAGATATACGCCATTACATCAAGATGGGGAAAATCGGCGAAGCCTTTCTTTCGGATGAGCGGGTGGTCCTGCTCATCGATGAGATTGACAAGGCGGATATAGAGTTTCCCAACGACCTGCTCTGGGAGCTGGATATCATGACCTTTGATATCCCCGAGACGGGAGAAACGGTAAGGGCAAAGCACCGTCCCATCGTGATTATTACGAGCAACGCGGAGAAAGAGCTGCCCGATGCTTTCCTGCGCCGCTGCATTTTTCATTACATTGCTTTTCCTGACGCTGCCATGATGACAAGGATTGTGCGCGTACACCATCCCGACTTGCAGCAAAAATTGCTGGAAGAGGCCATGGACGCCTTCTACTGGATACGCGGTATCGCCGGCCTGCAGAAAAAACCAAGCACCAGCGAGCTGTTGGATTGGGTGCAGGCACTGGTAGTGGGGGGCATCAGCCCAGAAAAAATTGCCAGAGAGCTTCCATTTCTCGGTGTGCTTATCAAGAAAGACCAGGATTTCAACGCCCTTTTGCAGCGTCTGCAGCATCCGGATGCACCAAAGAGAACCACGGGGGCGGGGATTCTGCGCAACTGGTAAGAAAGGACAAAGGAAACGATGTTTATCAACTTTTTCTATATGCTTAAAGCTCATGGCGTGCCCGTATCCATCACGGAATGGATGATGCTGATGGAGGCGCTGGGACGGGGGATGGCCCTCTCCAGCCTCTCTGCCTTTTACTACTTGGCCCGCGCCGTGCTGGTGAAAAGCGAAACCTACTATGACCGTTACGACCTGGCTTTTGCCGGATACTTTAAAGGCATTGAAACGCCGCTGGAGCTGACGGAAAAAGTGCTGCAGTGGCTGGAAAAAGCTCTGCCGCCCCGCCTTATCTCCCTTGCGGAGCGCAAACAGTTCGAGAATTGGGACCTGGATGAGCTTAGGCGTCAACTGGAAGAACGGCTGCGGGAACAGCAGGGGGAGCATCACGGCGGGGGAAAATGGATCGGCACGGGAGGGACATCTCCTTTTGGTCATTCCGGCTATCATCCCGCAGGGGTACGCATCGGCGGCGAATCGGTGAACAAATCGGCCGTCAAAGTGGCGGCGGAACGAAATTTCCGGGGATTTCGCACGGATGAGACGATCGGGGTAAGGCAATTCGAGCTGGCCCTGCGCAGGTTGCGGCAGCTCAGCAGTAAGGTGGAAGGACCCGAGGAAGAACTGGATCTGGACGAAACGATCCAGGAGACAGCGGATAAGGGCGGCCTGCTCCATCTGGCCTGGGCACGGAGCCGCAAAAACACGGTTAAAGTTGTCCTCATCATGGACTCAGGCGGTTCCATGGTCCCCCATCTGCGCATCTGCAGCCGGCTTTTTACGGCCATACACCGCCCCAGCCATTTTAAGGACCTGCGCTTCCTCTATTTTCACAATTGCATCTACCAGCATATCTATCTTGATGCGGCATGCCGCATAGACAGCGCGCTGCGCACGGAGGATTTCCTGCGCATGCTGGGGCCGGACTACAAGGCAATTTTCCTGGGAGATGCCAGTATGGCTCCCAGCGAGCTGATTATGCCCGGTGGCGCCATAGACTGGTATTACAACAATGATGAGCCCGGAATTAACTGGCTGCGCCGCATTGCCGGCCATTTCAGCCACGCGGTCTGGCTGAATCCCATTCCCGCAGCTTACTGGGACCGCACGGAAGGCACCTTTACCATTAACATGATCCGCGAAGTCTTCCCCATGTTTGAGCTTACCGTGGAAGGACTGGAAAAGGCAGCGAAAAAACTGCAAGTGCGGAAGTAGTGAGGGCGGGGATAGACATGCAATAAACTCCATTACCCTATTATTTACGCCCTGCTTGTTTCTTAGACTATCATCAAGCCAAGCTTTTGGAGAACGGAGACCATATGACATTTCTGACAGGGATTCTGTTTGTGGCTGGGCTGGCGCTGCTCGTTGCCGGCGCAGAGCTGCTGGTGCGCGGCGCGGTGCGCCTGGCGGCCCGGGCAGGGATTTCGCCGCTTGTCATTGGCCTGACGGTGGTTGCTTTTGGAACCAGTGCGCCCGAACTGTCGATTAATGTCCAATCATCGTTGGCGGGGCAGCCTGACATCGCGATTGGCAATGTGGTCGGCAGCAATATTGCCAATATCCTGTTAATTCTTGGCGCCTCTGCCGTCGTCGCTCCGTTGATGGTAAAGAAACAGGTGCTGCAGCAGGATGTGCAAATTATGATTGCCGCTTCAATTACGACATTCTTGTTTGCCCTGGATGGCATGATTAGTACTTTTGAAGGCTTCGTCCTGTTCTGCTCGCTGCTCTTTTACATTTGGTTTCTGATTCGCCGGAGCCGTAAAGAAAGCCGTGGGGTGGAACAAGAATATGAACAGAAAGATGCCCCGCGCAAACAGAAAAGCTTGCGCGGCTGGCTATTGAACATCACGCTGGTGGTGACGGGACTGGGATTGCTGGTGTTGGGCGCGCGCTTGATTGTCGAAAGTGCGGCGGAAGTTGCCCGCTGGCTGCATGTTAGCGAATTGGTCATCGGCCTGACGATTGTGGCGGTTGGCACATCCCTGCCTGAGCTGGCGACCTCGGTCGTGGCAGCCTTCAAGGGTGAACGTGAAATTGCAGTTGGCAATGTGGTGGGGAGCAATATCTTCAACCTGCTGTTGGTGCTGGGCTTGGGCGCCATTATCGCTCCGCTTGGGCTGCCCGTTTCTCAGGCGGCCATCAGTTTCGATTTCCCGGTCATGATTGCCGTTGCCTTGACTTCTTTCCCTATCTTATTTGTCGGCGGGCAGATTTTTCGCTGGGAAGGCTTCCTGTTGATTGGCCACTATCTGATTTACATAACCTACCACGTTTTAGCTGCGGCCAGTCACTCCGCTTTGCCGATGTTTAATAGTGCGGTGCTCTATTTTGTATTGCCCCTGACGGCGCTTTCGCTGGTCATTTCGTGTTGGTATCAACTCCGCGTGCACCGGCGGCACCGTCGGTAATGAAGTGAACTAACAGCGGACCCTTTCTGGGGTCCGGAGATGGGTAGGCGGTTCGGATAAGACCGTGCAGGAGTACTTGACAAGCTCCCGGCGGGGAAGTAGAATCAAGTTAAATTACAAAGCAAACGTGATGAGCGGGAACAGTAGCTCTGCCTGTAGACTTCAGAGAGCCGGCGGCAGGTGTAAGCCGGTGTCGGGCAGGAAGCGAAATTACGCCCGGGAGCGGCGGACCGAAAGGCGTGTACCCCTTAGTAGGCTCCGACGGATACCCACCGTTAAGCGGGGAAGGGCATTATCCCGTTCGCCGGACTCTTATCAGCAGGTGCGGAAGTTGGGACGTGTCTTGAACGAGTGGACCGTATGGTCAAGTTGGGTGGTACCGCGGATTATTCCGTCCCGTTCGGGGCGGATTTTTGCTTTAAAGGACGGTGGTTGTCATGGAACCTGATTATGCGTATACTGCGCCGCAATATCCTGCCGCTGGGCCGGCAGCCGCCGAACGGTGCCTGGATGAAGTAGATTAGACGCAGGAGAAGGGAAAATAAGAATGTTTAAGAATTATAGCTAAGAGGAGGTTCTTCGGGTGATTATAGTCATGGGTCCCGGCGTTAGGGAAGAGGAAATTCAGCTGGTAGTGGATAAACTGAAAAAAGCCGGCCTAGGCGTACACTTGTCAGTAGGGCAGTTCAGAACGATAGTAGGTGCTATCGGGGAGGAGAAAGCGGTGCGGGAAATGAGCCTGGAGGCTCTGCCCTTTGTGGAAAAGGTGCTGCCTGTTACCCAGCCGTTTAAACTGGTCAGCCGGGAATTCAAGGATGACAACTCGGTTTTTCAGTTAACCAATTGTGTCTTGGGAGGAGAAGAGGTCATTCTGATGGCTGGGCCGTGCGCCGTGGAAAGCGAGGAACAGCTCTTGGAGACGGCTCTGAGCGTCAGGGCCGCCGGGGCCCAGGTCCTGCGCGGCGGAGCGTTTAAGCCCCGCACTTCTCCGTACTCTTTTCAGGGGTTAGAGGAAGAGGGACTGAAACTGTTGGCCCGGGTCAGGGATAAAACCGGTCTCCCCGTTGTTACTGAAGTGATGGACCAACATACGGTAGGTCTGGTTGCGGAATATGCCGACATTGTCCAGATCGGCGCGCGCAACATGCAGAATTTCTATCTGCTGCGGGAGTTGGGCCGGCTGGATAAACCTATCCTGCTGAAAAGAGGCTTATCCGCTACGGTGGAGGAGTGGTTGATGGCTGCCGAATATATTATGTCCGGCGGCAACCACCGGGTGATCCTTTGCGAGCGCGGCATCCGCACCTTTGAAACATACACCCGCAATACCCTGGACCTGTCTTCCGTGCCGGTGGTCAAGCACCTGAGCCACCTGCCGGTGATAGTGGACCCGAGCCATGGCACGGGCAACTGGCGCTGGGTGCCGGCCATGAGCCGCGCGGCAGTGGCGGCCGGTGCCGACGGGGTGATGGTTGAGGTCCATCCGCGGCCACAGGAAGCGCTGTGCGATGGGGCGCAGTCGCTGACACCGGAAAATTTTGCCGGACTGGCGGAGGAACTGCGCAAAATAGCGGTGGCGGGTGGGCGGTTTTTGAGGCGGGTGGGCTAGTTGCAGCAGTTGTTTACTCGGGTGAGTGTTATCGGGGTGGGAATGATCGGTGCTTCGCTGGGGCGGGCCTTGCTTTCCCGCAAGCTGGCCGGTGAAGTCGTAGGGTTTGACGCTGCCCCGGCGGTACTGGAGACGGCTCAGGCTCTTGGAGCTATCAGCCGCAGCGCCTCTTCCCTGGAGGAGTGCGTTTTCGGAGCTCAGTTGATTGTCTTGGCGACACCAGTGGGAACCGCGGTTTCTCTCTTGCCGGAGGTGTCCGGGCTTGCTGCCGCGGGGAGCATCATCAGTGATGTCTGCAGTACAAAAAAGCAAATTGTTCAGTTAGCGGAAACATTGCCTGACGGCGTTTCTTTTGTCGGCGGCCACCCTATGGCCGGTTCGGAAAAGGATGGTTGCCAGGCTTTGAACGAAAAGCTGTTTGAACAGGCGGTGTATGTATTAACTCCGGTAAAAGACGGCGACCCTTCTGCCCTGGTAACTATGAAAAAGCTGGTACGCCGGCTGGGGGCTGAACCTCTTGTCCTGGAGGCGGGAGAGCATGACGAGTTGGCCGGTGCTGTTTCCCATTTGCCGCACCTGGCAGCGGTGGCGTTAGTCCGGTCGCTGGAGAGGAGGACTGAGCAGCGGCAAAAATTTTTGTTCCTGGCGGCAGGGGGCTTTCGCGATACGACGCGGGTAGCCATGGGCAACCCGGAAATGTGGAAGGACATCTGCCTGTCCAACAGAGAGAATATTGCTAAGTTGCTTACTGACTATATCAAAGAATTGGAACACTTGCGCCTTTTAACTTTGTCAGGAAATGAAGAAGCCCTGGACGGTGCTTTTCGGCTTGCCAGAGACTTTCGGCGGCAGTTCCGGGCGCGGGCGGAAGAACTCCCCCAGCCCGGCAGATTTATTTAAGGAGGCGCACATTTGAGCATCACAATCGAGACAGGCGGACCGCTTCGTGGCGAAGTTGCGGTTCCGGGAGACAAATCCATATCTCACCGCGCCGTAATATTCGGCGCGCTGGCCTCCGGTAAAACGGAAATAGAGGGTTTTCTGGCTGGAGAGGACTGCTTGTCAACCGTGGCCTGCCTCCGGCAACTGGGCGTGCCGGTGACGGCAGGTGGCGAGACTGTTCTGATAGACGGAGTGGGCCTTGACGGGCTGGGGGAACCGGACGACGTCTTAAATGCCGGTAATTCAGGGACCACCGCACGGCTCCTGCTTGGTGTTTTGTCCGGTCAGCCTTTTTATTCCGTGCTGACCGGGGACGGTTCCCTGCGGCGCCGGCCCATGGGGAGAGTGACGGCACCGCTGACACAGATGGGCGCGCAATTCTGGGGGAGGGAAAGAGCCAGGCTGTTACCGCTCTCCGTGCGTGGCGGACTTTTGCGTCCCCTTGACTATACTTCCCCGGTGGCCAGTGCCCAGATCAAATCGGCTGTTTTGTTGGCCGGTATGTTTGCTGTGGGGGAGACAGTTGTACGGGAGCCGGAAAAAAGCAGGGACCATACGGAACGTATGCTCGCGGCTTTTGGAGCAACTGTGCAAACAGCCGGCAATGAGGTATGTGTTCAGGGCCGGCCGCAACTGCAGGGGCGCCTGGTGCAAGTGCCGGGCGACATTTCCTCAGCGGCCTTTTTCCTGGTGGCAGCCAGCATCGTTCCCGGTTCTGACCTGCTGCTGCGCAACGTGGGGCTTAATCAGACCCGGACAGGCGTGCTGGACGTATTAGGAGAAATGGGAGCGGACATAACGGTCCTTAATTTCCGTGAAGAGAGCGGAGAGCCGGTGGCGGACATCCGCGTGCGTCACGCGATGCTGCGCGGCGTGGAAATCGGCGGCGCTATCATACCGCGCCTGATTGACGAGTTGCCGGTGCTGGCAGTGGCGGCAGCCTATGCGCAAGGAACAACCATTGTACGCGATGCGGCGGAACTGCGGGTTAAAGAAAGCGACCGGATCAGTGTCGTCACGGAGGAATTAGGCAAGCTAGGCGTAAACATCGAAGCGCGGGACGACGGATTTGTGGTGCTGGGAGGCGGAAAGCTTTATGGCGGCAGTGTGTCGGGCCGCGGCGACCACCGCATTGCCATGTCGCTCTGTATTGCCGCCATGGGCGCCGCGACGCCTGTCACCCTGGACGATCCGGACTGTATCGCTGTCTCCTACCCGGCTTTTCTGGAAACACTAAACACGCTAAGAGGTCTCAGCCAGGCACGGCGGGATTTAAAACCTTAAGGCCCAGGGCACTTGCCAGGCGCAACAATTTTTGGTCGGCGCAGACGAAGGTTGGTTTTTCAGGCAGAGAAAGTGCGGAGGCCAGTTGTATGGCATCCATGGGAGTAACATATTGCTTTGAGCAAATTTCCAGGCCTTGCAACAGCACGGAGGAGGTCAGGCTGACAACCGATATCGTGCCGTCACTTATTTCGCCCAGAAAATAAGATTTAACCTGCAGAAAATCCTCCTCGGTAAGGAATTTCTCAATATCTACAAGCCTGCGCAAATTAGCTATCATCTCACAGAGCGTTATTTCTGAAATTAACCGCTCGTTTTCTCCGATAAAAATCTTTTCTACGGCTGATGTTCCCTGTTCAGATACGTATCTTTTAAACAGCGCGCTGGTATCAAGAAAAAAGCTTCGGTCAGACATCCTTCCCCTCCTTGCGGAGTTCGCTGACACGGTCGGCAAGAGAGTAAGGAACTTTGGCCAGGATATTTCTGACAGTCGTAAGGTCTGCCCTGTTTTCACTGTGTTTTTTGCAGTACTCCTGGATTACTTCCTCGCTGCTTCGTCGGGGCACAGGTTTTAACAGCAGGGTATTATTTTGCAGCAAGGCGTCAAGATAGTCTCCTTCCTGCAAATCAAGTTTTTCTCTCATTGACTTTGGCAGCGTAACCTGACCTTTGGCGGTAACTTTAATTTTGTGCATCTTCATACCTCCGGAACAATGATTCCTTACTTCTTACTTTATAACTTTTCTGATGTCAAGTCAATAAACAGACAGGGAAAAGTAGCTTGCCTGTGGAATAAGTAAAACATAGTCAAAGACATGAGGATGATAGTATGCTGAAACCGTATGCGCTGCCGCCGGAGACATTGTCTGCGCTTTACCGGGACTACCTGACCGGGCTGCCCCGAGCAGTTGACTTCCTGGGCCGCCACTATGCCGATGTGCGGGCATTCGGGGAAACGGCAGACAGGGTGACGGCTGCTTATCAGGGAGAGCGGCGCGGAGTAGCAGACATGCTCTTGGCGTACAACCGGGAAATGGGTTCTTCTGCGAAAACCCTGGAAAATGCGGAGAAACTGGCCGACCCGCGGGCGCTGGCTGTCCTGGCCGGGCAGCAGGCCGGGCTGTGCGGCGGGCCGTTGTATACCGTTTATAAAGCCATTGCCGCGGTGAAGCTGGCCGACAGCCTGGAAAAGAAACTCGGGTGCCCGGTGGTACCGGTGTTTTGGGTGGCCAGCGAAGACCATGACTTTTCCGAGGCCAACCACCTGTGGCTGATGGACAAGGAAAACCGGTTGCAGCGCGTTAATCTGGATCTTGAACATCGGGGCGAACCGGTCGGCCGGCTGTTATTTGATGAAAGCGCTGTAAGTCAGGTGGTTGGCAAAGTTGCGGAACTGCTGCAGGAGAGCGAGTTTTCCGGAGAAGTCCTGGAGATGCTAAACGAGACTGGGAAGGCTTCCTTCACGCCGGCGGACTGGTTTGCCCGGCTTTTCGCCAGACTTTTTGCCGACGAGGGCCTAGTGTTGTTTGACCCGCTGCTGCCGCAGGCCAGGGAAATGCTGGCGCCTTTTTTTGCGGAAGTGGCGGCGCGGCAGACGGAAATAAAAGATACGCTGCAGGCAGCAGAGGCAAATATACGGGCAGCCGGCTACCCGCTGCAGGTAGAACGGGAAGAAAACGCCAGCCTTCTGATGTGGATGGGGGAGCAGCGCTCCGCGTTGTATTTCCGCAACGGACGTTTTGCTACCCGTGACGGTGCCGTATCGTTCAGCACAACTGCTCTGCGGGAATCGGCCCTTACCACGCCGGAGAAACTCAGTCCCAACGTGCTATTGCGCCCTTTGGCTCAGGATCGTCTTTTTCCAACGGCAGCCTACCTGCTCGGTCCCGGGGAGCTGGGCTATTTTGCGCAAATGCTGCCGCTTTACAGCCTGTTCGGCATACCGCGGCCCGTGCTGGTGCCAAGGCCGGGCCTGACAATTGTGGAGCCGCGCCTTGCCCGCTATATCAGGCGCTATGAGATTGCCGAGGATAATCTGCTGGACGGGCGGCTTGACAGCGCTATGCAAAAGACTGTCTCCAGGCAAAACGGGATTGATGTGGATGCTCTGTTTTCTCGCTTGCGCCGGCAGATGCAGGAGGAGTATGAAGGGCTGCAGAAGGAGCTGGCCAGGCTGGACAAAGAGCTGGTTGGTCTAGCGGAGAAAAATCTGCAACACGTTTATGCGGAGACAGCTTACCTGCAAAAGGCGGCCCGGGAAAAATCGCGACAGAAAAACGAGGTAATCATCCGGCATTTCAACGCCCTGAAACAATCGTTGTTACCCAGGGAGCTGTTGCAGGAGCGGGTGCTGAATGTAATTCCGTTTCTGTGCAAATATGGTCCTTCCTTCTGGCAGGAGTTGAAAGCGGAATTCCCTGTTATGCCGGGGCATTACCTGTACTATTTTTGACGACGAAGGACGGTGAACAATGCTGGAACTGGATATTTTAGCCTTCGGCTCCCATCCCGATGATGTGGAAATCGGCATCGGCGGGACGCTGATCAAGCATGCTTCCCAGGGGTATAAATGCGGAATTATTGACTTGACCAGGGGCGAGGCGGGCAGCAACGGAACCCCGGAAATGCGGCGCGAGGAGGCGCTGAAAGCGGCGGAAATCATGGGGATGAGTGTGCGCGATAACCTGGGGCTGCCGGATGCGCGGCTGAAGGTAGATGAAGAAAGTCTGCGCGCCGTTATTGAGGTGATCCGCAAGTACCGGCCGCGTGTCGTCCTTGGGCCGTATTGGCAGGATAAGCATCCCGATCACCTGCGTGCCAGTCAGCTGGTTCGTGAGGCCTCTTATCTTTCCGGCCTGCGGCGCTACCCGGCCGCGGGCGAACCTTACCGCCCGCCACTGCTCTGCCAGTACTTTCTGGCTGTTTTTGCGGAGCCTACTTTTGTGGTTGACATCAGCGCCTGTTACGAGCGGAAGCTGGCGGCCCTCTCCGCCCATCAGAGCCAGTTCGGTCTGCCCCGTGATATTGACTGGAGAACGCTGGTTAATAACCCGCTCTTTATCCGGATGATTCAGGCGCGTGACCAGTATGTGGGCTCGATGATACTGGCCCTGTACGGAGAAGGGCTTTACCTGGAGCAGAAGGTGGTTGTAGAGGACCTCATGGTTCTTAAGGGTTTGCCGCAGGACGGGCCGGCCTGGAAAGTTTACAGGGAGAAAAAATAATGAAAATCATCATGGTCTGCTATCCGACCCACGGTGGCAGCGGAGTGGTGGCCACCGAGCTCGGCAAGGAGCTGGCGGAGCGCGGGCATACTGTCCACTTCGTTTCTTATCAGTTGCCGTTGCGTCTTGACCGCTTCCAGCCCAATGTTTATTACCATGAAGTGGATATGCCGGCCTACCCGCTGTTTAAGTACCCGCCTTACACACTGGCGCTGGTCAATCAGCTGGTGGAGCTGCTGGAAAGGGAAAAGCCGGACATCATCCATGCTCATTACGCTATCCCCCACTCCTTCTGTGCGCATGCGGCCCGGGAGATAGTAGGCGACCATCATGTATGTGTCGTCACTACGCTGCACGGCACAGACATCACCCTGGTGGGCAGCGATCCTTCTTTTAAGCGCATTACCCGCTACAGCATAGAAAAAAGCGACGGGGTAACCGCTGTATCTGAAAATCTGGCCCTTGAAACAGGCGAGATTTTTGCTGTTAGCAAAGAGGTGCGGACTATTTACAATTTTATCAATACGCAGCGGTTTTTCCGTCTGCCGGAGGCGAGGGAGCGTATTTGCCGGCTGCAAGCGGGAGGGAAGGTGCTGTTGCACGTTTCCAATTTTCGTTACGTTAAAAGAGTGCCTGATCTGGTAGAGGTGTTTGCCCGGGTGCGCAGGGAAATGGAGGTCAAGCTGCTGCTGGTGGGAGACGGTCCGCAGCGCCCGGCGGCGCAAAAAATGGTGGAGCAGTTGCAGCTGGGCCGGGATGTCCTGTTTTTGGGCATGCAGGACAATGTGCTGCCGCTTTTTTCAGCGGCCGACCTATTTTTGTTGCCCTCGGAAAAGGAGAGCTTTGGTCTTGGCGCCCTGGAGGCAATGGCCTGCCAGGTCCCCGTGATTGCCACCAACACCGGAGGCTTGCCGGAGGTGGTAAAGCACGGCGAAACCGGATTTTTGGCGGCGGTGGGCGATATTGAGACTATGGCCGGTTATGCCATAGAACTACTCTGGAATGAACCACGCCTGCGTCGCATGGGGGCGGCGGCGCGGCGACGTGCGGAAACTTTTTTTGACAGCCGGCTGATAGTACCACGGTATGAACAGCTGTATAAAGAGCTGCTGCAAAACAGTGCGGCGGGAGAAATCTAAAAAACTGTTGACACGGGGCCGGAACCATGCTAAATTTAACACGTTAACGCTTTAATATAGTAAAGCATGGGGGAGGCCAATCGCGGCAATGAATGAAAAACTGAGGCGGTTGCTGACACCGGAAGGGGTACGAGACCTCTTGCCGGATCTGGCAGAGGAGAAGCGGGTGGTCGAAACAAAGCTCCAGGAAGTTTTCAGACGCTTTGGCTATCGTGAGGTATCAACACCTGCTTTTGAATATGCTGCCAGCTTCGTAACCGCTTCAGCCGGCAGCCTGGAAGAGAAAATGTATCGTTTTCCGGACGAGCGGGGGCGGATGATGATCCTTCGCCCTGATTTTACGGTTCCGCTGGCACGCCTGGCCGCGACTCACCTGGCCGGAGAGTCGCGGCCTTTGCGGCTCTGTTATGGCGGCAGCATTTACCGCCACGCTTCAGGGCACGTTACCCGCCGCCGTGAGATGGCTCAGGCCGGCGTTGAGCTGATTGGGGGGCATTGTGCCGGGAGTGATGCAGAAGTGGTGGCGTTGGCTGTCACTTCCTTACAGGAGCTTGGACTTGGGCAGTTTACCGTTTGCCTTGGGCATGTCGGGTTTTTGCAGTCATTGCTTGAGACCCACGAAATAAACGGTAAAGCCGGTGAGCAGGCTAGAGACTACCTAAACAGCAAAGACTTTGTTTCCCTGCGAGAGATGATCCAGGGTTTGCCCCTGACCGATTTTGCCAGGGAGTGCCTGCTGCAGGTGCCGGCTCTGCGGGGCGGCCGGGAGGTGCTGGCAGCGGCGGCAAAGCTTGTGCCGGGAGAACGCGGCGAAGCCGCTCTTGCTGTCCTTGATGAAGTGTATCAAATCATTGATGATTATGGCTTGGCCCGCTTTGTTACGCTTGATTTGGGATTGGTGCGGGATATGGACTACTACACCGGCATGGTTTTTGAAGGATTTACTCCCGGGATGGGGTTCCCGCTGTGCGGCGGCGGCCGTTACGACAATTTGCTCGGCTTTTTTGGCCCTGAACAGCCGGCGGTGGGTTTTGCCCTGAATATAGACCACCTGCTTGTTGTCCTGCAAAGACTGAGGGAATTGCCTGGCGGGCGAAAGCTGACCTTTGTAGGTTACGGAGAGGCAGGCCGTGTGCAGGCGCTTACCCTGGCCCAGGATTTGCGGCGGCAGGGTACCGGCGTGATCGTGGACCTTACAGTACGGCCCAGGGAAGAAGCTGAACTGGAAGGAGAGAGGCTGGGCGCCGCAAGAACATATTATGTCCCGGGAAATACAATGGTTTTGGAAGGGGAGGCAATCCTAGATGGCTGAAATGAACTGGCTTACTTTGGCGCTGGCCAAGGGACGCATGCTGCCGCCGGCCATTGACCTGCTGGAAAAAGCGGGAATCGACTGCGGTTCTTTGCGTGAAATGTCGCGCCAGCTCCAGTTTGCCGATGACAGGAATTGCCTGCGCTTTATCCTGGCCAAGCCGGCCGATATTCCCACATACGTGGAGTATGGAGTGGCTGACCTTGGGATCGTCGGCAAAGATGTCCTGCTGGAGCAGGAACGGGAGCTTTACGAACTGCTTGATTTAAAAATAGGCCTCTGCCGTCTGTCGGTGGCCAAAAGAGCCGGCAGCGGTGATTTTGCGGGGGGTCATGTGGCGACTAAATACCCGCGGATTACTGAACGGTATTTTCAGGAACAGGGGAGGCAGGCTGAGGTCATTAAGCTGCACGGCTCCATTGAGCTTGCGCCGTGCTTGAACCTGGCCGAGGCGATTGTGGACCTGGTTGACAGCGGGAAAACACTGCAGGAAAACGACCTGGAGGAAGTGGAGACGATTGCCCGCATTACTTCCCGGCTGGTGGCCAATCCGGGCAGTTACCAGGTAAAGGGTGAGAGAGTGGGCTGGCTGGTGGCCAGCCTGGCGGCGGCGGTGGCAGGCGGGGAGAGTGAGACAGGGTGCTGAAAATACTGGATGCCGGCAGCTTCAGAAAATCTTTTGCCCGTCGGACGTTTACCGATTATCCGCAGGAACTCTCCCGGGTGCGGGAGATTATCAGCGCCGTACGGTTAAATGGTGACGAGACGGTGCGCAAGTTTACCGCTGAATTTGACGGGGAGGCGCCGGAATCTTTGCGGGTCAGCGAGGATGAATTTGCTTGCGCTGAGCGTCTTGTCGACGGTGATGTCAGGGAGGCGCTCAAGCGTGCGGCGCAAAACATTGCCGCTTTTCACCGCCACGTGCTGCTTAGGTCCTGGCAGGAACGGGACAAGTCAGGCATAGTCCTTGGCGAGCGCGTCACAGCGCTTGACCGTGTCGGCGCATATGTGCCGGGCGGAGGCGCCGCTTATCCTTCCTCGGTGTTGATGACGGTTATTCCGGCGAAGATTGCCGGTGTGCGGGAAGTGGTAGTGGCAACACCGCCAGGGGCCGGCGGGGTCATAAACCCGTACACGCTGCTGGCGGCGCGCTTGGCCGGTGCTGATGCCGTGTACAAATGCGGAGGGGCCCAGGCTATTGCCGCTCTCGCCTATGGTACAGAGAGCATCCCGGCCGTGGATAAAATCGTGGGGCCCGGAAATCTGTATGTGACCCTGGCCAAACGCGAGGTGGCCGGCATGGTCGGTATCGATATGCTGGCCGGGCCTAGCGAGGTGTTAGTGCTGGCCGATGACACGGCGCGGGCCGATTTTGTGGCCGCCGATTTGCTGGCGCAGGCGGAGCATGACGTACTGGCGGCGGCTTATTGTGTCACAACCTCCCGGCGGCTGGCGGCGGAACTGCCGGTTGAATTGGAGAAACAGTGCGCCCGGCTCACGCGCGGCTCTGTGGCCAAACAGGCTCTTGCCGGACAGGGAGCGCTCGTTCTGGCACGCGATTTGCCTGAGGCGCTGGAAGTTGTCAACAAGCTGGCGCCGGAACACCTGGAATTGCACCTGGCTGATCCTTGGCAAGCTTTAGAAAAAGTAAGGCATGCCGGGGCCGTTTTTGTTGGTGCTTACACCCCGGAGTCGCTTGGCGATTACTGGGCCGGTCCGAACCATGTTCTGCCCACCGCCGGCGCCGCCCGTTTCTATTCACCGCTCTCGGCGGCTGACTTTCAGAAAAGGAGCAGTATCATTCACTACCCGGCTGCCGGCTTGCTTGGCGCGGCTCGGGCGGTGGAAACACTGGCCGCTGCAGAAGGGCTCACAGCCCATGCCCTGGCGGTCAAAATCAGGAGGGAGTATCTTGAAAAACAGAACTGCGGCGATAACACGTAAAACAGCGGAAACGGCGGTCAGCGTGATTCTCGGCTTGGATGGCAGCGGGCGGACAACTCTTGAATGCGGAGTTCCTTTTCTGGAGCATATGCTGGAGTTGTTTGCCAGGCACGGTTTCTTTGATTTGGAAATCAGCGCCGCAGGCGACCTGGAAGTTGACGCCCACCATACCGTGGAGGACTTGGGTCTGGTCCTGGGAGAGGCTTTGGCCACGGCTCTTGCCGACAGGGCCGCTATCAGGCGCTACGGAGCCTCGCTTCTGCCGATGGACGAAACGCTGGTGCTGGTGGCGGTTGACTTGTCGGGACGCCCGTACCTGGGTCTGGACTTGCCGCTGCCGGCGGCGCGCCTTGGCAACTTTGAAACTGAGCTGGTGGAGGAATTCCTGCGCGCCTTTGTCAGCAAAGCCCGCCTGACCCTGCATGTCCGCGCTGTATCAGGCAAAAATACGCATCATCTGCTTGAAGCCGTATTTAAAGGCCTGGGGCGAGCCCTGGACGAAGCCACTTCCGCAGAGCCGCGCCTGTCCGGAGTGCCGTCGACCAAAGGGGTGCTGTAAGGAGGACTGACGGCAGGATTTTTTTCTTTTTTGTTAAATTGAACAGGGGGAAGATATGATTACAGTCGTGGATTATGGCATGGGGAACCTGCAGAGCGTCAGAAACGGCTTTGCCGCCGCCGGTTTTGACGTGCATGTCAGCAGCGACCCGGCTGATGTGGCGAGCGCTACCGGGTTGGTATTGCCGGGCGTAGGCGCTTTTGGCCAGGCCATGGAGGCTTTGCGCAAATCGGGCCTGGCGGGAGCGCTGCTGGAGCGGGTGGCTCAGGGAGTCCCGTTGCTTGGGATTTGCCTGGGGCTGCAGCTGCTGTTTGAACGCAGCGAAGAAATGGGCGACCATGCCGGGTTCGGCCTGCTGCCGGGTACTGTGGTGCTGTTTCGCGACATGCGGAAGGTCCCGCAGGTTGGCTGGAACAGTGTGTCTGTCCGGCGGCCCCATCCGTTGCTGGAAGGAGTCGGCAGCGGCGAGTACTTCTACTTTGTCCACTCTTACCACGCCGCCTGTCGCGACGGGGAGGCAGTTCTCGCCGTGTCCGAGTACGGAGTGGAGTTTCCGTCTGTGGTCGGGCGGGACAATATTTTCGGGCTGCAGTTCCATCCGGAAAAAAGCGGCCGGCCAGGGATTAAGGTGCTGGCGAATTTCGGGAGGCTGGTATCATGCTGATTATTCCCGCCGTCGATTTGCGTGACGGACGCTGCGTGCGCCTGGTGCACGGCAGCCTGGCACACGAGACGGTCTATTACGACGACCCGCTGCAAGCGGCTCTGCGCTGGCAGGCTGAGGGGGCCGAACTGCTGCACCTGGTGGACCTGGATGGTGCTTTTGCCGGAGCGCTGCGCAACGTTGCAGCAATAGACAGAATAGTCCGGGCGGTACAGATTCCGGTTCAGGTGGGAGGCGGCATCCGCGACGCGGCAACCGCGGACGATCTGCTGGCCCGCGGTGTGGAGCGGGTGATTCTTGGTACCGTGGCCGTTACTGCGCCGCAGGTCGTGGAAGAACTTTGCCTGCGCTTTCCCGGCCGGGTGCTGGTCGGTATTGATGCGCGTGACGGCCGGGTGGCTGTGCGCGGCTGGGTGGAGGAATCGGAAACCGAAGCTGTTACTCTGGCCCGCAGGATGACGGAAATCGGGGTCCGCGAATTGATTTATACTGATATCGGCCGTGACGGGACGCTGGCCGGTCCCAACTTGGAGGCTGTCCGCCGGCTGTCAGCAGGTGTGCAGGCGAAAATTATCGCCTCCGGCGGGGTTTCCTGCCTGGAAGATATCGCCGCCATTCTGACTCTGGCCCCGCTAGGAGTTACCGGTGTAATTGTCGGCCAGGCAATTTATACAGGGCATTTGGACCTTGGTGAGGCCATTGCCCTGGTAAAAGGAGGAGCAGCGAATGCTGGCTAAAAGAATAATTCCCTGTCTTGACGTGAAGGAGGGTCGGGTAGTAAAGGGGGTTAAATTTATAAATCTGCGTGATGCGGGAGACCCGGTAGAGCTGGCTGCGTATTATGATAAGGCCGGCGCCGATGAGCTTGTCTTCCTGGATATCACTGCATCCCACGAAGGCCGGGGTACCATGGTGGAAGTGGTCCGCCGCACGGCGGAGCAGGTTTTTATTCCTTTTGCCGTCGGCGGCGGTATCGGCAGCCTGGAGGATGTGCGGCGGCTGTTAGCAGCCGGCGCCGACAAGGTTTCTCTGAATACGGCGGCGGTGGAAAACCCGGAGCTGCTCGAGCGTTGCGCGGAGCGTTTCGGAGCGCAGTGCGTCATTCTGGCTGTTGATGCCAGGTGGAACCAGGAAATGGGCGACTGGGAAGTGTATACCCACGGCGGACGCAAAGCTGCCGGCCGCTCGGCGCTGGCCTGGGCGGAAGAGGGAGAGAGACGCGGAGCCGGGGAAATATTGCTGACCAGTATGGATGCCGACGGGGGGAAAGAAGGTTTTGACCTGCGCCTGACGGCGGCGGTATCGCAGAGTGTGGGCATCCCGGTCATCGCCTCGGGCGGAGCAGGAAAACCGGAACATTTTTACGAAGTACTGACTGACGGTTTTGCTGATGCTGCCCTGGCGGCCTCGGTTTTTCATTACCGGGAATTTACCGTCTCTGAGATAAAGCAGTATCTGGCCGAACGGGGGGTGGCCGTCCGCCGATGAAGGAAATCCAGTTTGACCAGTCCGGTCTGGTACCGGCTATCGTTCAGGACTGGCACACCGGCCGGGTACTGATGCTGGCGTATATGAACAGAGAGGCGCTGCAAAAGACCCTGGACAGCGGCGAAACCTGGTTTTACAGCCGCAGCCGCGGCCGGCTCTGGCACAAGGGGGAAACATCCGGGCATTGCCAGCAGGTCCGGCGGATAACGTATGACTGTGACGGAGACGCGGTGCTGCTCCAGGTAGAGCAGCGCGGACCGGCCTGCCATACAGGTGCGGCGGATTGTTTTTTCTGGACCTTGCAGGAGGACGCTCCGTTGCCGCAGCAGCATTTTCTGACGGAGCTGGAGCAAATCATCAGCAGACGCAAGGCGGAGAGGCCGGAAGGGTCATATGTGGTCAGGCTGCTCGAGGCGGGAGCGGACCGAATTTTAAGAAAAGTGGCCGAGGAAGCAGGAGAAGTGATTATCGCCGCCAAAAACGGTGACCGCCGGGAGATAGTCCATGAAACGGGCGACCTGTTGTTTCACCTGCTGGTCATGCTGGCCGGGCAGGAAATTGCTTTTTCAGAAGTATTGGCGGAGCTTGAGCGGAGGCACCGATGATTGATTACCATCTGCACACCGTGCGCTGTTGCCATGCTACGGGAAGCATGGATGAGTATCTGGCCGAGGCGCAGGCTAAAGGCCTGCAGGAGATAGGTTTCGCCGACCATTTTCCGCTGGCCCTGCTGGAGTTTGCTCCGCAGACCCAGGTGACAATGAATGCTGGGGAACTCGAAATTTATTTGCGTGATGTGCTGGCCCTGCGGGAGCGCTCCGACCTGCCGGTGCGCCTGGGAGTGGAAGTGGATTACCTGCCGGGCCGCGAGGCGCTGACAGGAAAAGTGCTGGCCCGCTATGCGCTGGACTATTGCATCGGCTCGATTCATTTTTTGGGCGACTGGGATTTCACTCACCCGCGCTATGTCAGCAAGTACGGTGCTTATGACGCGGACAAACTGTACCGCACCTATTTTAAGACCCTGCAGGCACTGGCGGAAAGCGGGCTGTTTGATATCGTCGGCCACTTGGATGTGATCAAAAAATATGCTTTTTTCCCCAAAAACGACTGGGAGGACCTGCTGCGGGAAACATGCCGCATTCTGGCCGGCAGCAAAATCTGCGTGGAGCTGAATACAGCGGGGTGGAGGGCGCCGGTGAAAGAAGCATACCCGAGCGAAGCATTTCTGCGGGAGTGTTTAAGGCTTGGCATTCCGGTAACCTTGGGGTCTGACGCCCACTGCCCGCAAGATGTGGGAGCAGGGCTTTCACAAGCTGTATCTTTGTTAAAGGAACTCGGTTTCTCCGGTGTAACCACCTTTGCCGGCAGAAAACGGTTCGTGCTGCCGCTGTAGTCTGAATTGAAGGCGAGGTCGAAAAATGAGGCTATCAACTAAAGGAAGGTACGGTGTGCGCGCCATGTTCGACCTGGCCATGCACAGCCAGGAGGGGGCGGTCACTTTGAAAAGCGTGGCCCAGCGTGAGCACATTTCAGAAAAGTACCTGGAGCACCTGTTTGCCAGCCTGAAAAAAGCCGGCCTGGTGCACAGCGTACGGGGTGCGCAGGGGGGCTACCGGCTTGGCCGCTCACCTGAAGAAATCACCTTGGGTGATATCATCCGCGTTCTGGAAGGCCCCATCTCACCGACCGAATGCGTTTTGGAAGGAACTGGAAGCGAAGATTGCATCAGAGCCCCTGAATGTGTGATGCGCCTCGTCTGGTGCCGCGTGAAGGAACAGATTAACGCCGTACTTGATGACGTGACTCTGGCCGATATTTGCGAGGAACAGCGTAAAATGCGGGGAGAAGGATTTATGTACCACATCTGAGCGGGAGGCGTTAAAATGGAACGACGTTCTGTGCCGACACTTACGGGAATGGTAGAGCTTGTTTTTTCACCAGCCGGTTTGTCCGGCCTGTCCCTGCCCTCGGGAAATACGGGCCGTCACCCCCTGATAACGGAACAAGACCCGGCTTGGCTGCAGCGGCTGAAGGACGAACTGACAAGCTACTTTGCCGGTAATCGGGTTGCTTTTTCCTGCCCCGTGGAAAAAACCGGCTACCCGCCCTTTTTTGCCCGCGTCCTCGCTTGCGCTGCCGCTATTCCTTACGGAGAACGCCGGACCTACCGTGACCTTGCCGCCGCCGCCGGTTCGCCGCGCGCGGCCCGGGCCGCCGGACAGGCCCTGGCCGCCAACCGGACGCCGCTTGTCATCCCTTGTCATCGCGTCGTAGGGGCCGGCGGAGCCTTGGTGGGCTACAGCGGGGGACTGGAGTGGAAAAGGAAGCTGCTGGCGCTGGAACAGGCGGCGAATGTTTAACCACATGGGTGACGCGGACAAGCCGCCAGCCGCTGTTAGAGCGGAAAAACAATGCCGGGACAGGCCTGACAGGAGGAGAACATCATGCGTTATCTGACAGCCGGGGAATCGCACGGACCGGCGCTGCTGACCATTGTGGAAGGCCTGCCCGCCAACCTGCAGCTGGATACGGCAGCCGTGGACCGGGAGCTGGAGCGCCGCCAGGGAGGCTTCGGCCGCGGCGGCAGGATGAAAATCGAACGCGATCGGGCTGTCTTTCTTTCCGGGCTGCGTTTCGGCCGGACGCTCGGCAGCCCGCTGGCCATCCAGATTGCCAACAGGGACCATGATAACTGGCTGGCCCAAATGGCGACGGTCGGTACGCAGCCGGAGGAACTTGCCAGAGTGACGCTGCCCCGTCCGGGTCACGCCGACCTTGCCGCGGCGCTGAAGTATAATCTGAAAGATATTCGCGATGTGCTGGAGCGGGCCAGCGCCCGGGAAACGGCGGCGCGGGTGGCAGTGGGAGCCGTGGCCAGACAGCTGCTGGCCGCTTTTAATATCCGGGTGGCCTCGCAAGTGCTGGCTATCGGTGAAGTGGCAAGTGTTGGCGCCGACCCGGCAGACCTGGTAACACTTACTCCCGAAGTGGACAGTTCTCCGGTGCGTTGCCCGGATATCCAGGCGGCCGCAGCGATGCAGGCGCTGATTGAAGAAAAGCGGGCTGCCGGAGACTCGCTGGGCGGTGTTTTTGAAGTGGTAGTCACAGGCGTTCCGGCAGGCTTGGGCAGCCACGTCCACTGGGACCGTAAGCTGGACGGGAGGCTGGCGGCGGCGCTGATGAGTGTGCAGGCGATAAAAGGAGTTGAAGTAGGCGGCGGCTTTGCGTGTGCGCGCCTGCCGGGCTCCCGTGTGCATGACGAGATAGCGTACGAGGACGGACGCGGCTATTTTCGCCGCAGCAACAGGGCGGGCGGAATAGAAGGCGGCGTGACGAACGGGGAGCCGCTGGTGCTGCGGGCGGCGATGAAGCCGATTCCCACATTGACGGTACCGCTGCCTAGCGTAGAGATAGACACTCATCGGCCCGGCCGGGCGGCCGTGGAGCGTTCCGACGTCTGTGCCGTGCCGGCCGCCAGCATTGTGGGCGAGGCGGTGGTGGCTTGGGAAGTAGCCTGCGCGCTGCGGGAAAAGCTGGGCGGAGACTCGTTGGAAGAGATGCGCGAGCACTGGACGGCTTATAATAGTATGCTGACAGAACGCTGACCTGATAGAGAGGTGAAAAGATGCGCGTACTGTGGGTGCCCTTGGGGAATCGAAGTTACCCGATCTATATCGGAAGCAACCTGTCTCCTGAACTGGGAAAAGCCTGGCGGGAAAACCTGCCTCCCGGCCGCCTGCTGCTGGTGAGCGACGAGCAGGTTTTTCCGCTGCACGGAGAAAAACTGTTGCTGACTCTTAAAGAAGCAGGCTGCCAGGTTGTCCGCGAGCTGCTGCCGTCCGGGGAGACCGGCAAGACGCTGCAATATGCCGAACAGCTCTACACTTCGGCCATCCGGGCCGGCCTGGACCGCCACAGCGCGGTCGTAGCGCTTGGCGGCGGAGTGGTCGGTGACCTGGCCGGCTTTGTGGCGGCCACTTACCTGCGCGGTGTGCCGTTCGTCCAGGTCCCGACAACGCTTTTGGCACAGGTGGACAGCAGCGTGGGCGGCAAAGTGGCGGTCAATCATCCTCTTGGCAAGAATCTGATCGGCTCTTTCTACCAGCCGCGGCTGGTCTGGATTGACCTGGCTGTGCTGGAGACACTGCCGGCCCGCGAATACCTGGCCGGCGCCGCCGAGGTAATTAAATACGGCATTATTTTAAGTGAGCAGTTTTGCACTTTTCTGGAGGATAACTGGCAGCTCTTCCTGGACAGAGAGCCGGAGGTGCTGACCGAGGTGATAGCCACGTGCTGCGCCTTAAAGAGCCGCATAGTATCAGCCGATGAGCGGGAGGAAGGCGTGCGCGCCATTTTGAACTTCGGGCACACCCTGGGACATGCCCTGGAGGCGGCGACTGATTTTAACTTCTACCTGCACGGGGAGGCGGTGCTGGCCGGGATGCTGATGGCCACAAAAATTGCGGAAGCGTCAGGCGTGCTGCCGCCGACGGAAGCGCAGCGGCAATTGTCGCTTTACCGGCGCCTGGGTGTCCTGGCCGCCCCACCAGGGCTCGACGAAGAAAAGCTGTTTGCCGCGCTGCGGCAGGACAAGAAGCGGCAGGGCGAGCGGCTGGTCTTTGTTTTGCCGCGCCGCTGCGGAGAGGTTGAGCTGTTCAGGGATGTCAGCTTAGAGCTGGTCCGCCAAGTTGTACGGGAGTACCTCTCCCAAGAAGGTAAGCCCGTCTGCTATACCAAAGCTGAGTGATAAGGTTTGGATGTTAAAACAGATGACAAAGGAGCAAATATAGCAATATTTTGCCCAGGGTGTCAACCATAACTCGGGGAGGCGCATCATCTTTTCAGCATCCGAATATTGTCACTTCCGAATAAAATAGGGTATATAATGATTGAAGACGGCAAAATCGTGCTGGTGCCAATGAAACTGGTTCCTGCGGAACAGGCCTGGTTCTGGACTGCAGAATGGCAGGAAGCAGAGAGACAGGCGCAGGCGGACATCAAAGCCGGAAGAGCAAAGGCTTTCCAGAGTGTTGATGAACTGCTGGAGGAGCTGGACTCGTGAGGTTCGAACGGGCCGAGCGCTTCAAGAGGGCTTACCTCAAGCTGGACGAGCGGCAGCGCCAGGCAGTAAAAGCCCTGTTCCAGAGGCATCACCTGGATGCTTGGGGCCATACGGTATCTATTCTGCTGTCAAACTTTCCTGCAAAAGAGACCATTCCTGCAAATTTGCTTACCGGAGCTAAAATTTTAGACAAGCATTATATACCGGCGCGTTACCCCAACGGTTTTGAGGTCGGTGCTCCTACCGATTTTTATACCGCAGAAGAAGCGGATCTGGCCATTAGAATTGCAGGTGAGATTATTGACTTCTGTAAGAATTATCGCGGTTGACGAGACTGTTGTCAGAAACGCCATAAAACTATACGCGGACCGGCTTAAAGAAAGGCCGGAGGTATTGGCTGTCTATCTTTGCGGCTCATGGGCCAAGGGAAATTATACCCCGTACAGCGATGTCGATCTTCTCATCGTGCTTGAAGCTGATAGTAGATTGCCTCATGACAGAGTACCTGATTATCTGCCGGGTCAGTTTCCTGTATCAATGGACCTCTTTGTATATACTTTAGAGGAAATCAAAAACAGCCGCTTTGCAGCTGAACTTTTGAAAACGGCGAAGCAGTTATAGCGGCCGGAGATTCAGCTTATGTCCCGCACGTTCTCCGGGAACCCTGACACGGTCTACGCCGGCGTGATCGAGCAGGCACTCGATTTCGTACGCAGAAACATCGAGGTGAAGGCCTGGATCGACAATGGCGGACGACGGCAGGAGCGCTGGGACTACCCGCTGGATGCGGTTCGTGAAGCCGTGGTCAACGCGATTGCGCACCGCGATTATACGATTACCGTCAGTGACATTGAACTCTCGATTTACTCCAACCGCCTGGAGGTCATCTCGCCGGGGCGGCTTCCGAACACAGTGACGGTGGAGAAGATGCGATCCGGCTACCGCGCATCGCGTAACGAGCTGATCAAGGAGGTCCTTCGCGATTATCGTTACGTTGAAGCAACCGGACTGGGTGTGCCTCGAAAGATCGTCCGCGGTATGCGTGAGCACAACGGAACTGACCCGGACCTTATCGAAGAAGAGGACCGCTTCACCGTTCGCCTTTGGAAGTTTGGAGCGTAATGCAAGATTCCTGGAAAAAACAGCTTCCTGCTATTGCTGATACTCGACCGTTTCTGGCTGGCGAAGGATATGTCTGATAAAATTTCCCTCGCGTTCCAGGCAAGCCTGCACCTCTTCAGGGGTATAGGCCAGAGGTTCAATCGGCTCCATCAGGGCAAGAACGGCCTTCCCAAGGATTTTCCACTGCTCAGAGATAGGCATTTCAGCAAACGCTGATGAAACCAGCAACAGGTCTATATCGCTATCCGGATAAGCATCTCCTCTGGCTTGAGAACCGAAAAGATAGGCACGTTCCACTTTTAGGCCGTATTTTCCCAGTTCAGACAGGTATGCGCGTACTATTTCATCTATAGTCCTCTTCGCAGACATTCGATTACCTCCTGAGCGCGGTCTAAGTACTCTTTTGCAATATCTTTCGAGTACTGCTTTAATGCAGGCGACAAGCTTACCGGGTACCTGGTGGCTACTCCCATGATGGCAAAGCTACCCACGATCTCCTGCTGCTGTTCTGACAAAGGAGGCTTTCCTTTCTTCATCAGAATGATCAAGTCATGTGTTCTTGGAGGGGTTTCCGGGCGCATACAGTTTTTCCCACCTCCCAGAATTTATAATATCATACGGTATCAGCAAAATCAATGCCTGCTGAAAGGGGGCAACATACAAATTATGCATGCTATATTTTACTCGATAGAACAATGCCGGGGTATCCTGCCGGAAATACCTTCAAGTAAGCGCCTGAATCGTTGGTTGTTTGAACAGGTGACAAAAAACACAAATTGACATCCTCAGGCAACAAGTTTATAATTAACGCGGACAGCCTTCCCGCCTGCTCCGGGGAGGCGTCTTTTGGAATATGCGCAGAAGGAGGTTTGCGGCATGAAGACTAATAACCGTTTCCCTCTCTTTCTTCTGTTCTTTTTGCTGCTGGTCATTAGCGCTGCGGTGTTTTGGCAGGCTGTGAGATACATTAACCTAGGGCTGGACCTGCGCGGAGGCGTGTATGTGATGTTGAAAGCGGAAGACCCAGCGGGGGCGGGCGGCGGAGATGCCATTGACCGCGCTATAACCGTGATCCGTAATCGCATAGATGCTCTGGGACTGACCGAGCCGATCATTCAACGCGAAGGAGCCGACCGGATCCGCATCGAGCTGGCAGGGATTGCCGACCAGCAGGCGGCGCGGGAGGTTATCGGCCGCACGGCAATGCTCAGGTTTGCCGGACCGGACGGGGAGGTGCTGCTGACCGGCGGTGATTTAAGGGACGCCTACTCTACTTTTGACGAGATGAACCAGCCGGCGGTGGGGCTGGAGTTTACCGCCGAGGGAACTGCTAAATTTGCCGCGGCCACAGAAAGGTTTATCGGCCAGGTCATTTCCATCCATCTTGATGAAGAACTTGTTTCGGCGCCTGTTGTGCAGTCGGTTATTACCGAGGGACGGGCCATTATTCAGGGGAACATGACTACCGAGGAAACACGGAACATCGCCCTGATGCTGCGTTCCGGGGCGTTGCCGCTAACTCTGACCGAGCTGGAAACCCGTGCTGTCGGGCCAATGCTGGGCGCCGACTCGCTCGAGCGCAGCCTGCGGGCCGGTGTAGCCGGGCTGGTGCTGGTGCTGCTTTTTATGCTTGGCTACTACCGCTATTTTGGACTCGTGGCCAATGTGGCCCTGCTTGGTTATGTGGCCATTGTTATGGCGGCGCTGGCAGCGCTGAACGCCGTCTTGACCCTGCCGGGCATCGCCGGCATAATCCTTTCCATCGGCATAGCAGTAGACGCCAACGTGGTTATTTTTGAACGCATCAAAGAAGAATTGCGCCAGGGGCGGGCGGCCCGCAACGCTGTCGAGGCCGGTTTTCAGCGCGCTTTCCGTGCCGTTCTGGACTCCAATGTCACGACGCTGTTTGCCGCTGCTGTCCTTTTCGGCCTTGGTACCGGGCCGATACGCGGCTTTGCCACTACTTTAAGCATTGGGGTCCTGGCCAGCATGTTTACTGCTGTTTATCTGACGCGTTTCCTGTTGCGCCAGAGCGTCAGGACCGGCATGCTGGCCGGCGCTGTCGCTGAAGGGGGAAAAAGGAAATGAAGTTCAGTGTTGTGGCTGTCAGGAATTATGCCTTTGCCTTTTCTGCGCTGGTCATGCTGGTCGGATTGCTGGCCCTGGTGACCGGCGGGCTGAATCTGGGCATTGATTTTACCGGCGGGACATTGTTGCACCTCAATATCGGCCGTGAATTTACCCTGGAGGAGGTCCGGCAGACGCTTAAGCCTTTCGGCCTGGAAGGCAGTTCGCTGCAAAAAGTCGGAGAGCTCGGCGCTGCCGTTGGCGAACAGCAGGAATTATTAATAAGGACCCCTTCTCTGGAAGCGGAACGTCAGGCAGAGGTTTTTACCGCTTTCCGCGAGCGCTTTGCCCTGCAGGAAGACGCTCTGCTGCGGGCAGAAACCGTTGGGCCGATAATAGGGGGTGAACTGCAGCGCCAAGCGCTGTGGGCGCTGCTCCTAGCCAGCCTGTTGATGGTAATTTATCTCACCATCCGCTTTGAGTTCCGTTTTGCTATTGTCGCCATTATTGCCTTGCTCCACGACGCGCTGGCCATTGTCACCTTCTTTTACCTGTTCCGCCTGGAAGTAAACAGCCCGTTTGTGGCCGCAGTACTAACCACGCTCGGTTATTCGGTAAATGCCACCATCATTATTTTTGACCGCATTCGCGAAAACCTGAAAGGCCGCCGCAAAGAGGCGCTGTCAGTCCTGGTGGAAACCAGCGTCAGGCAGTCGCTGGTGCGCTGTGTCAATTCCGTGGTGACGACCCTGCTTGTTCTGCTCGTGCTGTACATTTTCGGCGGGGTAACGCTGCAACCTTTTATGGCTGCAATGATCGCCGGCGTTGTCCTGGGAACTTTTTCGTCGGTGTTTTTGGCCGGACCGCTGTGGCTCATCTGGAAAGAGGCGGAAACAGGCCGCAAAACAAAAGCCAGGACAGCATGAGCAAAGAGTGTGTTGCTTCCTGGAAGTGGCATGTACCGCCTCTTGAACTGGAGGCGGTGCGCCTGTTGCAAAGGGAGCTCGGTCTTCATCGCCTGACGGCTGCCTGCCTGGTGCGTCTAGGTTTTACCTGCCCGCAGAGTGCGGGCAATTTTTTAAGCAGTAACTTGCAAGAGCTTGCCGATCCCTGGCTGATGTCCGGCATGGACCTGGCGGTGGAGAGACTGTTGGCTGCTGTGGAGCGCCAGGAGCCTGTACTGGTCTGCGGAGACTACGATGTAGACGGAGTAACTGCTGTGGCCATGCTGACTGACTGTTTCAGGCGGCTGGGTCTGCCGGCTGAATATTATATTCCGGGAAGGCTGGAGGAAGGATATGGGTTACATAGCGCGCCGCTCGCAGACTGGGCGGAACGCGGAGGCCGGCTGGCAATTACGGTAGACTGCGGCATCAATTCTTTTGCTGAAATGGCCCTGGCCAGGGAACTGGGCCTTGACCTGATTATAACTGACCACCACCAGCCGTTTGCCGGTGAGCGTCCTGCATTGGCTGTGCTTAACCCGTTGCTGCACGGCTGCGCCTACCCGGAAAAAAATCTGACCGGGGTCGGCGTAGCCTGGACTATGGTGCGGGCATTGCACAGGCGCTGTGGCGTAGGGGATGAGGAAACCTTCCGCTATCTGCCCTTGGTGGCGCTTGGCACTATTGCTGATGTGGCAAGCCTGCGAGGGGAAAACAGGCTTGTGGTTTGCCACGGGCTGGACAGGTTGCACCGTGAACCTTCACCGGGTCTGGCTGCCCTGATGCGGCGTGCCCGGCTGACCGGCGAAAGTACCAGTGCGATACAGGTCGCCTACGCCCTGGCGCCGCGGCTCAATGCCCCGGGGAGGCTTGGAGACGCTGATCCAGCCGTCAGGCTGCTGCTGGCGACAACGGAGGAAGCAGAGGCGCTTGCTGCTGAGCTTGACAACTGCAACCGTCGCCGCCAGAAGGTGGAGAATGAAATCCTGTCAGCGGCAGTAGAATTGGCCAAGCAGCAGGCGGATCTCCCTGCCCTTGTCCTGTGGGACGAAAGCTGGCATCCGGGGGTGGTTGGGATTGTGGCCGGGAAGCTTGCCGAGCAGTATCAGCGCCCCGTGGTGCTGCTGGCCGCGGCGGGTGCCTCAGCGCACGGCTCGGCACGCAGTGTGCCCGGTTACAACCTGGTGGAAAGGCTGTCAGATTGTGCTGATTTGCTGCTGGGCTTCGGCGGGCACCCGGAAGCGGCGGGCCTTTCCCTGGACACCTCAAAGCTGGAATTGTTCAGGGAGGCGTTTTGCCGCAGCGCAGCTCGTTTTTCTGGGCCGGCAGCGCCGCAACAGCCCGTGGTGGCGGAAGCGGAATTAAATGAGCTTACCCTGGAGCTCTCCAGGGAGCTGCAGCGCCTGCAGCCCTTTGGCGAAGGCAACCCGGAGCCTCTTTTTCTGCTGGCCGGGATGAATATTGCGGCGGCCAATTTCGTTGGCAACGGCGGGAAGCATCTGGCGCTGTCTGTTCGTGAAGGCAGCCGGCAGGCCCGCGCCATCTGTTTTGGAGCAGCCGGCAGAAAATTTCTGCCGGCAGGCGGAGACGCTGCTGATTTGGTCGTCAGGCTGCGCGAAGACAGCTGGCAGGGACAATCTCGCCTTGCCCTGCACGTTATTGATTTGCATAAGGTACAAAGTGCAGGAACAGGGGATTCCTGTACTCAGCCCCTGTCCTATCAGGTGGTTGACCGGCGTAACCGGCCGGAAAAAGAGCGCTTTTTCCGGCAGCTGGCTGCAGGGGAAAAGCTGGCCGTCTTTGTTAACACCCAGGCGGCACAAAAAAACCTGCAGGCTGCAGTCGCGCCGGGGAGGACATGCGTAATTCGGCGGGGGGAAACACTTACAGAAATAGTTTGTGATGCTGCTGTTTTTTATCACTTGCCGTATGACCGCGAGGCTGTTGAGTCATTTTTGGCCCGCCTGCGTTTTCGCAACACCCCGCGTGTTTACCTGCTTTATGGGCCTGAGGATTTAGAGTTAAATGAAAAAATATTTGCCTCCTGCCAGCCTTGCGCCGATATGCTTTACCAGCTGGCTTCTGTACCGCCTGAAGAAAGGAGCCCGCATTTCCAGCGCCTGAACGGCCGCCTGCTGGAGCGTGCTTTGCTGGTACTGGAGGAAATTGGAGCAAGCGGAATTGAAGCCGGGGACTTTGCCAGGTTGCTGTGCCAATCGGAAACTTTTATGTCCGGTTTGCAGACGGTGTACAGATTTCAACACTACCAACACTTTTGGTGGCAGGGCGATTTGCGGGAGTTGGCGGTTTACCTGCAAGAACCCGAAAAATTCCCCTTACCGGAGGGAGAATTTTGTGAAGCTCGAAGATCTAAAGGCGCAAGTTAAAGCATACTATCCGACTGAGCCTGACTGGGATGTACTGGAAAAGGCTTACCGGTTTGCGTTTGATGCTCATCATGAGCAAAAGCGTTTTTCCGGTGAGCTGTATATTACTCATCCGTTAGGGGTGGGCAGGATATTGGCGGAACTGGAGATGGATACTGACACAATCGTGGCCGGCCTGCTGCATGACGTGGTTGAGGATACGGAAGCCACCTTGGAAGATATCAGGCGGGAGTTTGGTTCTGAAATTGCTATGCTGGTGGACGGTGTTACCAAATTATCCAAACTGGAATACAAATCCCGGGAAGAGCACCAGGCGGAAAATCTGCGCAAGATGTTGCTGGCCATGGCTAAAGACATCCGTGTGCTGTTGATTAAGCTGGCCGACAGAACGCACAACATGCGCACGCTTAAATTTCTGACTTCCATCAGGCAACAGCAGATTTCTCGCGAGACACTGGAAATTTACGCACCCTTAGCGCATCGTCTTGGCATTTACAAAATTAAGTGGGAGCTGGAAGACCAGGCTTTTCGTTATCTGGAGCGGGACCGTTATTACCAGCTGGTGGACAAACTGGCTAAAAAACGCCGGGAGCGGGAGGCTTTTATCGGGCAAATCGTCAATAATCTGCAGCCAAAGCTCGCGGAAGTCGGAATCACGGCCCAGATTTCAGGAAGGCCCAAGCATCTGTACAGCATTGACCAAAAAATGAAGACGCAGGAAAAAGAACTTCATGAAATCTATGACCTGACAGCTATTCGGATAATTGTCGATTCCCTCAAAGACTGTTACGGGGCGCTTGGTATTGTGCATACACTATGGAAGCCGATCCCGGGACGCTTTAAGGACTATATCGCCATGCCTAAATCTAATATGTACCAATCGCTGCATACCACGGTAATGGTGGGGAAAAACGAACTGCTGGAGGCGCAGATCCGCACCTGGGAAATGCACCGCACGGCAGAGTACGGCATCGCCGCCCACTGGCGCTATAAAGAGAAAGGCAGCAAACAGAATATCAGCTTTGACGATAAGCTATCCTGGCTGCGCCAGATTCTGGAGATGCAGCAGGAAGCTAAAGATGCCAGTGAGTTCATGGAGAACGTTAAACTGGACCTTTTTGCCGACGAAGTTTTCGTCTTTACGCCCAAGGGCGACGTCGTAGAGCTGCCGGCTGGCTCAGTCCCGTTGGACTTTGCCTACAAAATTCACACTGACATCGGCCACCGCTGCATCGGTGCACGTATAAACGGCCGCCTGGTTCCGCTGGACTACGCCCTGCAGACCGGGGAAATCGTGGAGATTATGACCTCCAAACAAGGGACGCCCAGCCGAGACTGGCTTAACGTAGTTAAAAGCTCCGGCGCCAAAGCAAAAATCCGCGGCTGGTTCAAGCGGCTGCGGAGGGAGGAGAACCTGGGCAAAGGGAAAGAATTGCTGGAAAAAGAGCTGCGCAAGCAGGAACTGGATCCTCAAGTTTTCCTGAAACCGTCCCTTATCCAGGAAGCTGGAAAGAAGTTTAATATCTTCTCAGAGGAAGACGTCTATATCACGGTGGGGCTGGGTGGTATTACGCCGCAACAGACTGTGATGCGTCTTAAGGAAGAGTACCGCAAAAAGCACGGCGGGCCTGAACCGGAGAAGCCGGCCGAGTTTAAACCGCAAAAACCGGGTAAAGCGGGCAAAGGAGTAAGGATTGCAGGCATGGATAACCTGCTGGTGCGCTTTGCCAAGTGCTGTGCCCCGGTTCCGGGGGATGAAATCTTGGGGCTGGTGACGCGCGGACGCGGCATCTCCATCCACCGCCAGGACTGCTCCAACGTGCAGAGCAAAGTACAGCCCGGGCGCGTTTTGGAAGCGGCCTGGGAAGAGAGTAACGGATCCTACCCGGTGGAAATAGAGGTTTCGGCCATGGACAGGCCGCACATCCTGATGGACGTGGTTAACGCTGTTTCGGAGTGCAAGGTCAATATTACGGCTGTCAACGGCAAAAGTACCAAAGATAAGATGTCAGTTATCCAGATGACAGTTATGGTGCGCGACAAAGAACATCTGGATAATATTCTCAAGCACGTCAGCGCTGTGCGGGACGTCTTCCACACTTACCGTCTTGGCGGCTGACCTATGCGGAGCGGCACTTCTCCCGCAAGCCTCGCACTTTGCTGATAATGTCCGGTGCGCCCACAATATCACTGACCAGCGCGCAGCAAGTGGCACCCCTGCCTCGAACCAGGGCTATATTATGCTCTTTAATGCCGCCGATTGCCACAAAAGGCAAACTAATGTTACGGGCTACATACTCCAGGTATTCCAAGCCGACAGGTGCACAGACATCCTTCTTGGTCTGAGTGGCAAAAATCGGGCCCACGCCAAGGTAGTCAGCCCCTCCAGCTGCCGCAGCTTTGGCCTGGTCAGGGGAGTGAGTGGAGATGCCGAGCAGCAGGCGAGGAGTGGCTAGTTTTCTCGCTTGCGGCAAAGGGAGGTCGTCTTGCCCAAGGTGCAGGCCGTCCGCCTCCACAGCAAGAGCCAAATCCAGGTGGTCATTCACAATCAGCATTACCCCGGCCTCCCTGGTCAGTTTTCTGATCTCCAGGCACTCCATGTACTTTTCCCGCATGTTGCGTTCTTTTTCCCGGTACTGAATGATGCTGATACCGGCCTTAATCATCTCGCGCACCACTTCCACGTTGCTGCGGCCACGGGAAAGAAGAGCCGCGGTAATGCCGTACAGGTCGGTCTCGGGAAAGCCCTTACTGCCTGACATGGTGCACCTCCTTGCCCTGCGGTAATGTATGCCAGTCCTGGGCTACCGGCTGGTAGCCGGATGCTTTCAGCATTTGCCTGATTTCTTCCACGCTGCGGCTGTCTGAGACAGCGAACTGGGCTACCTGCTTGCCTTTTGCCGTATAGCCTCCTACCACTGTGCTGGAGCAGGCGGACATTCGGGTTATGCCAAGCCCGACTAGGGCGTCCCGCAAAGCCGGCCGTTCCCGGGTTGACAGAGCAATCCCGACGCGCGGCAAAAACAGGCGCAGCGCGAGGATAATCTGGACCAGTTCGCTGTCTGCCAAAGGAGCGGGCGCGGCAAAACTGCCCAGGTGCGGCTGTATCCTTGGCACAGACACGCCAAGCTCCACGGCCGGGTAGGTGTCTTGCAGGTATTGAGCGTGCAGGCCGGTAAAAAACGCTTCCCGGCGCCAGTCATCAAGGCCAAGCAACGCCCCGATACTTACTGTCCTTACCCCGGCGCGACAAGCCCGTTCCGCAGTTTCCAGGCGATAGCGAAAGTCGGCCTTTGGCCCCTGCGGGTGCATCCGGCGATAGACAGTTTCGTTGTATACCTCCTGGTAAACGGTGACACCGTCCAGGCCCGCTTCAGCCAGTTCCCTGTATTCTGCCTCTGTCAGAGGGTACACCTCAACAGAAACAGAAGTAAAAAACTTTTGCAGTAACCGGATGCAGTCTTTAAGATAAGCTGCTGGAGTAAACGACCGAGATTCACCGGTCAGGAGCAAAACAGCTTTAAGGCCCATTTTAGCCAGGGCCTTCGCCTGGTCTTCCAGCTCTTGCATAGTCAGCTTTTTGCGCCTGTAATCATGAGCGGTGCTGAAACTGCAGTAAAGGCAGTTGTTTTCGCAAAAGTCGGCCGCATAGAGGGGCGCGTACAAAAAGATCACCTGTCCGAAATGTTGCCGGGTAAGGGAACGCGCTTTAACAGCCATCTGCTCCAGGCACCCTTTGGCCGCCGGTGCCAGCAAAGACAAAAAATCGCGGGTTGATAGCCTGCTTTTAGCTAGAGAACAGGCAACATCCCGCTCTGTCACTGAGTCCAGAAGTTGAGCCAGGTCTTTTGTTTTGCTTTGTTCAAGCAGCGCATAAAACCCCATTCGCTTACCTCCATTTAAGGGACACCATACTTAATTATAGAAAGTTTTCTCATACTTGGCCGGTCATCGGTACAACAGGCTAAAACAGAAACCCGGTAAGCGGCGAGGAGGCCCTGGCCAAGGCGGACTCCCCCCCAAGCCCGGCGAGATAAGCCATTCGGCCAGCTTTAACAGCCAGCGAAAAAGCTCCGGCCATCAGGACCGGGTCTTCTGCCGTGGCAATAGCGGTATTGACCAGCACAGCCGCCGCTCCCATCTCCATTGCCTCGGCTGCATCAGAAGGTTTGCCAAGACCGGCATCGACGATGACCGGCGCGGCAAGTTCGTCAATCATAATCTGCACCAGCTCCCTGGTCTTCAGGCCGCGGTTTGATCCTATGGGGGAACCTAACGGCATGACGGCGGCGGCACCGCAATCCAGCATTTTCCTGGCTGCGGTCAAGTCAGGATTCATGTAAGGGAGAACGACAAAGCCCTCAGCGGCCAGCGTCCGTGTGGCACAAATTGTCTCTTCGTTGTCAGGCAGGAGATATTTATTGTCGCTAATTACTTCAATCTTTATCCAGTTCCCGCAGCCCATGGCCCGTGCCAGCCGGGCAATCTGTATAGCCTCATCAGCGGTGCGCGCCCCGGAAGTGTTGGGCATGACGATGCAGTTATCAGGTACATACGCCAGCATGTTTTCTGATGCTGTGCCCGGGTCTACCCGGCGCAGCGCCACGGTAACGACCTGTGCGCCTGAGCTGCCGATAACGTCGGGGATTAAATCATAGGAAGAAAACTTCCCTGTACCGAGGAAAAGCCGGTTGACTATCTGCCGTCCGCCGATAACAAGGTTATCCATAATCAGCCACCACCCACAAACTGCAAAACGTCAATCCGGTCATCCTCCTGCACGGACACGCCGGTCCACTCTTCCCTGGTCAGGATTCTGCCATTGTGCTGGACAACCACTCTCTCTTGGTTAAAACCGCAATTACGGATAAAAGTAAGCATCTCTGTTTCTTCCGGCCAGCATGTTTCTTTGCCGTTTAATACAATTCTCATCTTTTTGCCTCCAAATTCAAAAGCCGACCTGCAGGTCAGCTTTATTGCATCATGGAAAGATGCAGGTCGGTTGCTTCCCTACGGTGGAATTACCCACATCAGGTTCCAAGGGTAAAGGGAAATCCCTTTCTCAGCCTGCCGGCGCCCCTAGCAACGTGTGTTTTATTATATGACGTCGATAATCCGTCCTGCATTTTCGACGTTTCGGTCAACGGAAAAGAGTGGTTTTCCGTTGACCTCCCGACGATCTCACGATCGTCGGGGTGACGTTCTGTCACCCGTGTACGCAAATTCTTGCGATGTTGCGTACACTTTAATTATAATTTTATTTCTTCCTGGTGTAAAGACAATTTTAACGTACCCATTGAACCTGTTCAGAGAGAGGAGGTGTACGAAATGACGCTGATTATCTTTCTCTTGCTGATAGTGACACTGGCGGCAGTCTTCTCTGTACAAAATGCAGCTCCGGTGGCTATTGTTTTTCTGTTCTGGAGCTTTGAGGCCTCCCTGGCTATTGTGTTCTTTATCTCAGTGCTTGGCGGAGCGGCAGCAGCATCGGTTGTTTATTACCTTGTTCGTTTAAAGCGGCGCTTAAAGAGCAGATACTAATAAAAGACAACGGGCGCGTTACTGTTATACCCGTGAAGCAGGTTATTTATGTCTGAAAAAAGCGTTGCAAAGCCAGGAAAATGGCGCGGGCGGCAGCGGCCCTGGACTGTGCGGTCCGCAGCAATGCTTCGTCGCCGGCGTTAGAAAGGAAGCCAAGCTCTACCAGAGCGGATGGCATGGTGGTTTCACGGATGACATGAAAATTACCGTGCTTGACGCCGAGGTCCGGCAAGCCCAGCGCCCGCACCAGCTCATTTTGCAGATGGGCGGCCAGCCAGTAGTTTTCAGTATCGTTTGGCTTGCCCTGGAAGTAAAACGTTTCCGTGCCGGAAACGGCTCTGTTAAGGTGGGCGTTGGCATGAACGCTGACAAAAACGTGAGCTCGCGCCTGTTCAGCAATGGCTACCCGTTGCCTGAGTGCAAGCGTGGTATCAGAACGTGTCAGCACCACATCAGCCCCCGCCTGACGCAGCAGTTCCGCCGCCTGGAGGGAAACGTCCAGCACCACTACATCTTCCACCAGGCCGGTGACACCTACCGCACCGGAGAAGTTGCCGTGCGCGGGGTTGATACCGTGCCCTGGGTCAAGGACGATGGTCCTGCCGGACAGCGGTGAAGGCTGTGCCGGCTGTTGCAGAGCCGGCTGGGGTTCAGTCGGAGGGGTCTGAGGAGCAGTCGTTGTACCTGCCGTAGTAAGCCAGGAAGCTATCCAGCCCAGTTCTCCGCCGCTTAAGCGTACCTGCAGCCAGTCACCCTGTTCATTCACCACCGTCAGGCTTGTCCCCTGCGGAAGAGTGGAAATTTGCCTTGTTTCAAAGCCCGGACCTGACCAGACTGTCGAACCGTCCACTGCAACGGAAACCAGTCGTCCTGCAGGGGTGGCGGACGGGTCGGGCGGCACCGTTTCCGGTAACTGCGGCGATTGTTCAGCCGGCGAAGCTACCGGCGCCGGCTGAGGCGCACCGGCTCCGGTATATGTAGCAAAAACCCAACCGCTAAGACCTTCGGGCAGGCGCACCTGCAGCCAGTCCCCCTGACTGCCCTGAACAGAAAGCCTTGTCCCGCGCGAAACGGTGCCAAGACGCGCGAATGAAGCATCCGGTCCGCTGCGCACATTTAAAACAGGCACATTTACCGTAACGGTACCGGTTGCGCCTGAAGGAGCGGGAACGCCTGAAACGGGCGGTTGGGAAGCCGGCACTGACGGGACCGGTACCTGGACGGCAGGCGCGGGTGCAGGAACCGGCTGTGTTGCATTCCGGATGGCAGTATGTTGTGCGGCCACCCATCCGTTCCGCCCGTCAGGCAGGCGTACCTGCAGCCAGTCCCCCTGCCGGGAGAGTATCGGGAGCAGGCTGCCGCGCATAGCGGTGGTCAGGCGGCTGAAAGTTGCGGCGGGACCTGAGCGGACGTTGAGCACTCCGACATTGACAACTGCTCTCGCTCCGCCGGTACTGCTCACGGCAGGGTTTTCCCTGACTGAGACGTGCTGTGCGGCCACCCATCCGCTGCGTCCATCGGGCAGGCGAACCTCGAGCCAACCGGTCCGTTCTGTCAATACGGGCACTGTATTTCCCCGCACAACCTGGCTGATACGGCTGTGTTGCAGGCCGGGGCCGGAACGGACGTTCAGTGTGTCGACATTAACCGTGGCCGTGCGCCTGGCAGCGGCAAAAACTGTAAATCCCGCACTTAAAACAACAATAAAAAGGAGCAGGGAAAGGAGAACAGGCAGACGTTTCCGCAAGCAAGTCACCTCTTTGGTCGAAAATTAGTGAAAATTGGCAGCAACACACCTTGATTTTAACATAATTCGTCAAACCTGGCTATGGGAAATTATTGCCAGCGTGCGCTGCCGGGCGTCATTGGGAAAGCGCAGGTTCACTCTGCGTTTTCAATAAAAAGTCACTGTAATTATTTTTGTTTAATGATAAAATAAGATTGCGCCGCTTACTGGCGCAAGGAGGGAAGTGCGTGCAGCCGAAGAAGAGGCTTGATGTAACCGCCGATGCCTGCCCCGTCACACTGGTCAGGGCTTTGCTGGCGCTTGAAGAATTGGCGGGCGGCGACATTTTGGAGGTACATCTTGCCGCCGGCGAGGCGGCCAAAAACGTGCCGCGCAGCCTGGCCTGCGGCGGCCACAAAATTCTTTCGCTTGATCGGCTGGATGAGGATACATACTTGTTATATGTTGAAAAATGCGGTGGTGAATAAAATGCTGACTGACGAGCAAATTTTCCGTTACAGCCGACACCTTCTGCTCCCGGAAATAGGCGGCCGCGGCCAGGAAAAACTGCTGGCCGCCAAAGTGCTGCTGATCGGCGCCGGAGGGCTTGGCTCGGTGGCGGCCCAATACCTGTCCGCCGCCGGCGTGGGAACGCTTGGCATCATGGATCCTGACCGGGTGGACCTCTCCAACCTGCAGCGCCAGCTTATCCACTCCACGGCGGATGTCGGACTGCTCAAGGTGGAATCGGCCAAAAATAAAATAGCGCTGCTCAACCCGGGTGTGACTGTCATTCCCTATCAATATACAGCCACAGCCGGGTCAATCAGTCAAATCCTGCCCCAATATGACCTGGTTATTGACGGCTGTGACAACTTTATCACCCGCTACCTGGTCAGCGACGCGGCGGTGCTATACAACAAGCCCTACTTTTACGGAAGTGTCCTGCGCTTTGACGGCCACGCCTCCGTTTTTTATCCGCCGCGGGCACCCTGCTACCGGTGTGTGTTTCCAGCCGCCCCCCTTCCCGGTGCTGTGCCAACCTGTCAGGAGGCGGGAGTGTTTAATGTGGTGCCTGGCATAATCGGCCTCATTCAGGCGGCGGAGGCGCTCAAGTGGCTGCTTGGCGCCGGTGAGCCTTTACTTGGGCGCCTGCTTGTTTTTGACGCGTCCGCCATGGAATTTACAGAGGTCAGAATCGGCCGCCGTCCGTCTTGCGCCGTTTGCGGAGAACATCCTGCCATTACTGAACTGCTGCCGGAAAACTATGAACAGCCTTCCTGCGAATAAAATGCGTCTCAATTTGCATAATTGTTTTCAAACCAAGCCGGGCATGGTAGTTGGTGCTGTATGCCGACCGGCCTGTTCGATGGCGTGAGAGGGTCAGCGCTTAATCGCTGGCCCCTATCCCAATTTCAACAAGGCTCACCAGGAGCAACCCATATAGCAGCAACAAGTTGTAAGAAAAAGTGCCCAGTGATCGGGCACTTTTGCCTGTAGTAACAAGGCGTAACAAAATGCCCTCCAAGGGGCGCCCAGCCGAAGCAAGTCTGTGGACCAGGTAGTGTTTGCCAGCCGGCGCGGCCTGTGCTAAAATTATCGTGAGGTTGGATGTGGGGTATTTGCAGAAACGCGGCAGTAACCAAATGGAAGAGAGGGTGGCTGGAGATGTCTGGTCTGCGGGAGTGTGACCTGCCGGGGGTAGGCAAGAAGTTTGTGCTGAACACTTACAGCAAGCAGCGGCTGGTTGTAATTATTCATCATGAGGGCAAAAGGGAGCTTTATGTGCTGGATCAAGAGGATGAGCCTCTGGCCAGCGTGGTTTTACAGGATGAGGAGGCCAGGCAGCTTGGCGCCATTCTGGGCGGAGCCTATTACAAGCCGGCGGCTGAAAGCCAGCGGGAGTAGCCATGGGTAACGTATTGCTCCTGGACTTAGGGATAGTTCTTGCCGCCGGCTTTGTGGGCGCAATGCTCTCCCGGCGGCTTGGCCAGTCGGTGATTGTCGGTTATGTGATATTGGGGATGGTGCTTGGTCCGTATGCCTTTGACCTGATCCGCAACCCGAACGTGATCACAATGCTGGGTGAGGTTGGCGTTGTACTTTTAATGTTTTTTCTGGGGCTGGAGTTTTCACTTAAACGCCTGCAACGGGGTTAGGCGCTCGGTGTTGTTTATTGGTTCCACGGAACTGCTGGCCAACTTGGCGGTAGGGTTTTTGGCCGGGTATCTGGTGGGCTGGCCCCAGACAGACCGGCTTTTTCTGGCTGGCATCATGGCGATGAGTTCCTCCGGCGTGGTAGCCAAGCTGCTGTTTGAAATGAAGCGCACCGCCTCCCGCGAGGCGGAAATTCTGATGGGGATCATGGTTTATGAGGATTTTATCGCCGTGATTTACTTGGGCGTGTTATCGGGCATTGTGGCGGCCCAGGCGGTAACACTGGATACGGTGCTGCTCGCGGTTGTGAAGGCGGTGTTGTTTTACGGCCTGTTTTTAACCCTGGGCGCACGGCTGCTAGGGAAAATTTCCAAGAGGCTGGCGCAAATTGACAGCGAGGAGCTGTTTATTGCCGCCCTGTTTGGCATGTTGCTGCTGGTGGCTGCCGGAAGCCTGCAGTTAGGGATAGTTGCCGCGGCCGGCGCCTTTGTGCTGGGGATGATTATTGACCAGAAAGAGTTGGTGGAGAGGTTGCATCAGACTCTCGCGCCTTTCAGAGACGCCTTTTTGGTCGTTTTTTTTCTTTCTTTTGGGATGCACTTAAACCCGCTGGTTTTTCCGCAGGTGGCATTGTATGTGGCGTTGTTTGCTCCCCTATCCATAATGGCGGAAGTTGTGGTGACTTCCGCGGCTTCCTTTATCAGCGGGCTGTCCCCCCGCAAGGCGGTGGCCATAGGAGCGGGGATGGTCGCCCGCGGGGAGTACGCCATGATTTATGCCACGCTGGGCCTCGCGGCCGGGGTGATCTCTCCGCTGCTCTATAATTTTACCGGTTTATACGTTTTGGTGATGACACTGCTTGCTCCGTTGTTCATGCGCAATTCGGCCGTCATCCAGCGGGCCTTTTCCCGTACCGTTCCTACTACCTGGAAGTTTGCCGCAAAAACCGTTTCCGGTGTGATGAGGCCGGTCATCTTGTCGGATAAGGAGGAACAGGAGCCGGTCAGCATCTTTACGGCCCTGCTGCTGGCTTATGTGGGCCTGCTGGTCGCAGCCTTCCTGAATAGGGAGTTGCCTCTGGCCTTCCTGTTTTTTGTATTGGGAGTGGCACTTATCCTGGCCATGTATCGCCTGTTAAACGGCCGGATAACGGCCGGAATCGCGCAAATTCCTCCCGGCGATCTGGCCATGGAGAAAAGCATTTGCTGCAGTGTGGTCGGGTTTACTTTGCGCATGGCCGCGCTGGTTTGGGGGGCCTCGTTGCTGCTGGCAGCGTTCTGGCAGTTGGGAGTTTGGTTTATTGCTGCATCCCTGCTGCTGTTTGCAATTCTTGCCTACTATTTTTCCAGGCGGCTTTATACGGGGTGTGTGTACGGCTGCCGGCTGAATGCTTAATATGGTCAACTACCCACCTATAGATACAACTGCTTTTAAACCGCCATCTGCTTACTAAGGGAGGCAAAGTCCATAGTACAGTTTTATGCTGTTTTTGAACAAATTCTGGCCTTGTTTTTGCTTTTGCTGGTCGGTTACGGCTCCAGGAAGGCGGGACTGCTGGACGGCTTATTGACAAAAGGGTTGTCCGGCCTGTTGCTTAAAGTTGCTTTACCTGCCCTGATTATTGACTCTATGCAGAAGCCTTTTTCTGCTTCGCTGCTCAGGGAAAGCGGCGTGATCCTGCTCATCTCCCTGGCGGTTTACGCTTGCACCATAATTCTGGCCTTTTTATTTTCCGGATTGTTGGCCGCTACCCCTGAAGAACGTGGGGTATTCAGCTTTGTACTCATTTTTTCCAATGTGGGGTTTATGGGCTATCCGGTAGTTTACACAGTGTTTGGAGAAGCCGGCGTTTTTTATGCCGCTGTCTATAATTTACCGTTTAATTTGCTCGTTCTTACGCTGGGTGTGGCAATTATCAGCACCCAAAAAAAAGGTGCCCCAGCCGTTAACTGGAGGATGTTTGCTAATCCGGCCGTAGGTGCCGTATTTTTTGGGTTTATTCTATTTCTGTTTTCAATTGTCTTGCCGGGACCGCTTGCTTTGGCCGTTAATCAGCTTGGCTTGCTCACCACGCCGCTATCAATGCTGCTCGTCGGGTCATTGCTGGCTACCATGCCGGTAAAGAGTGTTTTTGTAAACTGGCGGGCATACGTTGTCAGTCTGTTGCGGCTGCTGCTCTTTCCTTTGGTAGTCTGGGTTGTCTTGGAAAGCCTCAGGCTGCCGGAAATGCTTGTCGGGATTCCTACCGTCATCGCGGCCATGCCGGCAGCCGTCAATTCCGCTGTTTTGGCCGAGCAATACGACGGCAATGCGGCACTTGCCTCGCAGATAGTGTTTCTGTCTACACTCCTGGCAGTACTTAGTATCCCGCTGGTAGTGGGGTTATTGTAGAAGCGGCACCGTGCGGAAAGTTAAATAAACAGATTAATATTGGAGTCTTCAGCTTCTCCGAGGTAGGTGGCTACACCGCCTATTTCCACGCCTTCAATCAGTTCTTCGTGCTTGATGCCCATGACATCCATTGACATCTGGCAAGCCATCAGCACGACACCGTTATCTTTGGCCATCTGAATCAAGTTTTCCAGTGAGTCGACGTTTTTCATGCCCATGACCATGCGTATCATTTTCGGCCCCATACCCAGCATATTCATGCGCGATAACCCTAGCTTCCTGCTGCCTCTGGGCATCATCATGCCGAACATCCTGGCCAGAAGGTCTTTTTGCGGGGCTTTGCCTGCCGGCTTGCGCAGGATATTGAGTCCCCAAAAGGTAAAGAACATGGTAACTTTTCTGCCCATGGCGGCAGCGCCGTTGGCGATTATAAAGGAGGCAATGGCCTTATCAAGGTCACCGCTGAAAACAATGATAGTTTTGTTTTGCGGAAGCGGTACCGCAGTCCCTGAGGCGACCTGACTGGGAAGCCCCTTGGCTATTCTAGCCTTAAAGAACAAGCCTTCTTTGCCGGTACTTAACAGAGTATGCCCGGTTTTTGCGCACCAGGCTTTAATATCATTGGCAAAGCCGGGATCGGAAGCGAGCACTTCCAGGACGTCGCCACTTTTTAGCTGTGACATTTTTTTATTTACTTCCACAATCGGACCGGGGCAGGAAAGGCCGCAGGCATTAAGAAGGACTGTATCGCCGGCCTGCCTGGGGACAGCCGAGCTGCTTTCGCTGCTGTAAATATCTTCTTTAGTTAGGTCCTGAAAAGACATTTCTTCATCTCCAAAACGGTAATTTTGTTTTTGCAGGTCGTCTTCCGACTGTTTAACCGCTTTATAGTGTCTGAAGCCGCCGGAAAGCACTCTGGCCCTGAAACCTTTTTGACTCAGCAACCGCGCTGCCAGGTATGCCCTTAGGCCTATCTGGCAGTAAACAACGACTTCCTTGCCTTTGTCCAATTCGTTTATCCTGGCACGCAACTGCCCAAGCGGGATGTGAACGGAGCCGGCGATAGATCCCAGCTCCCTTTCTCCCTTTTCTCCTACATCCAGAATAGTGGCAGAGGCGTTCAGGGCGTCAATTTCAGACCACAAGGCCACGTCCATAGTGCCATCGAGCCTGTTGCCGGCCACCAGACCGGCCACGTTGACCGGTGTTTTAGCGGTGGAAAAAGGCGGTGCATAGGCAAGCTCCAGTTCCTGCAGGTCATAGACTGTCCGTTTAAAGCGCAACGCCGAGGCCAAGGTGTCCATAGCCTTATCGACACCGCTGTAACCGACAATTTGCGCTCCCAGCAGCAGGCCGTCAGGTGTGTAGTGCAGCTTGACGGTCATCGGCAAGGCGCCGGGGTAGTAATCGGCATTGGATTTGGCGTGGGTCACCGTGGTGTAAAACTTTACATCTCTTAGTTGTAATGTTTTTTCGTTTTGACCTGTTGTGGCCACCGCCAGGTCAAAAATCTTGGCGATTGCTGTGCCTTGGGTGCCGTTATAAACAGAGGCGCGGCCGGCGATATTATTGGCAACGATACGGCCTTGCTTGTTCGCAGGGCCGGCCAAAGGGATGAGTGCCTGCTCGCCGCTGACAAAATCGGTTGTTTCTGCGGCGTCCCCAATGGCGTAGATATGGGGGTCGGAAGTCTGCAGACGCATATTTACCTTAATTCCGCCACGCTCTCCCAGCGCCAGGCCGCTTCCGGCCAGAAAGGCTGTGTCAGGCCTGACACCGATGGATAGTAAGACCATTTGGCAGTCAATTGTTTTACCGCTTTCCAAGATGACTTCCAGGCCGCTATTGTTTTGCCGGAACTCTGTGACGCCGTCACTTAAATAAAGGTGTACTCCCTGAGCCAGCAGGTGCCCCTGAACCAATGCGGCCATATCGTAGTCCATTGTGCCTATTAGCTGTCCCATTTTTTCCACTACCGAGACCTTCAGCCCCAAAGCATGAAGATTTTCCGCCATTTCCAGTCCGATATAGCCGCCGCCAACAATAACCGCACTCTTAACTGCTTGCTTGCTCAGATATCCCTTGATAGCATCGGTATCGGGGATGGTGCGCAGGGTAAAAATGCCGGGGCTGTCGATACCGGGAATCGGCGGGCGCAGGGGCTTTGCGCCCGGGGAAAGGATCAGCCGGTCATAAGTCATTTCATATGCGGTTCCGTTACTCAGGTCTTTAACCGCGATTGTCTTTTGTGCAGGATTAACGCCGGTAACTTCGTGGTACAGCCTGACTTCAATGTTGAACATGGATCTCATTCTTTCGGGCGTCTGGACAATCAGTGCCGACTTTTCCCTGATTGTTTCTCCGATATAATAGGGAAGGCCGCAGTTAGCAAAAGAAATATACCCCCCTTTTTCGAAAATGATTATTTCCGCATCCTCATCCAGCCGCCTGAGTCTGGCCGCGGCGCTGGCCCCCCCAGCTACACCACCGACAATAAGCACTCTTCCTGACATTTCTTTCACTCCTTAAAAACATTTCTTCATACCGGATTCCTAACAATCCATCGCAGATACCCTGGCAGGGTATCTGATTTAATCATAATTCTTCCTTTTCCGAAAGTCAAGAGCTGGGCTAAAATTTGCATTCCAGAAAATTAGGCCAGGCGGGCAGTGTCAGAAGTTAATGATTTGGCAAGGAAGAAATATTTTCGCATCATGAAACAGGTATTTTAAATTGCCTGTAGAAAAATCGCACAAAGGAGTGAGTGCATGAGTACGGGGATAAACGTGCGTATTAAAAACGCGGAACATCTTCAGCAACTAAGAGAATATTATCTCAATAAACGGGGGCTGGTGCAAAACAGGGTCATAGTTTGTGCGGGAACCGGCTGTGTGATCAACGGTTCACTGAAAGTATTTGAGCAGTTTCAGAAATTGCTTGGTCAAAGCGGCGCCGACGTAGTTTTTAGCGAAAGACATGAAACGGGCATTATCTGCAGCGGCTGCCACGGCTTTTGCCAGCAGGGGCCGCTTGTTATCATTGAGCCGGCTGGCATTTTTTATATCCATGTAAGGCCGGACGATGTCCGGCAAATTATTGAGAAGACCTTGCGACGGGGTGAACTGGTAGAGCGTTTGCTCTACACATCGCCTGAGGGAACGCGTTATGCGACGCAGGACGAGGTCCCGTTTTACAGGCAGCAAACCAGGCTTGTCCTGCAAAATGCCGGCAGGATAGATCCTGAGGAGATCGCCGACTACCTGGCAAGCGGCGGCTACCAGTCACTGGCCAAAGTTCTGCAGATGACACCGGCAGCCGTCGTGCAGCAGGTGTCGTCGGCTAAGCTGCGCGGCCGCGGCGGCGCCGGCTTTTCAACTGGCGTAAAATGGCAGGAGGCTTTGCACCGGCAAAGCGATGTGAAGTATATCGTCTGCAACGCTGATGAGGGAGACCCCGGCGCATTCATGGACCGCTCGCTCCTCGAAAGCGACCCACATGCTGTGTTAGAAGGCATGATCATAGCAGGGTATGCCACCGGGGCCACGGAAGGGCTGGTCTATGTCCGGGCGGAATATCCGCTGGCCATGAAAAGACTGCAAAAAGCTATTGCTCAGGCGCTGGAGCAGGGGCTGTTAGGTCATGACATTCTCGGGAGCGGCCATTCGTTTAACATTTCCATTTTCATGGGTGGCGGGGTGTTTATCTGCGGGGAATCTACGGCCCTGATCGCTTCACTGGAAGCTAAAGTGGGTGAACCGCGACAGAAACCGCCTCATTTAGTGGAAAGCGGTTATTTGGGAAAACCTACCGTCCTTAATAATGTGGAAACATTGGCAAATGTGCCGCTGATTTTTCAATTAGGCGCGGAGAAGTATGCGGCCTTGGGCTCCGGCAAATCCGGAGGAACGAAAATATTCTGCTTAACTGGCAAAGTTAATAATACAGGTCTGGTGGAAGTTCCCATCGGCATACCCCTGGAAGATATTATTTTTGGTATCGGCGGAGGGATACAGGGTGGCCGGGCCTTTAAAGCTGTGCAGACCGGCGGCCCCTCAGGCGGATGTTTAGACGCAGGACAGCTTCACATGCCGACAGACTTTGAGGAATTAAAGGAAGCCGGTTCTATGATGGGGTCCGGCGGGATGATTGTGCTGGACGAAAAAACGTGCGCCGTGGACCTCGCCAAGTACTTTTTGCGCTTTTTAAAAGACGAGTCCTGCGGTAAATGCTTTTCCTGCCGTGAAGGGATAGTGCGGATGCTGGATGTGGTAAACGATATAACGGCCGGTCAAGGTAATTCCCAAAGCATGGAGCTGTTGCTGGATTTGGCGGAAGTGGTGGCGGACGCATCCATGTGCGGTCTGGGCCAAACCGCGGCCAACCCGGTCCTGTCAACCATCCGTTACTTTGCCCATGAGTATAAAGAGCATATCGAGGAGAAAAAATGTGCCGCAGGGGTCTGCAAAGACCTGATTTTCTATTCTATCCTTGAAGAGCACTGCAAAGGTTGCGGCGTTTGCGCCAAAAATTGTCCTGTATCTGCCATTAGCGGGGAAAAAGGGCAGTTGTATGTAATTGACACCAACGCGTGCCAAAAGTGCGGAATCTGTCTTGAGAGCTGCAAGTTTTCTGCAGTGCTTTTAAGTTAGGGGTGAGATGATGATTACGTTCACTCTCAATGGTCTGGAGGTTGCGGTGGAAGAAGGAACCACGCTGCTGGAGACTGCCCGTACGTACGGTATCGAAATCCCCACGCTCTGTAACGATGAGGCGTTAAGTCCGGGCAGCGCGTGCAGATTGTGCGTGGTAGAAGTCGGCGCCGCCCCTAAAGCCAAGCTGGTGGCCTCCTGTGATTTTAAGGCAACAGAAGGGCTTGTGGTGCGGACGCATTCAAACAGGGTCATGAAAGTAAGAAAAACTCTTCTGGAAATGTATGTGGCGACAGCTCCCGGTTCAAAAACAATCCAGTGTCTGGCCTCCAAGCACCATGTTACACAGGTGCGGATGCGCCCCAGAAATGACACCTGTATCCTGTGCGGGCTGTGCGTCCGTATGTGCTCGGAGCAAATGCAGGGCAAAGCCATTGATTTTGTCAGCCGCGGAGAACAGCGGAAAATTACCACCGCATTCGCTAAAAAGAGTGATGACTGTCGCCTTTGCGGCGGCTGCATGTACATTTGTCCCGTTTGCATGGCGCGCTGCCAAGGCCCGCAGGCGGAAACAACGCTTTGCAATGCCTGCCTTAATTCGGCCCCGCCATGCAATGATAAGTTCAGCGATGTAATGTGTTATATGGACCCTTGTGTCGCCTGTGAACAAAAATAAAGATTATACTATATTTTTGGGGGAGGGAAACAGATGACGATTTCAAGACCAAATGTTTCAGCCGCAACATTAACCAAAAACCGTACGGAAGGATCAGTCAGCCCCTTTAGCGGCATGTGTGTCACCTGTATAGACGGCTGCGTAGGGATGTGTGAAATTGGCAAATCGGCCTATCGCGGCCATGAAACCATTTATCCGCAGCCCTTTGGCATTATTACCACGGCTTCGGAAAAAGACTATCCTGTAGATTATTCCCACTTTAATATCATGGGGACGGCCGTTGGCGCTGTGGGCATTGAGGCTGACAGCGACAAAGCCATCTTCCCCGCTGTTAATCTGGAAACAAGATTAGGCGCCGACAAAGGGATTAAGTTGCGCCTGCCCTTTATGATTCCCGGCATCGGGTCTACCAATGTCGCTAAGCAAAACTGGGAAGGACTGGCCATCGGCTCCGCCATCTCCGGCTGCGGCTTAACCATCGGTGAAAATGTTGTCGGCATGGACCCGCAGGCAATCATAAGAAATGGCCGGGTAATAGAGACAGTTGATTTAAAAAAGAGAGTTTCCTTGTTTCAGGAGTGGCAGGAGGACGGCTACGGCGCCATAGTTGTCCAGGCCAATGTTGAAGATACCCGTCTGGGCGTGCAGGAATATGCCATCAGAGAATTGGGCGTCGAAATCGTGGAGCTTAAATGGGGGCAGGGCGCCAAGGACATCGGCGGTGAAGTGAAAATTAACGACCTAGCCAAGGCGCAGTTGCTGAAAAAACGCGGGTATGTCGTCTTGCCCGATCCGGAAAATCCGCTGGTCATTGAGTCGTTCAAAAGAGGAACATTCAAAGAATTTGAGCGCCATTCCCGTGTTGGTATGGTTGAATTGGAATCGTTTTTGGCCCGGGTGGAAGAACTGCGCGCTGCAGGCGCCAAATATATAACATTGAAAACCGGCGCTTATCGTCCCGTTGATTTAGCGCGTGCGGTCCGGTTTGCCTCGCTGGCAAAAATTGATTATTTAACCGTTGACGGAGCCGGCGGCGGCACTGGCATGAGCCCGTGGCGCATGATGAATGAATGGGGCGTGCCGGTTGTTGAGCTGCACTCGCTTACCTACGAATACTGCAAATATTTGGCCGATAAGGGCGAGTATGTCCCGGATGTTATTTTTGCCGGCGGCATTACCATGGAGGATCAAATTTTCAAAGGGCTGTCCTTAGGCGCGCCTTTCGTCAAAGCCATCGGTATGGCACGGGCTCCCATAGCTGCGGTCATGGTCGGCAAAACCATCGGAAATAAAATTAATGAAAAGAAACTGCCTGTTTATGTCGAGCGCTTCGGCAACAGTGTGGAAGAAGTGTTTGTCACCGCCGCTGAATTGAAAGCTCACTTCGGCGCGGAGCGCTTTGCGCAGATACCTGCCGGTGCTTTAGGCCTCTTTACTTACTATGAGCGCCTGGCTCAGGGCATGCGGCAGCTGATGTGCGGAAGCCGTAAGTTTGCTCTTGGCTACCTGACACGCAACGATATTGCCGCCATTACCAGGGAAGCAAGCGAAATCAGTGGCATCCCCTATATCATGGAGCTGGACAGGGCGGAAGCAAAAGACGTTTTAGACATACGACTCTAAACGTGGGGAAAAGGTGATACGATGGGAAAAGTTAGTAAACCAATGGATCTGTCGGCCATGGTGAAAGAACATGATCGTTCTCTAATCCAGCTGTTGTATGCCATTCAAAGTCATTTCAACTATTTGCCGGAAGCCGTGTTGCGCGAACTGGCTGTCCTGCTTAATAAACCGCTGATGGAGCTTTATAGAATCGTCACGTTTTACAAGGTTTTCTCCCTGGAACCGCGCGGGCGCCACAAAGTGACAGTCTGCACCGGAACTGCCTGCCATGTCCGCGGCAGCGAGGAAATTGTGGAGGAGGTTTCCCGCTGCTTGTGCGTGGAGCGTGGAAAAACTTCCGCAGACGGCGAGTACACCCTGGAAACGGTAAACTGCCTTGGCGCATGCGCACTGGGCCCGCTCGCAGAGATTGACGGCGAATATCACGGAAACCTAAATAAAGTGGAGCTGCGAAAGATCCTCGAAAAAATGAAGGAAGCGGCAGCGGCAGGATAATTGAACATACGTGTGGAATAAATTATAGGTAAATAATGCTAAGAGGAGGAACTGGCATGCCGGAGTTTGGCCATCCATTTTCCGGGTTAAAGGCTGATAGGAAACTTTCCCACGCCGAATTGGTCCGGGCCATCCGTTTTATGGTGGCGGCGGAGTACGAAGCTGTACAGCTGTATATGCAGTTGGCCGAGTCTGTAGATAACCCCTTGGCGGTCGCCGTGTTAAAGGAAATCGCCGATGAAGAAATTGTCCACGCCGGCGAATTCTTGCGCCTGTTAAAGGAGCTTGCGCCCGACGAGGAGAAGTTTTACGCCGAGGGCGAAGAAGAAGTGGAAGAACTCATCGCCAAGCTGAAAAAATAAGCAGGAGCCCCCGGCTGGGGGCTCCTTACGTCTAGTTTAGTGCATAAAGACTTGCAAAGTCTAGGCGGCGAGGCAAAACAGCAGGCCGCGCGGAGCACGCCCGTGAAATGCTGAATACAGCGCGGGCTGAAACAGTTTAAATCAGGGGCTGCTTAACATTTAAATAAACAACTCAAACGGGATTTCTTGGTTTTTCCAAGCACAAAGCAACCAAGTCGCTAACGTTTGCTGTTCCCACGCACATTACCTTGTCCGCCCCTCCCCAATAGATTTTTACCGTTCCATCTTCTTCAGGAGTCGCGCCACAGGTAAAAACCACATTATGCACATACCCGGTTACCTCCCAAGGGTCTTCAGGCTCAAGAATCCATTCGTCAGCCACCCCGAGAACCAGGGAAGGATCATTCAGATCATGCAGAATTGCGCCGAGTCTGTACACTGCGCCGTCCATTGTGCGAAAGACGCCATGATAGATCTGCAGCCAGCCTTTGTCGGTCTTAAAGGGGGTAGCTCCGGGGCCGATTTTCATTTCATCCCAATGGTAGACTTCCGGCTTGACGATTACCTTTGAGTTGCCCCAGTGAATTAAATCAGGCGAGTATGAAATCCAAATTGACCAAGGGTTGATTTCTGTGTGTGGGCGATCTAGGCGGACAAAACGGCCATCGAACTTTTCCGGAAAAAGAACAACGTTGCGCTGGTCTGCCTGAGTAATCAGCGCTATTCTTTCCACGGCCTTAAAATCCCGGGTCTTAGCCAATGCGACCCTTACACCGTGCCTTGAATAGGCACTGTAAGTAATGACAAAATCCTGGTCGATTTTGCAGATTCGTGGATCTTCTATTCCATATTCCTCATATTCGGCAAAAATGCCTTCTTGTGCAGGTGTCATAAATGGCTCTGATCTGACAGTGAACAGGTAGCCGTCGGAACTCTCTGCCAAGCCCAAAATGGAGCGTCCGTTATAAAGATGTGACCGAAAAATCATCCAATAGCGGCCGTCTGCTTTGACTACTCCGGCGTTATGAACTGTAACTACCGGATAAGGCACATCATTCTTGGTAAGGATAGGATTTTTTTCATATCTTTTTACTACGGATTCCCGTTTCAGCACAATTAGATCCTCCTCCGGGGTTACCAATTAGCGCCACCGTTAATTGTTTTTTTCTATTATCTGCCGGTACACTGCCAGATAATTTTCCACCATTTGCTCTTGTGAAAACTTTTCTGCCACTATTGCCCGGCACTTATAACGTGATATGGTTTTTAGCTGACCTATCGCCTCCACTGCGGAAGAAACATCATCAACGAGAAACCCGTTTTCGCCATCCACAATTATCTCCGGCATAGAGCCCTTGTTAAAAGCCACAACTGGTGTTCCACAGGCGCCAGCTTCCACCACAGATAAGCCAAAAGGCTCATTGAAATTGATTGAATGGATAAAAGCAAAGGCTTTCCCAAGCAACTCATTTCTCAACTCAGGAGTTACAGTACCTACATAGTTGATTTGGGAACCATCAAGGAAAGGTTCAACTCGTTCTTTAAAATAAGCTTCATCCTGAATAATCCCGGCAAGGATCAGTTTCATGCCGACTTTACGGGCAATCTGAATCGCTTCACTGACACCTTTGTCGTGATGGATGCGCCCTAAAAAGAGCAGGTAATCTTCAGGTGTTTCCTGAAATGCGAAGTTTTCAATATCGATACCATGATAAACGGTAGCGATATAATCCAGTTCCGGTGAGCGATCAGCGTTACTGATGGACACATAAAAAGTTGTGTCGTTATATTTTTTGTATACAGGCAGTATCTTCGGACTAGAAAAGCCGTGGATAGTAGTGAGGACGGGCGTTCTGGTCAACCTGGAGTAGGTGAGTGGCAAAAAGTCGAAATGGTTATGGATTAGATCAAAACCTTTAGCTCTTTCAAACATCTCGGAGATATGAAGACACTCCCATACCTTTGGATCAAGCAATTTGTCTTCTTCGTAAGGGCGTGGCACTACAGCATGGAGCTTTCCCTCTGTTAGTGAGTCAGCCGTGGCAAACAGGGTAACATCTATCCCCTTTTTTTGCAGGCCTTCTGTAATTAGTGAAACTACACGTTCCCAAGGTCCATAGTTGCGGGGTGGAGTCCTCCAGGCGATAGGAGAAAGCAGGGCAATTCTCATTTTCAAAAAATCCCCTTCCCAACAGGTTAATCCGGAGGAGTTTTAGAATCACGTCATCCTTGACGAAATCGCGCCGGGATAAGGTCGGCTACCCGGGCAGAAGCGACACCGATGACGGTGTCCGCCCCGCCGTAATAAACAAGGATTTCATCAGCTTCATCTAAGATATCTTTGTCAATAGCTGAGACTGCTCCGCAGGTAAAGACCACGTTTGGCACCCAACTCTGGCCTGAAACACCAATTTCATAAGACTTTTCCGGCTCTAGGATGGGGTTTGGGGAGCGGTAGATGAGCTTCGCCGGATCGTCTAGGGCAGTGAGGAAAACACCAAGCCGATAGCGGAAGCCGTAGTCCACTCCGTGATAGATTAATAGCCAACCAAAACGGGTTTTCAGGGGAGGTGCACCTGATCCGATTTTAACAGCGTCCCACATCATCCCAGAGCGGCTGCCCATGATAAGCCTATGCCCTTCCCGGGGCCAGGGGGTGTCAAAGTTGCTGGCAAAGGTTACCCAGATGCTGGGAGCGATGCGGTGGTACATGGCCAGTTTGCCGTTAAACCGTTCTGGGAACAATACTGCGTTCTTATTGATGAAACCCGGAAAGACCAGTCCGTGGCGCTGCCAGTGTTGCCAGCGCTGTTGGACAAGATCATCCTCGGCGATAGATGCCAGGGCAATCTGAGGAGTAATGCCGTCGTAGGCAGTATAAAGCATGTAAACGCGACCTTCGATGGCGATAAGCCGGGGATCTTCACACCCCATTTTTTCACTCTCGTGGGCAGGGCCAAAGACCGGCTCAGGCAAACGCTCATCTACCTGTAGTCCGTTTTTACTAATGGCCAGCCCGATGCGTGAGATACCGTCTTCACCCACAGCCCGATAAAAAATGTAAACATTCCCCTTGACGCGGATGGCCCCGCAGTTTAAAACGTACTTCGACTCCCAGTTGTGCTCTGCTATTAGGGTTAACATTGGGTTGAAGGGAGAGCGAATCAGCTTGCCTGCCTGCGGGAGGTCTTTTTCAATTTTCTGATCGATGATGATTTCCATACCGTCAGGCGGTGCTCCCAGGAAAAGGGCTGCTAGATTCTCGCTCTCCCTTCCCTGCCCCATTAGTGCTGCTATTTTTGGTAAAACTTCATTGCGACTGCTTATCACGTGTTCATAACAACGGGAAAACAATTCGCTGCTGAACCAGCGCCGCTCGACCATGAGAGAAAGGGGAGTCGGAATGCCCTTCCCTCCTTTAAAGCTGTAGCTGGCCCAACTCCAGAGCGAGCAGGTGATAAAATAGCCGTCTGGCAAAGTTAGCCCCAGGTGGTAGACTGCTGCCATCTGGGCTAAGTGATTACGAGCTTCTTCCACCGTGTCGTTTGTGTTGCCCCAGTCTTGTCGGGAAATTTCCAACAGTTTGCTCTTCAGAATTTCTTGCTGTATATTTTCAAAAATACTGTGGCCAGAAAATAGACTGACTCCCCAGTGTCCTTCGATGGAGTTAACAACCTTTGGGCCAAAATCTTTACCAGACTGCTTTTTAAATGATTCCCAGATGCTGCCGAACTGCTCAGACTCGATGATGCTCTTTAAAATAATGGTTAGAATGCGGGTTTTGGGGAAACTGCCGCCGCTCCCTTTCCTCCGGTTGCTAATTACAACACGGCTGGTAAGGTAGCTCAGCGAGGCTGCTTCCCCCATTCCTGATAGGGCTGGAAAGTCACTGTAATTTACCACTAGGGGTCGGATGGGAGATATTTCCAAATGTTCAGGCCTCAATTGTTCTTTGAGCCACTCACTGTTCCATGTGGAATATTTAGAGACTTCGGACCAGGAAGCAAGTGCCAGAACATCTAGTGGGTTATGGTGTTTAAGGAGTTCATCCGTATTGTGGTAGCCCCAGAGAGTGATAAGGTTACGGGGAGGGTGTTCCCGCAGTAACCGGGCGGCCACCTCTGCTTTAAGAGAGAAGCTTTTAGGGGCAGGGTAGAGTGCAAAAATACGATCTGCCACCTTTTGCATTCCCTCTAAGGTGTGAAGATCCCCCGGAAGCAGGATTTGATCCAGATCTTTTTCTACTTGTTCCACCAAGCTACGTATGGCAGTTCCCAGCTTTTCAGAGCCATCCTCAGCGGAGAGATTTAGTGTCTGTTGGGCAAAAGTTTCGAATTCTTCCTTATATTCCTGTAAAAGCCGTTCGTAAATTCCTGCCACGTGAGCACTTTTCCCCGATGCTGACCGGACTAGGTGGGGCAGGATAATGGGGATGCCGGGAATGTATTCCCAATAGGCGATTTCCGGTAAAAAGGGCAGCAGCGCCACTTTGTGGTGGAGCCATTTTTCCAGAAAGACTTGTTTGCGGCTAATAAAGGCATCGTTTTGCGTTTCCAGGATGTTCCTAGCGTTAAACGGGCAGACTGTAAGCTCAGAGCTAGCTTCGCTTAGGTCGCAGTGGGTATGGGTGGAAATCTCCTTCAAAAAGCCAGCCAACCTTCCTTCAAAAAGAGGTGTCAGGCTATTGGCCAGATCTTCTTTTGCCAGCATAGAAATAAAGTGATAGGCGATGAGCGATTCGTAGACCAACTGAGCCCAAAGGGCAGATGGGAAAGAGAAGTCTTCTTCGCTAGCTGTAGCCGCCTCTTTGAGCTGGATGCATAGCTCTTCGGAAAAAATACGCGACCAGACCGCCTCGTAATAGCGGCTAAAGCCCCTGCGGAGCTGATTTAGGTGCGGCCGTGGCTCAAGCGTCACCTCCTGGAGAAACAGATCATGCCTCGGACCAATTGTTAGCACTGAGCGCACAGCCTGGGGATTATGTTTCCAGACATCCTGGCCTTTGCCGATAGCCTGAAAAACCGCATGGACTGCCTGGCTAAACATATAATTCAGCCCCACTGGCAGAGCGGCTTTTGGCTTGGTGCCCAGCAACACTTCGGTGATATCAGCTGTTAGCTCTAACGCACGCATTGTGAGCCAGTAGTTTATGCCATATTCATAGACCTCACCAGACCAAATAGGCACTTCTTCAAGAAGATTGGGCAATAGTTGGCGAGAAATGGTCATCCCGGCGTCTAGGCACCCTTTAAGTTCCAGATTGTAGAGAGATGCCAGCAGGGGGAAGACTAGGTGGTCGCCGATGCTATTGCTAATATGGGATAATTTAAAGCGGGGCAGCACAAATTGAGCACTTCCGTCGCGAACGGGCTGATACATAAGTTTAATCCAGTCCGATGTCAGGCCTTCCGGTGAACCATTGCTCTTTGCAGCCAAAAGGCTGGGTTCCACAATCACTAAGTCTGCCGTCAATCTGTTCGCCACGTCCATTAAGCTGCGCACCACCCATCCTCTACCCGACAAGGCTTTGTCTAGGCGAGTTAGCAATATGCGCTCAGATTCGTAGTTCTCCAGACTAGAAAGAGAAGGGCAGGCGGCGCAGACTATTAAAGCTTTCAGGTCGGGGTAAAAGGTGTCAAGCCCTGCTTCTAGAATGGACAAAACAATTTGCGCGTCCTCGCCTCCATTTAGAAAGGGGATGCCCACCACTAAATCCACCTTTTCCATTCCGGCAGCTTTTTCCAAAGCGCGGGATAATGATTGATGATACAAGCTTTCCAATTCTGTCACTGTCTTCACCTCAAACATTTATTTTTAGCTTCTCGCTCATTTCTTCCTCCCAGCGTAGCTCTTGTGCAGATAGTGTCAACAAAGAAAGAAATATACGCCAGGTTAGAGTAAACTTACTGTAGGATGTTTTGCAAGAAAGCCCCTGCATCACAAAGAAGAGAGACCTCACCATCCGCCATCCAGGATGAGTAACTACGAAAGTAGCCACTCGGAGGTGAAGTTTCTCATGGAATTAATTCGTCAAATCAAGGAGAGTTTCCTACAAGTAGCCGAAAACGTTTTAAATTCTTTTAGAGGGGGAATTTAACTATTCTGAATTTCAGCTGAAACTCAAGGATTCGCTGGATGCCCTTGGCTGGAAAATATGGTTTTTCACATCGACAATACTCTTTGCCTTCTGGCTCTTAATTATGGCAGGGAGATCACCCGTTACGATCTTTCTGTTTTAGAAAATCTGGTGATGCAGATACTTTTTCTTGGGCTTTATCAGCGCAAATCAAAGATGCGGAGAATGCGTTTGCCTATACTGTGCAGATGCTGGCAAGGGCTGCTGAAGCTAATGATGAGGATACCGGAAATCATATTATCAGGGGTGAATTATAAAAATCATCACGGGGAGCGTGTTTCTAGGCCGGCCACCAGAGCCAACACATTTTCCCTGAGCGTAGAAAGCTTAGCTGCAGCTACATCGGCGCTATCTCCCTTTACCCCTAGATAAATCTTTATCTTTGGTTCGGTGCCTGACGGGCGAATGCAGAACCAGGAAAGATCATCCAAAATATATTTCAGCGCGTTGCTGGCAGGCAGCCCAATCGGTGTTTGGTTTCCCTGTACGTCAGTGCTTATCTGTTTGAGGTAATCTTCTGCGCGGATGATTTTTAGCCCGTTCAGTTCTGATAAATGGGCACCGCGCAATTGGTTCATGACCTGCTCTACCCGATAAAGCTCACCTTCAGCCAGTTTAAGGTTAACCAGTTCTTCTTGAAAATAGCCGTGAGCCAAGAACAGTTGCTCTAGAGCATCTAAGAGAGTCATCTTTCTGTATTTATAATAAGCGGTCATCTCGGCTACCAGCTGGCTGGCTTGAATACCGTCTTTATCTCGGACGAAGTCACCTGCGAGGTAGCCATAGCTCTCTTCAAAGCCAAAGAGAAAAACATTTTGGCCTGTATCGACACGTTCTTTAATTTGTTCGCCAATATATTTAAACCCCGTCAGTGTTTCTATTATCTCCACTCCGTAGTCTGCGGCGATGGCCTTCCCCATTTCCGAGGTCACCACAGTCTGGAGTACTATGCCGTTAGTGGGAAGCTTCTCCTGCTTTTTTCTTTGAGAAAGGATATAGTCCAGCAGCAAGCAGCCAATCTGATTGCCGGTTAGAGGGACATAGCGCCCTGAGGTGTTACGAACAGCGGCACCTAGACGATCAGCGTCTAAGTCGGTAGCCAATAACAGGTCTGCCTGTTCTTTTTCCCCCAAGGTTATGGCCATGTTATACACTTCCCAATCTTCGGGATTTGGATATTGAACTGTGGAACAGTTGGGATCCATCTCTAACTGTTTTGACACGAGGAAGAGCTCAGTAACGCCGGTATTTTTCAGCGCCCGTGGAATTGCTTTGCCCCCTGTGCCGTGAAGGGGGGTGTAGACAACCCTTACCGGCAGCGGGCCTTTGCCCCACCAGGTTGAGCTGAGAGATATACCCTGTAATAATTTATAATAGCGGTTATCTATCTCGGCACCGACTCGCTCAAACAGCCCGTTTTTTTCTGCCTCTTCCAGATCACCACCCGGTATTGTTAGTGCATCTTCCACCTGAAGAATATGCTCTGTGATGGCGTGTGCCAGGTAATCAGTGATCTGCCCGCCGTCTGGTCCGTACACTTTGTAGCCGTTGTCAGCAGGGGGGTTATGACTGGCTGTAATCACTACTCCGGCTGAAGCTTGCAGTTCCCTGACCGCAAAGGATAAGAGAGGTGTCGGAGTAGGCTCTGGGAAAACCCAGGCTTTAATTCCATGGTTGGTTAAAACTTCCGCCGTTGCTCGAACAAACAGCTCCGAGTTGCGCCTAGTATCGCAGGCAATAACCACGGAAGGTTGTTTTCCCTCTTTCGGACAAGCGTTAAGAAGATAGCGCGCCAGACCTAGCGTAACCTTGCGGACTACATAAATATTGATCAATGCTGTTCCGACACCCATCCGACCCCGGATTCCTCCGGTGCCAAAGGCTATCTCTTTGGAAAAGCGGTTGGCTATTTCGTTTTCGTCAAGGGAAATCTTGGTCAGTTCCCGGCCCAGTTCCTCATCCATTCCGGAAAATTCGAGCCATTGTTGATATTTTTTTCGGTATTCCACCGCCCAACGCTCCTCCCTTTTTCGGCTACAGGTATCCGTCTAGTCCCTGATCCTTGAGTGACTGTACCAGCTTTTTAATATCCTGAGAACGCTCCTTAGCGCAGACCAACACAGCATTTCCCGCCTGCACAATTACTAAGTCCTGCACACCTAAGGTGGCAATGAGGAGACCCTGACCATACATCAGGCAATCGGTGGTATCAATCCCCACGTATTCACCTTTGACCACATTCTTGTTCTGATCCTTGGGGAAACAGGCCGCTAGGGCAGCCCAGCTTCCTAGGTCGTCCCAACCGAAATCGCCCTGAACAACCAGAATCTCCTGAGATTTCTCCATTATTCCATAATCGATGGAAATGCTGGGGAGGGAAGGGAAAATACTCTCTACAGCTTCCTGTTCTCCATCGGAACCGATCTGCCCAGCAATTGCTGTTAATCCTCGGTACAACTCTGGCAGCTGCTGTTCTATTTTCTTTAGAATCAAGTCTGTCTGCCACGCAAAAATACCGCTGTTCCAAAAATATCTGCCCGCACGCAAATATTCTAGGGCGATATTGGTAGTGGGCTTTTCCACGAACTGTCGCACTTTAAACGTTAAAGGGGTGCCGGGAAGAGCGTCTTTTTCCCGCTCAATATAGCCATAACCCGTCTCCGGTCGGGTTGGGACGATGCCAATTGTTACTAGCACCTCGGCAGTAGAAGCTAGTTGTAGTCCTTTTTCCAGGCAGCGGAGAAATTCTGCCTGCCCCTGCACCAAGTGGTCTGCCGGGAAGACCAGCATAGTAGCATCCGGTTCCCTCTTGCGAATATGCATGGCGGCCAGACCGATACAGGGTGCGGTATTTCTACCTTGAGGTTCTATAATTAGGTTTCCTTGCGGCAGGCTGGGGAGCTGTTCCCTCGCTAGAGCAGCGTGCTCTTTTCCTGTCACCACCAAGCTGTTCTGTGTGTCAAAAAGATTTATAATGCGCTCATAAGCTTGTTGGAGAAGAGAACTTTCCCCTAACAGATTCAAGAACTGTTTGGGGTGATGGCTTCGGCTCCAAGGCCAGAAGCGCTCTCCACTCCCTCCAGCCATAATTACGGCATACCGTGTCATGTTCATTCATCCTTCCTAAAAGAAGCATTTTTTACGTTCTTCCGTAGCTGTCTTCTAAGCGGACGATATCATCCTCACCTAAGTAGCTGCCGCGCTGCACCTCAATAAAGATAAAAGGTTCATCGCCGGGATTGATGGCGCGGTGAGCAGCTTCTGCTGGTATATCCACCGCTTCTCCGGGCTGGAGTGCTATTTCTTTATCGTTTAGAATGATAATCCCATTTCCCGCCACGGCGACCCAGTGCTCCTGCCGGTTGGCGTGGCGCTGGTAGCTAAGCTTATGCCCAGGGTTTACGGTGATGCGCTTTACCTTGTAACCGGGTTCACTTAACAGCACTTCCCATTTTCCCCAAGGGGGCTCTGCCGACTCCAGAAGGTCTTTTCCTAAAGGCATCTAAACATCCCTCACTCACTAAATTTTTCACTTAATCTTTTCGTCGTTTGTATTGAAGCGCACATCCTAAATAGCAGTCTCTTTTTCATAATGGAATCGCTCAAAAAGTTCCCAAGAGTAAAGGGCAAGCAGTCCAAGCAGAAAAGAGATGGTGGACTCGGCTCCCTTATTTTTACTGGAACCGTTCTCCGCCAGGCCATCTGAACAGGAACCCGTGGAGGGATGGTAGAGCGCCTTGCCTAATCGGTTGCGACCAAGGTACCATTGAAAAGCGGCATAGGCCAAATCCAGGTACTTCTGCAGACCGCTCAAGGCAGATGCCAAGAGGCAGACTTCCGTTAAGGCACCGGCATCGAGGGGTTGCTGGCAGAATAAGGCCTTTTCCCCTCCTTTTACGTACCAACCATGGTTGCCGATTAGGTCAAAATAGCCTTCCTGGTACTGGATGTCGATGAGGAAATCCAAAGCTTCCAGAGCCGTTTCTAAGTAGGCGGGCTCGGAAAAATGCCTATAGCCGAGTAAGAGAGCATAAGGAAGGCGGGCGTTATCATAAGTTAAGAAGTTTTCAAACCAGCGCCAAGAACCTGAGGCATTTTCCCGGTAACGCTGCAGGAGAGAATCGACGATTAAGCGGAGCCCATCCTCTGCAGTTTCAGCCTCGGGAAAGTGAAACAGATAATTGCCCAGACCGCAAGCGCTGTATGCCTGGGCGCGAGTGTATGTTAGCTTGTCCAGCTGTGGTATGCTATCCTCTAATAGTTCCCTGGCCAGCATGCCCTGATCCCGGTTCTGTACTAGACTGGCCGCGGCACCTAGTCCCCACAGACACCGTCCAAACGTATCCTGGCTCAGCTCCTGCGCAGGAAATCCTTTCTGGTAATTTAGATAGTTGTAAAACCAGCCGCTTTCCTGCCTGGCATGGGAAAGAAACGCCATGTACTTATCTACTAGGAAGAGCACTGACTCATCCCTGAACATGTTAAAATAATGGGCACAGACTACGATGGCGCGGGCCGCATCATCTGCGGAATAATTATGGGCATAGTCAGAAATGCCAAAGAGAGTATGTTGGACGATGCTCGTATCATCTGTGTGTGTCTTAAGGTAATTCATGTTGATGACTGGCAGAGTATGCACGCGATCTAGCTTATTTGTTTCTATGGCCTGAGACGTCAGCTCTTCAAATACAGCCAAGTACTGCCTGGAAACACGGCTCCAGCTCATTTGCAGGCCTGCGATATAGGCCTGTCCTGCCAGGGAACGCCTCTCCTCGGGATTTTCAATCAGCTGCAGAACTGCTTCAGACATCCCCACCGGATCATTAAAGTTGACCAGCCGGCCCTTCCCTCCGGCCAGCGCCACTTGGGCATGCAGGTATGGAGTGGAAATAATGGCTTTCCCTTTGCCCAGTGAGTTACTGAGGACACCGCTTGTAATCTGGCCCTCAGAGTGATATGGGCAGACCACCAGGTCTGCCGCCCCTAGGTAGTAGCCCAAAGTGTCGTCGTCCACAAACTCGTCGACAAAAAGCACATTTTCAGCGATATCAAAGTTATTTACAAGGTTTTCCAGGCTTTCCCGGTATTCTTCACCGTTGCGCTTCTTCACCGTGGGGTGGGTGACACCTAAGACGATATACAGCACTGCGGGATGCTTTTTAACCACAGATGGCATGGCTTTCAGCATAATCTCGATCCCCTTGTTGGGGCTAAGGAAGCCGAAGGTCAGGATAACAAAACGCCCCGCCAGCTGTAGCTGATGCTTATAGTAAGAGGGGTCGATATAAAATGCGTCGGGAACGCCGTGCTGGATTAGGTGGATCTTGGAATGGGAAATATTGTATATGTCTGTCATAATGGCAATGGCCCGTTCATTCATTACTACCAGTGCCTGAGAAAAGGCGGCTACTTCGATGAACGCCTTTTTCTGGCTTGAGGATGGCTTTTCCAAGACGGTATGAAAGGTTGTTACCACCGGTTTTTGTAAATGGTTTAAAAACTCCACAATGTGGATGCCATCAGGCCCTCCGAAAAGTCCAAACTCGTGTTGCAGCGACACTATATCTATCGCAGAGGAATTGATAATCTCAGCAGCGTTTTGATAATCTTCCAGACGGTCTTGCTCGAGCTGATAAATAACCTTAGAGGGGTAATCATAGTGTTCATTATTGTTTAAAGCAACAAACCAGGTGGAATCACGACCCATTATACCTTCTAGTGCTCGGCTTAAACTGGCTGCAAAGGTGGCAATCCCACATTTACGGGGCAGATGACTGCCCACTAAGGCAATCCACAACCGTTTTTTTACTTCCCTTGGACTTGCAAGAGGTAGAAACAAGAGGTGTCACTCCTTTACATTTAAAAAATTGAATATATTTCAGGCAATTCTCTTTGCTGTTTTTATATCAAAAACTAAAAATATATTATATAATTATAACATATATTTCTTTCCCTGACCTATGATAAAGTCAAGCCACAGAGCTGACGCGCGAAAATATTTAAGGGTTCCGCGAGGCCGGAAATTGACGTTTTTGTATCTGCTATTGCCAAGTTTTACTCGTTAGTTTGACAGCTTAGCTAAATACAGAAAGCAAAAATCCCTTGCGGCATAAGGCTTCAGGGGAATAATTTTTTAATTTCTGATCAAAAGATGTGGCATTATTGTGATTGCCCAGAAATACAGAAATCCAAAGACAAAATATTTCTACTGACCGCACCGTCAAGTCCCTGGGCTATCTGGATGAACTGGAAAAGAAATACGACGACCCCATCGCCCATTTCAAAGAAGTCGCCCGCAAGATGACATATGATGTCACCAGCTTCTATTTCGAAATCGATGAGGCCGATGACCTGCGCAAGTACGGCAGGTGCAAACAGCACAGTCATATCAAGAGGCAATCGATGCAGCGTAAAAAACTATGGTTACTTTGCGTTACTTTCCAATGATATCAAAGATACTATGAGAGCGCTGCAGATCTATCGCAGCAAGGATTTAATTGAAAAGGCTTTCGGTAATCTCAAGGAGCGGCTGAACCTGCGCCGCACCGCGGTTTTTTCCGATGGATGCCTGATCCTAAATCAATTCCATATTGTGTAAGTTAAAGTAGGTTGTGGATAATTGCGTGGTTGACACCCATGACAGAATATTGCTATACTTGTTGCAGGAAAAGCAAATTCCTATTTCTGATAGGCAAAAATATTTGAGGAGGGATTGACCGTGAAAGAACAAATTAGAAGGTATGCTTTGGAACTGGGCTTGGATGATGTGGGTTTTGCCGCTGCTTCTAACTACGTCAGCCCTAACTCCCCCCCTTTGGAAAGTATTTTTCCGGGCGCTAAATCACTGGTCATCATGGCATTGCAGGAATTGGACAATTGTGAAAGCGGAAATATGCAGATTGCTTTTGGCGGACGCATGGATATTATGGAATTCGGCCGCACCAGCAATTATAAAATAGCCCGCTTTATACAGAGGGAATTTGGCGCCAAGGCCATGACCATCCCGCTTTCTTACCCTTTAGAAATGAGCTTCAAAACAAAAGGATGCGTTGGTGATGTCTCCCTGCGCCACGCCGCTGTGGCAGCCGGTCTGGGCCAGTTCGGCCGAAACAATCTCGTCCTCCACCCGCGACTTGGCAGCCGCGCCGTCTTTGCCGGCCTTATCACAGATTTGGAACTTACGTCTGACCCCCAGGCCGAAGAAATCTGTACCAACTGCAATCTCTGCGTTGAAAAATGCCCGGGTAATGCCTTAGAAGCTGAAGGCAAAACCAACTTAATGCGATGCCTCAAAAACAGCCAGCCGTACGGCATCGCTGCCAATATCCGTTTCTGGAGCCAACTCCTCGAAAGCCCTCCCGAAGAGCAAAAGAAAATGATTGCCGACGAACACTTTTGGAAACTCTACCAAGCCGGCTTCATCGGCTTTCAATATTTTTGCTTTAACTGTATGAAAAACTGTCCCGCCGGGAATCGCTCCTCCGCTCCAAGCGATCCTCGATTAAGTTGACAAGCCCGGCCGGATTGGCTAGAATGAAGATGGCAAATTAAGCCTCCTGCGGAGGCGTTTTTCTTGACTTTGGAGGAGGTAGGCCTGTGCTGACTAAAGCACCCCGGGGGACCAGGGATATTTTGCCGGCGGAAGCGGAACGCTGGAGTTTCGTGGAGAAACAGGCGGCTGAGGTCTGCCGTTTGTTCGGGTATGCGGAAATCCGCACGCCGGTTTTCGAGCATACGGAACTGTTTTTGCGGGGCGTGGGGGAAGTAACGGACATTGTGGCCAAAGAGATGTACACGTTTAAAGACCGGGGCGGCAGGTCGGTAACACTGCGTCCTGAGGGTACGGCGCCGGTTGTCAGGGCCTTTCTGGAACACGGCCTGGCGGCGGAGGCGCAGCCGCTGAAAGTGTATTATACGGGGCCGATGTTCCGCTACGACCGGCCGCAAGCCGGACGCTACCGGCAGTTTCACCAGTTTGGCGTGGAAGTGTTCGGGGCAAACGACCCAACCGTTGATGCTGAGGTAATGGTGCTGGCGCTCACCTTTTTCCGGCGGCTGGGGTTGTCCCGTTTTTCCCTGCACATTAACAGTGTGGGCTGCCCGGCATGCCGCGAGGCAACACGTTTCAAACTGCGAACATATCTGGCAGCAAGCCTGGCGCAGTTTTGTCCGGACTGTGTGGGGCGTTACGACAAAAATCCCTTGCGCATCATGGATTGCAAGGTGGAAAAGTGCCGGGAGCTGACAGACGGCGCGCCCGTCATGCTTGACAACCTTTGCTCTCCTTGTGCTGAACATTTCCGGGAAGTGAGGGAGGCTCTGGCTGTGTTGGGCGAGCAATATGTGGTCGACAGCAGGCTGGTCCGGGGATTGGATTACTATACCAGGACAGCGTTTGAAATTGTTTCTCCTGCCTTAGGCCCGCAATCACTCTGTGGCGGCGGCCGTTATGACCACCTGCTCAAAACAATCGGCGGGCCGGACCTGCCGGGGATAGGTTTTGCCGTCGGCATGGAGCGGACGCTGCTGGCCATGGAGGCGGCGGGAACTAACCCGTCTGCTGCCGGCAGGCTGGAGGTGTTCGTGGCAACAGCCGGGTCCGTACCTGGATGGGAAGCGTTGAAAACAGTAACGGAGTTGCGCTTATGCGGCATGGCAGCCGATAAGGATTATCTGGGAAGAGGCCTGCGGGCGCAGCTAAAATCCGCCGACCGGAAAGGCGCGAAACTGCTGGTTATTCTGGGAGATGAGGAATTGGCCCGCGGGCAGGCTGTCGTGCGGGATATGCACAGTGGTACTCAAGAAACGGTGTCGAGGCTGGACCTGCCGGTGCGGCTGGCCTGCTTGCTGAGGGAGGATTGAAACGATGGGGCAATTCCGGGATATTTATTGCGGTGATTTAAGAAGCGGCCATATAGGTAAAATCGTCACGCTGAACGGCTGGGTGCAGCGGCGCCGCGACCACGGCGGGCTGATTTTTATTGATTTGCGCGACCGCAGCGGCATCGTCCAGGTAGTGGTCAATTCGCAGACACCTGTAGTCTTTGCGGTGGCTGAGCAGGTACGCGGCGAATATGTTTTAACCGTTCAGGGGCGGGTGGTAGCCCGTGCCCCCGAGACTGTCAACCCGAAGCTGGCCACCGGTGAGGTAGAGGTGTTGTCAGAGAAACTTGAGATTTTGAACAGGGCCAAGACTCCACCATTTTACCTGGAGGACGGCGTAGACGTTGATGAAAATGTGCGCCTTAAATATCGCTATCTTGATTTGCGGCGCCCGGAAATGTTGGCTGGCCTGGTGTTGCGTCACCGCATCTGCAAGCTGACCCGCGATTTTCTGGACAAGGAAGGATTTCTGGAAGTGGAAACGCCCATGCTGACCCGCAGTACGCCGGAAGGCGCCCGTGATTACCTGGTGCCCAGCCGGTTAAATCCGGGAGCTTTTTACGCGCTGCCGCAGTCGCCGCAGCTGTTTAAGCAGCTTCTGATGGCGGCGGGAGCAGAGCGTTATTTCCAGATTGCCCGCTGCTTCCGTGACGAGGACCTGCGTGCTGACCGGCAGCCGGAGTTTACCCAGATTGATATTGAACTGTCATTCTGTGACCGTGAAATGATTTTAGCTTTGATGGAAAAAATGATGGCTTTCATTTTTTCCGGCGCGCTGGGGGAGGAAATCCCCGTGCCGTTTCCCCGCCTTTCCTACCGGGAGGCCATGGAGCGCTTTGGCAGCGATAAACCTGACACCCGGTTCGGGATAGAACTGAAAGACGTGTCTCAAACGGTGGCGGAGAGCGGGTTTAACGTTTTCCGGCAGGCTCTTTCCACAGGCGGGGTTGTTAAAGGCATCAACGCCGCAGGTTGCGGCTGCTACAGCAGGAAGGAAATTGAGGAGCTGACGGCGTACGCTGCACAGTTCGGCGCCAGAGGACTGGCTTATTTCTTTGTTGATGACGGAGGTATCCGCTCCCCCATCGCTAAGTTCTTTACCGCCGCACAACTGGCGGGGATAGTTGACAGGCTTGGCGGCCGCCCGGGTGATTTATTGCTGTTTGTCGCTGATAAGGCTGAAACGGCGCATGCTGCTTTGGGAGCGCTGCGCCAGCACCTTGCCGCAAGACTTGGCCTTATGGCAGGGAAGAAATGGCATTTTGTCTGGGTAATCGATTTTCCGCTGCTGGAATATGATCAGGAGAGGCAGCGCTTTATGGCTAACCATCATCCCTTTACCGCCCCGCGGGAAGAGGATTTGAGGAAACTGTCCAATGACCCTGGGGCAGTACTGGCACTGGCCTATGACCTTGTGCTTAACGGTGTGGAGGTCGGCGGCGGCAGCATCCGCATCCACCGCCGCGAAGTCCAGGAGTTAATGTTTAAGCAGCTGGGGTTTACGCCGGAGGAAGCGAGGGAACAATTCGGCTTTCTCCTGGAGGCTTTTGAATATGGAACGCCGCCGCACGGCGGGATCGCTTTTGGGCTTGACCGCCTGGTAATGCTGCTGGCCGGACGGCAAAGCATCCGCGATTGCCTTGCTTTCCCCAAGACGGCCAGCGGCAGTTGCCTGCTGACCGGCGCGCCGGCTCCCGTCAGCGACCAGCAACTGGAGGAACTGCAAATCAGGCTGACCCGGAAAGCGTAACGGGCTGCGGCGCGGTGCCACTTGTTATTGTCGAAGAAATATGCTATAATGAAGCTGCAAAAGCACCCTGCTATGTTTGTGAACTACCCGTAAAGTTTTGAGCTAACACTTTGTTTAGGGGAGCCTGTCTCTGGTTGCGGCGCACACGCCTCTGCGGAGGACTTGTAAAGTAATCAGGAGGGCACCCACTTGTGGGGAGAGCAGTTCAAAACTGACGGTCCACGGCATAGTGGGGGGTTTTTTATTGTTTTTTTAGGTTGTAAAAAGCTAACAGAGGAGATATAATTTTATGAGAATTCAGCAAGGGGCAGGTGCGCCGGTTATGCAGGAGCGACGGCAGATTATCAACCGTTTGCGCAGGATTGAGGGGCAAATCAGAGGTATCCGCAAGATGATTGACGATGAACAACCCTGTGCCGAGGTTTTGATGCAGATTGCCGCGGTAAAAGCCGCTGTAAACAAAACGGGTGTCATTGTTTTTCAGACCCATTTTCGCCGTTGCCTGGAAAATACGATCGCGGAAGGCGAAAGAGAAGAATTCGTCGAGGAAGTCATGCGGTTGCTCGGCAAATACATCAGTTAGAATGTCGTGGAGGTGCTTTAGTTGTCTATACAGAAAACACTGCAGCGGATTTTGCAGATGATCAAGGAACGTGACACCAATCTGCAGGAATTTTTCGCTACTTTGCATCCCAGCGATTTTGCCGAAATTGTCGCCGACCTGACTGACGAAGAAAAAAAGGAATTGTTTGCCTTACTGAGCGATGAGGAAGCGGCTCTGGTCATCCAGGAGATGGAGGAAATCGACCAGGTCGTTTTGTTCCAGTTGCTCAGCAAGCAGCGCGCTTCTGCCATTTTAAAGGAAATGTCAACTGACGACGCGGCCGACCTGATCAGCGAGTTGCCGGCGAAGGACGCCAAGGAATTGCTTACGCTGATCGAGGAAGATGCGGAGGAAATCCGCGTGCTGCTGAAATACCCGGAGGAATCGGCCGGTGGTATTATGACCACTGAGTTTATTGCTTTCCCCGGGGCAATGCTGGTGGAGGAGGCGATCCGCCGGCTGCGGGAGATTGCGACCGAGGCGGAAACAGTTTATTACGTTTACGTCGTAGATGAAGAAACAAGGCTGAGCGGGGTTCTATCCCTGCGCGAGCTGATTTCCGCCGCCGACGGCACAAAGCTCTCTGAAATCATGCGCAGGAATGTTATCAGCGTCCCGGCGGAAATGGACCAGGAGGAAGTGGCCAAGATAGTCTCTAAATATGACCTGCTGGCTGTTCCGGTTGTTGACAACCGGCAAAGGTTGCTTGGCATTATTACGGTTGACGATATCCTTGATGTTGTCGAACAGGAGGCTACGGAAGATCTTTACCGCCGGATCGGGGCCACGGAAATCGAGCATGTGAACCTGATGGAGGCCCCTGTGGCCAGCATTATTGCCAAACGCCTGCCATGGCTGATTATCACCCTGTTTGCCGGGCTGGTTTCCGGCAGCATTGTCGGTGCTTTCGCTGAAGCCATCCAGACCGTGGTCGTTCTGGCCATGTTTATCCCGGTCATTATGGATATGGGGGGCAACTCGGCCACCCAGGCATCCACTGTTTTTGTGCGCGGCGTGGCGGTAGGCGAGATAAAAAAGGAAGAACAACTCCGTTATTTTTTCCGGGAGGCTCGCGTAGGTCTGACAATGGGTGCTGTCTGCGGCCTGACGGTCGGCCTGGCCGCGGCGTTGTGGCAGCAGCTGCCGGTCCTCGGCCTGGTAGTCGGTGCAGCTATGTTTGCTACTGTAACGGTTGGTACGGTGGTGGGAACGCTGGTTCCGCTTTTTTTCAACCGGACCGGCATTGATCCGGCATATGGCTCAGGACCCCTTGTCACATCAATTAAGGATGCAACCGGGTTACTGATTTATTTCTCGATTGCTTCGATATTTATGCGCTACCTGACCTGACACTTAAAAAACACAGTGTAAATGCACAGGCCATCATGTGAAGCTAACTGCTTAGAAAACAGAATTGACAAAAAGCTTTGCCGGGCAGATAATAGAGACGGATACCTATACCCGGAGGGAGTATTATGGAGCAGGGAAGTCTGATAGTCCTTGTGTCGTTTGTCGCAGGGATAGTTTCTTTTTTTTCACCGTGCCAGTTGCCGTTGTTGCCGCTGTACCTGGGCTTCCTTTGCAGCTCTGCTGCTGGTGAAGATGGCAGGCCGGTCAAAAACAGGGCGCTGTTTAACAGCATAAACTTTGTGACCGGATTTAGTCTCGTTTTTCTGTTGCTGGGGTTGCTGGCCAGTTGGTTTGCCGCGTTTTTCGCTGCCTGGGGCCTTGTGCTGCAGCGTCTGGCGGGCAGTGTGATTATTTTTTTCGGTCTTTATCTCGCTGGTGTTTTCAGACCGGCACTGCTGGGCAGAGAGCGGCGCGTCCGTTATCTGCCGAAAACTGCCGGGCCGGGCACCTCTTTGCTGATGGGTATGGCTTTTGCCGCCGGCTGGACACCCTGTATCGGTCCTGCGCTGGCCAGCATTTTGCTGCTGACGGCGGCAACAGGCGGCGGACCGCTGTTGCTTGCCGCCTTTGCTTTGGGACTGGCATTGCCTTATCTGCTGGCGGCGCTGCTGGTGGAGCAGACGGGGCGCTGGGTCGGGCGCTTTAATGTGTGGTTGCCGCACATACAACGTATTTTCGGCCTGTTTATGGTTGCTGTCGGGATAGCCGTGTTTTTTGGCTTGCTGACACATTTGGCTACTTTAACATATTAAGAAAATCTCAAGCCGGAGGACAGGATGAAAAAATTACTGCCTGCCATATTGGCTATACTTGTTGTGGTTCTGGCTGTTCCTTTGCTGTCGCAGCTGCGTGGCAGCGGTTTAACTTTGGGGCGGGAAGCCCCGGACTTTACGCTGGGCTATTTGAACAGCGGCGGCGGTGTCAGCCTTCGGGAGCTGCGGGGCCGGGTGGTGTTGCTTAATTTTTGGTCGGCTGCCTGTCCGCCCTGCAGGGAGAAAATGCCGGTAATGCAGCGGCTCTATGAAGACCTGCGGCAAGATGGGTTTGTTGTACTTGCCGTCAATGTAAACGACCTGCCTGCTTTGGCCAGGGAGTTTGTTGCGCAAAACGGCTATACTTTTCCGGTGCTGAAAGATGACGGCCTGGTTGGCCGGCTTTATGAAGTGCGCTTTATCCCTAAAACATTCCTGCTTGACAGTGATGGTGTCATCCGCCAGATCCGTGTCGGGGCGCTAGGGGAACAGGAAATGCGCCAAATGGTGGAGGAATGGCTTTAAGATTTTTGGAAAGTTGTTAAAAGATGTATAAAGCAGGGCAGCGCAGGCAAAATAATTTAAATAAAATTTTAAAAATTTTCTACGCGGCAGGGAAAAATCAAGGGGGAAAGAATATAACACTAACAGGAGGTTAACATTCTGTTAACATTGCCTGATCAAACCTCTAAGGAGGCGGCTCATGGAGAGAGAGGGCGACAGCGTTGAGTTCCTGTGTCTTAGTTGCGGGTTACAGGGTCTCATGGGTGCGAAATACTCTCAAGCCGTGGAATTGATTACGTGCCAGGTGTTCTGTCCGAGGTGCGGTGGCCGGGTCCTGACCCCTTGTTTTGAGAGAGAAAAAAAGTTAATAGCTCTTACGATCTAAACGGTTTCTGGTAAAAGACAGGAAAAAATCCTGTCTTTTTTATTTTTATCAGAAGGAATATTAAAATTAACGCAGAACATGTTGTGCAAGTGGTTTAAAATGGTGTAGAGTGGAGTGCAAGGGAGGGATACCCTTGTTTATTGGTGAATATCAACATAGCCTTGATGAAAAAGGCCGCCTGATTATTCCTGTCAAGCTGCGGGAGGGATTGGGAGAACGGTTTATTGCCACCCGCGGCTTGGACAATTGCGTGTTTTTTTATCCGTTGTCGGAATGGGAGGCTTTGCAGAAGAAACTCAAATCTTTGCCTTCGACCAGGGCGGATGCCCGCGCCATTCAGCGCTTCTTCTTTTCCGGCGCTGCGGAATGCGAGATTGACAGGCAGGGACGAATACTGATGCCGGCTGCTTTGCGGGAGTATGCCCGGCTGGAAAGAGATGTTGTTATCACGGGCGTTGCCATACGGGTAGAAGTCTGGAGTTCAGATGTCTGGCAGAAATACAGGTCGGAAACTGGGGAAAATATAGCGGCAATCGCTGAAAATATCATGGAAATAGAACTGTAAAAGCGGGAATGCAGGGTCGCACCTGTATTTGCAGAGGTGAGACAAATGCAATTTGTTCACGAACCGGTTCTTCTCGAGAAAGTGTTGGAAATCCTGCAACCGCAGCCGGGGGGTATCTTTGTAGACTGTACGGTGGGAGGCGGCGGCCACAGCCTGGAGATTGCCTCCCGCATCAGTCCTGACGGGAAACTGGTGGCAATTGACAGAGACAGGGAGGCCGTGGCGGCGGCGTCCAGGCGGTTGCAGCACTTGGGAGAAACGGTGGTATTTGTCCAGGATAATTTCCGTTATCTGAAAAGTATTCTTGCTTCGCTTGGCCTGGAGAAGGTGGACGGGGTCCTGTTAGATGCTGGGGTTTCCAGTTACCAGCTTGATGAGGGAGAGCGCGGTTTTTCCTACCATGCCGATGCTGCGCTCGATATGCGTATGGACCGTAACGGAGGAATTACGGCTGCCCAGCTGGTCAACGAGTCATCGACGGAGGAACTGACCCGGATTATCAGGGATTTTGGCGAAGAACTGTGGGCCAGGCGGATAGCTGAATTCATCGTGACCCGCAGGCAACGCAGCGGACCTATCCGTACTACGACGGAACTTGTTGAAACCATTAAGGCTGCGATCCCGGCCAAAGCCCGCAGGCACGGTAATCATCCGGCCCGGCGCACCTTTCAGGCGCTGCGCATCGCGGTAAACGATGAGCTGGCGGCTCTGGAGCAGGCGCTTGATGATGCTCTTCGGGTTCTAAGGCCCGGCGGACGCTTGGCGGTCATTACCTTTCACTCCCTGGAGGACCGTTTGGTGAAAAAGAAATTCCAGCGCGCCGCAGGCTGCTGCCAGTGTCCTCCGGGCCTCCCGCAATGCAGCTGCGGATGGAAACCGCAAATCTTGCTCCTGACAGGAAAGGCCCTCCGGCCGACGGCGGAGGAGGTGGCGCGCAACCCGCGTGCGCGCAGCGCCAGGCTCCGGGCCGCTGTCAAAGTTCTAGATGAAAGGACTGGTGAATAAGTTGTCTGTAACCGCAAAAGCATTGCCAGTACATTCTTACTATGATTTGCAGAGCACCAGGAAAAAAGCATTTGCGAGAAAACAAGATCAGGCACGCCTGGCCGCAAGCAAATTGCGGATGCTTGGCATGGCTGTGCTGGTGGCAATCCTTGCCGTTGTCCTGGTTTCCCTGAGTGCTGCTGTGGTACAGCTCAACTACCGGCTGGAGGCGCGTACCGGAGAATTGCGTGCTTTACAGGATGCCGGCCAGCATTTAAAATTAGAGTCAGCGTCTCTCCGCTCGCCGGAACGTCTGGAAAAAATCGCCCTCGAAGAGATCGGGCTGCAGTATCCTGCTCAGGCACAAGTGGTAATCCTTACTGCAGAACGAATTACGGGGGCCGGAAATTAAGAGTGGGAGGGGGAGCTTTTGGGCAAAGTCCAGGTTACGCACCTCGCGGTAAAAAGAAGGTTGGCTGTTCTTTTGGTTGTGCTGGCCGGACTTCTTTTGCTATTGGTCCTGAGATTGGGCTATATTCAACTGGTACTGGCCGGAGAGTTGGAGGCCAAGGCCTGGGAGCAGTGGAACCGTGGTGTTCCGGCACGAGCACCCCGGGGGGCGATATTTGACCGGGAAGGCCGGCTGATGGCCGGCAGCGCCGGCGCTGAGTCGGTAGTTGCTTTGCCAGCCCAAATTACTGACAAGGGAAAAACAGCGCGCTTATTGGCGCCGGTGCTGGGCATTGAGGAGGAGCAAATTTACCGGCTTGTTAACAAGAGTAACTTTTCAGTTTACTTAAAAAGGCTGGTTGACGAGGAAACGGCCCAGGCAGTACGCAGGCTGGAACTCGATGGAATTACCTTTTCCCAGGAGCCAAGACGTTTTTATCCGCACGGGCGCCTGGCTTCTCAGTTGCTGGGCTTTGTTGGCATTGAACAGGGATGGGGGGGGATAGAGCTAACCTACGATGAGGAATTGCGGGGCCGCGATGGCCGGATCGAGTTCCAGGCGGACGGCAGAGGGCGCCAAATACCGCAGGGGATTCAACGGTTTATTCCTCCGGAGGACGGCAGTGATTTATTTTTAACGATTGATCAGACAATTCAGTTTATTGTTGAGCGGGAAATGGACCGGGTGATGATGGAGCTGGAGCCAAAAAGCATTATGGCGGTTGCTCTGGACCCGCGTTCGGGTGAAGTGTTGGCCATGGCTGCCAGGCCGGATTTTGACCCTAACAGGTTCGCTGAATTTCCAAAGGAAACCTGGCAAATCTCTCCCATCAGCAATACTTTTGAACCGGGTTCAACATTTAAGCTGGTTACACTGGCGGCGGCACTTGAAGAAGGCAAATTTCGGGCTGAGGAGGCTTTTTACTGTTCAGGTTCGATTACTGTGGCAGGGCGGCGCATGGGTTGCTGGACACGGTACAGGGGCGGGCACGGTGCTATTGATTTTACCGGGGTGGTGCTTGGTTCCTGCAATCCCGGTTTTGTAACGCTGGGGCAGCGTATTGGCGCAGAAAGGCTGCTGCAGTATGTCCGCAGCTTCGGCTTTGGGGAACGGACCGGCATCGACGCACCTGGTGAGGGGAGAGGCCTTCTGTTTACCCCGCAGCAGTTTGGCCCGGTGGAAGCGGCAACTACCACCTTCGGTCAGGGAGTCTCGGTAACTCCGATCCAACAGGTGGCTGCGATTGCCGCCATTGCCAACGGGGGCTACCTGATGAGACCGTATCTGGTCAGGGAAATCCGGACCAGGGAAGGAAAGGTGCTGTCCAGGAAAGAACCGGAAATGGTGCGACGGGTTGTTTCAACCCGCACAGCCCGGGAAGTGGCGCGCATCATGGAGCTGGTCATCACCGAGGGCAGCGGCAGAAATGCCTACCTGGAGGGGTACACAATTGCCGGTAAAACAGGGACCGCGCAAAAAGTAGGTCCCGGAGGGCGTTACGTGGAAGGGGAATACATTCTGTCTTTTGTAGGCTTTGCACCGCTGGATGAGCCCAGGTTTCTTCTCTATGTAGCGGTTGACGCTCCGCAGCGGGGTCCGCAGTGGGGTTCCCAGGTTTCAGCTCCCATGTTCCGCAAAATTATCGGCGATGTACTAAAGTACCTGGGTGTAGCGCCTAGCAGGGCAGAGGCCGGCGCAGCGCCTGATATGGTTGTGGTGCCGGACCTGCTGAACCTGACGCTGGCTGAGGCAAGCGAGCGCCTGGAGCCTGCCGGCCTGTTGGTGAGACTGGTCGGCAGCGGCGGTGTGATCCGTAACCAGACGCCAAAGCCCGGAGCCAGGGTGCCGCTGCATACGCAGATTCTGGTTTATTTGGGAGAGGGGAGTCCGGGAGAGCAGGTTACCGTACCGGACTTGACCGGTAAAACAATGCGCGAGGCGGGGGAGGTTCTGGGATGGCTGGGCCTGCAAATGAATGTCAGCGGCTCGGGAGTGGCCTTCAGGCAGTCGCCGGCACCGTTTACACTGGTGGAGAAAGACAGCGTCGTTGATGTGGAGTTCCGTATCCCCTGAGCAACAACGCAGATGGCGGTTTAAGAATAGTTATATCTGTAAGGGTAGTTACTCTGACTGCATAAGTAACCGTTAACGGGGGCATACTTTGCGGATGAAAATACTTGCGGAACTGGTTGATGTTTTACTGCACAAAGAAATAAAGGGCCCGCTTGACCGGCCGATAAGCGGCATTGCCTATCATACCGGGCGCGTCCGGCCGGGCAGTATTTTCGTTTGCCTGCCCGGAACACGCTCCCACGGGGCAAACTATGCCGGGGTTGCGGTGGAGGCCGGTGCCGCTGCTGTTGTGACCGACGGGAGTGAATCTTATCCCGGGGCGACAACTGTCAGGGTGCCTGACACGAGGCTGGCTCTGGCTAAGCTTGCGGCCGAGTTTTATGATTACCCGTCGAAAGATTTGGTGCTTGTCGGGGTGACAGGCACCAACGGAAAGACGACCACCACTCATTTGATTGACGCACTGTTTAAAGCTGCGGGGGAGGTAACCGGGCTGGTAGGAACGGTCCGTTACCGGATAGGGGAAGAAGAAACCGCTTCGCTGGCCACTACGCCCGAGGCCAGCGACCTGCAGCAGTTGTTCCGTAAGATGCTCGACTCAGGCGTAACGCATGTTACTATGGAGGTCTCTTCACATGCCCTGGCACTGCAGCGGACAGTAGGGTGTGACTTTGATACCGTGGTATTGACCAACGTTACAGAAGACCATCTTGACTTTCACGGAACTTTCGAAAATTACCTGTCAGCCAAAACCAGGCTGTTTACTTCACTTGGCTCCATGCCCCGCAAAGGAAAGCAGCTGCGCAGGGCAGTGCTGAATGGTGATGACCTGCACTGGCGCAGGATTATGGAGCAAACTCCCGTGGAACCGCTGCTGTACGGTCTCTCTGACCACTGTCATGTCCGTGCCCGGGAGGTGCAGGTAACACAGGAAGGTGTCTCGTTCCTGCTCTGCACTGCAGCTGAGACATTGCCGGTCAGTCTCAGGATGACCGGCCTGTTTTCCGTCTATAATGCCCTGGCCGCCTCCTGCGTCGGCCTGCTGCACGGCCTTAAGCCTCTTGAAATCAAGGCAGCCCTGGAGGCAGTGACCGGGATTCCTGGCCGTTTTGAGCTTATTAGCGCCGGCCAGGACTTTACTGTGATAGTTGATTATGCCCATACACCTGACGGTCTGGAAAACGTGCTGCGCGCTATACATGAATTTGCCCCCGCCCGGGTGATTACCGTCTTCGGCTGCGGCGGAGAACGCGACCGCGGCAAGCGACCGCTGATGGGCGAGGTGGCCGGCAATTGGAGCGATTATTGTATGGTCACTTCTGACAACCCGCGTGGTGAGGACCCCTTGCGGATCATTGCGGAGATTCTGCCGGGAATTGCGCGCAGCAAGCTCAGGCCAGGTCCTGAAGTGCTGCCTGACAGGACGGCAGCGATAACCCGGGCTGTTGAACTTGCCGGGCGCGGTGATGTGGTTTTGATAGCCGGGAAAGGTCATGAGACAAGCCAGATTTTTGCCGGCTACAGCGTACCGTTTGATGACCGTGAGGTTGCCAGGGAGGTCATCCGGAGGAGACTTAACCGCGATGGAACTAACCTTTAGGGAGATACTGGAGATTTCCGGCGGCAGGCTGATGCAGGCCGATAACCTGGAGCAAAAGCCGGTCCGCTTTTGTATTGACTCGCGGGAGGTTTCTCACGGTGACTTTTTCGTCCCGTTGCCAGGTGTTCGTACTGACGGCCATAATTTTCTGGCAGAGGCCGCTCTCCGGGGAGCAATAGGCTGTTTTGTCGCTGCGGCGGCGCAAGTCTCCCTGCCGCCGGGGATGACAGTCATTAGCGTAGAGGACACGCTCACAGCCATGCAGCAGGTGGCCGCCGGTCACCGTGAAAGGTTTTCCCTGCCCGTTATCGCTGTTACCGGATCCAATGGCAAGACTACGACGAAAGACCTGCTCGCGGCGGCTTTATCTGTGCGGGGACCGGTATTGCATACCCAAGGCAACCTGAACAATCATCTCGGAGTGCCGCTGATGCTTTCCCGGTTGGAGAAAAGCCACAAGGCGGCAGTACTCGAGATGGGGATGCGGGGATTTGGTGAAATAGACCTGTTGGCCAGGCTCTCCCGTCCAGACATAGCAATAGTTACTAATATAGGAGAAGCACACCTGGCAAGTATGGGCAGCAGAGAAAACATTGCCCGCGCTAAAGCCGAGGTGCTGAAATATCTGCCGGCTGAGGGTGCAGCAATTTTAAATGGCGATGAGCCGCTGCTCGTACCATATTTCGGCCGTCTGGACTGCCGGCTCCTTACTTTTGGCTTTTCAGCGCGGGCTACCATCCGCTGCGCGGCACTCACGCGACAGGGAGCGGTATATTATATCCGCCTGGAACAGGATGGATATGCACGGCTGCAATTTGCCTCACCGTTGCCCGGAAGGCATAACGTCTATAATGTGATGGCAGCGGTGGCGGCGGCCCGTGAGCTGGGGCTTGCTGATGCGGAGATTGTTTCCGGGCTGTCTGATGTCCGCCCGAGCGGGATGCGCCTGGAAGTGACTCAACTGCCTCAGGGGTGGAAAGTGCTGAACGATGCTTACAATGCCAATCCGGCTTCCATGATCGCCGCTTTGCGCACCTTTGGCGAAATGGCCGATAAGGCCGGCAAAATTGCGGTGCTGGGTGATATGCTGGAGCTTGGTTCTTATGAGGAGGACGGTCACAGGCGTGTCGGCCTGGCGGCGGCGCAAATCGGACTGAAAGCACTGATTGTTGTCGGCGAACGGGGGAGGGTACTTGCAGCCGGTGCTGAAGAGGCGGGATTGCCCGAGGCACATATCTTTCCCTGCCGGACACCGCAGGAAGCGGCTGCGATGGTAAGCTCCCTTGCTGGAGAAGGGGACTGGATCCTCCTGAAGGGCTCCCGCGGTATGCGCATGGAGCAGGTTCTTGAGGAACTGGTAAAAGGAGAGCGTGCCACATGACGGTGCTGTTAACTGCCTTTGCCGCTTTTTTCATCAGCCTGGTCCTGTCTCCGCTGTTAATCGGCCTGCTCCGGCGCCTTCACTTCGGACAACAGATACGGGAGGACGGGCCGCAGCGGCACCGGCAGAAAGCAGGAACTCCGACCATGGGCGGAGTAATCTTCCTCCTGGCAGTATTGCCTGTAACACTGCTCCTGGCGCCCAGGACAACGGAACTTTACCTAGCCTTAATGCTTACAGCCGGCAGCGGTTTAATCGGATTTGCCGATGACTTCTTAAAGGTAGTGCGCAAGCGTTCGCTTGGTCTGAAAGCCCGCAGTAAGTTGCTGGGGCAGGCGGTACTGGCGTCAGTTTTTTTCTTTGTCTGGCGCGGTCTGGGGGAAAGCACGGAACTGGCGGTCCCTTTTACCGCGATCCAGGTGGAGGCCGGCTTGCTTTACCTGCCTTTCTTGCTTTTTTTTGTACTCGGTTTCACTAATGCCGTAAATCTAACTGACGGGATTGATGGTCTTGCTGCCGGGACTGCTATTCTGGCGCTGCTTTCTTACCTGCTGATCGCCATGGCGCAGGGGACCGTTGAACTGGTGCAGTTCAGCGCGGCTTTGCTCGGGGCAACTTTTGCTTTTCTGATTTTTAACCTGCACCCGGCCAGAGTCTTTATGGGTGACGTCGGTTCATTTTCACTTGGTGCGGCATTGGCTTCACTTGCCGTTTTGACTAAAACGGAATTGTCCCTGGTTATTATCGGAGGGGTGTTTGTCCTGGAAACTGTTTCCGTCATTATCCAAGTCCTGATCTTCAGGGCAACCGGGAAGAGGATTTTCCGTATGAGTCCGTTGCACCATCATTTTGAGTTGTCAGGGCTGAATGAGTGGCAGGTCGTTACCGGTTTTTGGGCGTTGGGCTTTTTGTTTGCCGTGATTGGGCTGTTGCAGCTGGGTGTTCTGTAAGGAGGATTAATTTTGCGAGAATATCAACTGGCGGGAAAGAAGACAGTGGTGATAGGACTGGCGCGCAGCGGTACAGCGGCCGCGCGGCTGCTGCTGACCGCCGGCGCGGAAGTAATAATCAATGACCGGTGCGGGGAGTCTGAGATATCGGCGGAACTCCGCCTCCTGGAAAACAGGGAGCGCGTCAGATTCGTACTGGGAGAACATCCAGCCGAAATCGTGACCCCTGAAACTTATTTGGTGGTTAAAAATCCCGGCGTTCCATCGGATCTGCCGCCTTTGCAGCGGGCAGCCGAGCTTGGCGTGCCTGTAATTTGTGAAGTGGAGCTGGCTTCCTGGTATATTGAGGCGCCGATTTTTGCCATTACCGGTACCAACGGCAAGACAACAACCACGGCGTTGACCGGTGAGTGTTTTAAGCTTTCCGGCCGCAGGACATTTGTTGCAGGAAACATCGGGCTTCCTTTGTCGGCAATTGCCGCTGAAGTTTGCGCTGATGACGTTGTGGTCGCCGAACTGAGCAGTTTTCAGCTGGAGGGAGTTATTCATTTCCGTCCCAAGGTGTCGGCAATCCTGAATATCACGCCGGACCACCTGGACCGTCACGGTACGTTTGCAGCCTACCGTGATGCCAAAGCAAAAATTTTTGCCAACCAGGAAAGAAGCGATGCTGTTGTCCTGAATGCCGATGACGCGGAAACACTGGCGCTGGCCAGGCGCTCGCCCGCTGTGACTTATTTTTTCAGCCGCAGGCAGGAGGTGGAAAAGGGCGCGTTTGTTCGTGACGGAAAGGTAGTATTAAAGGATGAGCGGGGAGAAGCAGTGGTCTGCGCTATCCTGGAGATAGCCATCCCAGGTCCGCACAACCTGGAAAATGCTCTTGCCGCTTCGCTGATTGCCTGGCTTGGCGGCACGTCACCTGCCGTGATTGGCAGAGCGCTCCGTAACTTCCGCGGTGTTCCGCACCGACTGGAGTTTGTAGGCAGCATTAATGGCGTTGACTTTGTAAACGACTCCAAGGGCACGAATCCGGATGCGTCGATAAAAGCCCTCCAGGCACTCCCGCGGCCAAAGGTGCTGATTGCCGGCGGCTACGATAAGGGTGCTTCTTTTACGGAATTTGCAGAGTCCGTTAGTAAATATGCTTCTTATGTAGTCATCATCGGTCAGGTTGCAGCCCGTTTGGCGGAAGCACTGCGATCAGCCGGGTTTCATTGTTACGACTTTGCTTCCGGCATGACGGAAGCAGTAAAGAAAGCTTACCAGGCGGCCAGACCCGGCGACGTTGTCTTGCTCTCTCCTGCCTGTGCTTCCTGGGATATGTTCAGCAACTATGAGGAGCGTGGTGAACAGTTCCGCTACGCAGTTCAGATATTGGAAGGTGGAGAAAGTGACCGGACATTTAAAAAAACGTGAACCGGACTTCGTCATTCTCTTTACCACTGTAACCTTGCTGCTTGTGGGTCTGGTAATGGTGTTCAGCGCCAGTGCCATCATCGAAGGGCAAAGACAGGGCGATATCTATTTTCAGCTGCGACGGCAGGCGCTTTGGGCTGTGATCGGCTTCGCGGGACTGCTATTCTTCAGCCGGTACGATTACTGGAAGCTAAGGCGTTGGACCAACTTGTTCCTGCTGGCTAACCTGCTGCTTTTGCTGGCCGTATTTGTGCCGGGACTGGGCTTTGAGGCCGGCGGGGCGCAGCGCTGGATCAGGATCGGCGGCCTGACAATGCAACCGGCAGAGTTGACCAAGGTGGCAATGGTCCTATTTGCTTCTGCCTATCTGTCCCGCAAGGAAGTACGTATCCAGAATTTTCTGGAAGGAGTTTTTCCGGTCCTTGCCGTATTAAGCGTTTTTTTTCTGCTGATCCTGCGGCAGCCTAACCTGGGAACGGCCATAGCCATTGCCGGAACTACTTCCGTAATTGTCTTTGTGGCAGGCATGCCCCTGCGACAGCTGGCCGTAGCGGTGCTGGCCGGTGTGCCGTTGCTTGGGTACCTGATGATCAGTGCTCCTTACCGCCTGGAGCGGCTCCTTTCTTTCCGTGACCCGTGGGCTGACCCGCTCGACACCGGCTTCCAGGTTATCCAGTCCTTTTACGCGCTTGGGTCAGGCGGATTGTTTGGCGCTGGTCTTGGACGCAGCCGGCAGAAATTATTTTACATTCCTGAACCGCAAAACGATTTTATTTTCGCTATTATTGGTGAAGAGCTGGGCTTTATCGGTGCGTCAGCTGTTCTTTTCCTATTTTTGCTGTTGCTGTGGAGAGGATTCAAAGTAGCGCTTCAGGCGCGGGATGTGTTCGGCTCGCTCCTCGCGGCAGGATTTATCAGTATGATCGGCCTGCAGACCCTGGTCAATGTTGCTGTTGTTACAGGCTCGATTCCTGTAACCGGGACTAACCTGCCACTTATCAGCGCCGGAGGCTCTTCACTCTTTGTCACTATGTGCGGTATTGGTGTTGTGCTCAATATTTCCAGGTACATAAAGGCAGACTAGTTTGTAGGGACTGCAACAAGGAGGGGAACAGGTGCGGGTGCTGTTTGCGGCCGGGGGTACCGGCGGACATATTTATCCGGCGTTGGCGCTGGCCCGTCACCTTTGCGTGACCGAAGGGGCGGAAACGCTTTTTGTCGGCACGGAGCGCGGACTGGAGAAAGAGCTTGTCCCCGCTGCCGGGTTTGAGCTTGAAAAAATACCGGCAGCCGGTCTGGAACGGCGCGTCTCGCTGCAGGCAGGGAAAGCCTTGCTGCTGGCCGGAGCCGGAGTATGGTCGGCCGCGCGCATCGTCAGGAGTTTTCGTCCCAACGTGGTAGTAGGAATGGGAGGCTATGTCTCCGGGCCGGTGGTGCTGGCAGCTGTTCTGGCCGGAACGCCTGCTGTGATTCACGAGCAAAACGCCGTCCCCGGCCTTACCAACGTGCTCCTCTCAAGAATGGCCCGCCGTGTCTGCCTGAGTTTCCCGGGCAGCGAGCGGCACTTTCCGCCGCGCACCTCCACAATCCTGACGGGTAACCCGCGTGCCAGCGAAGCACTGCAAGCCGCCGCAATACCTGGTACTCCCCTCCCCGGGCTGCTGCCGGGAGTGCCGGTGCTGCTGGCGGTCGGAGGCACCCATGGCGCCGCCCGCTTAAACGAGGTATTTGCGCAATGCCTTGAACCGTTGCTTGCCGCCTGTGAAGTGCAGGTTGTTTACATCACGGGCCGCCGCTATTTTGCCGCTATCAAACAGCTGCTGGAGCCTTTAGGCAACCGTTTCCCGCACCGTCTGCACCTTTTGCCGTATCACCCTGCGCTGCCGCAGCTGTTAGCCCGGACCGCCCTGATTGTCAGCCGGGCGGGAGCTACGACGTGTGCGGAAATCACAGCGTTAGGTGTGCCGGCTGTGCTTGTTCCTTCGCCAAACGTGACGAACAACCACCAGGAACACAATGCGCTGGTGCTGACCGGGCATGGCGCGGCGCTGCTGATCCGCGAGGCGGAACTGAACAGTGCCGGCCTGACCGCGAGCCTTGCCGGACTTCTGCGAGACCGTGACAAACTGCGCAGGATGTCAGTTGCCGGCAAGGGACTGGGCTTCCCGGAAGCGGCAGCAGCATGCGCTGCCGTTATCCATGAAGTAGTGTGATCCTAGCCGGATTGACGGCCAAAGGTTCTTCAGAATACAAACACACTCTCCCGGAAGCTGCATAAGATGAAATGCGGTCACGGGGACGGTGCGGAGGTACTTATGGAGCAGCTTGCCAGACAGCTGAGAGCACTGAATATCCCTTTCCGGACGAGTGAACCGCTTGCCCCTCATACGTCTTTTAAAGTAGGGGGACCAGCCGCTCTGTTTGCGGAGCCGCGGACAATTGATGAATTACGGGCGGTACTTTCTCTTTGCCGGGAGCAGGATGTTCCCAGCGTTATCCTGGGAGGCGGAACAAATCTCCTGGTCTCCGATAAAGGCTTTCCAGGCGTTGTTCTTCGTCTTGCAGGCGAATTCAACACATTTTTTTACCACGGGTCGACGGTTGACTGCGGAGCAGGCGTACAGCTTTCCTCTTTGGCTGTGGACGTTTGCAGGAGGGGACTTTGCAACTTGGAATTTGCTGTTGGTATTCCGGGAACATTAGGCGGTGCGCTGGTTATGAATGCCGGGGCGCACGGCCGGGAAATCGGCCGGATTGTCCTGGAAGCGCTTGTCCTTGACCGATACCTGTTACCGCAGGTCCTAAGCCGCCAACAGCTTCATTTTGCTTACCGGCAGAGCGACCTTCCCGTCGGTTCAATAGTCTGCCGGGTGAAGCTCGGTCTGTCGCATGGTCAAAAAGAAGAGATCCGGGAAAAGTGCCGGCAGAATTTTCGCCTTCGGAGGGAACGTCAGCCCCGCCAAGCGAGTGCCGGCAGCGTTTTTAGAAATCCGCCGGGTCATGCGGCGGGCAGGCTGCTGGAAGAAGCCGGGTTAAAGGGCCAGCGGGAGGGAAACGCTATGATTTCGACTATACACGCCAACTTTATTGTTAACTGTGGCAATGCTACTTCGGCTGATATACTTGCCCTGATCAAGACAGCTCGCAGCGCTGTACGGGAAAAATACGGCGTTGAACTGGAACTGGAAATCAGACTGCTTGGTGAATAATGGAAGGTGGGACCATGGAAAAACTGGTTATCAAAGGAGGCCGTTCCCTGGACGGCACCGTCCGGGTCAACGGGGCAAAAAATGCTATTTTACCTGGCATGGCTGCCGTTCTGCTTGATAAGAGCGGCGGTGAGAGCGTCCTTGGCAATGTGCCGCGAATCCGGGACGTGGTGCTGATGGCAGAAATATTACGCAGTCTTGGGGCAAAGGTTAGCTGGGAAGGCAGTCAATTGACAATTAATACACGTGATCTATCTAATTACGCCATCCCTGAGCAGCTGATGCTGGAAATGCGTTCCACTGTTTTTTTAATGGGAGCGCTGCTTGCCAGACTCGGCCAGGTGCGCATTTCTCATCCCGGCGGCTGTGCCATTGGCACGCGTCCCATAGACTTGCATTTAAAGGGACTTGTTGCACTCGGCGCACAGATTCGTGAGCAGCACGGCTTTATCTATGCCACCTGCCGCCGGTTGGCCGGGACCGATATTCACCTGGACTACCCAAGCGTAGGTGCTACGGAAAACATAATGCTGGCAGCCGTCTATGCCAGCGGAGCGACAGTGATTCATAATGCGGCCAAGGAGCCGGAAATTGTCGACCTTCAGAATATGCTGAACGCCATGGGGGCCCGCATCCGCGGCGCGGGTACGGACCAGATCCGAATCCAGGGCGTAAAGCAGTTGCACAGCGTGGAACATGCAGTTATCCCGGACCGCATTGTCACCGGCACGCTAATGATGGCGGCTGTGGCTGCGGGAGGAGATATCTTGTTGGAAGGGGTTGTTCCGGCACACCTGGAGGCGGTTACGGCCAAGCTGCGGGAAACAGGAGCACAAATCAGGGAAGAAAACGGACGCCTGCGCATCAAGGCCACGGAAAGACCGCGCGCCGTCGACACCTTGCGGACACTTCCCTATCCGGGCTTTCCTACGGACCTGCAGGCTCCCGTCATGGCCTTGCTGACCAGAGCCGACGGGACAAGTGTAATCATTGAAAACGTCTTTGACTCCCGGTTTAATCATGTTAACGATTTAAGGCGCATGGGAGCCCAGATTACTGTTGACGGGCGCACGGCGGTTGTTAAAGGCGTACCGTCCTTAACCGGGGCCGTGGTTACGGCGCAAGACCTGCGGGCCGGAGCGGCACTGGTGTTGGCAGGTCTGGCCGCGCACGGGGAAACGGTTGTTGAGGGGTTGCACCATCTTGATAGAGGCTACGAGAGCCTGGAAGGAGACCTGGCACAGCTTGGCGCCGAGATCAAACGCCTGGACGGAGAGGTTGAACCGAGCTGATGGACGGACCTCCGTCCGGTTTTTGGGAGGACAGGTAATGGACAAGCGTTTGCAAAGACAGCGCCGGACTGTTTGCGGATCTGAGCAGCCTGCGACAAAACGAGAAAAGAAGCTGCTGAGGACACTGAGACAGACACTGATTTTTATTGTCGTCCTCTGGATGCTGCTTACTTTTGTCCGTTCCGACTTTTTTGCGCTGGAGACAATAGTAATCGAAGGACACGTTCATACAACGGAGGCGGAAATCAGGGCGGCTTTGCAGGTTAGCGAGGGGGAGAATATTTGGCGAATCAGACCTTCTGAGCTGCAAGAGCGTTTGCAAACCATTCCGCGTATCTCAACAGCAAGAGTGGAGCGCCGGCTGCCACGCACTCTTGTCGTTGCTGTCCACGAGGAAGAAACCCTGATTTTAGTTCCGTACCGCGAACATTTGCTGGAAGTGGGGACGGATGGTCAAGTATTGGGATCAACAAGGGAGCGGCAGGAGTTTTCTCTGCCCCTGCTGACAGGTACAGGACCGGTAGAGATTTCTGTCGGGCAAACATTGCTGTCGGGTATCCGGCTTGATGCCGTGAGGACTGTAATGATTGCTCTGGAAGAACATGGGTTGCATGCTTCGGAACTTAGCCTTGCTGACCCGGAGAACATGGTGCTGATAATGATGGATGGCTTGGTTGTTTGGTTGGGGAGGGAGGAATACGCAGAAAAAATCTGGATATTGCAACAGATTTCGCGCCGGCTGTCAGTAGGGGAAAAAGCAGGGTACCTGGATTTGCGGGTTAAGGAAGCACCTGTTTTTTCAGGCGGTGGGGCAAAAATAGACAGGTAAAAAATAATTTTCGAAAAAGGGAATTGTTAAATCCTGTTGAATAAACAAGTTATATTCATGACGGGCAGGAGGTGTACCATTGGTCAGACGAAACCTTATTTGCGGCATGGATATCGGTACTTCGCATGTCCGCGTTATTGTAGGGGAAATAAATATTGACGGATCTATCAACATTATCGGTGTCGGAAAAAGTGAGTCTCTCGGACTGAAAAAAGGAGTTATCGTTGACCTGGACAAAACGGTGGAAGCAATAAAGCTCGCCGTGCAGGAAGCGGAGCGGATGGTAGGAACTGGAATACCCTCCGCTTTTTTGGGCATTGTCGGCTCACAGGTCGGCTTGGTTAACAACCGCGGTGTGGTTGCTGTCGCCGGCTCTGACAAAGAAATAACGGATGAAGATGTGGAACGGGTGCTGCAAGCTGCCAGGGTTATTGCCCTGCCTCCTGACAGAGAGATTATAGATGTGCTGCCCAGGGAATTTATTGTGGACGGCTATGACGGTATCCGTGACCCGGTGGGCATGGTTGGTGTCAGGCTGGAGGTCGATGCGATGATCGTTAGCGGCATGATAACTTCCATTCGCAACCTGCTGCGCTGCGTTAACCGGGCAGGACTGGAAATCGACGGGATGGTCCTTAATTCACTGGCCAGCGCCGAAGTTACACTTACTCATGATGAAAAAGAGTTGGGTGTTGTCTTGCTGGATCTAGGGGGGGGGACGACAGAGATAGCTGTATTTCAAAACGGTTATCTCAAAAATATTGCTGCTATTCCCGTTGGCGGGGACTACATAACGAACGACATTGCCGTAGGCTTGCGCACACCGTTGCAGACGGCTGAAAAAATAAAACTGGAACACGGTGTGGCCCTGCCGTCACTGGTGACAGGAAGTGCTGTGGTGGAAATGACTCCGATTGCCGGCAAAGAGTCTCGTAAAGTGCCGGTCGAGGAGTTAGTTCAAATTATTGAGCCGCGCCTGACTGAAATACTGTGCCTTGCTGCACAGGAACTGGGGAAAATGGGCTACCGTAACCCTTTGCCGGCTGGTGTGGTCCTGACCGGGGGTGTTTCTCTGCTGCGCGGCACTGTAGAACTGGCGGAACAGATTTTTTCCTCACCGGTGCGGATGGCACAGCCGGGTTATGTTGGAGTGAAAAGCCCTGTTTATTCCACCGGCGTGGGGATCATTCACTATGTGCAGCGCAATCATCTGGTGAGCGGCCGGGAGCGGCGCCGGAAAGGTCCGGCCTTGCCGGGGATAATGCAACGCATCAGGTCTTGGTTCACGGAGACGTTTGATTGACGACTAAAATGTGGCGAGTGAGGGGACAGGAATGATTGAGTTTGATCTGGAAACGGAACAGTTTGCCCAGATTAAAGTCATCGGGGTCGGCGGCGGCGGCAGCAACGCTGTTAACCGGATGATAGCGGCCGGGTTGCGCGGCGTGGAGTTTATCACTGTCAACACTGACGTGCAAGCCTTGTATATGACCAATGCCGATTGCAAGCTGCAAATTGGTGAGAAGCTGACCAAAGGGCTGGGAGCGGGCGCCAATCCTGAAATCGGTCTGCAGGCCGCAGAAGAGAGCAAAGAAGAAATCAAGCAGGCTCTCAAAGGCGCCGACATGGTTTTTGTTACAGCCGGCATGGGCGGCGGCACCGGGACGGGTGCTGCGCCGATTATTGCCGGGGTTGCCCGTGACTTGGGAGCCCTGACGGTGGGAGTGGTAACCAAGCCGTTCACTTTTGAGGGACGGCGGCGGTTAGGAGTAGCGGAAAGGGGGATTGCCGCTCTTCGCGAAAAAGTTGACACTTTGATTGTCATCCCCAATGACCGCCTGATGCAGGTGGTGGATAAACGTACGCCGATCCTCGAGGCTTTTAGGATAGCTGACGACGTGTTGCGTCAAGGCGTACAGGGCATCTCCGACCTGATTGCCGTCCCCGGGTTGATTAACCTGGATTTTGCCGATGTCAAAACGATCATGAAGGAAACGGGTGCCGCGTTGATGGGTATCGGTACAGCTACCGGTGATAACCGTACCGTGGAGGCGGCGAGGGCGGCAATTTCCAGCCCCTTGCTGGAAACTTCCATTGAAGGTGCGCGGGGAGTGTTGTTAAACATCACAGGCGGCAGCAATCTGGGCCTGTTTGAAGTTAATGACGCGGCCGACATTGTGGCTGAATCTGCCGACCCGGACGCCAACATTATTTTTGGCGCCGTAATTGATGAAACAATGCAGGATGAAGTCCGGATCACTGTGATTGCTACAGGGTTTGACCATCGTGTTTCGGAACGAAGGCTGGCAATTGAGGAATTGACCAGAACCCCCCCGATTTCTGGCGACGGTGACCTGGATATACCGGCCTTCCTGCGCCGCAAAAGAGTCTGATTACGCGCCTAGCAGCTGACGATTGACTTTTGCAGTTAGTGTGTCATATGTCGGCCTAAGCAGTTACGAAAAATACAGTTTTACGAAGCCGTTAAGCAAGCGGCTTATTTTTTTCGACTTGCCCCAGATTGCGACAAATTTTTGTCGCTTGCTCTTCTATAATCAGGCATAGAGATAATAACCTCCGCATATCTATTAGCGCTTTGTCCTGCCTTGACGAGGAGAGAGACAATTGTTTGTTGAGGACCTGCTGGTACTGAACCTGATGCTTAATACTTTTTTGCTGTTTTTGGCTGCCCGCTTGGTGGGGAAGACTGTTAAAAAGCGCAGGTTGTTGGCCGGCGGTGGGTTGGCTGCCCTGTACAGCCTGGTGGTCTACTTGCCAGAGTACAGCTGGCTGACATCTTGGACTGCCAAGAGCGCTGTTTCTTTGTTGGTGACGGTGTTTGTCTTCCGTCCGGTCTGTTTAGCTGAACTGCTTCGCCTTTGCGGTGCTTTTTTCCTGGCTGCTTTTTTCCTGGCGGGAACTGTCTTTGCCCTGCATTTCTATGGAGGCGCCTACACCTATATCCGTGGCGGTGCTTTCCATATCGCGCCGCTGCAGCCGGAAGTACTGTTTGCCGGGGCCCTGATTGCCCTGTTGCTTGTTCTTGCAGTCTGGCTCTTCGGCGAGAGAAGACGCGGTATGAAACGATTATGCTACCGTCTGATTCTGCATGATGAGGGTAAGGAAGTAGAATTTCCAGCCTTGTTGGATACCGGCAACAATTTGCGCGACCCTCTGTCAGGAAAGCCGCTCTGCATCGCTACTTATTCTGTGGCCAGGGGACTTTTGCCGGACATACTGTACCGCGCTTTCGAGACAGGGCGGGATCCGGTCAGCACCTTAAGCGCTCTGGAGGGACGTGCCAGCTGCCGTTTCGCGGTCGTTCCGTACCGCTCCCTGGAAAGCGGCGGACTGCTGGTTACTTTTCGCCCTGATGCCGTGTACCTGTTGGAGGGCGGCAAGCGGCGCCTGCTTGCGGGAGCGGTTATCGCTCTTACAAGCAGAAAATTCTTTTTGGACGACTCTTTGGCGGCACTGCTGCATCCGGACGCTTTAGTGTAAAAGGCTGGCGGGAGGCGATATCTTGAAGGTACTGACGCGGGGGAAGCTTGAGATTCGGCTTTTTTTTATCAGGGTTATGTTATGGCTTGGTCTGGCTTCCCTGCCGGAGATATTTTATGTCGGCAGCTCCGAGACACTGCCTCCGGCATTATCTCAGGATGAGGAATGGTACCTGCTGGAGAAGCTAAAAAAGGGCGACTGGGCTGTTAAGACCGTGTTGATTGAACGCAACCTGCGCCTTGTCGTATATATTGCCAGGAAATTTGAAAACACCGGCCTTTATGTGGACGACCTGGTTTCTATCGGAACTATCGGCCTGATTAAAGCGGTCAATACCTTTGACCCGCATAAAAACATTAAATTAGCCACTTATGCTTCCAAGTGCATAGAGAATGAAATCCTGATGTTTTTGCGCCGCAACAATAAGATTCGAGCAGAGGTTTCCTTCGACGAGCCGCTGAATACAGATTGGGACGGCAACGAACTTCTGCTCTCCGACGTGCTGGGAACGGAAAATGACCTGGTTCTGAAAAATATTGAAGCGGAAGTGGAAAAGAATCTGCTCTATCTGGCCATGGAAAAACTAAACAGGCGGGAACGAAATATTATGGAACTGCGCTTCGGGCTGCTGGGCGAAGAGGAAAAAACGCAAAAAGAAGTAGCTGCAATGCTGGGAATCTCACAATCCTATATTTCCCGGCTGGAAAAAAAAATTATCAGACGGCTCAAAAAAGAAATTAAAAAAATGGAATAAACTACAAACCAGTCCAAAGGTATAGCGGTATAAAAAGCATTGTTCCGGACATACTGCAGACAAAAGACAGCAAAAATATTTCCTTATGAGTCCGAAGAGCGGAAAGGGGCACGGCGTGATTCATAAAGTAGAAATCTGTGGTGTCAATACCGCAAAATTACCCATGCTGACCAGTGATGAAATGCGTCGCCTGTTTGCTCGCTTGCGGGCTGGGGATAGTACAGCAAGAGAGAAGCTGGTCAACGGCAACTTGCGGCTGGTATTAAGCGTTATACAGCGTTTCAATAACCGCGGCGAATACATGGACGACCTTTTTCAGGTCGGCTGTATCGGCTTAATCAAAGCTATAGATAATTTTGACCTTGCCCAGAATGTTAAGTTTTCCACCTACGCTGTGCCGATGATCATCGGTGAAATCCGCCGTTACCTGCGCGATAATAATCCCATTCGTGTTTCCCGTTCACTGAGGGACATTGCTTACAAGGTGTTGCAGGTTAGAGACGCCATGACCAACCGCTTCGGCCGGGAGCCCAGCATTAGTGAAATCGCGACGGAGTTAAACCTGAAGCGGGAGGAGATAGTTTTTGCCCTGGATGCGATTCAGGAGCCTGTTTCACTCTTTGAGCCCATATTTCATGATGGCGGAGACCCGATTTTTGTTATGGATCAGATTTCTGACGATAAGAATCAGGATGATAAATGGCTGGAGATTTTGGCAATTAAGGAAGCGTTGCAAAAGCTGAACGACAGAGAGAAAGTAATTCTTACCCTCCGCTTTTACCGCGGCAAAACACAGATGGAAGTGGCTGATGAAATCGGGATTTCCCAGGCGCAAGTTTCACGCCTGGAAAAAGCAGCTTTAAGCCAGTTGCGCAAGAATGTGCAGTAAGAAAGTAGGTGGAAAAGGTGACCAAGAAGAAATTTCTCAAAACGGCTGCCGGCTTTTTCCTGGCTCTCAACTTTATCTTTTTCCTCTACTCGCCTCATGATGAAACAGTTCAGGCGTTTAACCAGAGCAACCTGGTGCGGGTAACGGAAATACAGGAAGTTGACGGGCGGATCATCTTCAGGCGCCTGGCGCCGGTAGCCGGCATGCACCCATAAAAAGTTTCACGGCAAGCAGTTGTTAGCAGTACAAGTCTTCCGACGCTGCGTGTAAAGAGCCTGAATTCAACTGGCTCTTTTTTGTTTTAGGAGCGGTCCAGTAAGAAACATTGGTAATATAATAGATAATGAACAATACTTTTAAGGAGCGCTCTGAAATGCTAAAGATTTCCGAGTTGCGTAACAGAGAGGTTATCAATATTGTGGACGGCAGAAAACTTGGCACTATCTGTGACCTTGACATCGACCTGGAAAATGGGCGGATAGCAGCTATTGTCGTTCCTGGCGGCGGAAGACTTTACACCCTGTTTGGCGGAGGCCGCGATTTCGTGATTTCCTGGGAAAATATTGTTAGAATCGGCGTTGATACCATTCTTGTTGAAATACCTTATCGCAATTGAGTTTTAAAACACAGGCAGGTAATGTTAAATATCTGTTAAAATTATTTTGACATACAACATTTAGTTGATGTATAATTGGATCATTACAAGATATGGTATGCAAAGGGGGCGTTCCCGTGAGGTGTCCTTTCTGCGGGTGTCTGGAAAGCCGGGTTATTGATTCCCGTTCCGCTGATGAAGGGAGCAGTATCCGCAGGAGAAGGGAATGTGAAGACTGCGAAAGACGCTTTACCACTTACGAAAAAATGGAAGAGACACCTCTGATAGTTGTTAAGCGTGACGGCAGCAGGCAACTGTTTGACCGCACTAAAATTATTAACGGCCTGATTTATGCCGGCGGCAAAAGGAAAATACCGCTGGGAATATTTGACCGGCTGGTTGACGAACTGGAACGGGAACTGCGGAGCAGTTCCCGCCACGAGGTGCCTTCTGATGAAATCGGCCGGCGGGTGCTTGCTTCATTGCGGGAAATTGATGAAGTGGCCTATGTGCGTTTTGCTTCCGTCTACCACCAATTTGAGTGTATTGATGACTTCAGAAAAGCGCTGGCGAAAATGCCTGGTGGTGGAGAACCGGGTTAATATTATTTGGTAACTGGAGGTAGGAGCAATGTTTACAGAAATTAAAAAGCGCGACGGCCGGATAGTTCCTTTTGACGCGGAAAAAATTACCGAGGCGATTTTCAAAGCAGTCAGGGGTGTCGGCGGCGAGAACAGGAAGATTGCCGAAAACCTGGCCAAACAGGTGGTAGCTGCACTGGCAGCGCGCGGGTACAATGGTGTTATTCCCACGGTGGAAGAAACCCAGGACGAAGTGGAAAAGGTATTGATTAACAATGGACATGCCCGGACGGCCAAAGCTTACATACTGTACCGTGCGAAGCGCACCCGCATCCGGGACGGCAAATCGGACCTGATGGACACCGTCAAGGAAATCCTGGTGGAGACCAGCCGGGAAAACGCCAATATTTCCAATTC
>QLUR01000059.1 GCA_018725565.1 Bacillota bacterium | reverse complement strand
TTTAGGAGGCGAAACGGTGCATGGCAACAGTTCAACTTTATGTTGACGGTCGGGAGATTACCGCCCAAGAAAGCAATACCGTTCTTGAGGCAGCCCTGGATAACGGGATTTACATTCCACATTTGTGCCACTACCCTGACTTGAAGCCCGCGGGGATTTGCCGTGTTTGTGTAGTGGAGGCCAACGGAGCGCTAGTGCCTTCATGCCGCGCTCCGGTTGCAAGCGGCATGGTAGTGAACACCGGCGGCGCTATGGTCGACAAGGTACGCCGCCTGGCGGTGGAGCTTTTGGTTGTCAATAACCATGATGATTGCCTGGCCTGTGGCAAAAACTATGACTGCAAACTGCAGGAAGTAGCCCGATATGTCGGGGTAGACCCTGAGCGCCTGAAAAGGTTCAAAGCCCAGGAGTTGAGTCCGGCGGACGATTCTCATCCATTTATTATCAGGAATTACAACAAGTGCATCCTTTGTGGTATCTGTGTACGCACCTGTGATGAAGTAACCTGTATTGAGGCAATTGATTACTCTTTCCGCGGGTATGCTGGCAAAATCAGCACGCTTGGCGACAAGCCCCTGCAGGAATCCAAATGCACCTCGTGCGGGGAATGCATGGTCCGTTGTCCGGTGGGAGCCTTGCTGCCCAAGGGCGGAGTGCAGCCGGCTTATGAAGTAAAGACGGTCTGCACTTATTGCGGCTGCGGCTGCGGCATCTATCTTGGCGTTCGTGACGGCCGGATTTCCGGAGTGCGGGGCGACCTGGAGAGTCTCGTAAATGAGGGTGAACTATGTGTTAAAGGGCGCTTTGGCTATTCGTTTGTCAATCATCCCGACCGCCTGACTACGCCGCTGATCAAGCGCAACGGCCGGTTTGAAGAAGCTTCCTGGGACGAGGCGCTGGACCTGGTAGCCGGCAAGTTTCAGGAAGTACAAGCAAAATATGGGCCTGAGTCGTTAGGGGGGTTAAGCTCTGCGAGGGTCACCAACGAAGACAATTACCTGTTCCAAAAACTGTTGCGCTCCCTGGGGAGCAACAGCGTAGACTGTTGCGCCCGTCTCTGACACGCCCCTACAGTGGTCGGTCTGGCCACTACCGCAGGCAGCGGCGCGATGACTAACCCCATTGGTGATATAGAAAATTGCGGAGCTATTTTTGTGATCGGCTCCAACCCCACGGAAAATCATCCGATTATTGGATACCGGATGCAGCGGGCTGTGAAAAACGGAGCAAAGCTGATTGTCGCTGATCCGCGCCGGATCCCTCTTGCTGAAACAGCCGATGTGCACCTGCAATTTAAGCCGGGGACGGACGTTGCCTTATTAAATGGAATGCTGCACGTTATTTTAAGTGAAGGACTGGAAAACGAAGATTTTATTGCCCAGCGGACAAACGGTTTTGCGCAGCTGAAAGAGTTTATTATGGAAAGATATGACTTAGCTGCTGTCTCCGCGATAACAGGAGTATCGGCAGCGGAAATTGCGCGAGCGGCCCGTCTTTATGCCACCGCTTCCAGTGCCGGAATTTTTTACTGTATGGGTATAACGCAACATACCTGCGGCACGGAAAATGTTCTGGCCTTAACCAACCTAGCCATGGTCACCGGCAACTTTGGCAAACCACACGCCGGCGTCAACCCGCTGCGCGGTCAGAACAATGTCCAGGGAGCCTGTGATATGGGGTGCTTGCCCCATGTGCTGACCGGCTATCAGCCGTTGCATGGAGATATTGATGTAGACAACTACTGGAAACGGATGGCGGGCAAAAAGGCAGAAGATGCGGAGGAGCTTATTACCGCCCTGGAGTTTGATTTTTACGGCAAGACTCCTCAGGCAGTGCCGGCCAATAAAGTCAGCGAACATATCCGGGCCAAGTTTTCGAAGGCCTGGGGAGTGGAGCTATCCGATATCCCGGGAAGGACGATCAACGAGATGTTTCATCCTCTCCCGCAAAGATGGTGCAAGGCGTTATACATTATGGGAGAAAACCCGCTGCTCTCCTCTCCCGATTTGCTGCATGTGCGCCAAGCGCTTGAATCTTTGGACTTTCTGGTGGTTCAGGATATCTTTCTTACGGAGACAGCTGAACTGGCGGATGTAGTCCTGCCGGCGTCCTCCTTTGCCGAAAAAGACGGCACTTTTCTTAACACCGAGCGGCGCTGTCAGCGGATCCGCCGTGCCATACCGCCGGTGGGTCAAAGCAAGCCGGACTGGGAGATCATCCAGGCGCTGGCGCAAAAGCTTAATCTCCCTTGGAAGCATAATTCTGCAAAAGAAATCTGGGATGAAGTGCGCCAGCTGACACCGCACTATTTTGGCGGGATGAGCTACGAACGTCTTGAAGAGCAGGGTTTGCAATGGCCCTGTCCGAACGAGGAGCATCCCGGCACTCCCATAATGCACCGCAGGTCCTGGCGCGGTGAAGAAGACCGGTTTGCCCGCGGCATCGGCCAGTTTTCCACAGTGGATTACCGTCCTTTAGCCACGGAGAAACCTGATGAGCAGTATCCATTCACATTAACGACCGGGCGTAAGCTGTATCACTACCACACCAGAAGCATGACGGGAAGAGTCGAGGGCTTAAACGACTTGCTTAATGAAGAGCGGATGCAAATCAACCCCAAAGATGCCGCTAAATTAGGAATTTGCGAGGACGATGTTGTCAGAGTCGCCTCGGCGCGCGGATCAATCGAGACACGTATAGAGATTACCGACCTGGTACCTGAAGGTGTAGTATGCATGAGCTTCCATTTTGCGGAGACACCGGCCAACGTTCTTGCCAACCCGGCCATTTGCAGCATGTCTGTGGTCTCCGAACTGAAGGTCAGCACTGTGAGAATTGAAAAATTAGCAGAGAAAGCAGGTGCGGTAAAATGAAAGAAGCGCAGCCAGCGCCAACGCGAGTAGAAGATTACCGCTGGATGGTTGGTCCGGAACCTGTTGCCCAGGTGTCCCATCCAGGAAAAGAGATGGCCTTGGCAGACGGAGAAATGGTTCCGGTAGAGGAAGCGTTAAGCAAGATTGTCGAGAAGGTCAGCCAGGCCAAAAAGCCGGTGATGGTCGTTCCCGGCCGCATGGTTCTTTGGCACTGGGAAGAAGGTCCTCCGGGGAGGGCAAAAGTGCTCAGGGATTTGGCCGCGGCGATGGGCACCGAAATCCGGCCGATCTATGACATACGCCCCGCCTACCCGATGGCCAGGACAGCCTGCGAAATCAATCCGTATCACGGAGATTTGGTTATTTCCCATGAAAAATACGATGTAGCAGTTTTTTACGGGGTAGAGTGCCCTTACGCTGACGTAGCTTTAAAAATCATTGACCAGGGCACGGAGTGCTATACGATTGCCCTTTGCGGCAAGCTGGGCCATGTAGACGCCTCCATCACTTTGCGTGATACCGGCATGGACCGGCTCAAAAAATTAACGGAGATGTTTTTGCAGTACAAACAAGGGGACGAGAAAAAGCAGTGATCTTACATTCTCTTAAGGGGGAGCTTATCGATGTCCGTGTTGCTTGAAACAGATGAGCAGAGAATCGAGCATATATTTTCACGCTTTAAGGGAGTGCGTGAAGAGATCATACCTATTCTCCAAACTGTTCAGGAGGTATTTGGTTACCTTCCGGAAGATGTTTTAAAAGAAGTGGCCAGATTCACCTCGGTTCCGGAGAGCCGTGTTTATGGCACGGCTACGTTTTACACGCAGTTTTATTTTACCAGACGGGGCAGGCATAATGTCAAGGTGTGTTGCGGAACGGCCTGCCATGTGAAAGGCGCCGCCCCCATACTGGAAGCTTTTGAACGGGAACTTGGAATCAGCTGCGGCGGCACTACTGAAGATTTTAAGTACAACCTGGAGCGGGTGGCCTGTGTAGGTTCCTGTGCCTTGGCCCCGGTTGTGGTGGTTGACGACAAGGTCTTTGGCCTTCTGGATGTCAAGAATATCAAAGAGTGCCTGACGGTGGAAGAAGGTGACCAGCAATGAGTTCGGGGAAGATGTTGTTAACTCAGGTTGACGCGCCGGCCAGGCTGGATGAGGTCAGAGAGAACTGCCGGGTTGCTTTAGCCCGGCAGAAAACGCGATTTTTGGTTTGTGCCGGCACCGGTTGCGTGGCCATGGGCTCCTTAAATGTTCTGGCGGAGTTTAAGCGCCTGATTTCCGAGCGCGGACTGGATATGGATGTTGATCTGCTTTTCGAGGGCAAGGAGGCTCAGACTGCCGCTGCCGGCAGCGGCTGTCACGGATTTTGTGAAAAGGGACCGCTGGTGCACTTTGAACCACGGGGCATTTTTTACACCAAGGTTAAGGTAACGGATGTGCCGGAAATTTTGGCAGCTTCCCTGGACCATGGCACGGTGGTGGAGCGCCTGCTCTATCATAATCCGGACGGCAGTACATGTCTTACCGAAAAAGAAGTACCTTTTTACAGCGGTCAGCAAAGAATCGTCCTTGAACTGTGCGGGTCGATTGATCCGGAGGAGATCAGGGAGTACTTTGCTCACGGCGGCTATCAGGCTTTAGCTAAAGTATTGCAGGAGTATACTCCTGCGCAGGTCATTGATATTGTGGCGCGCTCCGGCTTACGCGGTCGCGGCGGGGCAGGCTTCCCTGCCGGGAAAAAATGGGCCTCCTGCCTGAAAGCGCCCGGCGAGCCTAAGTATGTGGTCTGCAACTGCGATGAGGGTGACCCGGGGGCGTTCATGGATCGTTCAGTGCTGGAGGCTGACCCACACTCCGTGCTTGAGGGGATGGCGATTGCTGCCTACGCGATTGGTGCGGAAAAGGGCTTTATGTATGTCCGTGCCGAGTACCCATTGGCGGTAGCCCGTTTGCAAAAAGCTTTGGGACAGGCTAGGCAGTGGAAAGTGCTGGGCGAGAACATTATGGGCAGCGGCTTTAGTTTTGACCTGGAGATATTTCAGGGAGCGGGCGCCTTTGTCTGTGGGGAATCAACAGCACTGGTCCGTTCCATTGAAGGCTACCGCGGCTGGCCGAAACCCTTACCCCGGGCGCGCACTACAGAAGTTGGCTTGTGGGATAAGCCAACATTGTTAAATAACGTCAAAACATTATCCATGGTCCCGAAAATTATTAACCGCGGCGCTGACTGGTTCTCCTCCACCGGCACAAAAAGCAGCCCAGGAACGGCAGTGTTTGCCTTGACCGGCAAAATTATGAACAGCGGTTTGATTGAAGTGCCGATGGGGATAACGTTGCGCGAAATTGTATACGGGGTCGGCGGCGGCGTGCCGAATAACGGCAAGTTTAAAGCTGTGCAGACGGGGGGGCCGTCAGGGGGCTGTCTGCCCGAAGAAATGCTTGGCCTTGAAGTGGATTTTGATTCACTGAAAAGTGCCGGGTCCATGATGGGCTCTGGTGGCATGGTTATCCTCGATGAAAAATCTTGCATGGTTGATATCGCCAGATATTTCCTGGAATTCACCGTGCATGAATCATGCGGCCAGTGTATACCCTGCCGCAACGGCAGCTACCAGATGCTGCAGATCTTAAGCGATATTACCTCCGGCAAGGGTCAGCCGGGGGATATGGCGCTGCTGGAAGAGATGGGACAGACGATTATCGCCGGTTCCATCTGCGGCCTTGGCCAGTCGGCACCGAATCCTGTGTTATCAACCCTGCATTATTTCAGACACGAGTACGAAGCCCACATTCATGAAAAAGCCTGCCCGGCGCTTAATTGCAAAGAACTGATTGCCTACTGGATTGACCCCGACAAATGCAAGGCTTGCGGACAGTGTTTAAAAGCGTGCCCTGTCGAAGCGATTACGGGCGAAAAGAAAGTGCCCCATGTTATTGACCAAAGCAAGTGTAACAAGTGCGGTATCTGCCTGGAAACCTGCCCCGACAAATTCAGCGCGGTCAGCAAAACAACCGGTCAACAGAAGAAGGATATCCTGGCAGGGGTAAAATAGACTGTTCTTTTGCCAGGAACCTGCAACTCGCCCGACAGTGAAAGGGGGCTTATTTGCCGGCAAATTATAAATTCAATAATGCTTGGCGGATTTTG
>QLUR01000058.1 GCA_018725565.1 Bacillota bacterium | reverse complement strand
AGCTTGTCGGATATGCGATCATAAAGCCTGATGAGTTTCTTCGTATAAGCTCGCACGTTAAACCCTTCGCGCAGATTCCTTAATGCAATATCGTATTCGCTATCCGGAATGTACATAGCACCGCGCTCAAACCCGCACTCTTTGATTTCGTCAATTATTTTGTCAAAGTGTTTCGAGGCAAAGACATTGTTGTCCATCAGGAGCAGATTCTTCTGGGAACCAAATCGTTTCATGGCCGTGCCGATTTGCTCTATCAGCCCAACGTAGTCCTTATACTCCGGCTCAAGGAGGGGCACAGCGCAATAGGCGCATTTGCGCGGGCAGCCGCGCGTCATGTAAGCCAGATAGGCGTTATCGGCGGGGTATGTGTAATCAATCTCTTCCAGGATGGAGTAATCAAGCGGCAGCTCATCGATGATATCATCGCTGTCGGCATCCAGCATGCCCGGTCTGTTCAATAGTCCGCAAATTGGGTCGATTCCGGTTTCCTCAAGCAGCCTTTCATGGAGAATGCTTGCCGCGATGCCGCCAACTATCATCCTGCCAGTTTTTGAGCAGAACTTCTTGGCGTAGTTGATTGTGTCAATCGTCACCCGCCAGTAGAAAGTAAAAAGCGTGGTGACCCCGACGACATCAAACCCGGGGAACCTGCCGTCCCGATACCGGAGGCGGTATTCCTTCATAAGTGAATCCTGTTCACTTTTTCGAAAACCGGGGACCGCATCAAGCGGGGCGAACTTTCCTGTCTTGATGTGTTCAACTAGCTTGGGGACATACTTCCCCAGTTTAGGGTCATTTACCTCTAACAAGAATTCTTCGCACAACAGCTGGGCTGCGAGAACCCTCAGGTCGCCTTTGAAAAATCGGACGTCATCACCTCTCCGGCGGTAGTATGTAGCCAGTTTCATGAGACCCATCGGAGGATATTTGTTTTTGTAATTTGGTTCAATCAATAGTATCTTTCGGCTCATTGGAGTCCTTCCTCGATTTTGCTGACGATGTACTCAGCGGTTTTGCTGTCTGTAGCTGAAACAATGATTCTGAAAATCTTTAAAATGAGCTTGCGCTCGTTCTTACTATATTGTGAAAGCCGGTCTATTCGACGAGGCGGTTTGGCGTTTCTTCCCAGTGGGTCAGCGCTCACGGGGGGCACAGTTACTGTGATAACAGGCATAGGGCGTTCGATCTCTATCCGGCTGATGACTTTTTGCATCAGGTCGTCGGCCTTGCCCTTCACCCGTTCGATTTTCTCTTGTGCGGTTTTCGCTTCCTGCTTGGTCTCAAGAACAGCTTTAAGTTCCCGCTCGCGATGATCATCATCGACAAAGACACCTGCAGTTTCTTTTTCTTTGAACTCGGCTTCTTTTTTCTCGTAAGATTCAATCTTCTTATAAGCACTGTTGATGGCTGACCCATCGTAGTAAATTTTGTGGAGTTCTTCGTTGAAGTACTTTCTCAGTTCGCGCTCAAATTCCGCCCGCGCAGGATTCTCGTTAAAATAGTCGCGCTGTGAATTGGGGATGAGGTCCTTGTCCACTGCGAAGACCTCGCCGACAAAATAACTGTTGCCGCGATCCTCCTTGAACAGCTTTTGGAGAGAATCCTCCCCTCCGATCTGGATGTTCTCTTTACGCAGCCGCAGACCTCGCATCTGGTTGATCTTCGGGATAGCCTTTTGGAACATCGATAAACCGACCCACATCCAGGCAAACAGATCGCCGTCTGGGCTATAGATGTCCTTGAATTGAACTCCGAACACGTCGTCATATTTCTTGCCGCTCGTGTCTTTAAGTATGGTCGTGTATTTTTTGAATATCTGCTCGCCATTGAGAGTGATGGTGTATTCATCAATATGGGCTCCGATATCCTTGGCGTGCTTATATACTTCAGATCGGTAAAGAAAACTATTTTGATATGGCACGGGTGCTACAAACGATAGATAATCCTTAATCTGCTTAAAATCAAGCAAATCCTTATTTTCGAGATTGATGTCAATCAGTTCAACTTTGAAAAAGTGTGAATCGATATCATCGGTCTTTCGCCGTTCGAATTTATTGATGGCATGAAGAACTTCGTTCGCGGTGAGCTTTTTCCCGCGCCCGCTTTCTTCCAGCATCTGCCGCATCTTCAGCGCATCGCAGTACAGAATGGAGATGATATCCTCGCCCTTTGCGGAGGATGTAAAGACGAGACCCCGGCAATATGCTAGGCCGCAAAGCCTGCCGATACCCCGAAAGCCTTTATCTTCGCCGATCTTCTTGTCCGAGTCGGCGATGTTGCCAAGGGTCTGCTCAAATGCGGTCGCGCTGATACCGGTTGCATTGTCTTCAATACTGATGGTGCGTTTATCATAGTCCAGCCAGATCTCTATTTTGCCCTCACCGGGACGCAGGATATCAACCTTAACGGCTTTATCGATTTGGTCACAGGCATTCTGAATGTACTCGCGGTAAATCACCTTGGAGTCCTGGTACATTCCTGTCGTGAGATTTTCTATTATATTTGCGCCAAAGACGTAATCTGCCATCTCTCTATCTCCTTGTTTACTTGAATTGCCTGTAGATGGGCTTCGGGAACCTGATTTTCAGTAGGGAGCGAAAGATCGGGTTCTGGACCAGATAATCCCCCTGTTCAAGGCGTGTCAGCATGTTCTTATACGTAGACGGAAGGCTACCATAATCCTTTGCTGCTGTTTCGATGGAGTTCGTTCTTCCATAAGCATGTGTGGCGCAGTTTCCGGTCACGCGGTCGTGGATTGCCGAGCGGAATTGCTCCGCAGCAAACAGGACAACACCCAGTGACCGGCCGCGTTCCGTCACGTCTAAGATTTCACGCAGGATCGGTGATGTTTTTGGGACATCCTTGGAGGCGTATTTGTTCAACTCATCGATGAATATCACAATCCGGGAAGGCGGCTCGACTCCGGACTCCGCATCGTACTCACCCAGTTTCAGGTTATATATCGTGCGAACAGCATCTCCGAAGACAAATGCCTGCTTGCTCTCTGGCAGCTTGGCAATATCGATGACGCAAACCTCGTTCTTGCGTATCTGCTTCAATTCGTCCGCCAGACGGCACTCTGCTTTCGACGGATTGACTGCATTAGCGAACATATCATCCTGGATGGCCTTTCGCACCACCCGCTTGAATTTGCGCCAGCTTAATACAGAGATATCGCCTTTGTCTGCGGTGGAGCCTTTTTGGGCTTTCTCCGCCACCTTATCCATAAAGTCAGACCATGTGGAAAGGCCGCCGAAATCCCTGTCGTCTTTGTCGATGATTTTGCTGATTATGGATTCCATGGTCTGCGCTGGATCGTCGATATCTGCGAACATCATCTCGATGTTCTCCTTGTCGTCCGCATAGATGTACTTGAACTTTTTCAGCTGGCCCGCGTCGATATAGTTTTCGATATCTTCCTTGGTCAAATAGGTGCTTTGCTTCGCGGAAGTGGTTCTTGCGTAGGGAATGTAGTACTTCACGTTCTTGAATGGCTCGGTGGATAAACCAAGGTTGCCATACTCTGCGAAAGTCCGTTCCTTTTCGCCAGGCCTGTCGGTTGAGAAATCATTAGGACGGTCGATGGCCATTAGATCTCTGCCCTTTACATTGAATATGACAAAAGCCACGCTGTCATCCGTATCAGCATTTATGTATTGATCCTGAATAGCCTTTATCAGAAACATCGCATAGGATGTCTTGGCTGCGAGCCCTGAAATGCCTGATATATTCAGGTGAGCACCTTCCGGTCCGAGGATGAACTTGGAGTTCAGGTGAACGGGGAGCGTTACCTCTTCTGAAGTCCCCTCGTACATTTTTAGTGAACCGCACACCAGAGGGTTCTGAATCCGGTCGAGCCCAAGTGCCATCGTGATCTCTTCGGCCGTGGCAAGATATACCTTGGCGTTGTTATGCACCGGAGTGTACAAGTTTCCGCTGTTGAAGGAGACCTTGGCTTTGGCATAGTTCATACCGACCCGCAGTGTTGGCTCGTCGATATCGACATCGCCAAAATCGCTGGAAATAAAATTCGTCAGAAAACTCTGGGCGTCGGTGATGTGGGAGATGTTCTCGATCACACCGAATGTGTAGGAGTTTTCGATATGCTTGACCTTGACGATATCAAACGCGTGGAGCTTCAGATCGGAGTTCGTCCAGAAGTTGAACTCATCCATCGTTGTTGGGCTCTTTTCGGTCGCTAGAACTCTGCCAATCAGTTTACTCATATATTTCGATCCTCCTTAGAATAAGTGCAAGAAGCTCTCGGCGCTGAGGTACCGTGACTTCACATAGAATTCAGTCAGGTAGATGGGATAGATGTGATTAGCCCACCGAAGATCCGAACCATAGCAAACGGGGTTACGTTCATTCATGAGGTAAGCGCTCAGCGTATCAACCAGCTCGCTGTCTATTTCGCATTCGTTTTCCTCCTCTGTCACGAGGATTTTTTGAACCTTGAGGATTCCATCAAATGGCGTCCGAGTCTGCTTTTTATCCCTCAGCCTAATGTACCATACTGCAAATTTGATGTCGCTCAGCATTGGATTCTCATATTCCGCTGCGGGGGTACGGTGATAGAGCGGTAAATCCGCGATGAAGCCGGGGTTTGGCTTTCCGGTGATATCCTCACAGACCTTATGATTAAAACTCTTTGAGGCGCCTATGACCCAGTTGTAGTTGTTCTTGAAAATTTGGTATTTCTTCTTGTTGAACTTATCCTCCTTGGTTGGCCTGTACTCTAGCGATCCGTCTTTGACTAAGTAGTTGTTCTGATTTAATTTACCTTCGCGCACCAGTTCCGCGACTAGTTCTTTTTCCCGCTCGATCATACGATCCTGTACACAGGCCGTCGCGCGATCCTCGAACTTTTTATCATCGTTTTTGGTTGTTTTATAAGGCAGGATGGTGGAGAACTCAATCCCGAGTCTTTTCAATGCGTCGCACTCGTTGAGCTTTTTGGCCATGGCGGGCCAGAAGCCAGGCTTTCCGTCGGCATCCGCCACGTCCGGCATGGATAAAACGAACTCGCGCTTAAACTTAGCCGGAATCACCTTTTTGTTGACACGGTGGCAGCAGCCGACGCCGATCTGGCCGGCGATTACTGGATAAATAACACGTCTACCGCCGGACTGTGCATAGGCAATGTCGTCCACTTTGAAAACTCTGCGTGACCCGTCCAGAAAGTAGCTCAGGATTTGATCATCCCTAGAAGCGAGGTTCTTGCTTAACCGGCTCAGATTCACATACGTTTTGTGGGGAGTGGTTTCTGCCCTTCGTTTCCAGATAATCTCGCTGTCGCCGTAATCAACCGAAGGTCGATCCACGTGGTCAAGTCCATATTTATGGGCTTTATAGCTCTTTCCTCCGGTGGCCTCGGCCAGTATATTCATAACTTTTTCATGCTTTGGTTTGGCAGATCTTTCGGCTGTGCTATTGCTCATCGCTTTTGACCTCCTCCACGGCCGAATTTTCTGCCGCGCCACCAGAACAGATCCACGCGTCAACCTCAGATATCTTGAACTTCCAAAGCCGCCCAACCTTATGCGCGGGCATATTGCGGTTAATGATCCATTGCGGCACCGTCTCACGGCTAACGTCGAGGTAGTCGGTTATTCTATCCATACTCGACCATTTTTCTATACTCTGGTCTTTATTCATTTTAGTTCGCCTCCGTCATTAAATTAGCGCAAACCATTTAAAAATCTGATCATCCCTTTAACTCAGAATGTCTTATAAATCGAACGTATGTTTGGTAAAATGGAATCAAGCAAACGTTCGGGGAGTGATTTGATATGGCGAAGCAAGATACTATGAACCTGATCCAATTTCAAATCAACAGGTTGCTGTCTTGCTACGCAACCACTCCCACAATCACTTTTTCTGAGTTAACGGGATAATCAGATTTAAAAAACCATACTGTCCACGGGTCCCATCCTTGGTGAATTGGATTACATTTGCAATTCGGGAGTATTGTTTTCAGCAAGTATAGTCTGACCGTTGTTTGTGTCAGACGCCTTCGCTTCCCCCGCTCTTTTTAATGAAAGAATTAGAGACTGTC
>QLUR01000057.1 GCA_018725565.1 Bacillota bacterium | reverse complement strand
CTTATGTTAAAATATAAAGGATTAATTAAAATCATATGCAAATCAAAGAAATTCAGGAAAAAGTAAGAAGAGAAGAATACGAAATTAGTTTTCATGCAGAAAAGGAAAGATATGCTGAAGATATAACAATCCATAACATAGAAACTGCTATTCAAAATGGTGAGATATTAGAGGATTATTCTGAAGACCCACGAGGGCCAAGTTGTCTAGTTTTTGGTTATTCAGAAAATAGACCAATACATATTATTTGTGGTTATACTCCCATAAAATGAATTAGAATAATAACAGTGTATATACCAAAACCGCCAAAATGGATTGACGAGAGAACAAGAGCAATAGGAGGTAAAAAGGATGCATAAATATGGAGATTGTTCCTTTTGTGGTGGAGAAGTAAGGGAAGATAAGGTTGAGATGGACTATCGGTATCAGGGAAGATTATTTATCTTTCAAAATGTACCTGCTGGGGTTTGTCAGCAATGTGGAGAGAAATATCTCATTGCAACAGTAGCTAAAGAAATTGAGCATAGGATCCAGACGAAAGAAAAGTGGGATAAAATTATCTCTGTTCCGGTAGATGTCCTACCAGAGAGAATGGCAGTTTAAAAAAATTGTAGAAGACTATATAAAATGAGAATTATTTTTGACCCATTTAAAATTTTGGAGAGGAGATAAAGGATGGAACCGAATGTCAACTAAAATTCCTGATATTATTGACAACCAATCTTTTCTCCTTAAAGATGCAATTAATATACTTTTAGAAAAGTCACAATTAAGCAAGATGGCGGTTGGTTATTTTCATTTAAGTGGATTTAATAATATAAAAGAGAATTTATGCAAAGTAAAAAATTTAAAACTTTTAATTGGCAACTCAACTGACCAGGAAACACTTGATGAATTAGTTGAAGGATTTATCAGGCTTGATTTGGCAAAGGATTTTAAAGACAATGAACTTGACTATATAAGTCCAGATAAAAATAAAGAAATAATAAACCAGACAACAATATCCCAAAAAGAACAACTTGAATATCTTGAACAATCTAATAATAATGAAGAAGGAATAAATACTTTATCTTCACTAATTGAAGATGAGAAAGTCCAGATAAAGGTCTATACAAAAGGCAGATTACATTCAAAAGCATATTTATTTGAATATGATGAAGGAGAAGTTGAGAAAGGAATTGCAGTTGTAGGAAGTAGTAATCTTTCTTACAGTGGTATCACTCATAATTCTGAATTAAATATCGTAGTTAGAGGTGAAAAAAACTTTGATGAATTAAATAATTGGTTTGAGAAACTCTGGAATGAAGCAGAGGACTTTGATGAAGTGCTATTAAATGTAATAAAAAATTCTTGGGTTCAAAATAAAGTTGCACCTTATGAGATATATTTAAAGACATTATATAATCTTGTAAAAGACCGTCTTGAACTTGATAAAACAATTACTATTCTTGATGAAATGAATCTGCCCCCACTTTATGATTTTCAGAAGAAAGCATTTATTAGAACCCTTAAAATTCTTGAAATATATAACGGTGTCTTTGTATCTGATGTAGTTGGACTTGGCAAGAGTTTTATTGGTTCATCAATCTTGAAATATTACCGCCAGAAAGAAGGTAAAAAAGGATTAATTATATGTCCGGCATCTCTTATAAAAATGTGGCAGGAAAGATACAATGAAAAATATGAACTTGGTGCAAAGGTTTTGTCTATGGGAATGCTTCAATATCCAACTGATAATGGACAAAAGATTGAAAATTACTCTTTGCTTGACGAAGAAGACTTAGAAAATTATGATATTGTCTTAATTGATGAATCTCACAATTTCAGAAATAATAATACAGATAGATATAAAATTCTTGCTCCTTATCTTCAAAATAAAAAAGTTATTCTATTGACGGCAACACCGCAAAACAAGACCGTCTGGGATATTTATTACCAGATTAAATTATTTCATCCATTAGAGAAAACCCAGATAAATATTTATCCTCAAGAACTTAACAAATATTTTAATCAACATCAGAATGATGCAAATAAAATTTCTAATTTACTTCAGCATATCTTGATAAGAAGAAAGCGGAAAGATATTATCAATTCTTATAGTCCCTCTCTTCAAGGAGAAAAATTAACATTTCCAGATAGGATATTAAAAACAATAAATTATAGTATTGAAAAGACATATAAGGATGGAATTTACCAAAAAATAAAATGTTCAATAAGTTGTTTCGCAGATTTAGAAAAAAGGAAAACCTGTCCAAATTATAATAAGGACTGTGATAATCAAAGAGGTCTTACTTATGCACGCTACGGTCTTGCTTCTTACTTAAAAGAGTCCGCAAAAAAGAAAAAGGTCTATGAGGGCTTGTCAAAAGCAGGCACTAAACTAAAAGGACTTATGAAGATGCTTTTATTTAAACGGTTTGAAAGTTCACCTAAGGCATTTGTTGAAACATTAAACAGGACAATAAACATTCACCGAGCGTTTTCTGAAGGCCTAAATAAAAATATACTCATTTCCGGGAGAACATCTCAAGAAGAAATATTGTCTTATGGAGATGATGTTTATAATGAAGAACTTTACGATTTTCTTGAAGAGGAAAATAGTAGATATGATATAAATGATTTTCATTTGGATAAATTAAAAACAGATATTGAAAATGACAGGATAGTTCTTGAAGACCTAAAGACATTAATTGAACCGATTACAAAAAATGTTATATTTGACAATAAATTATTAACACTGTTTGAAGAAATAGAAAATATTGGAGAAAATAAAATACTGCTTTTTTCTGAATTTAAGGAGACTGCAGAATATATTCATAGTAAGTTAAAAAAAGAAATCAGAAATAAGGAAATTGAAGTTGTATATAGTGAAAAATCAAATATTTTCGATATTATCAAAAGGTTTGCTCCAAAATCAAATACTGAAAACGGACTACTGAAACCACACGAGAAAGAGATAGATATACTTATTTCAACTGATGTTTTATCAGAAGGTCAAAATTTACAAGATGCAAATGTAGTAATAAATTATGATATTCACTGGAATCCAGTCCGTCTAATTCAAAGGATAGGTAGAGTTGATAGAATAGGTAGCGAAGCGGATAAAATTTTTGTATATAATTTTCTTCCCGAAACAAATATTGAAAAAGAAATTGGCTTGCAGGAGAGAGTTCATAATAGAATTCAAGAAATACATAATATCTTAGGTGAAGACAATAAAATACTTACCGATAGAGAGATTTTAAATGAAAAGTCAATGTATGATATTTATGAAGGAAAAGAAGATGTTCTTGACAGAGATGTTGAGGATACAATAGGGACTCTGGAAGAAGCAGAAAGGACTATCCTTGAACTGAAACAAAGTAATCCTGATTATTTTGAGTATATTAAGAAAATTCCTGATGGTGTCCGAAGTAGTTTAAAAAAAGAAAATATAAAAGGATATTTTGTATTTTGCGAAGCGAAAAATTATCAAAAATTATATTTTGCAGATATTGAAAAGAATGTTATAACAAATGATATTAGCGATATTTTATCAAAAATAAAATGTCAAAAAGATGAACCGAGACAAGTAATGCCAGAGAATTATAATAATATAATAAATAGAATATTCATTGATTTTGAAACAGAAGTAAGAATGCGTGAAGGCGAGAAAAAGATAAAGTCATTATCCCGAGGTCAAGAATATATAAGAAAGGAATTAAAGGCATATTTTACACAAACTTCTGACTTAAAGGAAAGAGAAAAAATAGAATTGCTTGAACGGATTTTCACATCGGATTTACCTCAATATGTGATTGCAAGTTTAACAAGATTAAAAAGAGATAAAATAGTAGGTAAATATCTATTAGAAAAACTTGTTGAGGTTTGTAATATATTTAATCTGTCACAAATAATAAAAGATGTTGAAGATAAAAAGAAGAAGGAAAGATTAAAAGTAAAGATAATTTGCTCAGAGGCACTGATATAATGGACATAAAAAAACTATTTATTGAGGACTTAAATTATAATCCTGCTTTTAAACCTATTTCTCTCGGAGAAGAACATAGGCAACACTGTATTAAAGAACCGCAGATTGCCTTTGAGAAAAAGGGTGTTAAAGTTGTATTTTTTAGATTAAATAAGTTAGATACTAAAATTGAAAAAGACATAGTAAAGGGTTTAAAAAAGCGACTTCCTGATAGTGTATTTTTATTTTCAGATAAAGATGAAACAAATCTTAATATTTATTTTTCAGAATTAAATAAAAAAATTACTTATGATGAGTTAAATAATAAAACACGGCTATTTAAAGAGAAAATTAGATTTTTTGAAGTTACGGAAGATATAACCGGCAAACTTTCTTTAATGGAAAAAATTGAGAAAGCATTTGGGACAGAAGAAAAAATCACCAAGAAATTTTATAATGAATTTAAAGAATATCACGAATTATTTTTAAAATTTATAAAAGGAATACCAATTGAAGAAGATAAGAAATGGTATACATCGGTCTTATTAAATCGTCTAATGTTTATTTATTTTATCCAGAAGAAGGGCTTTATTGACAATAATCTTGATTATTTAAAAGATAAATTTCAAGAGATTAAAGATCAAAAGAAAAATTTTTATAATGACTTTTTAATTGATTTATTTTTTATTGGTTTTGCAGAAAAAGAAAAAAAAGATGACTTTATTAAGAAATTCGGGAATGTTCCTTATTTAAATGGTGGCTTGTTTTTACCACATCAAATTGAATTAAAATATCAAAATATTACAATTGAAAATAGTGTTTTTGAAGACATTATAAATTATTTTGACAGATATATCTGGTATCTTGATGAAAGACCTTTAAAAAATGAAAATGAAATTAATCCTGATATACTTGGTTATATATTTGAAAAATACATTAACCAAAAGGATTTAGGTGCATATTATACAAAAGAAGATATAACAGGATATATTTGCAGGAATACAATAATTCCATTTATATTTGATAAAATTGAATTAAAAAACTATGAAAGTTTTTTAAAAAAGATAGATATTGAAAATTATATTTATGAAGGTATTACTGATAGAGAAAAAAGAGTTGAAGAGGTAAAAAAGGCACATCAGAGTAGTGAAATAAAAGATATAAATGATTTTATCACATTTAGTTTAGATATTGAAAAATTTGCACTTGATTTTATTGAAAATTTAAAAGATGAAGAAACATTAAAACATTTGTATTTTGATATTCTGAAAAATATTAGAATCTTAGACCCTACGGTTGGCAGTGGTGCATTCCTTTTTGCCGCCTTAAATATACTTTTCCCAATGTATGAGAAAATAATAAATAAAAAATTTTCTGACTTTAAGAAAACAAATTCAAAATACTTTAGAGGATTCTTTGAACCAGAAATATTCAAAATAAATAATCATCCAAATGTCCATTATTTTATACTTAAAACAATAATTGTTAATAACCTATATGGTATAGATATTGTAGAAGAAGCAACTGAGATTTGCAAACTTCGTTTATTTTTAAAACTTGCCTCACAGATTGACGATGTTGACCAGCAAATAGAACCTCTTCCAGACATTGATTTTAATATTATAGCAGGAAACACACTTATTGGAATTGTCCAAGCAGAAGATACAAAATTTGGCTCACTTGGTTTTAGTAATATTTTTGATAAAATTATTAAACTTGATAAGAAATTATCTGAATACAAAAGACAACAACTTGATATTGGAGATAATATTTTAAAAAATCTCACATTTTATCAGGATAAGAAAAAGCAGATAGAAGGCTTAGAATATGAGATAAATGATGAAATAAATAATGACTTATATCAAGGATATGGTGTTAATTTATCCTTTGATGATTTTATAAAAAGATATAAACCATTTAATTGGTATGTTGAATTTAATGAGATAATTAAATCAGGTGGATTTGATGTAATCATTGGCAATCCACCCTATGTTGAATATTCAAAGGTGAGGAGTGAATATCAGATTAAGAATTATAAAACCGAAAAATGCGGTAATTTGTATGCATTTGTGGTGGAGAGGAGTTTGAATATTTTAAGAGATTGCGGGAGATTTGGAATGAT
>QLUR01000056.1 GCA_018725565.1 Bacillota bacterium | reverse complement strand
CTATACTTTCCATTTTATCGCCCTACTCCAATATACCACAAACCCGGCGCCTGATCAAATTAAGTTAGTGCATATGGGAGGTTGGCACCGTCCCGGCGGGAGACAGGATCACCCCGCGTATGCGGGGAATAGGGCGCTTAGTTCGCTTCGTCTAGCCGTAGGGCAGGATCACCCCCGCGTATGCGGGGAATAGGGCGTAATTTCCTCGCGCCAGTCTACCAAAGTAGGATCACCCCCGCGTATGCGGGGAATAGGCGGACTATAACCGTAAAATATAGAGGCATATCGGATCACCCCCGCGTATGCGGGGAATAGACTATAACAATCATTGAAATGCAACAGTTTTTAAATTTCCTTTTGTTCAACTTTAATGAGTTTCTCATAAAGCTGTTTCGTGGCGAGGCAGTCTTCGATACTCCGATGGCGTCCCTTTACCTCTATTTTAAAATAGTCAAGAAGCGTAGTCAGTTTGTAATTCTTGACATCATCCACCAAACGTCGGGCAAGTACTAACGTATCGATGCACTGATTTGAGAACAGTGGCAGATCAAAACGCTTGCAGGCCGCACGCAAAAAACCGTAATCGAACTCTACATTGTGGGAAACCACCAGCAAATCACTTGCAAATTCCACAAATTCCGATAATACTTCTAAGAGCTCTCTCCCGTTTTTATCGATCAGCTGATCGGTGATGCCAGTAAGTGATTCGATTGATGCGGGTATCTTTTTGCTGACTTTCACCAGTGACTGGAACTCTTTGTCAATGGTTCCTCCATTGACTACGATAGCGCCAATTTCAATAATTTCATCTTCTACGACCGACACGCCTGTTGTTTCAATATCCAGCACCAAGTAGGTCTGCGGCCGAGCCTTCACACTTTTTTCGCCATCTGCTTTGCTTTTCGCATTCTTGAAGCATTGCTGAACCCCACACGCATTTCGCTTAGTTGTTGAACCCGGGCGGGGCCGGGACGCAGCATCAGCTTCAATCCGTCAAAGTCAATTGGCTCCCAGCTGGTGTTGTGCACGCGAAAATCAAGTCGTTGTTCATTTTGAGCACTAAAGACCATTGTGGCTCGTCCATCTTTGGCGTTCTCTTTGATGCGCTTCCACAGTTCATCCCGAACCCGCGCACTCACTTGCCCGACATAGACACCTGTGTTAATTTCCTGTAACCACTTGGTTAAATCACCGCGCAGGGCTGGTGGACAAGCTGTCAGTGTAATCACAATCATGTTTCGTCCTCCAGAATTGTTCCGTAGCCCTTTTCCAACCTTTCCTCTTCCGGTTCTGTTTCTGCTTCTTCCTCTTCTCCATTTTCTCCTGTTTCTTTTTTTCCCATAGGAAACTGCACTGGAAACTAAACCTTTTTTGTCATCCCACAAATGGAGCACTGCCAGTTCCATATCTTCTTCAATTGCAGTCTCCTCCAGCAGTAGGAAACGAATATCTTTTGCGCACTGTTTCAGAAGAGATCCACCAGCAATCGCATTACGCACCCTATGTCTGGTGACTGATCCAATATCTTCAGGCTGCTTGGAGGCCACTTCAAAGGCAATGGGAATGGTGATGTTTCCCTTGTAGAGATCTGCAATGTCATAAACAAAGGAGCGTTCATGACCGGTATGAATAAACCCTAATCCCGGTGAACACCCCAATGCCACGATGATACTGTGCACAACGCCATAAAGGCAGGCATGCGCTGCAGAAAGGGCCATGTTCACCGGATCACTGGCATTAAAGTTACTTGGGTCGTATTCCCTGCCGCCCCAAGGCACGCCGGTGTCTTTTGAAGCCTGTCGGTACATAGAACGAATCCGGGCGCCTTCTCTCCCTCTCAACTGCTGCATTGTCAGTGAGGAAACATCCTCGTCGGGGAAACGCATCTGATACATTTGGCGGGCCACCGCCACTCGTTTGCGCACATTAGAAACCAACTCTGCTTGACGAATGAGTAAGCGGGCAGAATGGGTCAGCGGGTGTCCGTGGGCATAATACCGCACGCCCTGTTCGCCCACCCAGATCACACGTACACCAGTATGGCCAATGAGCTCCATCGCTCTATGAGAAACGTTTGTGCCGGGCCCCAGAAGCAGCACACTGAGGGAAGCCGCAGGAACATGCACAGTTCCCCGGGCGTCTGTTATGGTGATGGCTCCATCCTGCCGGTTAATCAGACAGCGCTCTAGATACAGGAAAGACATGCGATCTTTAACTTGAGGTAAGGCCAACAGATCCGGCTTTCTCATTCCGGGCACATCGCTCATTCGCCTCACTCCCTTCAGCGTGTAATGGTTAATAAACCACATCCATATGCTTTGCCACGGCCGATGCCGAAAATGAGCGTCTCTTTGAAGACTTCTACGTCGCTGATGGTTAAGATACCTTCATAAGTGGCGGTGCGCAGGGTGATCTGGCACTTTTCCTGCTGCCCTTTGGTGAATTTCTTCCATTCAGTATGCACCACATCAAACTGGTCTTCTTTCAGGGCAAAACCGCAGTTTTCCGCCCGTTTTAGTAGCCATTGCCGCTGTTGCTCCTGTGTAACATGGGCAAAAACTTTTCCCCGCTCTGATGCGCTGCTTTTTTTCCTTGGTACTGCTTCGAGTGGGGTTGGATCGCAGGCGAAACCGCCAGGTGTCTCCGGTTTTTAACCGCTGCAGCAGAGGGGTGTAGGCTTTGGTTTTCCACGGCTGGGGCTTGTCTGCGTCGCCAAACTGCGCTGCAAATTGTGTAAAGTCGGGCTGTTCTGCGCTTAGCACCATCAGGTAGCAGGTTCCCTTGAGCCAGTCAATTCGCCACAGGTTTCGCTGCCGGGTTTCTTTATAGTCGCCAAAACAGCTTTCCACCGAACTATGCATCAGGTGGGGAGAGGCGATAGCACTCATAGTTTCTCTTCGGTTCATATTGAGTTCAATGCGGGATAAATACATACTTGATACCTCCCTCAGCTAAATCAATTCCAGCAGGGGGTCATGGTCGGTTATGGGGTCGTATTCGGTATCTGGAGCGGCAGCAATCTGCGCCGCAAATTCAAAAACACGACGAAACCTATATTGCCGGTGGCCTTGATCAAAAGATAGGGGGAGATCTCGCTGAAAATATCCGGTGATGCTTTGCTGGTCTGTTTCCACTGCGATCCGCAGTCGTACCTGTCCACTGCCGCTTCTTTGCAGCCAGCGGCTCACCTGCCAGGGTTCCTGCTGGAGTGCTTCCAGAAGGGTTTTGTCAGTGCGGATTCCCAACGACACCTTCCCCTCCGGCGGGCAGGAACGCCGCCCCAGAAACAAGGGGAACGCGGGACGGCGCAATGCGTTTTCTATTTTTTTATCTTTTAACTGGTTATCCACCCTATTGACACGGAAAGGGGGGCAAGTTATAATGACATTGAAAAATGAACACAATGCCACTGAAATTATGATTATGGGTATTGGCAGTAAAATCAGAGACCTACGTAAAGAAAAGCACTTGACTCTACAGAATCTGGCTGATGCAGCCGAAGTGAGCGTTAGCCTCCTCAGCCAAGTGGAAAGGGGGGTGGCACACCCGTCCATAGTCTCTCTCTGGAGGATTGCCTAGGCGCTAGAGGTGTCTGTGGTCTATTTCTTCTCTGAACCGGAAGTTTCTAAAGCAATTGTGGTCAGGGCTGAAGACCAGAGGAAGCTTTCCATTCCTAGTCTACAGGGTATGGGTGCAGTCTACCATTTGCTGTCACATGACCTGAACCGTAAGATCGAATTCATCAAGATAACAATGGAGCCGAGGATAGAGGAAGAGGGGGGCTTGGTCACTCACCAAGGTGAAGAGTGTGGTTATGTTGTGTCAGGTACGCTAGTAGTAAGAATTCAGGGTGAAACACACGTGCTCAACGCTGGTGACAGTATTTATTACGATAGCTCGTTACCTCACAGGTTTTTCAACCCCGGAAAGGCAACCTGTATCAGCGTTTGGGCCATGACACCGCCAACTTTTTAAGCTTAAAAAACAAAGGAGGTTCAGTATGGGTTTTGCTCACATATTCCTTACACTATATATCCTCGCATTCGTTGGCTATGGAATTTGGTGCGGCCGCAATATAAAAACACTTGAGGACTTTGCTCTGGCTGGCAGGAATCTGACCTTACCAGTATTACTCGGAACCCTATTCGCGTCTAATGTGGGGGGGGGTACCGTCGTAGGTTGGACAGGTAGCTTCTACTTTCTAGGTCTGGACTGGTGGTTTACTGGAATCGGAGCTTTACTGGCTCTCGCGGCTGCTGCATACATCCTAGCGGAACGGACTAGAAAACTCAAGCAGTTTACCGTTCCAGATCTTCTTAAATTGCGTTACGGTGAAAAGACCCGCATCCTTGGTAGTATCATGATAATCATTGGAGATACAGCCCTGGTATGTGTACAGATTCTGGCTGTAAGCGGCATCCTTCATGCGTTTTTAGGCGTGCCGCCCCAAACAGGAATGGTGCTCGGTGCTAGCATGTTTGTGTCAATAGCTTTCTTTGGCGGTATGGTAGGTGTTGCTTTTACTGATGCCCTTCAGGCAGTGTTTATAGCCGTTGGCCTGCTTCTGGGAGCTGTTCTGTCCGTCCATTACGCTGGGGGTCTTGCAGACATCGCCGCTGCCGTGCCTGGGAACTTCTTCACTCCGTTTGCTCACACTCCTCCTTTAGGTGCCCTGGGCAATGCCATCAGTGTTTTCGGTACTGTAGCAGTATGGCAATCCATTATCTTTAGCCGAACCTTTGCCGCTAAGGATCCACAGACTGCAAAGAAAGGCGTTTTGTTCTTAATCCCCGCATCGGCGTTCGCTTACGTTTGTGTTTCGTTAATAGGCTGGTCCGCTAGGGCCATTTTAGGCCCTGGAGTAGCGCCCGCGGCCGTATTTGGCAAGGTAATGACCGAGGTGTTTCCTCCCTTCTTGGCTTTTATACTTCTAGCCGTGGTCGTATCGGCTATCCTGACCACAGCCAACTCAGTACTTCTGTCAGTGGGTGTTAACATCACTCGGGATGTCTATCACAAAATATTAAAGCCCAATGCCAGCAATGAGGAGCAGTTAAAGGTCAATAGGTACGCTGTTCTGGTCATCGGCCTAGTGGCCATGTTCATGGCCATGCGGATGCCAGATATCATCAGGGCCCTTATGTTTACCTATACCATGTATGCAGCGGCCCTGCTGGTTCCCATCTATGGCGGATACCTTTGGAAGCGGGCCACTTCGCTGGGGGGCTTCCTGTCCTGCTTATCAGGTGCAGCTGTAGCCTTGTTCTACCAATATGTCCTCCCCATAATTCCCATGGCTGAGGCGGGTGGCTTCACCCGCCTACTGAGAGCTATGCCAGCTATGCTCCCTGCCCTTGTCATTTCTCTGGGCGTCTTCGTCATCGTCAGTCTCATGACTCCGCCCCCTACCGCTTCGCAATTAGAGGTGTTTGACGCCTAGTGGAGGTATTGCTATGAAATTAGCACACAGGACATGGCAGGAAGTCAAGGATGCAAAGGCAGACTTGGTGCTCGTGCCCATTGGCTCTTTTGAACAACACGGGTACCACTTGCCGCTAAACAATGATAGCTTTGTCGCCGAACGGTTATCAGAGACTGTGATTCAAGAGCTGAAGAAAGAAGGCACAAATGCAGTTATGACTCCCGCTCTGCCCTTTGGACTTTCGCCTCACCACATGTCTTTTGCAGGTACCATCACCTTGCGAAGGGAGATTTTTGAGGGAGCAGTTGTCGACATATGCCAGAGTTTAGTACAGCACGGCTTAAGAAAGATAGTCCTTGTCAATGGTCATGGTGGTAATTCGCAGGCTCTAAGGGCGGCGGTAGATACCCTGAAAGAAAGATCTGATGTAGAAGACGTCAGAATTTTCGAGTATTGGACCCACCTCAATCGTAAAGCTGTTCGTGAAAACATCGAGAGCAATTTTTTCTGTCATGCCTGTGAAGGAGAGACGTCGCTGAGCATAGCCTTGGGCCAGGAATTTAGGCCTGACAGACTCGTAGAAGAATTCCCGCCCGAGATCGAGAATGAGGTATGTAACCTCTTAGAGCGCAGCGATGAAGCTACTCGACCTTTTCCCAGGGTAGACACCATATCTAGTTCCGGTGTTATCGGAAACTCCACACTGGCCTCAGCAGAAAAGGGCAAACGAATGCTGGATGCTCTAGTTGAGGAGTTCCGAAACTTCAGGCCAAACAAATCAGGTTAAAACAGCGGGGTTGCTTCATTTGGGCCAGCAATTGAACCTTAGACAACAGCGATAGGCTGTTGTCTTTTTT
>QLUR01000055.1 GCA_018725565.1 Bacillota bacterium | reverse complement strand
CCCCTTTACCGTCTCTTCAACAGAGTATCTCATAAAGAGGGACCGCTTGGGTATGTGGGTTCTATTTTACGCTTACTTAGAATGACATATCAAGGAGAGGGTTAATATGAAAATATTTTTATTTCTTCTAATCACGACTTTTGTCCTAATAGGACCGGCTGGTTGCGTTCAAAATGAATTACCACATCAAGAAACGGGTGGAGTGATCACAAATATGGGAAGTCAAAAAAAGGATATTTTGGTAGAAGTTGACATCCAATGGAAAACTGCTTCCGAGTTGGTCATAACCTATACAAACAAAACGGAGCATCCATTTATTTATGGGCCGATCCATACTTTGCAAAAGTTGAGAGATAATCAATGGATAGATATTTTACCGAAATATCCTATAGCTTATCGCGATGTAGCCCTTATTCTAGAACCCGGGAGTGCATTTTCTGAAACGATAGATTTAATAACTTTGTATGGTGATTTGGAGAAAGGAAATTACCGTATAATTAAAAGAATGCAGGAAGATAGAATGGATGAGTTGACAGGACGTTTATCTGAGGACAGACTACAAGTGGACATTGTAGCTGAATTTCAAATATGATTGCACTGCAATAACTTGCATATTCCGGCACATCCGGACGGCGAATCCGGAGGCATCCGGACACTAAACCGGAAGTATCCGGACACCTTGTCGGTTGATCTGATTTGCTATTAAGTTGTCCGAAGGCGGTCTTTTTTAGCACTCCCTGCTCCTGCGCCCGAATTTCACGACCGGACACGCTCGGGCAAGAAGCGGATCTACTCCATCGCTAAGGTACTCCGGCGCCGGACCGATGAAACCATCAAGGATCTGAATATTTCGGTGCGTGAGTGCACCCTGACCGTTTGACGTTGTGCACTCTTTCCGCTGAAATTGGGCATAGCAACCGAGCACAATAGCCTCGGTTGCTATGCCGGGGATTTAGGTGCCGGTTGCCCGACACCAAGTCCCCAGAAGCTGAAATTAATCCGTAATCCCTTTTTTCTTACGCATGGAGTCTCCCTCAACCACAATTTTGTAGGAGTCATGAGCAATTCTGTCGCAGATGGCGTCGGCCAGGGTCGGCTCACCGATTCTCATATGCCAGCCGGTAATATCAAATTGGGAACAGAAAATCGTTGATGCTTTCTTGTGTCTGGCCTCGACAATTTCAAGAAGGTCCCGTGCTTCACTTTCTTTAAGAGGAAACAGAAGCCACTCGTCCAAAATCAGTAACTTAACTTGTTTGTACTGTTTAATGACCTTGCGGTAGGTTCCTTCACCTCGGGCAATCGCCAGTTCACTCAATAGTTCCGGTAGTCTCACGTACTTGACAGTGTAGAAATTACGGCTGGCAGCCATTCCGAAGGCATTAGCAAGAAAGGTTTTACCGCTTCCTGTCGCGCCGAGAATGACCACATTGTGATATTCCTGAATGTAATTGCAGGTAGCAAGCCGGATGATTTGCGCTTTATCAAGTCTACGGTCAGGATGGTATTCGATGTCTTCAACACATGCTCCGCTGATAGCATATTCGGCTTTTTTAATAAGTCTGGCCAGCCGATTGTTCTTCCGCGCTGCCCACTCTACGTCTACGAGCAGGCCAAGGCGTTCTTCAAATGATAATTCGTGAAAAGAGCTGTCTTTTAACTGATCTCGAAATGCCTGTGCCATCACACTGAAGCGCATTTCATGCAGTTTGGATACTGTATTATCGTTAAGCATTAGTTATCCCCCCGTTTGTAGTACTCGGCACCACGTGTAAAACCGTATTGGGATGCCTCCGGGGGTGTTTCCAGTTCGGGCTTATCAAGCAGCTTGTCCTGCCCTGATTTTAAGATAGCCTGTACATTCTTTAGGCTTGGCCGGACGGTGTAGGTAAGCGTCTTTGCACAAGCAGCTTCCAACCGTTTGATGGAATACCTGTCAGCCAGTTTGAGTAAAGCCATACAAGACTTGTACCCTTGCTGTTCTATCTTGTTAGCACCGAGGAAAAAGCAGACGACAGCAGCCGTGTTTTCTCCGACTTTTTCAGCCCAACTGATAAATCTCTCTCCATTCCATGCTACGTACTTCTGGTGGTCTAGAGGCATGTGTGCCTCAATTGTGCTGTATTGACCGCTGCGTCCATACAGCCTAGGGTGGGAAGCAATCCGATTACCACCAGATAAAACCTCAACGATGTTCTTAGTGAGCCTGACGTCCATCTTTTGCTTGATGTATTCATGCGGAACCGAATAGTTTTGAGAAGCTACACTTCATGATAGTTGAGCTGGACAGTAGCAACTTTCCAAGTGGCTAATTCAAACGGTTTGGGAGGCAGCGGTAGTAGAAACGGCCTTTCTTCTTCAAACAAAGTGGTTCTGCTGCCGTTTTTCTTCTGAAAAGGTTTGTTATTAAACTCCATTAGCTTCTGCCGAATGGCTGCATTAAGTTCTTGCAAGGAAAGGAACTGTTGGTTCCGAAGCGCCGCCAGAATCCAGGTAGAGATGATTCCCACAGAACCTTCGACTGTTGGCTTATCCCTAGGGGACTTTACCCGAGCAGGTATAACGGCTGTGCCGTAATGCTCTGCTAATTCCAGATAGGTTTTGTTGATAGTAACCTCACTTCGTGAATGCTTGGTAACCCCGGTCTTAAGATTATCCGGGGTAAGAATGCGTGTTACGCCGCCAAAGAAGTTGTATGCATTAACATGAGCTGTAGTCCAACACTCTTGGTTTTGTGACAGAAGCCCCTCCACATAGGCATAACCGCTGTATGAAAGGGCGGCAACAAACACAGAAACATCAATTGGCTCACCTGTGTCAGTATTTATGATATGGGCATACTGACCCGCCCAATCCACCTCCATAATTTCGCCGGGCTTTCGGTTAATGTGCATGGTTGCTTTGGTGCTTCTGACGAAATCACTGTAATATTTGTTAAACTGAGTGGATTTGTAGGGGATTTCGCCCGCCTCGCGGCATTGATCGCAGTGCTCTACCCACAATAAACTAAGCGTAACACCGCTTTTTGCCATCTCACGATGGATGTACTCGTAATCAGGCATTTTGTACGTCGGTTTCGTCTCCCCAGATGGGAACAGCTTCTCGGAAAGCTCTTTGTTGGTCATGTCATCAGGCAACGGCCAACTGATCCGACAAGCTGCAGCCCGCTGCAAGACGTTTGTGACAGTGTTTCTTGAACACCCACAGCTGGCAGCAATGTTCAGCTTGGTTATCCCAAGGCTAGAGAGCCTTAGGATTTCTCTGTAATTGGTCATTCATATGACCTCCTATGGATTATTAGCGCCGATTTTAGCACTTAAATCCATTATACAGAGGTTTTTTGCCGACGGATCAACATGCACAATCAAAACGGAAGCCATGCCCAATTACAGCGGTCAAAATGCACAATCTGGCCCGGCGTATCCAAAACCTGGCAATGTTAATGGATGTAATTATCTTGGCAGGTGTAACTGTAAAGAACAGTTATGTTTTCAAGTAAAACCTGTTTTAAGCAAACTTACTGAAGGGCATTTGGCAGCGTGCCATAAGTTGAAAGAGACAACGTAAGTTATAGCTCAGCCATTTTGCAGTGAGATTGCCCACGATAGGCAATAAGATTGTCAGCAGGTATCGCACTCGAGGGCGAGTTTGAAACACTGTGGTTTTACACACCATCCCTAAAAAGGACGCAACAAAGCAGACCACCTGAAAGTGGCCGTCAGCGAGTACTGCAAAACGTTAAGCGGAAGGCGCTGGAGCGGCAATCAGATAACCTTGGCGTTGCAGGATGAAGATGGCTTGGTCAACAGAAACCTCGCGATGTAAAATTCGCACCCTTAGACAAGGCGATCGCCCGGGCAAAAACAGGCGACTGGATGGCAGGAGAGTGGACTGACTTTGAGGCCGAACTAGCTTTTACCGCAGAGCAAGTAAGAGCAAAAACACAATTTTTAGCGATGCTCGAGTTCTACCAAATGGATGAAAAATTTGTTGAAAGATTCCTATACGTATACGAATTTCCCGTGACCATAGGGAAAACACCGGCTGGCATGTCAGCAGAGCTGATTGTTGATTCCCCTGTTGCTCACCAGACTGTTACCAGTCCAATCACCATAAGCGGAAGAGTGAGAGAGGGATTTATTGAAGGCGAGTTTAGGGTGGAGCTGAAAGGATATCTTTATCGTTGGGATCACCCCAGATATCTCGAAGGCGGGCAGTTGATACAGTCAACTCCAGTTGTTATCGGTGTTCGCTATTGGTGCGATTGGACAGACGGTTATTGGCGTAGTTTCACGGCAACCATCAGGTACGCTCCTCACGATGCCCAAAAAGAAGGAGGGTATCTACTCAATTTCTATGATGTCAGGCAAGGTGAGCCGGGTGCTGGAGAGCCAAAGAAATTATTCCTCTTTGCACTGCCCGTAAAGCTCGAATAAGATTTGAAGATCGTCGCGCCGCATTCTTCTGAATTCATTCAGGAGTTAGGCGCAAAATAGCGTTTCCGAAGATACCGTCAGGAAATATATTGAGAAAATTTGAGAACCAGAAAGCAGGTCGGCAACCAAGAGGCAAAGGGACAGCGGCGCCACCTAATGTCATAGCCAAACCCAATGCCATTGCCGAAATCAGCAATACGCTTAGCGGTACCAGCCAGGAGCGTCAAATCTTCCGAGAACTGTTTTTTCTGTCTTGGCCAACCAAGGGTACTACTGCAAGGGTTTTCCCCAGAGGGGCTAATATCTTTAAAACAGTATCTATTTGAGGGTTGGTGCTTCCTTTTTCCATACGGGCTATGATTGGCTGTTTAACGCCACTCATTTCTTCTAACTTCTTTTGTGATACTCCCTGTTCCTGCCTTGCCTTAATAATCTCACCTATGATGGCTACCCTAAGGTCGCTGGCGGCTATTTCTTCGGCGGTGAAAAACTCCTCTCTGACCTCGTCCCAGCAATGCCCGACAGGGCCAATATTCTTCTCGTTCATGGTTGATTACTCCTTTCTTTAAAATCGGCTAACTCCCGCTTTGCCTGGTCAATTTCCCGCTTTGGTGTCTTTTGCGTTTTCTTCACGAGTGATGTAGCAGAACAAAACCGTCATTTACCCTTTCCGCAAATAGCACCCTGTCCCTTAACGGTCTAAGTTCCCATATATCGCCGTCAAGGTGCTTTACATAAGGCTTTCCCGCTCTCGTTCCGTACTTGCTTAGCACCTGTATATAGTCCTGTATTTTGTTCAGCTTTACCCGGCTGTCCTTGTCCGTTTTTCGAGATAGCTCTTTCAAGTATTCAAATACGGGTTCTTTCCCGCTTCTGTCCCTGTAAAAGGCTATCTTATACACTCGTAGATTTCCCCCTCTGCTATTATTATGCTTAAAAGTTATTGCCCTGTCAACTGCGTTAAATCTTCAAGCAAGTAAGAGAGCATGAGGCGGGACGGGGCAATGGCTGCTAAAAATATGGGTGTCGGTGGCATACTCAAGGTTATTAGGGCAACCGGTGGTTGTGTTAAGGAAACATCCAAGATATGTTGCACCTGCCAAATATTTTTTGATGCCGTCCGACCGCACATTCGTGACTTCAGCCGCGAATTTGGTCGGCAATAAATAATAGAAGGAGCGACACGAATGAACAACAAAAAAGAGCAGGAAAGGGCGGAACTTCACCGCACAATATGGAGTATCGCCAACGACCTGCGGGGCAGTGTGGACGGCTGGGACTTTAAACAATATGTTCTTGGCATGCTTTTTTATCGCTACATCTCGGAAAACCTCACAGACTACATCAACCAAGGCGAGCATGAAGCCGGGCGACTACAGGAACAACACAATCGACGCCTTTGGCGATGCTTATGAATACCTGATGGCGATGTACGCTTCCAATGCCGGTAAAAGCGGCGGCGAATATTACACACCGCAGGAAGTGAGCGAGCTTTTAACACGCATTACCCTTGTGGGCAAAACAGAAGTCATCAAGATTTACGACCCTGCCTGCGGTTCCGGTTCTCTGCTTTTGAAGTTCGCCAAGATTCTGGGCAAAGAAAATGTGCGGCTGGGCTTCTTCGGGCAGGAAATCAATATCACCACCTATAACCTCTGCCGTATCAATATGTTTTTCCACGACATTGACTACGACAGGTTTGACATCGGCCATGGCGACACCCTGACAGATACCTTGCACTGGGACGACGAGCCGTTTGAGGCCATTGTTTCCAATCCGCCATATTCCATTAAATGGGAAGGCGATGCCAACCCGCTCTTGATCAACGATCCGCGCTTTTCCCCTGCGGGCGTACTTGCGCCAAAATCAAAAGCCGATCTGGCGTTTATTATGCACTCTCTTTCTTGGCTGGCCGCATCCGGAACAGCGGCTATTGTATGTTTTCCGGGCGTAATGTATCGCGGCGGGGCAGAGCAAAAAATACGCGCATACCTGGTTGACGGCGTCCGACCGCACGCTTGTCAATGCGGCCTATTCGGCTATCCGGCCGCTGAGTGCTCCTGCAGCTACGGGCAGCTGCAGCGCTTCGGATGGGCTCAACTGTCCTGCAACGCCGAAATGGGGCCGCAACAGGTGACAGAGTACTGCCAGACGGACGCTGCCGGACGTGATTTGCAGCGCCGTGTGTTTTCCCGGCTGCAGCTTATCGGCCACGCTTATGACCGAATTCTTAAAGTTGCTTGTACCATAGCAGATCTGGATGAAGAGCAATAAATTCAGGCAACCCGCTTGGCAGAAGCTATCGCGGCACTCGATGTGGCGGTGTTGATGTCGCAGCGCGCGGTAAAGGGAGCGAAATTGCTAACGGTTTGCGAGCAGTAACCTATCGTCGAAAGATGTCATTTAATGTCACATGAGCCAGTTAACTCAAAATTAACAGAAATATAACATTAAAGGTATTGACTCTCGGGGGGGGGGGGCTATGATATTC
>QLUR01000054.1 GCA_018725565.1 Bacillota bacterium | reverse complement strand
GCTTCCTTACCGGCTGCGGTGGCCATAGCCCATGGGGTTGCACACCTCTACGAAACCGTAGCGGTGTTCGATCCAAAGCTCGCCAAATATGTTGTTTCCGTAACTCACGGGAACATATATAAGGCGGGCGACCTGATCGATTAGCCACGGTCAGGTAAAAATTCTCCGAGTGGCGCTCGGAGTTGCGGTAAAATCCATCCGCGTAAAAGCAAGGTTGTGGGTTCCGGCCCACAAAAATAAAACCGAAGGGTTTCGGGGTTCTGAGGATCCCCGTTAAAAAAATCCTCTCTTTCTCCGAGCCCAGCATTAATTTATTTAAATGATGGGCTCAGCGAAAGAGTAAGTTCTTTAACACTTCAATGGTTCGACAAGCTCACCACAAGTAAATTCAGGGCAAGAAAACTATTCTCACCGCCCTTTAGCTCATTTAGGTGGATTAAGGGGAGGTGAGAAAGGTGATTGAAATAATTTTTAGGCCCCAGAGGGGAAAAGGAAGTAGTATCCTCCCTCTCTGGGAGTGGCTGAGGGAGTGGGTGAAGATGGCCCACTCCCTTATCCCCCGGGGTGTTGTCATACACATCCTGGGGAAAAGGATTACCATCCCCAAAGGGTGGTAATCCGAATCGCGAACTAGGGCGGGGTACAGGGAAAGGGAAGCCGAAGGAGGGTCCTTTGGCTTCCCAATCAATCTTTAAAAATAAATGTATTTCAAAAGGGTCTTTCAGTGGTCAGAGAATTCTGATTATCAAAAGGCTCTTTTGAGCAGAGAGCCCTCTTTGTCAACCCCGATTAAAAATCAAAGATTTTTAACAGGGTAAGTCTCCGGTTTTTGGAATGAATTTTTGGGTTCAAAACCGGGGAGACCGCTATATGCTGGGAAAAGCAAAGAGACATCTTTGAAAATTGAATAATCTGAAAATTAGAAAAAAGGAAAGGGAGAAGAAAAATGGAAATGACCGAAATTCAAGTGCTCCCTAAAGCTGATGTAGCTGAGTGGGTGCATAAATTGCACACCATGAGGCCGAGCATGGCTTTGGGAACACTCCTGGCCGGCGACCGGTGGGCCTGCGTGACCGAAGTGGTCGTGGCCAAGGTCGAGGGCGAGATTGTTGGCATTGCCACCATCGCTCCCAAAGGGGAGCAGATGAGCGGCGAGCCGACAATTGTCGCAATCTACGTCTCCCACGAACACCGTGGGAGGGGGATCGGGTATCAGCTCCTGGAAGCAGCAGTTGATTATATGCTGTCAAAGGGGTTGGAGCCAATTCGCCTGGATGTCTTGAATTCAAAAATGTGGCGTCTCATCGCCCGGCTTCCGGCTGAGAAACGACAGAAACTTAATGTCGTGGATCTATCAATGGGCGGTATAATCGACGCGGTAATGGAGGTGTAAAGTATGGGAAGGTGTTTAACCGGTGTTCCCTTTGGGGAGCACCGGCAAAAAGAGCGGGAATGCCCGCACGAGAAGATCGGCGAGCTCGGCATTTTGCTGGGCGAGCCGATCGAAAAGTGGTGCCATCATGACTCGGGGTACGATAATGATGGCGACTACTTCATTTGCGACCACCTGTACCTGAGGTGGGGGGGGAAAAAGTATGATCGTTTTTATAGCCCCCGCTTTTGGGACGAAGGGTGGTCTCGAGAGACCCAGGAATGTTTGAAAACTTCCCGGGTCATCGAAATCGCCCTCGAGCGGCAAATCCCACTCGAGAAGGCAGAAAAAATTGCTGGCCAGGAGTTCCTGGCTGACCGCCGCCAAAAAATTGAGGCGGCAAAAAAGGCGAAGGCCGAGGAAATCCGCCAGCTTCGGCAACGGTTGGCGGAGCCCCAAACCCCGGAAGACCAGAAGAGGAGAGAAGAACTTCTGGAACTTCTCGGAGGAGCTGGTTTCTTCAGTCGCACCTCGTCGCGACCACCCATTCCTGTTGCTCTGCCATACTTTGACGAGAGAGCAACTGTCTCTGAAAAAGAGGCAGAGGCAATAGGAATGAGGAGATCCTATCCTCACACTGGGCCGTTCTCTTGCCCGTTTTGTGGGCAGAAAGCAAAAGAGAATGAACCCTGTTGGGATTGTCTCCTGCGGGTTACTAGCGACTTCACCTACGAGGAAATAAAGGAGCAGGTGAAGTCCGGTTGGGACCCGTTTCGGGAGACCTGGTCTGATGCAGTTGGCCGTTATTGGCGGCTGCGTCAGTATCAGTGCCAATGCGGACAATGGGCAGATTCGCCGATTTGTCCGCAGTGTGAGGAGAAATTCGAACGCCAGCAAGCTGGCGGCCGGCTCCTTTCTGCCACCAAGAAAATGGTTGGCAAGAAGGTCCGGCTGTCCTGCGAAAGCTGGCCAGTGGAGGTCATCGACGACCTCCAGTCAGTGAGGGTAGAACCTAACCCCGAATACTGGGAGTTGCAGCCTTGCCATAAAGTGGAGCTTGTTTTCAAGACAGGCACCAAGGCAAGATTTATTTGCCACTTCGTAAAAGAAGAGGGGTCGGTGGTTCACATCACTGATTTTCGGTGGGGGTATAAAACCTCCATCGAGGTGGACATCCAAATTAAGGAGGAAAGATGAAAAAGACAGAAGAAGCCGTGGAGAAACTCACGGCCGTAAGAAAAGAGCTCGAAGGACTGGCCTTCGAGCGGGAGCGGGAGATCTTGGCTGGGATTCTCGCCCTTCTCACCCGGCAACACTGTTTCATCTTCGGTGTGCCGGGTTTGGCAAAGTCCCTTTTAATCCGCGAGCTTTGCAAGCGGATTGAAGGGACGAGGTATTTTGAGCACCTCCTTTCTCGCGAGGTGACCGCTGATGAATTATTTGTCAGCGAAACTCACTTTGTGGAGAAGGAGCTGGGGTCCGGCTCCAAGTCGGTCAAGTTTGAAAACGACTTGGCCGGCAAGGCAGCGGACGCAGAGGTCGTGTTCCTTGACGAAATGTTTAAAGGGAACGCGACACTCCTAAATGCGCTCCTTTCGCTCTTGCAAGAGCGAATATATCACAACGGAGCGCAGGTTGTCCGCGCGCCATTGGTGTCGCTTTTCGCGGCATCCAATGAGTTGCCGGACCCGGAGGAAGGGCTGGCCGCGCTTTTTGACCGGATTTTGTTCCGGGTTGAAGCAAAACCGATTGCTGAAAAAGCAAATCGGATTGCTTTTTCCCGGGCCCAGGTGGAAAAGCGCGAGCGGCAGGCCATTGGCGAGGCGGCCTACGCGGTTAGTGCCACTATCACTCTTGAAGAATTAAAACTTCTTCAAGATGAAGTGGCAATGATTGCGGTTCCTGACTTGGTGCACGAAAAATTGTTTGAGTTGTTCGTGCGTTTAACCGAAGAAGGAATCGTGATCACTGACCGGCGCTACGGCCGGCTGCCGCTGATTTTGCAAGCCTCGGCTTTGCTGGCGCGGCGTGATACTGTGAGTTTGGTGGATTTCACCAACTTGCAGTATATCCTCTGGGATGATCCAAAAGACCAGCAAACGGTCCGAAAGGTTATCCTTGAGTTTGCCAACCCGCTAGAGAATGAAGCCCTGCGGCTGTTTGACGCGGTTGGCGACGCGGTGCGGAACGCGCTGGCTGGAGGCGACCAGAAATTGGGCGTCGAGGCTGGCGCGAAGTTGAAAACCGCGCTGGCAGAGCTGAATCGGCTGAAAGCCGAGGCGGAGTCGCAGCAACTTCCGACTGATAAAATCGAGGAGCTGATAAATAAGCTCCGAGAAAATCAGAAAGAAGTGCTGAAGACCTGCTTCGGTATCGAGGATTAGGAAGGAGGGTTGAAGATGAAAGAAATTAAAAAATCTTCTGCTCTCCATCTTCACAATACGGCCGTCCGGTGTGACGAGTTCGACCGTTACATCTTCGGCCGTATCAAAGATAAAGCGCCGCGACTCGGCGACCTCGAAGAGCGAGGGACAGGGGAAATTCCAACTTTTCCCGGACTTCTTCAGGACTGCTTTTCTGCGCTCTATAAATTAGAGCCGGAACTGCGTCCAGCCGGAGAAGTTTTACCCTCGCACCGGCCTCACCGCCGGCTCTTGGAGCAAGTGATGGGAACGGAGGACTATCAGGAACTCCGGGCCTACACCACACTCCAAGAGTTTGAGGCGGCCATGGCCTCAGAGGTCGTGGGTGACCGAGCCCTTCAATTTTTCTCGGAGGAGCAAAAAGAGCAAATCCGAGAAATGCAGAGCGAAGAGGAGAAATCCGAATCGTTTCAAGAACAAGTGGAGGGTTTGCAAGCCGCAGCCCAGGCAGCCCAGGAAGCTGCCAACCAGGCGAGCGCTGAGGCAGAAGAAGCTGAGCAGCAAGGCGATAGCCAGACTGCTCAAGAGTTTTCTGCCAAAGCCAGTCAATTCCAAACTCAGGCGGACTCGTTGAGCGCGCAAGCGCAAAACGCCCAAATGAGTTTGGAAGAGGCGAAACAGCGCCTGGAACAAATGTCTGCCGAGATGGAGGAGTGGTTTGACCAACACTCCGATGAAGTCCGGCAGGCATGCCGCAAAATCGCTCAAAGCGCTAAAGAAGAGGTTGAAGAAACCTCGGAATTTCTGGAAGCCTGGGGCGATGAAGCGGGCGAACTCCGGCGAGGTGACCCGGCCAAAGCCAGGGAGTATGCCGAGAGAATTCGTAACTCTCGAAAACTCCGCGAACTGGCAAAATTGGTCGGACGGCTGAAGCGCCTCGCCCTGAACAAGGCCAAAACAAAGGCCGAGTCCAGGGCTGAGGTCGTGGATGTCAGCCACGGCCGGGATTTACGCAACCTTTTACCGTCTGAGCGACGGCGGTTGGCCCATCCTCTTTTTCAGAAAGAGTTTCTTCGGAGATGGGCGAGTTCTCAACTGCTCATCTTTAAGAAGAAAGATAAGGAAAAGATGGGCAAGGGACCCATCGTCGTCTGTGAGGACGGTTCCGGCTCAATGTCCGGCGGCGAGAAGGAAATATGGGCAAAGGCGGTTTCCCTTGCCTTAGCCGAAGTTGCCAGATTCCAAAAGCGGAACTTTGCCTGGATTCATTTTGGGGCAGAGTACTCTCCGCTTTCTGTGGAGCAGGCAACCGGCGGCAAGGTGACGCCGGAGCTCATGTTCTCTATCGCCGAGACCTTCCTGGATGCCAGCGGCACGGACTTTGAGACTCCGCTCGCCAAGGCTCAGGAAATCATTGAGGAGACCGAGTTCAAGCGCGCAGATGTCGTCTTCATTACGGACGGCCACTGCACGGTCTCGGATGAATTCCTTGAGAATTTCCGGAAGACCAAGCGAGAAAAAGAGTTTCAGGTGGTTGCCGTTCCGATTAACATCGGCGGCTCCTGCTCTTTGGCATCTTTGGAGGAGTTTGCCGACAACATTATTCCAGTTTCTCAGTTGTCGGCAGGCGAGGCCGGAGAGATCTTTGACAAAATATAAGGAGGTGAGGAAAATGATTACGGCCGAAAAGATTAAAAAACTCGTGGAGTTGTTTGAGGCCGATTCAGACCTCACCTCCATGAGTTCGCAGACTGGATTTGGGTTTCTGATGGAGGGATCAGTACCCAAATTCCAGAAGATTGAAAGCGGGAGATATACTCCCAGGATTATCCACCCAATGTATCTTTACCTAGATCATTGGGGAGGGAAGTCTCTGAGAGTCTATCTCTCCCAGAAACTGACCCCTTTGGTCGGCGACCAGTCAGAGCTCGGATACAAACCCGGGTTTGAGTACTGGACGCCGGCCAAAAACAGTCCGCTGGTCGTGAAGCGGTACCTATACGCTTCCGACTATGCGGACGACTCCTCACTCGAGGCAGTGGTTCAGGAAACCTTGCGCGAATGCGCGCGGGTTTATCTGACCGTCTGCCAAGAGTGGGGCGGTTGAAAAGGAGGAAAAATGAAAATAGTAGATTTAGACCTCTCCCCGGATTGGTGGGAGGGGGAGCCCGCGGATAAAGTCGGGGATCCCTATGCCGGGATTCCCGACCGGATCCGGCTCCTCCTCCACCTCGAGGGGGGAGGTGGAGGAGGCGGCTGGTAAGCCGTCGCCAAAGGGTTTGGAGAGCAGACGCAGGGTTGTCTGCTCTCCATCTAAACATTAATCAGGAGACTTAGTATTATTTTATCAAAAAATAATCCTGGGCTTCCTGAATAGTCCGGAAAGCTCGTTAAAAAAAAGAAAAGAGGAGAGATGGTTCTCTTTAGTCCAAAAGTGGCTTAAGGAAGGTTCGTATCGATGTATCAGAACGTTGATAGAAAAAGGAAGAAAAGAAAGAACATTAGTATTTAATCCTTTTTAGATTTTTTGGCTTTCTGTAAAACTAATTTCCAGCCAGAACCTTGCCGAAGAGTATTGGAGATTGAGAAAACGGTAGAAAGAGCAATCCCAATTTCTTGAGCAATTTTTCTGTAGGGGATATTTTGGTCAAGCATTTTAACAACCATCCAACGTTTTCTTACTTTGTACATCTCTAATCGAGTGACGCCATCGCGGAAAAATAGTTCAATTTCTTTTGCCTTTTTACAAGAAGAGAGTATCTCAAATAGTTCCCGGAGGGGATTGTCTGTTTCTCCTTTGGATTTTTGCAAAAAAAACTCCCATCCCCGGAAATCATCATTTAAATTCTCGTTTGCGTGATAAAGAGTTGCCAGAGAAATGCCGGTCTTCTGGACGATTTCTCGATAGGGAACATCCTTCTTCCGAACCCATTTTATAGCAATCCATCTATTTTGGAAACGACCTAATTCTTTTGGGGTAAAAGCATCTCTGAAGAAAAGTTCGACTTCTTTTGAAGTTTTAAGAGAAGCGATGATTTCTAAAATTTCCTGAAATTCTGAAGAAGCAATAATTTCTTCTAAGTGGGATCTGGTAATCTTTGGCATACTTATTTTATTTTAACGCCTGTATTGACATTCTGCAACACATTTGGTTGTCTTCTGAAGCGGGGCGAGCGGTTTTTATAACCGAAATCTCTCTCCTCCTCGCCCCACTTGAGGAGACAACAACCTTGCTAACTTATCAGAAGCTTGGTAAGTTAGCAGAGAGGAGAGTTTAAAGCTCTTTCACAAAATATATAGATTATAGGAGGTAAAGAGAATGAAAAAGATTTTATGGATGAGTCGACATCCCTGGCTGAAAAGCCAAGAGGAGGAATTAAAGAGAATCTTTGGGCAGGTAAAACTCGAGCAGATTTCAACACCATTTATGTCAGCCGAGAAAGTGGTAGAAATCTACAAAAAAGGCGGCTATGACGAAATGGTAATGGTTGCCCCTCTTTCGGTGATTGCTAAAATTACTGAAATGGGCATTAAGCCTCTTTGGGCAGAGATGGAAATCGTACCTAAAGAAGAAGCTGAAGTTGAAGCTGCTGGTAGGTTTTACCGATTCAAAAGGTTCTTGCGGATTAAGGAGGTGAAGATGGAGTTTGAAGAATTGTG
>QLUR01000053.1 GCA_018725565.1 Bacillota bacterium | reverse complement strand
GTTTATCGTTTCACTGTAAATAGCACCGTATTTGGCCTGGAGTCTTTCACGATTTGCCGCTAACTCCATATTTATTGGGGCAGTTAATTTGCCCTTAAGTTCGGCAAGTTCGGCAGGCGTTTTTACAATAGAGGCATGGCGCCTATGCATTAAATCGCTCCAGATCCCTGGCGCCGGCACACCGAAATCAGCACTTCTGCCAAACTCCGCCAAGTATTCTTCATGCCACTCCGACATATTTTTAAACTCTGCCAGGCCGGGAACCGGACCGCGCCACAGCAAACCAATAGGAATCTCATACCGACCGCCAAAAGACAAAAATAAACTATCAGCAGTTTCGTTAAAGGCAACAGTAATCCAGTGCATGCCTCGATAAGAATAGGGCATCTTTTCCCGCAGTGACAAGCTTTGGGTCTTTTGCCTGGCGACATCGACAATCTTAAGCTCTGTTTGGGAAGCATAGACAATGAAGCGGGAGTCAGGGGAAAAAGTCGGCGGCAGGATGTAATGTTCAAGCCGTTCAAGGGACATGCGCTCATCTGCGGCGAAATTGAACACCTGATAGCTCAGTCCGCGGTTATGCCAATCAGCCAATAAGAGGAGATTGCCGTCCGGCGACCAAAGCAGACCGCTGTTTGACCAATCCCAGCTGGTGCGCGCTATCTCCTTATCAAACTTGTCCCGGTACTGCCTGATATCCGCGGCCAGTAGCTCCATACGGGGATTCCCGGCGCTAAGCTCCGGCAGGAGAAACGTCAAAGCAAAAAGTTCATTGACGCTGACCGGCCAGAGGGAAAGCTCCATGCGGTAAACCGGACCAAAGGCAGTAGCGTCTGCAGAGATTATGTCGTGAGGATCTAAATCCCGGTGGTAATCATTTTCCAGAGACAAGACCGCATAGCCATCCGCTCTGGCTCCCGAAAGAACACGCTGGTAAACGTCGTCGCTGATTCCAATGGCAAGAACCGGGTGGCTCGGCAATAACTGACCGGCATTTTGCAGGCGGTGGAAAAGATTATCCAAGGCGTCCACATTTTGAGCCAGCCCATCGACCAATACCGGCATTGGTAAGACATCTTCGTGGTGCAGGCTGATAAATGTGGTTTTTCGCTCGCTCACAAAGCCTGTGGTCACATCAACAGTGGCCGCTGCCGGATGGCCGGGCAGCATCAGCCCTGCAAAGATTATCATGATCAGGCAAAACCTTTTTAACCGGAACATTTTAATCCCGCCTCCGCTCATTTTACAGTGTTTCAAGGTTTGCGCTGCCTTAAATAAGACCTGCAAGCTTGCCGTCAAAAAAGACTTAAACCGGTGATCGCGCGCTTATCTGATAAAAATCAGGTACCAGAGAACAAAAATCCATCCGAGGATGCCGTGTAATAAGGCATAAATAACGGACTGGTAGATACTCCAGGAAATGATCATGGCCAGACAACAGCCAAAGCCGATCCCGGTTTTAATGGTTTTAATGACTGGATATGGCCTTCCATTCATAACAAATAAACCTCCCCTTATTGGTTCCTTAAGTCTTAATACCCGTAATAAAGTGTTGTCTCTTTAAATCAACATATGGCTCATACCCCCGGGTTTAGCACACGCCCGACAAACAGTATCGTGCCGGTCTCGATATCCCGAATAAAGAAGATAAAAGGGCGGTCCACATTGACTGCCACCTGCGGCAGCGCTTCTATCATCACGACCGCTGTGGCCGCGGCGGCTTCCGTGCCGGCTTCATCTACTGAGACAAACGCCTTGTGGATCACATCCTGAATGAACAGTTCACGCCCGCCCGTCATCCCTGAAAAGTCCGCGTTCTCCGGCGAGAAGGCAGACGGCATACCCATTGCCGTGAGGGTTTCCTTGAGGCTGAAGTCAGATTCAAATTCGAACTGAGGCATGGTCAGCGTAATGTAGTGACGTTCCAATCTATCCATGATCGAACCTAACTTTTGAACAGAAAGCAATTCTTCGAATTCCTCAAAGTGGCCGGAATCGGGAAGCAAGATCACCATGGAGAACTCGCCTCCGTCATACAGAAGTTCAATTGCCTGATAGCCTTTTCCTTCGTCAAACTGGAGATGCTTCGCCTGTCTCATCATCGGCACAGTGACTTCATTTCCATCGAGCAGATAAAAGATGTCATCACGGGTCGCATGCTCTTCAAACGGAAACTGCCATGCAGCGTTGAAGTAGATGGCGTTGGTCAGGACAAGGCGCGTGAGCCTGTTAATAGCATCATGTGGAATCAAATCTTTAATCCGATTTTCCGTCTGCTCACTTATCCAGTCGTTGATGGTGAGGCGGGACTCCTCCGGTGCATTCGCGAAATCGAGCAGTCTGAGCCCGGCATCGTAGTTCTCAGACAAAACATCGAGAAACCCGGAAAGGAACCTGAAATCCTTCTGTCCCCAGATGGCATTGACGATATTCAAGCGAAAGCCCTCCCCATCCCTGCCCTGGGTGCCTTCACCCCGCCTGGGAAGCTCGATAGCCAGGCTGTTGAATGCAGGGTGGAGGCTATTCTGGGGAAGGAGAAATTGGAGCGTGCGAGCCATCTCTTCAGCGGTTTCGCCGCGGGCGCCGGCATAAGTCATCGCCAGAGCCAGCGAAATGCTGTAGGGTGAGTAAAAAAGGTTGCCCCCGGTCTCCCTGAGCGCCTGATATAGGTCGAAGGCGAAGGCACGGTTTCCATCGACCAGAGCCTTGATCTCCGAATTAATCGCATCCGGCGAAGCTACCCGTGGCTTTTCTGATTCTATTACCTTATGGGCTGTCGGTTGCTCCCGATCCATCAGAAAAAGAGCGCTTGCCGCACTGAGCAGGACAATTGCCGCTACCAGACTAATGATTAGCGACAGACGTTTTTTCATCATCCCTTCATCCCATCTTAATATTTTTCCGTAGTTTAAGATAGATCAGCATTGCTCCGGGAATAATCAATAAGCTGAGCCAAAGCAAAATGGTTTGATTTCTATTAACGCTCACGGCTGGAAAGTTTTGTCCTTCAGTCCATTCCTCCGTCAAAATATCAACATTTCCGACGATTTTTCTATCCGGCACCGCGGGAATAAAATCAATCCAGATTCCATTTTGTTTATTTGTCCGTACCTCATCAGAGACAAGCTCGCCCTCTAATTCTCTTGTCCATGTGCCTGTATCCAAATCCAGCGAATATACAACGTTTATCCATCCCATTCTACCAAAAGGTAAAACATATACCTTATTTTCCACAGCATCTACGGCAAAATGCACATGTATCGCATCGCGCATTACATCAAATATTTCCTGAATTCTGCGGTCATTAAAAGTAAAATCAAGGTTTAGGTGGTAATATATATAGCGATCAGAGCCTTTAGTTAAATCATAAATAATTACTTGCTCATCAGTCGCATATGCCAAAATTCGGCCGTGGAGTTCGGGACGTTCAACAGGCGCCCATGCTGGTCTGCCTTTGTATATATTCGCCGGAAAAAGGTCAAGAATTTTGTTGCCCTCCTCATCTGTCAGTGAATAAAACGTTGTTTCTGCTTTCCACAATGCAGCTATTCTAAATCTGCCTGCAACAGCACCAAATTCTTCTGGCACATTTATTAAACTTATTAACCTTTCAAAGTCAGGCTGTCTTTTCCACACAGCCAGTTTCTTTTCGCTTTTAATCGTTATTCTGGGTGCCTGGTCATTCAACCCGCCTAAAAGAGGCATCATTGCTGCTAAATCCCGATAATTTAAAAGTCCTGTACTTATCCTGATCACGTAAGCCGGACCCAATTCCTTTGGTTCAAACGGAGGTGATTCTGGATGGTTGGAAACAAAAGTTGCTGAATTAGTGAAAGAAAGCTCTGCCGGAGCTGTTCCAAACCTGTTTTCCAACCTATAGTATTTTGAGGCAATGATGACTAGTCTTGGGAAATCCGGGTCAAGTTTACCTTCTTTTTGAAGCGTCTTAAAAGCATGTTCAAGCGCAAGTAAATCCTGTTCAAGTTTTAACTTAATGGGCGCAATCGCACTGACATCCTCATAATGCATCGCAATAAAAACAATTTCTCCCGGGCTCTTATAACCGCTGGACACAGGCACAGTAGCCTCCGCCTGCAAGGGCAGGGACAAAAGCAGGACAGTCAAAATGAAGACCCCATAGCCTTTATACTTTCCAAGCATTCCTATCCCCCCTCGAACAGAATGTCCTGCGTGTGGAGATGACTATGAACCGCCCGAACCGCTTTAAAGTGTACCGCCATAAAGAAGGACGCCCGTGACCTCCCTAAAGAGCGGCTGCCCTTGTGCAAAAGGGTGGCAGATCTGCCGCTGCGCGCCCCAAGTAGCCGCTGACGTGAATAAGCGCTTCCCCGCACACTTGGCTACACTGGAGGATGAAACTCCGCTGCGGCAGGTATTTGCGCAAGTAGCCGCCCACATTCATGACGGTAGACGTGCACGGACACTGGCACCCTTGGGGAAAGATCAGGCTTTGACCCCCAGGCTATCGCTGACCCTGCGCTCAGGTATCCGGCATTACGAACAAGGCATTTCAGGGGGATGCTAGGCGGCACACCGTGGGCTAATGGCAAGAAAGATAAAGCCCTATCCGCCCATATCAATCGGCTCCTTCGCATCCTTCGCCTGCTTCGCGATCATGGCGTGATCCGCAAACTGCCTAACCAGCGTAAATACCAGCTGACAGATAAGGGTCGCCGTCTCACCAGCGCGGTGAACGCGTTACTGGGCGCATCAACATAAAAATTGCTGGATATGGCGGCCTAAACAACTTGTTCTTTATTGCAGTTTCGAACCTTTAAGGTACTAACAAACGGGAGTTCCCTTGCAGGCTTTGAAACGATATCCGCTTTCTCACAGTATACTTCGCATCATAGAATGTCATTCTGCTATGCCAAGTATATCATAATAGGTAATGTTCAATGCCAACTCTGGCCTTGATGTAGGGCTTTCCAAAACTTGATACAGGTCATAAGGGTTGAATATATAAACAGCTTGATATGAAGGGAAAACAATAGAAACTGAAGGGCTGCCAAGCCAACCGACACTGTCGCGAGAGTAATCTAAGAATAATATATACTCCCTATCGTTCATCGTAAAATCTATGTTGAAATCTCTATGCAGATCTATTTGCTGCCCAATGCTTAGTTTTTCCCAACCTTCCGCATATTCATTATCCATAGGATTCCAGTCTGTCCTATATACATTGGTTAGCTCTATTGTGAAAATATTATTGTAAGCAGGTTCGGCATCCCAAATCGTAACGGCTGGCCTGTCAGTATCGGCGCCTTGTTCTAAACGCCCTGAAATTATTCTGGCTCTTACAATATCCGTGGCGCTATCAGATAATTCTTCTAATGTAGGATATAGCGCGGCCAAAAGATACTCTTCCCACGATTCCGCTGCTGCGTAAGGTGACATAGGTGTGGGGGGCGGTGCTAAATCACGGTTTTCAACTTGGCAACCGGAGGCTGATACCATCAGAGAAAGTAAGCTTATGCACACACTCAATGCTGACACTATCTTCATCCGATAATTCCCTCTTACGCGTATTTATATTTGACTGTTTGCTGCGCAAGACTCCTATTCTACTGTGTAAACAGAAACTCTTCTGTAACGCTGATGACTCGCCCATCTTCTACTTGTATAAATACTATGGGGTATCTACGGAGCGCACACTCGCATGTGCTGCGCAATAAAAACTCTTCCGGCGTCATTACATAATCAATATTGTAAAAACAATGAAGCCGATTTGAAATGCCACGATGCATCAAAAATTCTTCAAGGATTGTTGTTTGGTATTTTCTGTCCATAGAGGACTCATCCACAAAATGCAAATTTGTGTCAGTGAATGTAAATACAGTATTACTTGTCACTTCGAAAGAGACTATATCCCTGTCAAGATGTTCTATGGCATACCCATTCGCTCTGCCATACCCATTCGGCATTATGCCATATTTTCGCCGTGCTTCCCATCGTCCTCCGCCAAAAGTCCCGTCATCCCGATAAAACCCGTCCTCATCTTTGAAAAAATTCTCTTCATTACCAATAGTTCTGTCTATTTGACGATAGCCCCAAATACCGTTACCCCAATAATACTCCTGCCAAAAATAATCTCTAAAAAAGCCGTACTCATACAGTCTTTCGTTATCTCCATCAGCAATAACGATAACATTTTCGCCTGCATGACGAGAATACAAGGGATAAATTGGTTCTTGCGGAGGAAGCTCTTGTATGAATACCTTAGCTTCATCAAGATAAAGCCTGTTATCGTTGATTACTATCCATCCCGCCAAATTTTTGAGTTCTGACGGTTTAGCAATTGTTGAATTTTGACCATTTCCATAATTTTGTTCGCTATCTTGCTCATCAATAGTCTGCAAATTATTGCACCCTGCAAGGGACAAAGCAATAAGCAATAAGCATATCACACGTACAATTGTTTTCTTCATAGGTTATATTCTCCTTTTACGGCACATACTTTTGCAGGATCAGTTTGATTTCTCCGTCCGCTCCTGCGATAAAGCTATAGAAATAGTCCTTGTAATTGTAATTAACTATGAACTCCTTCAGCGGCGGCATGTAGTAAGCTCCGTGACTGGAATAGTGCGGCGGGACAAGGGGAAGTACATTTGCCCCGGACGCAACAGCATATTCTGCCGGCACTTCCGACAAAGTTTCTATTCTGAAGCAATTAGGCGCCTCTTCGTCAAGGATAAATTCCTTTTCATTAATCAATAACCCGACAGGGTTGCCTTCGGCAAGTACCACCTCTGCGATTTTGCCGAATATCTCCCTGCCTCCTGCTCTGATATACTGCTGGGCGGCAGTCTGCATATCCACTGAAGTATATGGTCCGGCAACCATTTTGAAGCTGCCCGTTATTTTATCCAGGATCGTTTGATCAGCATGGTTCGCGCTGACATTGATTAAAACCCTCCGCAGCAGCGCCTCGTCAGATAAAGAGGCATACAAAAACCCGTCGCCTGGTTGCGGTTCTTCATGTTCAGTAAAATATGGGATAAACATGATCTCTCCGACGTGATAGCCGTCTTTGTTGATTTTCCAGAACATAGGAGCCCCGTCTAACGCTTCCAGCTGCTAGGCAAGCGGTATTTCCGCGGTAAAAAATGGGGAGCTGACAACCTTGAACCCGTCATGTACAGCCTCAGGAGTGCCATTTGTGAGATTATTTTGTTGTTGAGTAACCTGGGCACAGCCCGTAGATAATACCAAAGCAGAAAGTATAGCGATAAAAATGAAAATGGCACCGGCGCTCCTCATTTTACTCCTTAAATTTACGGTAGGAATCTTCACAGACAATCAGCCTCCTTTAATATCTATCTTTATTGCCAGGGCAGAGGCGATAAAACAAGCCGGTTGACTCCCAGCACATAGTAACGAACTTCCCCTCCCTTAACAAAATGCCCCTGCTGGTCAAACACCTTATAATTAATCCCGACCTCCATAGGAGCGGCAAACCGGGTAAAACCCGACCACCGCCAATATAATACCTGATACGGGAAATCAACGAGCCAAAGGGGCGAGCTGCCAATCATCGCTTTAAATGCTCCGCCCGTGAATTCGACTGTGTGGCCCAGCCCGGCATATCTTTGTTTAATGGCTTGCTCAGCAATGCTACCTGCTCTCTCCCCCATATTGTCGTCAACAATTCCGGTTAAATAGATAGCAGCCGCAAAATGAAGCAGCAGTGTAATCAAAAATGCGCCGGCAAAGAACAAGAGCTTTTTCTTTTTACTTATGGATGCGGTTGGCTGCCTGCCATATTTTTGTTTGACAAATAAAATCAACTTGGTGATACCGGCTGCCATCAATAATAGCAACGTCATCACAATAATATTAAACAGGGATATTCCGGCTATTGTACCAGGAATATGGGGCTG
>QLUR01000052.1 GCA_018725565.1 Bacillota bacterium | reverse complement strand
CGAGGGAAGGCTCTGGCGCGCGTGCTGGCTGGAATTGAGCGGAGGAGTGATTATCTGTGGGAGGGTATTGCGGCAAGCTTTTGCAAGTCGATTTAACTGCTGGGGTGGTCGAGAATATTCCCCTCCGGGAGGATTTAGTGGAGAACTATCTCGGGGGGAGTGGCATCGGGGCACGCCTGCTTTATGAACTGCTGGAGGGAAAAATTAGCGCTATGGATCCGCTGGAGGCGGGTAATCCCCTAATCTTTATGACCGGACCGTTTAGCGGGACTACGCTGCCCTCTACGGCGCGCATGACTGTTAATGCGCTTTCCCCTCTAACCGGTATTTGGGGCGAGGCCAATGTAGGCGGCCAGTTGTCGGCGCAGCTCAAGTTCGCCGGATGGGATGGCGTGGTTTTTCTGGGCAGCTCTGCAAAGCCAGTCTATCTGCACATCGACGGAGAAAAGGCCCGTCTCCTGCCGGCGGGCGAACTATGGGGGCAGGACACCTATGCAGTGACAGATCTGCTGCAGAGACGACACGGCGGGGACAACCGTAAACCGGCCGTGGCGGTAATTGGCCCGGCTGGGGAAAACGGTGTGCTCTACGCCAGCATCGCCCATAACAAAGGCCACCACTTCGGCCGCACTGGCATGGGTACGGTGATGGGGAGCAAGAAGCTGAAAGGATTGGTAGTAAGCGGAACAGGCAAAGTAGACATAGGCAACCCGGAAGGCTATAAAGAGGTGCGGCAGCGGCTGCTGAACAAAATGAAGGAAAGCCTGGCCGTGGAGCTCTTCAACCTCTATGGGACCAACTGCGGTATTGACGCTGGTCACCTGTCCGGCGATGTGCCGATTAAAAATTGGCAATTAGGTGAATGGGGCGAAGGGATTAACGCTTTAAACGGGCCGGCTTTCGAGGCAATCCTGGCAGACCGAGCCACATGTTACGCCTGCCCGGTGGCCTGCAAGCGAGTGGTGGAGATAAAAGAGGGGCCGTGGCAAATGCCTGCGGGTCCCGGCCCAGAATATGAAACCATTACTTCCTTTGGCACTATGTGCATGATTCCTGATGCAGCGGCCGTTGCCAAAATTAATGAGCGTTGTAACCAACTTGGGTTGGACACCATCAGTTGCGGCTGCACCGTAGCCTTCGCCATCGACTGTTTCGAGAAAGGGTTGATTAAAGAGGAGCAGACCGGCGGCCTGGAACTGCGCTGGAATAAACCCGAGCTGGTGTTAAAGCTGGTGGAGATGATTGCGGCACGGGAGGGCTTTGGAGCGGTGCTGGCCCTTGGTAGCCACCGCCTGGCGGAAAAGCTGGGGGGAGAGACCAAGAAATATGCGGCTGTAGTGAAGAAGCTGGAGGTGCCCATGCACGACCCACGGGCCTACCACGGTCTTGGTCTGGCTTATGCCACATCTATCCGGGGCGCCTGCCATGTTTCCGGGGTGACCATGGGCGTTGAGCAAGGGAACATGCTCCTGGAGGACCTTGGGTTGGACGGTTGCCACAGCGGCCCGTCCAGCACGGGCAAGGCCAGGCTGGTCGCCCTGACCCAGGATTTTGGCATGACCTTTACTACTGCTGCCCTGGTCTGCCTACTAGGCGGCATGGTCTATAACGAACGCGATTTTGTAGACTGTTTGAGTAACGTCACCGGCAGGGAGTGGACGCTGGAGAGGGTTATGCGCTGCGGGCGGCGCATTTGGCTGTTGAAGCGGGCGATTAACCTGCTGCGCGGGGCCGGGCCGACAGACGATTGCTTACCAGAGGTAATCCGGACGCCGCTGACGGAGGGAGGCGCTGCCGGTTCAGTACCCGATATGGAACTGATGTTAAAAGAGTTCTCCGCGTTGCGCGGATTCGACCGGGATGGGTACCCCTCCCGTGAGGAGATGACAGCGCTGGGCCTGGCAGATGTGTATGCCGCGTTGGAAAAATGCCGCCGTGGCCAGTAGCGGCCGCCACCGTCTATCTACAGAAGAGGAAGGAAAGTGGGATGGACTTAGAGAGAAAAATAAATTAAAGGGAGGAATCGCCCATGCGCCGCGGCGCACCACGTCGCATGAAAATTGTGTTATTTTCAAGGGAGGGAGAGCTAAAATGACTTATGCTTATGGAACTGCGGAGTGGGAAAAAGCTTATCTGGAAATGGTGGAGAAACGACTGGCCACGGTAGCCAGGCCGTACATCCTGGGCAGCCCGGAGTGGGTCGCGACTTATGAAAAGATGATTCAGGAGAGCCAGGAGTATAAAGAGGCGGCTAAGGGTTGGGAAGGCACTGTGGTCATCCATATAATGGCCAATCCAGCGTTGGGCCTGCCTGAAGACAGCTATCTGCTATTGGATCTTTGGCACGGGGAATGCAGGTCTGTGCGGCTGGTTCCGCGGGAGGTGGGCGTAAAAGCCGATTATATACTCTCTGGGGAGCTGGAACGCTGGGAAGCGGTGACGTCCGGGGCGCTGAATGTGACGAAAGCGATGATGCAGGGTAAGATTAAACTCAAAGGCAGCCTGGCGAAGATCGTCCGCTATGTGAAGGCCTCCACCCTGCTCACAGAAATTGCCACCCATATTGAAACAAGACACCTGTCCCAGTTAAGCGACGAAGAACGGGAGCAGTACCGGAAAGAGCTCAATGAATTAAAAGCTGAGTTCGGTTTTTAAAGGCAGCGGTGGATAGCAATTTCTTTGAAATGGATTACCCATAGGAGAATCCTATTATGTGGCGATAGAGGAAGCAGGGGGGTTTTCGGCGCAACCAGCCGTGTTCGGATCAACGCAGCTAAGCAATCATCCCTTCGATCTGTTTCATAATTACTGCGATATCCTTGCCGTACTCCGGCGAGCCGTCCACCACCAGGTGGCCTTGCTTCATCGCTTGGACGTTGTCGATCTGTCCGGTAAGGACAAGAAAGGCGCTGTCCAATGAGGAGAAGATCATATGCACGAAGGGGCGGCGCCGGGGGTAGATGCCTTTCCCAGCCTTGGTCTTGCCTTGGTGGATCCGCAGGTAGGCGGCCGGGCCGTCTGGTTGGACGGACCACTGGAAGATCCGGTCAGGCATGTTCACGGTAAAGCGTTGCATCTCTTCATGCCCGGCTCGGTTTAACTGGGAAAGGGCCACGGTGATGAAGTAAAGCAGCAGCTTCACTTTGAGCGCCCGCCTGACGGGATCATTGGGGAGCTTGTTGGGCAACAACAGGGTTAACCCCAGCATCAGGGGCAGGAAGCTCAGCAGGGTGCCCGGGTTTTTCAAAGCCCCTTTTATTCTTGGTAGGGCTATTTTACCCGTCATCAGCGCTACGAAACCGGCCGGATCCTTGAACTGAAAGTCTATCTCCGGTGAGGGGTGCCGCCCGGAGAGGTATTCTAGTTTTCCACCGTCAAAAAGGAGGTGGCAGGCTAGCTCCGGGTCGTCTTTTACCTGGAACTGGATCACCCGGTTCCATCCCTGGAACTTTCGGGCCAGCTGCGGCTTCTCTTCCAACAGCACCTTGGTCAGGGGAAGGGCCGCTTTCATCAGCAGTAGGGCCGCTAATTTTTTTTGATCGGGCATGGAGCGTGAGCCCCCTCCTTTCCTAAATTTCATCTTCCCAGTCGTCGTCGGGTTCTACTTCTTGGCCCAGCATCTCCAGGATCGCTTCGGTGATGCCGTCGCGGTCCAGCTTGTAGATATTGTACAGGTCTTCGGTGATGCCGACTATGGCGAAGGTGTCCGGCAGCCCCAGCCGCTTTAGGCGGCAGGATTTGCCTCCTTCGGCGATGACTTCGGCTACGGCGCTGCCCAGGCCGCCGATGACGTTGTGGTTCTCTGCGGTGATGATCTTACGGGTGTCGTGCACCGCAGCGAGGATGGCCGCTTTGTCCAGGGGCTTGATTGTGTGCATATTCAACACTCTTACGGCAATGCCCTTGCTCTCTTGCAGCGCCTTGGCCGCCTCTACGGCGTAGAGTACGCAGGGCCCGCAGGCGATGACGGTAATATCCGAACCTTCGTGCATGGTTACTGCTTTACCGATAGCAAAGTCGTAGTCTTCCCCTTCATAAACGGTCTGCTCGAAACCACGCCCGATACGGATGTAAACGGGGCCGGGGTAATCCAGGCAGGCGCGCACGGCGTTGGCGGTCTCGTAACCGTCGGCGGGGGCGAGGACGGTCATGTTGGCGAAGGAGCGCATCACCGCCAGGTCTTCGGTGCAGTGGTGGGTTGTCCCCGCCGGGCCGAAAGAGATCCCCGAGTGGGTGGCGATGATTTTCACGTTCAGCTTCTGGTAACAGATATCGGTACGCACCTGCTCGCCCGCCCGCAAGGCGGCGAAGACGGCGAAGGTGGAGACGAAGGGGATGAAGCCGGCCAGAGCCAACCCTGCCGCTACGCCGAAAAGGTTTTGCTCGGCGACACCTACATTGAAGAAGCGCTCGGGGAACTTTTCACCGAATTTGCCGATCTTGGTGGATTTGGCCAGGTCGGCGGTGAGGGCGACAATCTCTGCTCTCTCCTGACCCAACTGGGCCAGGACGTGACCGTAAATCTCCGCCGGCGTCATATGCTCGACATCGTAAACGTGATAAGTTAAACCGGTAACGCTCAAGGGATATTCCTCCTTTTTTAACCAATTTGTCCAGTAATACCTACCATGTTTTTTGGATCCCTTTTCGATTAGAGGTAATCAGGATTTGCCGTAGATCCGGTTGATGGACTGCAGCGCCTGTTTCTCTTTATCCGAATCGAGGCCGCCGTAATGCCAGGCCGCCTCACCTTCCATGAAGTTGACACCTTTTCCCTTGACCGTGTTGGCGATGATCATAGTCGGGCGTCCGGCGGTGCGCCGCGCTTCTTCGATGGCTTCACCCAGTTCCTTGAAGTCGTGTCCGTCTATCTCCAGGACGTACCATCCGAAACTAGCCCACTTCCCTTTCAAGGGCTCCAGGGCCATGATCTCTTCGGTGTCGCCGTCGATGCAGAGCCTGTTGCGATCCACAAAGCCGGTCAGGTTATCCAGCTTGTAGTGGGCGGCACACATGGCAGCTTCCCAGATACTGCCTTCGTGAGATTCGCCGTCCCCGACGATGCAGTAGGTGTGCCAGGGTTTCTGCTGCAACTTTGCCCCTAAGGCCATCCCGACGGCCATCGGCAGGCCGTGCCCCAGAGAGCCAGTGGAGGCGTCCACCCCGGGTACCTTGAGGCGATCCAGATGCATGCCGAAGGGCGAACCGGTATGGTTGAACTCCTTCAGCAGCTCCATAGGAAAATAGCCCCGATCGGCCAGGATAGGGGCGTAACCGACCCCGCCGTGACCTTTGCTTAAGATCACCCGGTCCCGGTCTTCCCAGTCGGGGCGCCGGGGGTCTATGTTCAGGTAGTGATAATAAAGGACTATGAGGATCTCCACCTGGCTGAGGGCGCCCCCGACGTGGCCGCCTCCCGCCCAGACTATGGTCTGCACGATCAGGTGCCTGATCTCCCAGGCTTTTTCCGTTAATGCGGCGATCTCCTTATCTGCTAATGCCATCGGGTTGTTTAACCTCCTCTTGGGGATTATATAATCGCACGGCGCCCTGAGACGCCGTTCAACTGTCGTTTTACCGCCTTCAGGGCTGCTTCGGCGTGGTTCAGGGTTTCATTGATATCCGCTTCAGTGTGGGCGGCGGAGATGAACCAATTGTGATGGGGGTGGAAAAACGAGCCCCGCCTGGTCACCTCGGCACAAAAGATTTGCTGCATATACAGATCGGGGTCCTCGTCAAAACGCATAAACGGGAGGCCTGGGTGGCCGGAGGTGGTAATTTCTAAGCCATAGCGGGAGCCCAACTCTTCCAGGCCGTTCATTAGCATCTTCCCGATCCGGTAAATCTTCTCTACGGCGCTGGTCTCTTGTAGCGCTTTCAACGTGGCCAGAGCAGCGGCCATGGGCTCCGCTGAGAACCAGAAGGAGCCGGTATAGAAGACCTTGGCGGCGGCGTTCTTTAACTCTTTCCGTCCGACGCAGGCCGAGATGGAATAACCGTTGCCCATGGCCTTGCTGAAGGTAATCAGATCGGGCTTGTAGCCGAAATACTCGTTGGACCCGCCCAGGTGCAGCCTGAAACCGGTGCGCACATCGTCCGAGATGAGCACGATACCTTCGGTGCGGCAGATCTTTTCGACGCCCTCCCAATAACCGGGAGCGGGCATGACCTGGTGGTCGAAAGTGACGTGGTGGTAGGGCATGGCGATAAAGGCCGCAATTTCATCCGGATGGCTGCGGACCAGTGTAGCAAACCCTTCCAGGTCGTTCCATTCCACCTGGAGATTATTGAGGTGGTCTTCCGGAGTGTTCCCGCCATGGCCAATGGCCGTGCACCAGGGGGCGACGCCGTGATAATGGCCCCGTACGGTAACGACCTTCTTACGGTTGGTGTGAGCCCGGGCTACCAGGACGGCGAAAGTGGTCATATCGCCGCCGTTTTTGGCAAAAAGGGCCCAATCTGCGGTGGGGACAGTATCGACCAGGTACTCGGCCAACTCAATCATTACTGGGGCCGGGTGGTTGGTACAGTTGGCCAGGGCACGCTGGGCGGCGGCGGCCTCCTCCACGGGGCGATAGTTGTAGCCCAGGATCATGGGTCCGTAAGCGCACATGTAATCGATGAATTCGTTGCCGTCGATATCCCAATAGCGGCATCCCTCAGCCCGGGCGGTGTAATAGGGGAAAAAACCGGGCACTTGCAGGGTCGGGGATACATGTCCGTAGATCGCGCCGGGGATTACCTTAGCTGCTTCGGAAAACAGCTCCATGGAGTGCTCGAAACTGTACAGCTTGTCACCGGCTTCGCTCATTCATCTAAGCCTCCTTATACTAAGGATAAAAGGTGGGTGTTTCAGCCCGCCAGGTACAAAGCCAACCGGTCCATAAGGGGACTGATCCCGTCCAGCAGGGGGATATTGCCCCTTAGCTTGATCTTACCGCCGCCCACGGCGGCAAAAAGATCCAACTTGCCCTGGAGCATGGCCCAGGCCGTATCCAGATCGGCGATCTCCAAGCGGGCGTTGGCTGTTTCCGCCTCCCCCCGGGCCGGGTAAAACTTACCCTTTTTGACGCGGATATGGACGGCCGGCCCGTCGACAACCCCTATCTCCACTACGCCGTCGGGCAAGCGGGCCGCTATACAGGAGAGTTCGGGATCATACTCACCTACCTCTTTGATCCCGAAGGCCAGGGCGTATAGGGCGATCTTGACGCAAAAGGCGTAGGATTCTTCCTGTTGCAGCAGCTCCTCCACCGGTTTGAGGTAGCGCTCCAAATGTCCCAGAACCTGCTCTAGCTGCCTCAGCTTTTTCAGATGAAGCAGCCCAGTGAGGCCAGGCCGCGGGCTCTTTTTCGTACGCCCCTGGAACACCTGGTTCAGAAACGCAGCGTCTTTGAAAGTTAGGCTAACTCGTGCTCCTTTCACGCCGGAGGGGTAGGTTTTCAGACTACCCCTCTTAAAGACCAGGGCGGTGGCAGGCTTCCCGCCGGGCAACTGGAACTGGACAGTAAAATTCCAGTCCACAAGCGCCTCCCGGAGCGCCGGGTCGAATGCGGCGATATCTTCCAGGAGCGGCAGAACCGCCCCCAGATGGATGCGGGCCAGGAGCATCTCTTTTGCCTTATTCATCATATCACCTCGCCACCGTTTATGATGGTCTATAAGTCTTGCCGGTTAGTGTATATATTCAGTGAAACCGGTTCAAATAATCCAAATTTCTTCCTCCGCTCTTGATAATTTAATTTCAGGTCAAGATATCAGCTAATAGCGGTCCAGGTGCTTGCCTACAGGGCTGCTTGCATCCAGGGCGGGACAGGGGCGTTATTTTTTTGTACAATAGACAGCATACAGGATTTTACAAATTCTCGTAAAATGGCTCAAGGAGTTGATCAAATTATTGGTTTTGGCCCAAGCTTGAAGGAGATACCTGGGTAGACTAGCAGAGGCAAATTGCATAAAATGAGATAGACCGAGCGTCCAGGTACTCTTTAGATAAACCCACATTAAATCGGGACGGTCTCTGAAAATATGATGAAACGAGAGTTCAGGCTATAGGCTTCTGATGAATTTAACAAGTTTGGCGTCCCTGCAAAAGGGCCCAATTTCAATATTTGGCCCCATCCTGTGAATCTAAATCGGACGGCAAATTGACCCAAAACTGGTTCTTGCAGTTGTGCCAGGTTTCTCATCATCAAGAATAGCTCTTTAGTGTCCTGGAGATAAGCCATAAAACACTATCCCATTAACTTGAAAATAACCCATAAGTCCTGCCTGGTCATTGGCGGAGGAAAAGTGGCTCAGCGCAAGGTGGAAGGCCTTGTGGAG
>QLUR01000051.1 GCA_018725565.1 Bacillota bacterium | reverse complement strand
AGATGTGTATAAGAGACAGCTTTTAGCACCGACATATCTTTCCTCCTTAGGGGCGAACCTTTGAAAACGGCTGGAGCCGTCGCTCAACCTCCCTGATTTTTTCCACCCGGCAGGCATGCCGGCCGCCTGTAAAATTCGCCTGCAAAAAAACCTGAACCACCTCCAGCGCCAGGCCGGACCCAATCACCCGCCCGCCCATGGTCAGCACATTGGCATCATTGTGCTCGCGAGCCATCCGTGCCGAAAAAGTATCGTGACAGTGCGCCGCCCGGATGCCGGGAATTTTATTGGCCGTGATGTTTACGCCGATACCCGTCCCGCAAGAGATAATTCCTAAATCATAGTTACCGCAGGCTACCGCTTCCGCTACCAGTACGGCAAAATCAGGGTAATCGGCAGCAGTCTCGCCCGAATAAACGCCGAAATCATGAAAACTATACCCTCGCTCTGCCAAGTAAGCGCAGAGGTGTTTTTTTAAGCGGAATCCGCCATGATCGCTGCCAACCGCTATTTTCATACCTTTACCTCCCGCCCGGCTAGGGTATTTCTCCTCACGCCCCCTTAAATCCTGCTTATTTTTCAAAGACACGCAGCTTTTTCACAATCGCTGCCGTCAACTTTTCCAGCTCAAGCGACATAGCCCGGTAAACAGCCAAGTTCCCGCCGAAGGGATCAACGACATCTTCGGCTGCACCGTACACATATTCTTTAACCAGCCATACTTTCCCCGCCAGGTGCGGCCCCTTCTCCAGCACACGCGCCTTGTGGACAGCGGTCATCACCAGCACCAAATCTGCGCCGTCCAGCATCTCCCCTGTCAGTTGCCGGGCACGGTGGCCGGAGAGGTCCAACCCGAATTCCCCGGCCACGGTAACAGCTTCCGGCGTAGCCGGGGAGCCCGCCAAAGCAGACAACCCGGCTGAGATGACCGTCCAGCCGGCTTCTCCATCCAGTTTCAGGAAATGCCGGGCAAACGCCTCGGCCAGCGGGCTGCGGCAGGTATTGCCGCTGCACACGAAGAACACTTTCTTGCCCATCTGTTCTCACTCCACTTCAATCAGGCGCGGACCGGCTGCTTTGCGCAGACGGTTCATCAGGGCAACTCCTATCCCTTGCTCAGCATATCCCTCCGCCAGGATGACATCAATCCCCAACTGGTCAAAACGGCGCAAAGCGCCATAAAGATTAGCAGCCAAGGTGGCTGCATCATCCTTTAGGCCAAGTATCTCCATGTGCCCCAGACCCAGTTTGCCGGCGCTTTCCGTGCTGAGCAGCAGTCCTACGGAAAGCCCTCTCTTCAAAAATTCATCGCGCATCACCTCTAGCCTGCTCAGCACGGCTTCAGGACGCCCCTGCACCAAGTAAAGCGGGGCCTTGGGCGCATAATGGGTATATTTTAAGCCTGGTGACGCCGGCACCTCTCCACACGTTTCCAGCGAGGAAACAACCTGGCACTCTTTCCCCAGGAAAGCGGAAATCTCCTCCGCCGTTACTCCGCCCGGACGCAGGATGACGGGCCGCCCGCCGCGGATGTCCAGCACGGTTGACTCCACGCCCACCGCACAGGGGCCGCCGTCCAGCACCGCCTCAATCCGTCCGGCCAGGTCCTCCAGCACATGGGCAGCGGTAGTCGGGCTAGGCCTCCCCGACACATTGGCGCTGGGGGCAGCGACCGGCAGGCCTGCCTGCCTCAGCAAAGCCAGTGCCAACGGGTGAGCCGGCACCCGCAGGGCCACACTGTCCAGTCCGCCGGTCACCTGTGCGGGCACTATCTTCCTGCTCTCCAGCACCAGGGTCAGCGGCCCGGGCCAGAAGCGTCCGGCCAGCCGCCACGCTTCCTCCGGGATATTTTCAGCCAACGTTTCAAGCTGCTCTGCGTCAGCCAGATGCACGATCAGCGGATTGTCGGCCGGACGGTCTTTAGCCGCAAAAATACGCGCTACGGCACTGGCGTCCAAGGCGTTAGCCCCAAGTCCGTACACCGTTTCCGTGGGAAAAGCAACCAGCTTCCCCTTCCGGAGCAGGTCTGCCGCCTGCTCTACCGCCGCGCGGCAATCTTCTCCGTCCGGTGCAGCCAACCACAGTGTCCCCTCTATCACAGGCCAGTCCAAACTATCCCCGCTTTCTGCCGGTAGCTCAGGCCGCATCCTCTATCATTTCCTTGCGGCTTAATCTTATCAGCCTGCTCACGGGGTGTCAACGCATTTTGCAACCGGCGCCTTCGGCACCCGGCCCCGGAATAATCGCTGGATTAACTGATTGCGGGAGCCACAAACCATTCCTTCGTGTTATAATGTAGCAAAGGCAAATTAATTACTGCCAGGGGGTTAGTTATGACCATCGTTTATTTTGACTGCTTCGCCGGCGCCAGCGGCGATATGCTCCTGGCTGCCCTCCTTGATGCCGGAGCATCGCTTGAGGCGGTACAGGCGGAACTGGACAAGCTGCCGGTAGACGGTTATTCCATAAAAACGAAAAGGGTGAAGAAAAAGGGGCTGGAGGCGCTGGACCTGACGGTGGAAGTCCGGGAAAAGGAGCTGCCTCACCGCCATTTCCGGGACATCAGGCACATGCTGGCGGAAAGCTCCCTGACTCCGGCCGTCAGGGAGAGGAGTCTCGCCGTCTTTACCCGTCTGGCTCTGGCGGAAGGCAAAGTACACGGACACTCACCTGAAACAGTTCATTTTCACGAGGTTGGCGCGGTCGATGCCATAGTCGACATCGTGGGCATCGCCGCCGCCCTGGAAGCGCTCGGCGCAACAGAAGTCCACGCTTCGCCGCTGCATGTAGGCAGCGGCTTTGTCCAGTGCGCTCACGGCCTGCTGCCGGTACCGGCACCGGCCACGATGGCTCTGCTGCAAGGCTTGCCGGTCTATTCACGCGGCCTCGAAGCCGAACTTCTGACACCGACCGGAGCGGCCGTCTTGGCCACGCTGGCCACCTTCGGCCCCTTGCCGGCCATGACTGTGCTTAACACCGGCTACGGCGCAGGGAAACGCGACCTGCCCATCCCCAACCTGCTGCGCGTAATCACCGGCAGCCGGGAGCAGGCTGGCGCCGCCCTGGAAACAATCGTGCAGCTGGAAGCCAATATTGACGATTTAAACCCGGAAATTTACGGCTATGTGCTGGACAGGCTCTTTGCCGCCGGCGCGCTGGATGCTTACCTTGTGCCGCTGCAGATGAAAAAAAGCCGTCCCGGGACATTGCTTTGCGCCCTGACGCTTCCGGAAAAGGAGGCAGCCGTCCTGGATGTGCTGTTCCGTGAGACAAGCACCCTCGGCGTTCGCCGCACTATTGCGGAAAAGCTGACGTTGCCGCGCCGGCACGTCACGGTCAGCACCCCTTTTGGTCCGGCCCGCGTCAAGGTAGCCGCCTGGCAGAACGAGGAGATAAACGCCGCCCCTGAGTACCAGGACTGCCTGCTTTTGGCAAGCAAAAGCGGCGCCTCCCTGAAGGAAGTATACGCCGCCGTCAGCGCCGCCTACCATCTGCAAAAAATGTTACCGCAGGAGCCTACCGGAGCCTGATAAACTGGCAGCAGACGCAAAAACAAAAATGGGCACAGAAAAAGACAGTTCCCTGTGTCCCAAATGCCGGATAGCTGATACTATAACGATATTGACCCACTGATAAAGCTGGCTGTCATCCATTATCAATTCGAAAGTATTCATCCCTTTTATGATGGGAATGGCAGGACTGGCAGAATCATAAATGTGCTTTACTTAGTATTAAAGGACTTGCTTGATAGCCCTATTCTTTATTTAAGCAGCTATATAATCAGGAACAAGTCAGCATATTACAGGCTTCTTCAGGAAGTCCGAACCCATGCGAATTGGGAGGAATGGATTGTCTATATTCTCACAGGTATTGAAGAAACAGCAGGAGAGACATTGAGGTTGGTAAAAAGAATCAATGCCGAAGTTGAAGCCATGAGTGCAGAGATTAAAGAAGAACTTCCTAAAATATATTCCAAGGAATTGATTGATTTGCTGTTTTATGAGTTTTACACAAAAACTGTCTATATTGAAAACGGTTTGTCAGTAACAAGAAAGACTGCGGTTAATTACCTTTCTTCTCTTGAAAAAGAAGGTTTTCTTACTTCTGAGAAAATAGGTAAGGGGCGGATTTATCAAAACAAAAGACTGTACGATTTGGTTAAGTACGGTCAATGAGAGGCAACATAAAATGCAGGAGGGAATATCCCGGATTTTGTGTAAATGAGTTTTCACCTAAGTTTGGGCGCGATCAACCGGTCTTATACCTAGCTCATCCCGAAGCACAATGCCTATTTCCATGGTCTCCAGAGCCGGCTGGCGCCCCTGCGCCAACAATCGCCCGAACTCAGCCACGGTATATCCCTTCGGCTCAATTCCACCCTCTACCAGTTCGTAGAGCATCAGGTTGCGCTCCAGGGGATGCATCGGCAAGCCATCAGCAACGACAATCACATCAACGTCGCTCCACTGGTTGAAATCCCCCCGGGCCACAGAACCAATCACGAATACCGACAGCGGGCCGAACCGCGCACGCAGCCGCTCCCCGTATCGCCTCGCGTGGGCCACCATTTCTTGTTGCTCCTCCCGCCGTGCCTCAATTACTCTCCGCACCAGCCACCACCTCCTCGGCATACCGGACTACCCGCTCCGCGAGTATCACAGCCTGCTCAGCCGTGTCGCAGTCATAGTACTCGAAAGGACTCCCCGCCGGGTAAGCATCGGGGTAACGCGGTGGAATGTAGTGGCGGTCCAACTCTCGGCACCACTTGGGTAACTGCTCTGGCAGCTCAAACCCCGCATCCCGCAGTACTTCATACAACTTTAGGGTGGAATGTCCGGCCATGAACCGCCCCGCCCCGCGAACCAGCGCCTTCAGGGCAAACTCCGCGCTCTGCTGGGCCTTAAAACACGACCAGGCATAATCCCCGGCAACCTTGTCCCTTACGGCAGAGGATAACGTATGTCGAGCCTGTTTCAGCCATCGCATATACTCATCCATATCGAACAATCTCATTTTGAGACTCCCCCCTGCTTTTCCCGGGGTGTTTTCCTGGAGCAAGTATAGCAATTTTCTGCTATGAATGTCAAAGCATAAATTGTCTTGATAATGTTGTTGGGATAACTTAACGGATACCGGACTCGCAAGCTATCCGGCCGGTTGGTATACTCACGAGCAGCTGCAGTTTGGCGCTATGAGCGGCACGATATTTGAAACCTTTTCGTATCCGAGGTCATCAAGGGCTGCTATAATCAAGGCTACGCTGACCTTTGCTTTAGTTATTTTCGGGATACGGATATGAATAAAATAGCTCTGATTATTGAACATCATGGCGTTCTGTATCCATATGGAGATTAAAAAAACAGGAAACCCCAGCAAACAGGATATAAAATCCTTTGTTAAGCTCGAAGGCAACGAACTAAGGCCTGTTGGCGAGGAAGTGTACGCCGCCGTCAGCGCCGCCTACCGCGGGCATAAGACTTTTCGGCAGGAGCCCACTGACGATTAACTGAAGGCACTTTCATTTTGGGAGGGATTCCTTAAAATTCAAATACTCATTTATTTCTCTTACTCTCGCAACCTCTAAAATCCTGTTCTTTATTTTATAACTATATTTCTTTTTACCAAGCAACTCCAAAAGCGGCTCCTGAACCATTTTCGATGGACACTTGCTTAAGCGTTTCAGTATTTCCGTATATAGCTGTCTTGTCGTATTATTGGATGGAGTCCTGGCAAGCTCATTTACATATGCGTCTATCGTATTCTTTTCTGATTCCTTTGAAGAAAGTATATCTATAATTTTTATTCTGAAGTAAACATCATCAAGGCTTTCTGCCGGCCCCAAGCCCATATAATAGTTGATCAGCCCCTCATAAGCACTTTCATTTCCAATCCTTACATATCTTGAAATCATTGATATCGCTTTATTGACGATCTTGTTGTTGGCATCATAAAAGTATTTGATAATCTCATCCACATTCTGATGTTTCATATTTTCAATGTGAAGATAAACATTAATATCCTCACCATCCGGTATTTCAATGATTTCAGGTTCTTCATATTGATCACAAGCTTCCTTCCCGCCGTCAAACCTCTTTTTCAGGTACATCTCATAGCAGTTAGAAAAATCCGCATTTTCCATAATTTCATCCAGAAACGGTTCAAATGCATCGTCCCTCAAGCAGACGCCCAAATCTGTACATAAATCTTTGCTGTCTTGAAAAAAGCTGCTGCAATTCTGACAAATTTTATCCAGTTCCATTCTACTCGTCCTCCCATCTATTATCGAAAGCTCACTGCTCCTTTGCAGCCAAAGTATTCAAGCATTTTTCTGAATTGCTCCAAAGTATAACATAAAATTTGTCTTGACAACATTGTTAGGATAATTTATAATTCAAATCGAAATCAGCCGAACCGGGAAGTGGTATATATATGTACATCAGGAGGCATATTGAGGACACAATTCAAAGGGTATCCGGGATGTATCCCGCGGTGATTGTAACAGGCCCGCGACAAGTGGGAAAGACGACGGTACTAAAACAGGTCTGCAAGGATATTCCATACATTACCCTTGATGACCCCGGAATTATGGAGTATGCAAAAACAGAAAGCGCCTTGTTTTTTAAAACCTATGCTCCGCCGGTTGTTTTGGACGAAGTTCAATATGCGCCGGAATTGTTTCCGTATATCAAGATGATTGCGGATGAAACAAAAGAGAAAAAATTGTTTTATATGACAGGTTCCCAGGCTTTCCAGCTCATGAAAAACGTTTCCGAATCCTTGGCGGGAAGAATAGGTATTCTGCAAATGCTGGGGCTGTCTTTAAGGGAAATCCTGGGAAGAAGCGACCGTACGCCTTTCGTGCCGACATCTGAGTACATTGAGAATACAGGAAAGGAAGTTCAAGCCTTATCACACCAGGATATTTGGCAGGTTATACACAGAGGCTCCATGCCCAGGCTGTACCACGAAGATATTGATGACCACTTTTGGCGGCAGTTCTATGGGGACTACGTCAGGACGTATATAGAAAGGGATATTCGTGCCCTGACTCAAATAGGGGATCATACCGCTTTTTTACAGTTTATGCGGCTGCTTGCCGCAGCGACAGGGCAAATGCTGAACTATTCTCGGATTGCAAAGGATATCGGCAAATCCGTAGATACGGTAAAAAGCTGGGTATCTGCCTTGCGAACGTCGGGAATCGTTTTTTTGCTGCAGCCCTATTACCATAACTTTAACAAACGCATCGTAAAAACGCCGAAGATATACTTTATGGATACCGGACTCGCAAGCTATCTGGCCGGCTGGTATACTCACGAGCAGCTGCAGTTTGGCGCTATGAGCGGCACGATATTTGAAACCTTTGTCGTATCCGAGGTCATCAAGGGCTACTATAATCAAGGCTACGCTGACCTTTGCTTTAGTTATTATCGGGATAAGGATATGAATGAAATAGATCTGATTATTGAACATCATGGCGTTCTGTATCCAATTGAGATTAAAAAAACAGGAAACCCCAGCAAACAGGATATAAAATCCTTTGTTAAGCTCGAAGGCAGCGAACAAAGGGCTGTTGGCGAGGGCGGGCTCATCTGCCTGGTGGAGGCAGTACGGTATTTGACCCCAAAGAGCAGAGCTATTCCGATTCGATATTTATAAGAAAAATAAGGCTTTCGGTAAACCGGATTCTTGCCTAAGCTTGGGACAGAGCAGATATGTCAAAACATTGCCAGCCGAATTGAGTAAAACGGCTGTCGAAGGCTAACGCCACGCTTAGTCCCAGTCTCTCCATAACGGCAAAAGTAGTAGCATCGGTGTAGGAAAATGTTTTATCATGATAAGTTATAATGATTTCCCTGGCCCGTTTCTCATCGGCTTTGTTAACATACTCTATTGACCAAAGTAAGTTTCGAATCCACTCCCGGGCCAGTTCAAGACCTATACGACTTAATAATAAGGCATGGGTTTCCGCTATAATAAAATTTGTTACAACTACGTCAAACTCTTGTGTTTTTATTTCGCTAAAGTGTTGTTTAGCCTTCAGATGCCAATTGTCCGAGCGATCTATTAAAGCATATATTGCGCTTGTATCGACTATTATCTTTGCCATCTTTTTGCTTCACCTTCTGCCAGGTAATGGTCATGCCTGGCAGCAACATCTTGCAGGCCGCTGTCCCCAGCTCCTACTAGTTTCCAAATAGGATCATCATTACTTAGAGGTTTTATAAGTTGAACCTTTTTTAAACGCAGCTCCTCGTTGTTGACCACGATGGACAGGTAGTCGCCGGCCGCCAAACCTAATGCCTTGAGTATTCCTGCGGCATCCGGCCAGCAATCCTGTGACATCCGGCCAGAGTTCTTGTCACATCCGGCCACAGTTCTT
>QLUR01000050.1 GCA_018725565.1 Bacillota bacterium | reverse complement strand
ATGCGTGAAGGCCGCAATCCCTTTGTTTGCAAGGGTCGCGGCCTCTTTTTGTTCTGTTGAGCTGTCAAAGTCAGGATATTATCATAATTAAACGATTCTGTCAAATAAAATTGAATTTTATCATAAACAACAACTCCTGTCAACTACCACTGCAGGTTCGCCGGCAGATTATTTGTGCAATGCGACTTGAGGAAGGCCCGGCAGCTTATCTGGAAGTGTTGACAACGATTTCTTGCAAAAAGTATAATGAAAGTAAGGGCGATAAGGACGGGAGAGGTGAATTGAAAACAGATGAAGAATGAGGACGTAGAACTTTTTCAGGGTAAAGTATCGGAATTATTGATTCGCCATCGCAGCATTCTGGACAGCCTGAGCAAGTTTCAGGAATCTGCCGCCCGGGTCAACCGGGCTATAGCCAAAACTGTTACAAATTGTGGCTGCCTGACTATTTATGCAACCAAGCAATCTTGTCCGCCGGAAGTAACTCTTAAGGAATACCAAAAGTACATGGACTCACATCTGAAAGGCGAGCTTTGTGAACAATGCCAGGAAGCGCTTGAGGAAGAACTGGGAAATCATCTTTTTTATCTTACGGCGCTATGCAACTTGCTCAATCAGGACTTGTCCAAAATGTTCGGAAAAGAATATCAGCGCCTTTCAGCGCTTGGGTTCTTCCACCTCTCATGAAAAAGACGTTGTGTTGCACATCGTCTTTTTCATTTTTTGCGGTATCCAAGCCTGGCGGAGATTTTTGCTGCCGCCGAAAGTATGTCCGGTATCATCTTTTCATAGATAAACAGATCAGTCAGACGCGTGTCGGTTCCGGAAACACTGATTGCTGCAGCAGCCTTATTTTCAAAATTCCAGAGCGGCGCTGCCACGCACCTAACTCCCTCTTCCAACTCACCCCTGTCAAGAGCATAGCCGTTTTTCCGGATCTGTGCCAGCTCTTCTTTTAATCTGTCCGGATCACAGATCGTAGCAGGAGTGTAGCGCTGCAACGGCTCTTTATAATGCAAAAACCGCTCAAACTCGCGCTCCGACAACTGAGCCAACAGTGCTTTTCCGGCGCCTGTGCAGTAACTTGGTCCGCGGCTGCCGACCCTGGCAAAAATCTTAATCATATTCTGTGATTCAATCTGGTCAATATAGACCACATCGTAACGGTCTAAAATAGCCAGGTTAACAGTCTCATTGCAGCGTTCAACAAGTTCCTGTAAAAAAGGCCTGGCCGTCGCCCGGATGTCCATGGCATACAGGGCGGCATGTCCGACTTCAAAAGTGCGCAAGCCCAGCAGATATTTACCGCTATCCTTATCTTGGCTGATAAAGCCATCTTTCATTAACGTATGGAGCAGGCGGTGCGCCGTAGAAATATTCAGGCCGGTGCGATCCCTGATTTGGCTTAGAGCCAGCGGCGCCCCCGCTTCAGCAAGGATAATCAGGATCCGCAGCGCTCTTTCCACCGACTGAACAGAGTTGCTTTCTTTAGTATTTTTCAAATTTAAACTTCACCTCTTATATTTACGTTTTCCCACGGAATACTATTGTTAGTAACTGCGAGGAGGATACGCATATTACTGACCGTTTTACCCGTGGATTCGCCGCCGGGGCAATAGCCGGTGCTTTAGTCGACTTGCTCAGTCTCCTGACCTATAACCTGCTGCGCGTTACCAACTGGCGCTTCCTTGATTTCGCCGGCCTGCTGATTTTTGGCAGGAAACCCGCCGGTGCCGCTGAAATCATTATTTCCGTTTTGGGCCAGCTATCTTTTTCAGCCGCTATGGGTGTCTTGTTTGCTTATCTGCTGCCGTTTACTACCAGGCGCCTTATTTTGTTTAAAGGCTGGTTTTTCGGTGTGTTGATCTGGTTTTCCGTCTATTCCGTCTTCCATCTTTTCCAGCTCCCGCAGCCGCGGGAACTGGACCTTGGCACCGTAGTCAGCAATATAGTAAAAGCCTCGCTCTTCGGACTGATACTTGCTTGGTCCCTGGCAAGGCTTAGTATAAAGAAAAAACTGTAGGCCAAGCCCCGGGTTGACCTCCCGGGGCTTGGCTGTTTAATATTCGTTCGGCAGCTGCTGCAGTTCCGCAAGAGTAAAGACCGGGCCCGACTTACAGACGTACTTGTCGCCGATGTTGCAGCGGCCGCATTTGCCGATGCCGCATTTCATCTTCATCTCCAATGTGGTGATGACATCCTCCGGCTGATAGCCCATCTTCGCCAGGCTCTGCAAAACAAACTTAATCATGATCGGCGGTCCGCAGGTAACTGTCACTTTCCCCTCTGGGGCGGGGTTAAGCTGCTCCAGGAAAGCCGGGACAAAACCGACATTGCCGTCCCAGTCATCGGAGCGGACATCCACAGTCAGGTGAACGCCCGTATTCCTTATCCGCGGCCAGTTGACCAGCAATTCCTCCCGCTGCACCAAATCACGGGAGGAGCGGGCACCGTAGATTATGTCAACCCGCCCGTAGTCGTCACGGTTATCCAGGCAGTAGTTGATTAACGAGCGCAGCGGCGCCAGCGCAATACCACCGCCGATAAACAGCAGGTCTTTACCGCGCAGAAAATCAACCGGGAAGCCGTTGCCGTAAGGTCCGCGCACTCCTATTTCCGTGCCGGCTTCAATTTCATGGAGCGCACGGGTCAAGACTCCGGTTTCCTTGATGCTAAACTCGAGAAACCCAATTCTTGTCGGGGAGGAGGTAATGGAAAACAGCGCCTCCCCGACCGGGAAGAGCGAAACCATGGCACACTGACCCGGCCTGTAGGCAAAAAGCTCCCTGCCGTCAGCTGCTTCCACCCGGAAGGTCTTTACGTCCGGTGTTTCGCGGCGCACGTCAGTCACCACGGCGACTTGTGGCAGCAAAGGATTACTGGCCATCAACCGCACCTCCCATTTCGCGTATTACTTCCAGGATGTCAAGATTTACCGGACATTGACGTACGCAGCGGCCACAGCCGACGCAGGCGTACTCTCCACCATGCTGACGTGGAAAATAATTCAATTTGTGCATAAAGCGCTGACGCACTCTTTCTTTCTGTGTCGGACGGGGATTATGCCCGCCGGCCATTTGCGTAAAATCAGTAAACATGCAGGCGTCCCAGCAACGGACGCGCTCGCCGCTATGACCCGCGGCGTACTCCTGCAGATCAAAACAATGGCAGGTGGGGCAAAGGTAGGTACAAGTCCCGCAGGCGATACAACGCCGGTAAAGGCGGTCCCAGTAAGGGCTGGCAAAACAGGTATCGAGCTTTTCCGCCAGGCCGTGAACACTGACGCGTGTCAAATACCCCTCCCCGGCTTGTTCCTGCACATCCTTGACCCTGATTTCGTCACCGGAGGTGGCTTCCTGCAACACACCGTTCAGCGCGACCAGCAACTCTTCGCCCTTCAACGATTGGGCCGTAACAACTAATTCCGTACCTGTATCGATAGCAAGGAGGTCTGCACCGGGTGCCTTGCCCGGGTCAATATCAAAGGTCTGGCAAAAACAGGTTTCTTCCGGTTCCCGGCAGCCGAGCGCAATGATGACGGTATTTTCACGGCGGCGGCGATAAGCCTCGTCGACCGGTTCGCTAAGATAAACCTTGTCCATCAGCGAGAGGGCGGCCGTGTCGCAGGGTCGTACCCCAAACAGGATTGTTTTCTCACCTGCCTGGGAAGAAGCATCCAGGAGCTGCAAGTTTTCCCCAAACTCGTATTTCAGCACCGTTTCCGTCTGCGGGTAATAAAATTTTTTCGGCGGCAAAAAAGTATTCAGTGTTTCCAAATCAGCCGGGACATCTTCCTGCCAGAGGGCAAAATCAACTACACTGTCGCTCCTGACAGGCAAGTACAGGGCGCCTTCCGCCGACAGGCAGCGCCACAACTCCTGTAGTTTGGTTTTAGCTATCTTTTTCATTTTCCGCCCCCTCAGCTTTCATCAAACCCTGCCGGGTCCTCACCGCGATATGTTCCAAGCGGCGGAGAATCACCGGCGTCAAGACCGGCCTCGTAAGGACCGAAATACTTATCAATATCCATAATCAGCCGGCGGTTCATTTCCTGCAACGGGATGCCGGCCGGGCAAATCCGCTCACATTCCCCACACTCAAAGCAGCGGCCGGCCACATGAAAGGCACGGATAATTTGGTAATTCATTGTATCTGCCAAGTCACTCGCTTTTCCAAGCCAACGGGGCTCCGCCTGATCAAAGATACAGGAACGGCAGTTGCAGGCCGGGCAGGTGTTGCGGCAGGCAAAGCAGCGGATACAGCGGTCGAATTGACGTGCCCAGTAAGTGTAACGCTCCAGTATCTCCTTTTGCGCCACACTGTTTACCCTGGCAAAACGCGATACATCTACTCCGGCACGAACCGGGACAGGCTCCCAGAGCAGTTCGTCAAAGACGACCGGATTGGGGTGTCTGCAGGTCAGGCATTTCTCCAGCAAAAAGTCGGCGGCCGCCACTCGTTCCTGGCCGTCTGTAAGGCGAACGAGCAACTCCTCCCCTTCCTGGGCTACCTCACGGATTTTTTGCGCGGGAAACACAGCCCTGATTTTCGCCGGGTCAGCCTTGCCGCTGCAGGGCAGGCCGAAGATCAATACCTGTTCCCGCTCCAGCCGCTTATCCTGCAACAGGCGGTTGATACCACGGGAATCACAGCCTTTGACAAACACTCCCACTTTTTCGTGGCACTCAGTAGCCTCCAGCAAGTATTTGACCGGATTATATACGCTGAACGGATCAAAAGACAACTGTTCCGCCTCGGCGGCAGCTTCCACAAACGCCACCGGGGACTGCCACCAGAAATCTTTTTTCCGCCAACCCAAGACCAGCGACACCCGGCCGCAGGCCAGCGCTTCCGCCGCGCTGGCGCGTAACTTCTCGCTCGCCGTACTCACCTGGCATCCCTCAACTTTCTGTTCTGCCCCAGTTTCCGGACATTTTCGGTCAGTTCATTCATCACGGCTGAGAATTTGGCTCCTTCCGAACCAGAAATCCAGCGCACCTGAAAACGCTCCGGCTCAATGCCCAGATATTCCAGTAATTGCTTAAGGATGGTAAAGCGGCGTCGGGCATGATAATTACCGCTGTGATAATGGCAGTCACCCGGATGGCAGCCGGCCACCAGCACCCCGTCAGCACCACGCTGGAAAGCGCGGATAATAAAACTGGGATTGACGCGGCCGGAACAGGGAACGCGGATCACCCGCACGTTGGACGGATAGGGCTGGCGGCTGGTCCCGGCCAGGTCCGCGCCCGCATAGCTGCACCAGTTGCAGCAGAAAGCGACGATAAGCGGTTCAAATCCCTCCCGAGTCACAGGCATATCGCCTCCACCTCCGCCATAATCTGTTCATTCGTAAAGCCTTTCAGGTTAATGGCCCCCGGACGGCAGGCAACGGTACAGGCGCCGCAACCCTGACAAAGCACCATGTTAACTTCGGCCACCTTGCGCCTGACGGTCTCGCGTCCACGGCGCTCCTCCAGTATCTTTTCGCTGATGGCACCGTACGGGCAGACAACAAGACAAGACATATCCCCGGTGCAAAGTTTTTCGTCTACTTCCGCCACCGTGGGAGTACTAAGCAGGCTGTCCTTGCCGAGCAGCGCCGTAACTTTCATCGCCGCCGCAGAAGCTTGGGCCACCGTTTCCGGGATGTCTTTGGGCCCCTGGCAGGTACCTGCCAGGAAAATGCCGGCGGTATGTGTTTCGACCGGGCGGAGTTTCGGGTGGGCCTCGTTAAAGAAGTTAAAGGCATTGGTGGTAATGGAAAGCTTCTGAGCCAGTTCCTTGGCGCCCGCACGTGCGTCTACCGAGTTGGCAAGAACAACCATCTCCACCTCCAGTTCCACCAGTGCGCCGCTTAATGCATCAACACTGCGGACCAGCAGTTTATCACCGTCCGGAAACACTTTTGAAACATTACCCTTAATATAGGTAGCTCCGTACTCCTCGTAGGCACGGTTGTAAAATTCCTCATAATCCTTGCCGGGCGTACGCACATCGATATAAAAAACGAACGGTCTGGCACCAGGCACTTTTTCGCACAACAAGATGGCATGCTTGGCCGTGTACATGCAACAAACCTTGGCGCAATAGGGGTTGCCTTTGGCCTTGTCCCGTGATCCGACACATTGTATAAAAGCTACATTTTTAGGCGGGCGGCCGTTCGAGGGGCGCAGTATCTTGCCTGCGGTCGGACCGGAGGCATTCAGCAGCCGTTCGAATTCCAGACTGGTAAGGACGTCCGGGTGCTTTCCGTAGGCATATTCTCCGTAGTTACCAAGCTTTTTGGGGTCAAAGCCGGTCGCCGCCACTATCGCCCCGTATTTAACAGTCATCAACTCATCTTCCTGGCTATAGTCGATAGCGCCAGCCGGGCAGATTTTTTCACAGACCCGGCATTTGTTTTCTGTAAACCAGCGGCAGTGTTCACGGTCAATGGCAGGCTTATTGGGAACAGCCTGCGGAAACGGCGTGTAAATAGCGCGCCTTTTGACCAGACCCAAGTCAAATTCACTGTCCACCTTCACCGGACATTTAAGCATGCAATCACCGCAGCCCGTACACTTGCTCATGTCTACGCTGCGGGCCCTGTTGCGGACAGTAACCGTAAAATTACCGACATAACCCTCCACCTTTTCGATCTCGGCGTAGGTAAAGAGGGTGATTTTTTCGCTCTGCGCCACCTCAACCATCTTAGGTGTCAAGATACAAGCGGAGCAATCCAGTGTCGGAAAAGTTTTGTCGAGTTGGGCCATCCGGCCTCCGATGCTCGGCTCCTTTTCTACCAGGTCCACCACGAAACCGCTATCCGCTATATCAAGAGCCGCCTGGATACCGGCAATCCCGCCCCCGATAACCAGAGCACGGCGCTCAATCGGCAACTCGCTGGCAAAGAGCGCCTCATTTCTGAGAGCCTTAGCCACCGCGGTGCGTATCAGGGCAATGGCTTTTGCCGTAGCCGTTTCCTTATCTTTATGGACCCAGGAACATTGTTCGCGGACGTTGGCAATTTCCAGGAAATAAGGATTGAGGCCGGCCGCCGCCACAGTTTTGCGGAATGTGTTTTCGTGCATGCGCGGTGAACAGGAGGCCACCACCACCCTCTCCAGCCTGTGAGACCGGATTGCTTCTTTAATTATCTCCTGTCCGATTTCAGAGCACATATACTTATTCTGGTCGGCAAAGACAACTCCGGGCATGTTTTTTGCCGCAGCAACCGCCAACTCGATATCCACCGTCGCGGCAATGTTGGAGCCGCACCAGCAGATAAAAACACCAGTCCTTTTCAAGGTCATTCCTCCCGGGCTGTTACTTTATTTTGCATATTTGCGGAACGCACTGACCAGCCCCTGCTGCGGCGCGTTGGCAAGCACACGGGCGGAAAGGCTCGCCGGATGCAGGCGGTTGCCGCCCTTCCGGCGCAACAACAGGAGACGAAGAGCCTCAATAACTTTGGGAATGTCCACATCACGCGGGCAGCGCGAATCACACGTCTGGCAGGAGGCGCAGATCCACAGCGTCCTGCTGTGCAGCAGCTCTTCCACCAATCCCAGCTGGGCAAGGCGCAACACTCGATGCGGGAAAATATCCATCGACCCAACCACCGGACAGCCTCCGGTACACTTACCGCACTGGAAGCAAGCTGACACCTTCTGGCCGCTTATTTCTTCCACTTCTTTTACCAGGTTGCTGTTAATTTTGTCTGTAGTTACTTTCATTCCTACTCCTCCCGATACGCATTAGATCAGACAGCAAGTGCTTCCGCCAGCAGCTCGGTGAAATATACCACTGGCAACAGCGCCGCCCCGAGGTCCTGCCGGTACTCCTCCAGGTTGTACTTGCATAGGGGGCATGCTACCATCAGCAGCTCAGCACCGTTTCTATACGCCGACAGCAAAATGCGGCCCACCACCGTACCGGCCACCTCTTCGTCAGACATAGACAGGTAAGAGCCGCAACATTCTGTTTTGTAAGGATAATCCACCGGCTCAGCACCAAGTGCCCGCAAAAAATCTTCAAAAATAGTGGGGTTTTCCACATCGTCAAAATCCATTTCGTCGCGGGGCTTTAACAGCAGGCAACCGTAATAAGGCGCAACCTTGCGTCCAGCCAGCTTCTTCTGAACTTTCTCGGCCAGAGCAGCAAAGCCGACCTCTTTTTTCAGCACCTCCAGGTAGTGCAGGACTTTAACCTCACCAGCGTACTCTTCCTGCAAATAGCCGTTAACCCTGCGCCGGACTTCCCCGTTGCTGCTCATCTCTCTGTTTGTCCGCTTAAAAACATTATAGCAGCCGGCACACAAGGTCATGAGTATCTCATGACCGGACTTCTTAGCCTGTGCCAGCGCCCTGACCGGTGCCAGCAACGGAAAAAACTCATCGGTATTCAGCGGGTACAGCGCTCCGCAGCACTGCCATTCCGGCACCTCAACCATCTCAAGGCCAAGAGCCTCGCCTGTGCGCAAGGCAGTTTCCTCAAAATTTTTGGCCTTTGTCTTCAGCGTACATCCAGGATAATAGCTGTAACGCATCTAAGCGCCTCCTTCTGTCGGTGCCAAACAAAGTGGCTATTCTTGTTAATTCAGACCACCGTTCCTGCGCCATCCGGCCACCGTTCCTGCGCCATCCGGCCGGCATTCTTATCTTATCCGGCCAAAGGCCGG
>QLUR01000005.1 GCA_018725565.1 Bacillota bacterium | reverse complement strand
ATGCGTGAAGGCCGCAATCCCTTTGTTTGCAAGGGTCGCGGCCTCTTTTTGTTCTGTTGAGCTGTCAAAGTCAGGATACATTAGTAAGTCAGAAAAGTCAACTGCTGCAAAAGCTTTCAGAAAGAGTACTGTTTATTTCTGTTTAAGGCAATTTATATTTTAACTTGAACGCAAACAGGCTTATGAGCCATCCTGCAATGACAAATATCCCAGCGAGAAAAAACGGTAAAACGTATGTCTGAGTAAGATCATATATCCAAGCAGCCGCAATTGGGCCTAAAAAAGCCGCCAAACCAAATGCGGTTACAACCACGCCATAGATAGCTCCCAAATTCGCAGCACCGAAAGCGACAGTGGTCAATAATGGGAACAATCCAAGCGTTACGGCAAATCCAAAGCCAAAAATAAGCGCGCAGGCGTACAAGGTTGCTGCTGTTGTTGCTACTGTATTAAACAGCAGAAATGTTACCGCTACTACAGGATAGGTTACCAGCATCAGTCGAACCGCCCCGAACTTTTCAGCAATAAGTCCGGCAATGGTCCTGCCAAAACCATTAGCAACTCCGAAAAACACGCTTGCCAAAGCAGCCAGAGGTTTTTCCAGGCCAAGAATTGATATGCCATAGGGCACTATATGCGTCATGGCAATTAATCCTCCCAAAATAACGCTGAATAACCCGAGCCAAATAAAATATAAAACCGGCGATTTAAGAGCTTCCGCTAAAGTAGCTTCTGTTCTTGAGTCATACATAGGTATCGACGCATTATTTGAAGCTGCTGACCAACCCTGAGGAGTCCAGCCGGGCAACGGCAGCCTGATTAACCAAGCTGCAAACAGAGTGACTGCAGATGTTAAGGCGCCCAAAACGAGAAAAGTATTGGAAATACCTATGGTATGAATCAGACTTGTTATCCAGGGAGCGAATATAACAGCAGCAAGTCCAAAACCGGTGACACTCACGCTGATAGCCAAAGCAGGCTTGTCCGGAAACCATTTCCTTGCTGTCGGAACGGTAACGCAATAGGCAAGGGCGCATCCGAGTCCGCTTATAACACCATAAGTTAAAGGTAACCACCAGGTAAACGGGAACCTTTCAACCTGGGCTGCCAACAGGTACCCGATGAAAAACAATATTCCTCCGGCAGCAGCAACTTTTCGTGGTCCGGCTTTATCCTGCAAAGCACCGCCAAAAATCATACCAACTGTTGTAAACACAAAAAGGTAAATTGATACCGGAAGCGCAGCTGACGCTCTGGACCAGCCAAATTGCTGCTCTAAAGGAACTATGAAAACACCCCAGGCATAGGATATGCCTCCCATTGAAGACAGCAAAAATCCAGCAAGCGGAATGCTCCACCGAGAGATAACATAATTAGGCGCTGCGGCATTGTTTTCTGCATCAGTTACCATTGCTTGCCTCCTCCATATAATTCGGAAATTCGTATTTCCTTAAGGGCAAGTATTATCAACTAAGCGACGCCTGGCGTTTTCCTGAATTGTGCTAATTTCCGCATCAGACAGCGCCCTTTCAAAACTACGGAATCCCGCCAGTTTAAATCCGTGTTTTTCCGCCAAGAGTGATATTTCATCAACCTTGGCAACTGACAGTTCTCGTCCCAGCGAATAAGGCTCGAACCGATCCTCTAAAGCCAGAATCATCGTTTCCGCCATGCAGGCGTAGGACGTCTTAGGTGGGAAACCGAAATCAAAACCAAAGTCAACATCGCCAGGAACCTCTACTACACCGCCTTCAATAACCAAGACATCGTCCCGCAACTTAGCCGCACGGCGGGAAACATCCCTGGGTCTTGCCACATCACAGACGACTGCTCCGGGCTTCAGGTCATTCACATCGATAATGGTCTCAGCTGAACCGGTTACGGTGATAACAATGTCAGCACGCTGGACAGCCCGTTTTACGTCAGCGGTAACTTTTACTGCCAAACCGCTATCCCGCAGGATGCGAGCCGCCAAGTGGTCCATTTTACCCTTGTCTCGTGCCAGAATGGTCAGGAATTTAACTTCCCTGGCCAAAATCCGCGCGCAGACGCTGCCAATGGAGCCTGTCGCGCCAACGACTAGAACATCCGCCTGATCAAGGTCAATCCCCATGGCTTTTGCCGCCTTTTTTGTCCCCTGCAGCGCGGTGGCAACTGTATAGCTGTTGCCCGTAGTTACAGCTATTGACAAATTTTTGGCAATGGTTATTCCGGCATCTCCAACGACTGACGTCATGGCGCCGAGGCCAACTATTCGCGCACCAAGCTTTTCGGCAACCCGACCGGCGTTAACTATCTTTTTTATTACTTTCTCTTCAGGCAGTGAGACCATCTGTCTGGAAGTAAGAGGGCAAGAGACAAACCAGCCCGATGTCTCAGCTTTGGCAGAGCGCACACCGCTAATCTCTGAAACCTTGAACGGTGGCAGGAAACTGACAGCGGACTCCACCAGGGCGGCAGGCCAGCGGCGCATAAATTTCAGCTTACGGAAGACATCCTCCAGCTCAATCGGATGTATAATAAAAGCAAAGTTACCCATGCGATTCCTCCTCAGTTCAGGCTGGCAATACGGGGTACAAAATTCAGTTGTTCCAGCATGATGGCATATTCATCATCCGTCAGTTCCCGTCCCTGGCCAACCACAGCCACCAATAGCGCCTCCATCACATTAGTACCAAAAGAGCGCCCGTTAAACTCAGGGGTGGTAGTCACCAGAGTGGCGACACCACGGCCTTTTAGCATGGCAACATCTTCTGCCGTTGTTGTGTTGGTGATAACTGTCTTTCCGGGTAGTTCCTCTGGCATATAACGACGGATAAAATGAAAGTCTCCGGCAACTATGTCGGCTTGCGCAAATAAGCCTTGCGCCTTCGGCTTATTTTCTTCCTGTTTTTTTCCGGTCGGGTAGATCATTGACAAGGGAAGACGGCAAATAACCGGAGCCAAAACTCTTGCCACCCGGTCCAGCGTCTCAAGCGAGTATAGCGGAAACGGCAAGCCTACCGTGAAAATAAGGTCTCCGTAAACAATACGGCAACCTGCCGCTGTCAGGGCTTTCGCCATACCGTAGCGATCGGCTCCGGACATCATCAGCACCCTTGGACTGTTATCGAGCAAGCCGGTATTTTCTTTCAACCAGCAGATAATTTGTCGCTCCAAAGTGTTTTTCAGGCCCGAACCGTCAACAATCGGTGATTTTCTCGCAGCTGCAGCAACCTTGCGCGCCTCGCGCAAGATATAACGCCTGTTGCCGGCAAAAACATATAGGTTCATACCGCCAAGGCCGAAGCAATCTACTTTTCCGTCTAATTCACGGATCATCCCTATCATTGCTGCAACGTTGCCGTCAGTTCCAATCCGCTCCACCCGGCAGGACTGCCCAGCCATCACTATCTCTACCGCATGATTCCGTTTAGAGGAACCCAGGCTAATACTGACTACTCGCTTCATCCTTTCCCCTCCAGCCCCGATTTTCCATCACGCTCCTGACATGCTAAAAGCGTTGACTGAACAGCGACGTTACCGTTTAAGCAATAATCCGCTTTCCACATTACCATTTTTTTTAGTCCGGCACAAGAGAAGAAAGAAATTTCTCCATTTCCAGCTTTGTTTCTGCTTTCATTATTAAGCTGCGGACTTGTGCCGCTCCCCACATTCCTTTTAAATACCAGGCCGCATGCTTGCGCATTACCCGTACTCCTGCCTGCTCGCCTCTAGCCTTTGTCAGCATGGACAGGTGCAAAAGCGCCATCCTTATCTTCTCACTGTCAGTTGGTTCAGGTAGCATCTCTCCCGTTGCCAGATAGTGTACTGTTCTCTTTATCAACCAAAGGTTGCCTAGTGCGCCCCGGCCTATCATTGCTGCGTCGCAACCCGTTTCAGCCAGCATGCGCGCGGCATCCCGAGGATGGCAGATATCTCCGCTGCCAATCACAGGAATGGCCAGAGCTTCTTTAACCCTGGCGATTATCTCCCAATCCGCATATCCCTTATACCCCTGTTCAGCGGTACGCCCGTGAACAGTTACGGATGCCGCTCCTGCCTCCTGCGCTGCTAAAGCGATTTCCGAAGCATTGACTGCGGCTTCGTTCCACCCTTTGCGTATTTTCACCGTCACCGGCAACTTCACGGCCCGGGTAACAGCAGATACGATCCGGTAAACTTTTCCCGGGTCGCGCATCAGTGCGCACCCTTCACCGCGGACCGCCACCTTACGCACCGGGCAACCCATATTAATGTCCAACAGGTCGGGATTAAGTCCTGCAGCTATCAGCGCCCCTGCAGCCAAAACGTCAGGGTCACCCCCGAAAAGCTGTATCCCAACCGGTCTTTCTTTCTCCGTAAACATGGCGATGGGCAATGACTTCGCCGGGGCACAAAGCAGGCCCTTCGCGCTGACCATTTCTGTAAAAACCAAAGCACAGCCCATTTCTTTGGCCAGCAGACGAAACGGCCGGTCGCTGACACCAGACATCGGGGCGAGCACTACCGGGTTAACAAGCTTGACATTGCCTATTTGCATACGTCCTCCGGAAATTAAGAGTCCTTAGCTAAAAAACACCCGTCACGACGAGTGTTTTTGTTGACCTAAACGATCCGGTAAGACAAACAGCTCCTCCAGGGGAACATCCAGGATGCGGGCAATTCTTTTCAGCATGTCTACCCTTGGATATTTATCCCCCCTTTCTATTGTAGACAGGTTGCTGACCGATATGCCCAGCAAACCCGCCAAGTCTTTTTGCGTCAACCTCTTTAGGCGGCGCAAGGCACGCAGGCGCCGACCCAAAAGTTCAGACATCCTCAACTACCCCCAGTAAATATTTCATCAGGAGTTTTCGACATTTTACCACAAATACCTGCTATAAATTTAGAGAACTGACAAAAAAGTTCCTGGTGGCAGCTCAGTTTTTGTTTTACGTCAGACCGCTGTTCCTCACAACAAAAATAAAAGCCCCCTGACGGAGGCCGGATTACATCATTTTAACTCTCTTCCGAAAGCTCTCTAGACCAAGAGCAAAACGTTGCTTCATCTACTGTTATCTTACGGTCTACGCGGCGTCTTACAGATTGTGAAACCATAAAACGAATAATCCAGGAAATTCCCAAGAAAACTGCCAATATAACCAAATATCCTGCGTAACCCACTAACGACAACCCCTTTCTGTTTTTATTACAACCTTCAATTGGGGAGAGCATATATTTTGATTAACTGTAACACGACAAAATTTTGTTGTCAATATATTCAGAAAAATTATGAGGGTTCTTTTTCTGAAAATTATATCTTCAGCTATTTGCACGATAAAACCACAGGGATTCCTGTCCCTGTGGTTTTATCGTTTTTCGGTGGGCCTCCTGCCTACGGTTTGTTAACAGAGTTCCCCGCTGAAGCCATGCCAAGTGGTTATGTCTGACACTCTTTCCCGTTTACTTCTAAGTTCATTAGCTGGAAAATTCTCATCCGGGTACCCGATGGCGACAGCAATCACGATCTCTTTGGATTCAGGGATGCCGGTATACGCCCTGATCACTTCCGGAAAGGCGGTTCCCTGGTCTTCAATACATGTTCCCAGCCCGTACTCGAGGGCGGCAATACAAATAGCATGCGCAACAACACCCAAGTCAAAGATGGCCCAGGTTCCTTCCAGGGCACGATCCATGGAAATCAGGATTGCCGCCGGAGCGTCAAAAAACAGGAAACCTCGCTGCATCCATGCCGCCCTCTTAGCTTTATCTTCCCTGGAAATGTCCATAAGTTTGAAGATTTCGACAGCGAGGTCGACGGAACGCTGCTTGTATATACCCTGGTAACCCAGTCGTGGCAGAAACGAATGACTGCCTGCAACAGCGGCCAGTTTTTCCAGGTTTCCCTGACGGATTTTGTCTAACACGTCTCCGGTGACTACAGTAAACTCCCATGGCTGTGTATTCAGTGCCGAGGGCGAGCAGGCCGCGACACGGAGAATGTCCTCGAGAATTTTCCTTGGTACGGGATCTTTTCTATACCCCCTGATACTTTTCCGTGCACGAATTGCTTCCGTAGTATTCAAAGTGATTCCTCCCTTTCATTTACTAGAAATTCTTCAATGGCGGCAGTTACTGCAATAGGTTCCTCGACCGTGGAGGTGTGTCCCGCTCCAGGGACGATAACCAGTCTGGAATTGGGGATGCGAGCGCACATCAATTTTGCTTTTGCCGGCGTGGTGGCAAGATCCTGATCGCCGACAATGATCAGGGTCGGAGTTCCAATCTGACCGAGCTGCTCTGTGACTCCGGCCCGATTGACCACCCCGGCCACTGCGCGTGTAATCCCGATGCGATGGTTTCCCGCCATGCGTTCCTTCCACTCATGTTTGAGGGCGACGCGCGTCGGGTCATTCAGGAATTTATGGCCAAACATGATTTCCATGACGCGTTCTGCAACTACTCCCAGTCCTATCCAGCGCGCAACGAAATTGAGCAGGCGATAACGTCTTATGTTTTCCGTCGGCTCCGGGTCGGAAGAACTCCCAATAATAATCAGCGACCTGAGCAGGCCGGGGCGTCGAATAGCCATACGCAAGCCCACGAAACCGCCCATAGACAGGCCTACATAGTGACAGGGCGAGCAGCCAAGCACCTCAATAAGCTCAACTGCATCCGCATAAAGGCTTTCAATATCGTAGCCGGATTGGGTGACTTGGCTTTGTCCTTGTCCGCGAAAGTCAAAGGTAATGCAACGGTACTGATCCTTCAGTACCGCAACCTGATCGGAAAACATGCGCCCGCTCCATAACAGGCCGTGCGCGAAGACAATTGTTGTATCACCAGCGCCATGTTCCTCGTAATAAAGGTTTGCTCCATTAATCCGTATATGCGGCATTCAATCCTCCTATTCGCTTGCGGTACCGTCTCCGCAATAAAGAAGGAAACTTCAACAGCCTAACTATAAACTAACCGGTGCGCTACTGTTTGTGCGTCCGGCTGAGCACTGGGCTATGGATGAATATTCATTTAAACTTTAATCTGTGTTTTAAAAAAATTTTATATTGCAAAATTGGGTTTGTCAAGCAAAAGGTGATAAAAAAGGGGTTATTAACCGGCTCCCGGGGTTTGCCGCAGAAGTCTATGCAATTCATTCCAGGGAAACAGAAGGCCCGGGCACTCCGTAGCCGACAGGTCCGCATGTCTGACCACTGCCAAAGCAGGTTTCCCGGGACTGCTGTAGCGGGAACGGATATCGCGGATCAGCCAGACCAGGCTGTCCATTTGCCGAGGGGTCGGCCTGGTTTGCGAAAAATTGCCGCTCAGGGCAATGGCAATGCTGGTGGAGTTTGCTCTTGCCGCGTGGGTACCACGCACCTTTTCCGGCCTGCCGCGCTCAATGTCGCCGCCTGAGCGTATAAGGTAGTGGTAGCCGATCCCTCCCCAGCCGGCTTTCCGCAGGTGCCAGCTATGGACAGTATCAGCCGATACATCGCCTGAAGCGGTGTGATGTATCACAATTTGCGTGGTCGTTCTCCGGTTGACAAGGCGCCTGGTGAATCTTAAATTTGTTTCCCGTATTTGCACTTGTTTACCCCCTGAACATTAACAGTCCGCGAGCTACGCAGTCCGGATAATTAGTACTTTGCATAGCAGACAGCTCCCTGCCATCATATGCGCGGACACTGCAATTTGCATCTTTAGCAGACGAGAAAACCTGCCGTCCGGACGACAGGTTTTCTATTTCATCAGCTTGTACTTGTCCTCGATTTACAGGTGAAGTTGTGTGCGGTTTAAAAGCGCGAACAAAAAGAGGCCAATGCCCGGTTAAACAGAAACGGCTGCTCCAGCATCAACATGTGGCCGGCCTGCGGGATTTCCTCTAACACAGCGCCGGCAAGGTGGTCCGACAGATAGCGGGAAAACTTCGGCGGTGTGAGCCGGTCCTCGCTGCCGCAGATTATGAGGGCCGGCAGGGTAATTTCGCTCAGTCTTCCCCGGATATCAAAGTTGTTACAGGCTGTAAAATCTGCGAGGTACGCGCGACATTCCGCAGGACCAAACTCCCTGTTCCATTCCTGGACCTTTTCACGGGAAGGCAAAGGTCCGTATGCAATTTGGGCTATCAATTCCGCCGTTGCTGCCGCGTCACCGCTTCGGCAAAGCTCCAGAATAGCGGGAGAAACGCCAAGCTTGGCGCCTGTGCCCACCAAAACCAAGCCGGAGAGGAATTCCGGACTGCTCAGGGCTAGAGCCATGGCAATGGCTCCGCCCATTGAATGACCCGCCAGTACCGGTTTTACTCCCAATGTTTTAATAACAGCAGCCAGCCAGTCAGCGTAACCCTGGATGCTGTCTCGCGGCAATCCTTCCGTCAGGCCATGACCGGGAAGATCTACGGCCAATGACCGCCAGCCATCAGGTTGTTCAACAGCCATCCAGTGCAAGGAATTGCCGCCAGCGCCGTGGACAAACAGGAGCACTTTTCCATCGCTGCCTTTCTCGCGATAAAAAACTTTCTTTCCGTCAATAATTATTTCAGGCATACCTTTTTATCCTCCTCCGGCTCATCAGTAACTATTCTGAAATTTGCAGTCAAAATGTCGGGGTGCAAGGGATTTTGCCATTCAGCCTTCAGGTAGCCGCTGGTCAAGGAGCGTAAAGCTGCCATTTCCGGCCAAAAGGTCCTGTATTTCAGCAGACAAGCAAACCGCCGCAACTGGTTGCCGAAAACAAGTGACAGCAGTCCGTTAAGTTCAGTGAAACTAAGCTTTTTCCAAAGGTTTAGGATTTTTTGTTCCAAATTAAGGCGTACAGCCAGGACTTTTTCGAGCGACTGGCTATATTGCATCGGATTTCCCGTACTTGCCGCACGGGCGGCAAGAATACCCGAAATGCAGGCTGTATCGATACCACCCCCGTGCAACGGTGAAGCCAGACCTGCCGCGTCACCCACCAGCAAGGTCCTTCCCAGCACCGCTTTTTGCCGGGCAGTTGGTATTGGACCGCCTGCTTTTTTCAGTATTGCATAGCCCCGGAGACCTTCTTTGTCCACGATTCTCTTCAACTCATGACTGATCCTCAGGCCAGCCGGTTTTTTGCCAATCCAGGCCAGGCCTACGTTGGCTTGGCCGGCAGACTTGGGGAAAATCCAGTAATAACCACAGTAATTAGGTTCAAACACTACCCTTAGCTTACCGAACTGGTCTGAGAAATCACCACCCAGCGTGTATTGCGCCGTCAGGATGTGCTGCCCGGCACTTCCGGCAAGTTGTTTATTCTTCAGAGCCGAGACACCGCTGGCATCAATGACCCAGTCAAATTCCCTTTCCAGCATAGCCAGCTGTTCCGGTGTTACCGGAGAGAGTTCATGAACACGGCAGCCCAGCGCCCGCACTTCCTCAAGCAACGCTTTTTGCCATTCCTGCCGGTCAATAATCCACAGGTTCAGTCCGGAGCAATCCATGGCAAAGGTGTCCTTGGCTGCAAAACGCACCTCCTGCACTTTGCAGCGCACACCTTGTGCCGGAGGTGCGAGCAATTTGAGCGAATCAAAAAACCCTTCGGCACAATTCAGCTTCTCACCGACGGTATTTTTTTCAAACACTGTGACCGGCATGCCAAGCCGAGCCGCTTCACGCGCGGCATATAGGCCGCCCGGACCGGCTCCAATCACGGCCAGTGAAGGCTGCTGCATCAGTCAGGGTATTCCTCCTTTGAGACAAAACCGCCGGCAGACTTTCCCGACTGTACGCTGTTTTGCGGCCGTGAAGTCACCGGGCGGAGATTTTCCCTGGCAATGGTAAAGAGGCGGTCCGGCAGCCGGTCGCTGTTTCATAGACTTCAGCCAGTTTACGAGCCATATTCAAGGCCGAGATTTTGTCCGCTTCCAGCCTGGCACGTTGAGCCAAAGCGTGCCGCAGGGGCTCATTTTCCAGAAGCTGCTGAATTTTTCTCGTGAAAAGAGGCAGAGAAAGCGGAGTCAGGTAGCCGTCAATGCCATCGTTTACCATCTCAGCAGCTCCGAGTGCACTTACGGCTACCGCTGGCAATCCTGCTGCCTTCGCTTCACCAAGAACAAGCCCCTGCGTTTCAGTTGTTGAAGCAAAAACAAACAGATCGGCGCCGGCATAACTGTCTATCACATGACTGCGCGGCAGCAGTCCTGTAAACAGTACAGCTGCTTCCAGACCCAGATGCCGCGCTTCTTCCTTCAGTCGTTCCCGCTCCGGACCGTCACCGACAAAGACAAGGCAGGTGTCCGGATTCTGCAGACGAACCTGCCTGTAAGCCTGCAGGAGAAAACCGATATTTTTTTCTTTGCCAAGTCGTCCGACATGAAGGAGTATTTTAGTATCCCCGCCGATGCCATACTGCCTGCGCAGCCACCCACTGTCAGCAGCACTAAACTCGTCCGTTTCGATTCCGGTCGGAACTACCTCAACCCTGGTACGCAGTTGCTTACCTATCAGGTCACCGACTATTTTGGTAGGTGCGATTACGATATTGCATCGATTACAGAAAGCGGGTAAAAAGTAGCGGACTATCTGGCGTGAAAGACCCCGGGCAAACGGCATATAATGAACATATTGTTCATACATGGTGTGGTAGGTAAATACCAGCGGCAGCCTGGAGCGTTGCGCGCAACGGGCACCTAAATGCCCCATCAGAAAAGGAGAGTGCACATGAATAATGTCCAACCCGATCCTGCGGACAGTGGAGCGCAAGTTCAGTGAAAACGGCAGCGCAATGGTGAATTCAGGGTAACGCGGTGATGGGACGGAAACAAAACGGAATACTCTGGCTTCTTTTACTGCGTAGCGGGGGTAGTGGGGGGCAAAGATATAGACTTCATGTCCAAGTTCAAGCAAATTGGAAGCAGTTGTCTCCAAGGATCTGACAAGACCGCTGGTATAGGGCCTGTAGCTGTCTGTGAACATTCCGACCTTCACAAGGCTTACCTCCTTGTTATACTGGCAATATCCTAAACATATACCGGCAGTTGTATACGCATAATTTGCCTGTAACTATTAGTACGTTCGACAGAAAAAATAATTCCCCTGCCTAAAGGCCGGTTTAAGAAGAACAGGCCGCTGAAAACGCTCCGCGGCCTGTTCTTCTTCCAAGCTGCAGGGCTGGTTCCTGCGATCAGGAAATCAGCCGGAACCAGCCCTGTTACGGCAGAATATTTTACAAGGCTTCCAATACTTTGGCTACTTTGGTCACGCAATTGTCTGATACGTTTTCCACGATTGGTTGAGAACTGCCGCTGAGATTGCCGCATTTGCATACTTTAATAATCAGCGCATTGACAAGAATTTGTTTCTTTTTTTTATCGTTTTCATCTCTGCTTGTGTGTGTCATTTGTCTGAACACCTCCTTTTTTTATATGTAAGCTGATACAGAATTATTGCACTCCACTATATTGCCTGAAACAGGCAAAGGGAACTGCAATCTGCTTCTTCACGCACTTTTGACATGTATACGTAAATTTGCCCGCTCCAAAAAGGAGCGCATCAGCAAAAGCAGATTTGACCCCATCTTAGTGAGACAGCTCCTTATTTAGTTCCATTGTGCGCTCGCGAGACATAGGATGTTGTGTGTTGTACGTGGCAAGCCTTATTATGTGCATTTTTATTGATAATTCGGGCAGAACACATGGAGGCAGATTATAATGCGCATCTTAATTACGACCATTATGGCTCGAAGCGGGGTACTCACTCACGTCTGTGACCTTGCCAACCACCTCCGTTCCTTCGGTGTTCAGGTCAGCGTGGCGGTCATTAAGAGAGAAAAAGTTCTGAGGTCTGTCCGCCTGACAGAGCAGGAGATGTCCTTTCTGTCGGCGAAATTTTCGCCGGAAGTGCCGGTATTTTTTTATACGCATACTTGCGATTTGCTGGAATTGTGCCACTCGCTGGGCGTGCAGTTGCTGCACGCCCATTCTCCGCTGACATTTCCCACCTCTCTTGCCGTTGCGCGCAGCCTCTCAATTCCCTTGGTGGTCACTCTGCACGGTGAGCTGAACTGGTCAAGGCTTTACAACGAGGCTCTGAGTAATGCTGCGGCGATTATTGCAGTCGGCCCGGAGGCGGCACGGTTCGTTAGTGGTGAGCACAGGCATAAATTAAATGTTATTTTTAACGGCATTGACCTGGAACGCTTTTGTCCAGCTAAGCCGGATGCCACGGTTGACAGTCCGCTGCGGCTGATCTGGTTTGGCCGGGCCAACGTTCCTGCGTCTTATGGAGTAAACTTTTTGGACAGAGCAGTAGGGGAGCTTATCAGCCGGGGGCTGGCAGTGGAAGCCGGTTTGCTTGGATACGCGACAAAAGCCGAGACGCATATTTTAAAAAAATACGGCTGGGCAGATGACCCTCGCCCGTACCTGCAGCAAACTCAGCTTGTCTTCGGCCGGGGCAGGGCGCTCAGGGAAGCGATGGCCTGCGGTTGCGCCGGTTTCTTGCTTGGGGAAGGGTATGGGGGGCGGGTTTCTCCTGACTGGTTTGCAGACGGAAAGCATACTCCCCTCAGCGCCTCGGTCAAACACGGCTTTCAGTTACCTGACCACAAAGCAATCGCCTTTGACATTCTGCATCTTTACCAAAACCGTGAACTTCTCTCCCGGCTGCGTTTGGAGGCACGGAGCACAGCAGTCAGATTTTTCGGCGTACATTCCATGGCAGAGGCGACCGTTTCCGTCTATCGGCGACATGCTATTTAATCAAGATTTATCGGGGAAATTATCTTACGGTGGTACTCGTCGATTTGCCGGTAAATTTCCTTGTCAGGCAATTGCAGGAAGTTCTTATAGCGTGGCTGAGTGTTAACTTCAAAAATCCAGGGATGGACCTTCCGGTCCAGGCCAACATCCAGGCCAAGTTCCCGCAGGGCCGGGTATTTTATTTCCAGGACCAGCGCAACACGTCTGCCCAGAACTGCCATCCTCTGCCTGACACCAGCTGCATCTTCGCCGCTTACGCCTGCCTTGTGCAAGGCATCTTCCAAAGCCAGCGGTTTCCCTCCACTGCAGCGGTTGGTTACAATTCTGCCCGGAGCAGCAACTTTGGCGATAAGACCCGTAACAAGCCACTCATGACCGGGTTTTTGCACACAGACCCTGACGTCGAAAGGCATCCCGTCTATCTGCAGAACCGCTATCCCCCTCTGCAGCAGGAACAGATCCCCGCGAGCCAGCCTTTGCAGGAAGCCTGTCACTTGTTCCTGCGTCTGAAAGGCAGTTTTTCTGGTGCGGTAATGAACAGCGAATTGACCGTCCCTCTTGCTGACGGAGACAACCCTTGCCCCTCCGCCTCCCTCATCCGGCTTAACGTAAACTTCCGGGTAGAGAGAAAGCATTATTGACAGGTTCGGAGGAGAAAAGGGCCTGGTTTCAGGGATAGACTTTCTTATCTGCCAATCCGTCAGCAACGCAACAGTTTTATCCATTTTGCTAGCAACAGCATACGGCGGGGATTTAGGCATTCTTTTTCACCAGGCTTATCATGTGGTCAAGGATGGCCTGTGCAACGCTTATCCCAGTTGCTTCCTCAAATATTTTCAGGCCGGGAACAGCATTAGCCTCAAGAATCTGGTATGATTCATTAGTCTTATCGATCATAATATCCAGGCCGGTGATAGAAAGGCCAAGCACTTCCGCAACCCTTAACGCTAGTTGTTCCAGTTCGCTTTCCAGCTGGCATGGTTCCACTTTTCCTCCGTAAGCTACGTGTGTCCGCCATTCGCCTTGACGGGCGGTTTTCTTGATAGCGCCAAGCACGCTGCGGCCGATAACAACAACCCGCAGGTCCCAGCCGCCATTGGGGACATAGCTTTGCAGATAAAGGTCTTGCCTCACCTGGCGGTGCATCAGCAGCGTTCGGTATTCGTGTGCTGTCTCAATCTTTTTTGCGCCTTGTCCGGTTGTTCCGCTTTTAGGTTTAAAAACGAGCGGAACTGGCAACAGAAGCGGCAAGGCTGGATGTGCCTCGTTTACAAAGGCAGTCTCTGGCTGCGGCAGATCATGTTCGCACAGTATGAGGCTGGTCAGCATTTTGTTTCTGGCACGTCGAACCGCCTCTGTGCTGTTAACAAAGGGAATCCTGAGAATCCGGCAGGCCTGTTCAATCTCCAGAAACTCTGGGCAGGGCGCCCAATTAATCATGGCGTCCACCTGGACAGGCCGCATATAAGTGTCTAGCAAATAAAGCTTCTCCCGCCTGATTTTTAGAATCAACTGGCGCGGATGTAATACGCTGAGATGCACGCCTTTCTGAACCGCCGCCCTGGTAAACCGTTGTAAGTCCAGATTAATTCTGGCCTGGGAAAGTATTCCGATCCGCAAAATTGTCACTCCTCGTATAGTTACTTTGTTTGCAATAATATTACTGATGTCATGCGCTTGTCATTTGCAGCAAGAGACCGACGCTTTAGCGCCGGTCTCTTTAGTCTATCTAGTCTGCGGAGGGAAGGGCGGCCATTCGGGGCGGAAGTCGGGGCAAAGACCAACCACTTCGTCGCAGTCCGGCGGTTCGGGACAGAAGCCGTAAGCCGGAATCAGCAGCTGAACCCTAGCTTTCAGTTTAATCAGGATATACTTGCCGACGCAGGCGATAATGGTGGTCTTCAGGTGGTCGTAGACCAGTTCTTCTGCCCTGACAAAGGCATCCAGACATTCAATAAAGGGGACATAACACTGGACATGCAATCCTTCTTCACCGGCTCTAGGAACATTGAAGAGCTTAATTACAGTTACATCTTTTTCCAGATCAACCGGAGGATAGTCATCAAAGAAAAGTCTGATTTTAACTCTGTAGGTAAAAGTCACCCGGATGCGTCCCGGGGTTGGCACTTCGCAGCAAGGCTCAGCCAACAATTCCGCGCTGAGGCAGACCACATCTTGAACAGGACATTCCGGGTGCGCTTCGTAAATGAATTCATCTTCGTTAACCTGAATGTTTTTACATTCATCATAGACCTTTTCCGTTACAATACAGACCACTTCTACAGGGGGAGGACAACCATAAACCGGGTCACAGACACCGGGATGTACATCCGCCACCTGCCTGGCATTCAATTCGCTCTTTTTGGCACCACTGGTTTTCATCATATTTCAGGCCTCCTTTCTGCAAAATATGTACTTTTTGCTGCAGTCCCTGCTGCCGGGAGTGCTGCGTTGACTTTCAACAATAATATATGTCTTTGCGGCGAGTGTGGTGAAAATATTGACTGACTTTTTCAGGTATGCGGAAAGTGGAGGTGCTATATATATTAATAGCGAAGGGAGGGATTTTAGTGCATGGCTATTTTCTATTACCCTATTTTTATCGCTCAGGAACCCGGGACTTTTTTTTGCATCTGACAGGACAAGACGAACTTATTTTTACCCACCGCCGCCAACGTGAAGTCTGGGAGCAGGAAAAAGTTATCGCCGCCGGTTGCCGCCGCTTCCAGGCCGCACCTGACCGGGAAGGCCTGCTCCACATAATCGCCGCAGATACTAATAACCAACTGGGTTATTTGCTGACTAACGGGGAAAGCATTCATAAAGCAGCTTTTAACGTTACGAATTCAGAATTACCCTTTTTCCTGGCTTTTTCCGCCGGCGGCAACAGCTCTTTCTATGGTGGTCAAACCGGCAGGCTGCTACATGGTAACAGCTGCGCCTCCAGCGGCTGGGTAGTTAACGTCGTCTCCACCGTGTCTGAGGCAACGTTTCCCACCGGCCTGGTGATGGACCGGCACGGCGGAAGCCATCTGCTGTTGTACGATCAGGTAAATCAGGCTCTGCTGTATCAGTATAGCGGCCAGGCGCAAAAAGCCGGCAGCCCGCTGCCCCTGGCCCGGGCCATCCGGAGCGGAGCTCTTAGTGTTATCTGGCTTGATGCGAGCCAAACAGTTCACGTTGCCTGGCATGACACTGAAGCTGATTTTATAGGTTATTGCCGGAAGAAAGCGGGCGGCTGGCCGGGCGGCGGCTGGCTGCCGCTCAAATTACTGCCTGTTGATTTCACCCCGAAATATTTAAGTTTCTTTGAACAAGACCAGGCTGTACACCTGTGGGTTGCCGATGAGTCGGGCCGCCTGCAAGTCTGTAGCACACCAGACGGACAATTGCAGTCTGCGGGGAAGGATATCAGCGCCTGGCATCCTTTGCGTATCGGAGGACTCGGAGTCAACACGCTAAATCTGGCCGCCGCTTTGCCCCCTGAAAGCTGGTGCTTTCCTTTGGAAACAGCGGACGACGTCAATCCGGCAAGAGAGTCTGCTGCCGACGAGCAGGGCAGCCTTCTTCTGCTCCATGCCAGGCAGCTGATGGAGGGGAGAAAGGTGCTTGAATCCCGTCTGCAACAAAAAGAGGCCTCCCTGTTGCAGCTGCGTCAACTGCTGGAGCGCGCACAGGAAAGTCATACCAAGCAGCGCCAGAAATGGCAGGAACAAATACGGCTATTGGAAGGAACAGTTCAAAAACTGGGGGAAAGATCGAAATCAGAGGCAGGAGAGCTGACTCTCCTTAAAACGCAGTATGAACAGCTGCAGAACAAGCTAACACAAACAGAAACGGAGAAAAGGAAATTGCAGGCGGAGGTGTTTTCACTGCGCAGCAAACTGGGTGAGACGCAGATAGTTGCTTCCATGCTGCGAGAGAAAGTTAAGGAACTGGAAAGTGAACTGGAAAGCAGGAAAAGTGTTTGGGAAAAATTTGCCGGATTGCTCCATAAAAAACCAGACACCAAAAATTAACCATATTTAGCAGGCAGACCAACTTTCAGTTGCTTCAGGACAAGCTATCTGTTGCAGATACAGTAAACCTCTGCTGTCAGCATTTGACTGTCCCGCCAGCTCCTGATAAGCTATTGAAGCCAAAAGTTTTCAAGGGAGGAATAGCTTGTGAAGATTTCTGCGCGATTGTTGCTTATTGTCCCTCTTTTCGTCTTTGCTCTCCATGGAGCAGCATCAGCCTCCGTCCCCCGCTGGCCCGAACCAGCCTGGTTTGCCCGCTTTCAGCAGCAGCCCGCACCCGCTCCCGCTGAACAACCCCCTATCGATGCCGGATTAACCGCCGCGGAACAGCATATTTTTGCTGCTATTAACCATGAGCGGACAAGCCGGGGGCTGGCTCCACTGGTCCTTGATCCGGCGCTGGTGCAACTGGCCCGGAGAAAAAGTCAGGACATGGTAGACAACAACTATGTGGGACACCACTCGCCTATTTACGGATCACCGTTTGCAATGATGCGCAATGCCGGCATACGCTATAACTATGCCGGAGAGAATATCGCCCGCACCACTACACCTGCTAACGCCGTGCTTCTCTTTATGAACAGCAGGCAACACCGCAACACTTTGTTAAATCATCGCTTCAGCCGAACGGGAATCGGCGTGGTCCGTGCGGGCCGCCAGCTGTTTGTCACCCAGATGTTTATCGGGTTTATGCGCTAAGCAATATTTCTTTCGCCAGATACGCGCAAAATCGGCGAGCCGCCACTCCAGGCGGCTTTTTTCTTTCACCTTCGGCTGACAACACCCATAAATTAAGGGGAAAGAGGTGAACAATAAATTGCGCGTACTGCATATTAACCGTTTTTCCCACTCCGGTCAAACCACCCATGTCTTTGCCCTCGTTGGCGAACAGCAGCAGCAGGGCCTCTCGGCCGGGCTGATTATGGAAAGCTACCCCTCTTACCAGGCACTGGAGACATACCGGCAATGCATCGCCCGGCTGGGTGCCGTCATTATCAGGCCAAATGACCGGGAAGCTGTGTACCTTCAAGTTAAGGACGGCCACTGGCAACTCATTCATGCCCATTCTTCACTTACTTTCCCTACAGCGGCCGAGTTGGCCCAAAAACTCAATATCCCTTTCGTTGTCACCTGTCACGGCCTTGGGCTGAACCAGCAGGAGCACCGTCCCTATTTACAGAAAGCAAGTGCTGTTATTTGTATTTCACAGAGAGTAGCCAACAGTCTGCGGGAGTTTGCCGGTAAAACCCAGGTAGTACCCAACGGCGCGGACCTGGAGGAATTCAGGCCGGGTGATAAGCATGAGCCGATTAAAATAGCCTTGGTGGCCCGAGTTGACGGCACGAAAACAAAAGGCTTCATGCAGTTCTGTAAGGCCGTTGAGCTGTTTGAAGACGTGGAGTTTTATGTGGCCGGCAACAAAAAACCTCCAGGCAACAGAGCCCGCTATCTTGGCTGGAGCAATGAAATTGCCGCTTTGCTGGCCCGGACGGATATCCTGGCCGGCACCGGCCGGGCTGCTATCGAAGGGTTGGCGGCCGGCAACGCAGTTCTGGTCCTGGGGCGGACATACCAGGGCCTTATTACGCCGGAAAAAGTACGGCAAAAATACCTGGATCTGAGCGGTTTGGCCGGGACAGATGCCTGCTATAAGACTATGTTTTTTGATTTGGGGTTGCTTATCCAAAATCGGGCAGCCTTGCGTTCCCTGCAAAGATTTGGACGGGAACTGGCGGAAAAAGAGTTTGACAACCGCCTGCTGACAAAAAAAATTGCCGGCATCTACCGGCAAGTATTAGAAAGAAGCTGAGCAGGGAATGCCTGCCCAGTGAAGAGGTTAATTCTCAATTCGCCGCTCCTCCCGGGAGAGGGCGGGTGAGGGTTCTGTTATTGACTGCTGGCAAGCGGGGCATCGTCCCTGCAAGGCAAAAGTGTGACCAACCAGGTCAAAGCCCTGCCTGACGGCTTGTTCATTGTACCCCTGCAGGTCGGGGCAATACTCAATACAGACGACCTTCTCGCAATCAACACAAATCAGGTGGTGATGATGGCACAGGTCAGCAGCCAGCTCATAAACAGAGCCGGAGGACAGCGAAATCTGGTGAACCAGCCCGACATCACACAACAGGTGCAAGTTACGGTACACGGTGTCCATGCTGACAGCAGGCAGCTCCCCGCGCATTCGCCGGTGTATTTCCCGAACGGCCAGGCGGCTGCCGGCCCGGCGCAAAACCTCAATAATCTTCCGCCGCTGGGGCGTTAGCTTGTAACCTTTCTTCTTCAGGGTGTCGAGATAGCTGGTTTTTAGCAAGCAGTCTTCCTCCTCCGGCAAAAATCTTTCTGCAGGCGGCAGCCAGCACGAATAATACTACTGCAGTGAGCACAATGCTGCCGCCCGGGGCCAGGTTGGCATGGTAAGAGACAAACAACCCGCATAAGACAGAAAACACCGCAAATACATAGGCCAGGAAAGCAGTTGCACGGAAACTCCTGCCCACCTGCAGAGCGGCCGCCACCGGGACTGTGATCAGTGACGAGACGAGCAAAATCCCGACGACGCGCATAGACACGGAGATGGTTAAAGCGGTGGCTGCTACGAACAACGTATTTACCAGGTCAACGGCGACTCCTGACGTGCGGGCCGCTTCCTCGTCAAAAGCAATATAAAACAATTCTTTTTGGAAGAGCAAGGCAAAGCTGACTACCAGCAAACCAACCGCCGCCACCAGCCACAGATCCTGCGTACCGATGGCGATAACACTGCCAAACAGATAAGAGTACAGGTCAACATTAAATGCCCTGCTCAGACCGATCAGCACCACGGCGAGGCTAAGACCGGCGGAGATAATAATGGCAATGGCCAGTTCGGTAAAGATTCGGTAGGTGCGCCGCAGTATTTCCAAGGCCGCGGCAGCGCCAATTGAAACCCCCAGAGCTGTGGCCAGGGGATAAACACCGGTAAAAATGCCGAGCGCCACTCCAGCCAGTGAAACATGGGCAAACATTTCACCGATCATAGACAGCCTGCGCAGCACCAGGTAAATCCCGATCGTCGGGCAGAGAACTGCAACTACCAATCCGGCCAGATAAGCTCTTTGCATAAAGGCATACTCCCAGAAGTCGAACAATCCGGTCACCCTTTCAGTGGTCCCCGTGGTGCAGAAGGCGGATAGCGGAGCCGTACGCCTGGCAGAGTGCGTCTTCCGTCCAGAACTGCGCCGGCGAGCCGTGGAAAAACAGTTTTTTGTTTAAACAGGCGATGCTTTGCACCTGCTCCGCCACCACCCCGACATCATGGCTGACCATCAGCAATGTCAGTCCACGCTCCTGGCGCAAAGCGGTCAGTAGTTCGTAAAATCTTTCCTTGGCGTCAACGTCAACCCCCACAGTCGGTTCATCAAGCAACAGCAGAGCGGGCGCAGCCACCAGGGCACGGGCAATAAAAACACGCTGCTGCTGCCCGCCGGACAGCTCCCCGATAAGTCGCTTCTGCAAATCCGCCAAGCCAACACTAGCCAAAGTCTCATCAACCAGCCGCTTTTCCCGCCGGCCGGGCCGGCGCAGCAGCCCAAGAGAAGCCGTCAGGCCGGCTAAAACGGTCTCCCCGACTGTGGCGGGAAAGCCCTGATTGAACGAAGTCACGTTTTGAGCCACATAGCCGATGCGTGTCTCCCGGCGTGAGTTCTCCCGCCTCGCGCCGAAAAAACGCATAGATCCCTCCGCAGGCTTAAGCAATCCGGCAATGATTTTCAAAAGCGTACTTTTACCTGAGCCGTTGGGGCCGACAATGCCCAGAAAATCTCCGGAAAAAACAGTCAGGCTGACCTGGTCCAGGACCATCCTGTCACCGTAATAAAAAGTTATTTTGTCCAGCTCCAGGACAGGCAGTCTCATCTTTGTTCCCCTCTATTTAAGAGCTCTTTGCAATTGGGTCAGATTTTCACGCATTACGGAGAAATAATCTTTGCCGGCCTCGATTTCTTCCGGTAAAAGTCCTTCCAGCGGATTAAGCGTCAGGATGCCTGCCCCTGTCTCCGCCGCCAGCACCTGCGCCAGGCGCGGGGTGACGAGCGGTTCCTGGAAGATATAGCGGATACCGTATTCGCGAATAAGCCTGACCAACACTGTCAATTCACGCGCCGTCGGCTCAGCCTGCGGCGAAAGACCGGCAATACCTACCTGCTCTAGGCCGTAGCGCTCGGCCAGATAAGCGAAGGAAAGATGGGTAACAATAAACTTGTTGCGCGCTTTTCCCTGCAGCGCCTCCCGGTACTCGGCATCAAGCTGCTCGAATTGTCCTTTGAGTGCTGCAAAGTTATCACGAAAGTACTGCTCGTTGACCGCGTCAGCCGCTACCAGCGCCTCCAACACCCTTTCCGCCTGCTTCAGGGCCAGCAGCGGGTCAAGCCAAACGTGCGGGTCAGGCAGTTTCCCGGCGGCCTGTTGTTCCGTTTTTTGCTCCTCTTTCGGTTCACACGAGGGTTTGCATGGCTCTTTGTCGACCTTGGCGCAGGGATCCACATAGCCCCATCGCGGCTCAATTCCCTCCGTTGTATTGACACTGACCAGTTTTGTTGTGCCAAGGGATTCCACAACATTGTCAAGCCATGGCTCAAGCCCCAAGCCGTTGTACAGCAGAACGTCAGCTGCCTGCAGTCCGGACAGCGTTCCCGGGTCCGGCTCCCAGTCATGCGGGCTGACACCAGGCGGTAACAGCTTGGCTGCCTCTATGCGCTCACCGCCGATTTTCCCGGCAAAATCGTAAAGCGGATAGAAAGTAGTGTAAACTTTAATCCTTGGAGCTGCAGGCGCCACCGATGCTGCCGGCCCGGCGGGCGGCGCGTCAGGACGGCGGGCGCAACCGGACAACACTATTGGGGCCAGACACAAAGCAAGCAAAAACAAGCCCTTTTTCATTATACACCTCCGGTTCAAAGTTATAAATAGTAATATTCTTATTTAGGTCTTATTATACCTTAAAAAGTGCCTTTCGTCAATTTTTCCCAGCAAATAAAAATCCGCAGGTCCCGGCGCATGCGGAAGAATTGTCCTCTTAACTATCTTTCTCCTGCGAGGCGTCTAGGACAGTTTGCCGCAGTTCAGCCCAAGAGGGACGGTTCTGAGCTGCGGCGCCGCGATGAACGTAACGGACCACTCTTAACAGAAGGATTTATCGTCCGATTGTCTAATATAGACAAAGGAACGAAGCGTACACAGGAGGCAAACATGGTCGGATGGGGATATGTATTGCGGTCAGAACAGCTGACTGAAGGCAAAGCCGCGACGGTAAGGATCAATGGGCAAAGCATTGTGTTGGCCAGGGTAGGCGGGCAGATATTTGCGCTGCACAATGAATGTCCTCACCTGGGTTGCCCGTTGCACCGCGGCCGGCTGGACGGTTTTTTGCTGCAATGCCCCTGCCACGACTGGCAATTTGACCTCCGCACCGGGGAGTTCACCATTGCCCCGGAAATAAAAATCCCCGTCTTTCCGGTCAGGGAGGAGAACGGGAAAATACTGCTAAGAACAGGAGGAGAACTTACGTGAAAGCTTTTTTGTATGCTTTAAGCACCTGTTACCATTGTCAGCGCACAAAAAAATGGCTTAATGAACACCAGGTGGAATACGACTATATTGATGTCGACCTGGCGGAAGGGGAAGAAAAGAAACGTTTGGTCCAGGAAGTCAAGGAGTTGACCGGCACAACACAGTTTCCGGTATTCAAGGTCGGGGGTCAACACACAGTGGGTTTTAGCGAGGAGCGTTTCCGAAAGTTACTGGAAGAAGCTGCGCGTGGAAACAGCTAAGCGCAAAGAGGTTCTCCGCTCTTGGTTTGCCGGCGTGGTCGATAAACTGGGATATAAGTTTACGCCCGACGCGGGGATGGCTGATTTTCTTCTCGAGCAGCTTGTTTTGCTGGAACGCAAGCTTGGCAGTCCGTACTGTCCCTGCCAGGCAGTTACCGGCTGCAGAGAAGCAGACATGAAAATTGTCTGCCCGTGCATCCCTTATCACCGCAGGCACTTTGACCACATGAAACAGTGCTGGTGCGGGCTGTATGTGCACAAAGATGTGACTGACCCGTCTGCGCTGCGCCAAATTCCTGCGGATGAAGTGCCGCCGGCATAGCAGAGCGGTTTTCAGCTTTCAGTTGTCAGCTGCTGCAGGCACCTGGCTGCTTCGTCGGTGATAAACTCCTCCACCGCATAATAACCCTTTTCTGCCTCGGCAGCCACGCGCACCGTCTGATCCGGCGAGAACTTGAGATTCGTGGGGCAGGGGGTATAGATCTGCAGATAGGTGGGGCCAACCTGGCGGGCAACTAAGACTGCCCTGTTCACCGCCTTTTCAATCATCCGCGGGCTGGCCACCGTTACTTTAGCCGCGTAAGCGCATCCCGAAACTTTGGCAATTTCGAAAACCGGTATCTTGGGGAATTTTTTGCCGCCAGGGGCCATGTTTAACACCTGGCCCTCTTTTGTCATGCCGCTTTCCTGTCCGCCGGTATTGCCGTAAACTTCATTATCAACCATGATTGTTACAATCTTTTCCCGGCGAAACCAGGAATGCAGGGTCATGTCAAGGCCAATATCGGCGATGCCTCCATCACCAACCAGCACCACTACATCTTTATGGCGGTCAGGGTAGCGCAGGCTGAGCATTCTCTTCAGGCCGCTGGCTACTGCGTTTTGGTTGCCAAACGCCGTGTTGGAGTAGTTCACCGCTGTCTGTGCCAAACCAAAAAAAGAACAGCCGGGTGTGCCGATGATAATGGTATCTGCGGGAGCGGGCAGGGAAGCAGCTACCAGGCGGACGCCCAAGGCCACGCCGCAACCGGCACAGTGCGGATGTTCCTCAATAATCTCCTTAAACGTACCTAAATCCTTCAGGCCCCTGCGCGCAAAAAAAGGGCCGTTGGCAACCAATTCTCGATAGTCCTGAGGTAACAGATCAGCAAATTCCGCAACAGGCGTAATAATCCTGGTCGACAATTAAACCACTTCCCTCATACGCTTTTCAACAACCCTTTGGCCAACATAGCTTTTTTTACCTCGCTGACGATCAACTCAACGGGCATCGTCATCCCGCCAAAAACCCGCGGGCTGGCGCATACTCTGCTGTTGTTGTCAATTGCAGCCTTAATTTCCCTGGCTAGCCACCCGCCGGCGTTAAACTCCGGCACAACCAGCAATTCCGCTTTTTCCGTGGCGGCGATCAGTTCGGCGGTTGGGAACGGCCGGATGGATTTGATTTTAATCAAACCCACCTCAAAGCCCTCGGCGCGCAAGGCTTTTAACGCTTCCCTGCCTTGAGAGACGGCAGTTCCGGAAGCGATGATAAACAAACTGGCGTCCGGGTATTCAACTTCCAGCAGTCCTCCCAGATAGCGGTTCAGGTGTTTGCGCGCCCGCTCTGCCGCAGCCAGGACTTCCTGATGCCAGCTGGCGTTGGCTGCGTAACTGATGAAATTACTTTTGTTAAGCAAAGGGTCCCGAACAATACGTATAGGCGGGGTTTCCATGTCAAAGGCCGGTACCGGCGAACAAGTCGGGTCATACGGGGCCAGTTTAAGGTCTTCAGGGGGCAGCATGACGAGGTCTCTGGTGTGAGTCACAAAAAAGCCGTCGACAAAAACTCCTAACGGCAGGTGTACTTCCGGTTGTTCTGCGACGGCGTAGCCTTTTAAAATCATATCAAAAAAATCCTGGGCGTTTTCGGCGTGCAGCATGATCATTCCGGTATCAAGCAACATACCCATCTCAATATTTTCTGGTTGGATTGAAGGAGGCAGTGAAACCCCCCGGCACATAAAAGCACAAACAATCGGCTGTCGGGAGCCCGCCCAGACTGGAAACATTTCCATGGCCCGCAAGGTGCCCGGTCCACTGGTAGCTGTAAAAACCCGCCCGCCGCCCAACGAGGCGCCGTGGACGGCCGCCATTACAGCAAATTCATTTTCACCGCGGTAATAATCTCTTAAGTATCCCTTGGCAAACAGATCGCCCACCAGGTGCATACTTTCACTTTGCGGTGTGATAGGGTAGGCGATAGCCATTTCAACGTTGGCACGCTTAACTGCTTCCGCCACTGCTTCACTGCCGGTAATAAATACTTGTTTCCTGGGAGATGCAAACAAAAGCTCATCTACGGAAACCGCTTTCTGTTCTACAACCATATTTTCCCCTCTTCTCGGTTACGGGTTGCAATTGTTGCAACATCCGGCTGGCGCAATTTTATCCGGCGATGCCCGCTCTTCCCTGCTAAAGTTGCAGAACTGGCAGCGAAAAACGCTTGCTGCCACCTCCCTCGTAGGCAAGCCGCAGCATTCACATGGCAAGCCTCGCCTTGTTTCCACCACTGCAAAGCCTGGAGTACCACAGGCCGGGCACTGTTGAGTTATTAACCTCACCAGGTCTTCGGCGGCTTTTTTGATGTTTTTCATCCTGGTAGGATTGGCATGAGCCCGCATATCCGTCTCCAGGAAGACCTTGCCGCAGGCGGAAACGGCCAGACATTTCTCAAATGCTTCACGCAAGCTTTCCCAGGCATTGAGGTTTTTAACGACTGCTTCGTGCGACTCGTGATCGGGACGTATAACGAGAAAATGACTGGGAAAACCGGCAATTTTTGCAAACCGTTCGGTTTCCTCCCAGCCAGACACCAGTTGTTGCGCATAGTTCGTTTCGCTTCCAGCATATTCTCCGCAAATCTCCAGCCCCTCCCGCACATCAAGCAGCAGCACAATTTCTATATTCAGCGGCACAAAAGGAGCCACAGGATGTGGACCGAAGCTTCCCTCGCTGGCCAGGGCCAATTCAACGCCGTGCAGCTCCAGGCCTTTTCTTGCCTTAAGCCGGGCAGTCTCCAGCTGTGTGCCCGGCCGGCTTTTTTCTCTGGTAAACGTGCCAAACAGGTCGGTGTCAAAGTTTTGGTCCACAATGACCCGGCAGCCTGTCGCTTGTTCGAAAAGCGGTTTAATAACCTTTTCTTTGCCGTGCTTTGTCAGCAGAACAGCCTGCCGTCCTCTGAAAAACACACTGTCTGGAGACAAGCAGCATCCTTCTTTCTTCGCCGGCAGGTTTTTGTAATCAGCCGGCTGAAACGCTCAATGCTTCCTTGGGGCAGGCAACCACGCAAAGACCGCAGCCCTTGCAACGCGAGGCATTAACTGAAATCTTTTTTTTATCCTTGTAAAAGTTAAAAACATTGGGATCAGGACAAGTAAAGACACACATCCGGCAACCGTTGCATTTTTCTTCAGCCAGCCTTACCGATACGTACATTGTTCCATGCCTCCGCTAAGCGCTGACCGCGCCGGGAATCCGGAATTCCCAGACAGACCTGCGGCCGCTTTCTACAACTTCCATATTTTTCTCCAGCAGTTGATCGAACTGGGCAAACTTGCTTTTTAAAACATCATCCAAAGCAGCCGTTGTCCCGGAGGCCACGAACTTGCCGCCTCCGAACCGTTCAGCCAAAGATTCACGCAACGCCTCCCGGGAAACAAGCTCTGTGATACCAAGTAAACCTCCCAGCATGGCCATATTAGTTGCCAGTTCCGTCCCACCGCTTTCCAGTGCAACCTGTGTAGCCGGCAGATAATATATTCTGGCCTGTAAGGCAGCCAGCTTCACCAGGTCTTTGCCGCCCAGGCTTAATGATTGTTCTGCATTAACCAGTAAAATTCCTGCTTGCTGCAGACCGTCAAAGAACGGCATTGTATAACACTTCCCCATAGTAATAACATGCGGGTGAAAAATCATAATAATATTTGGATTTAGAATTTCTCCGCGCTCATAAATCGGCCTGTCGGAGATACGTACATAGCTTTCCGCAGGGGCCAGGCGCTTTTCTGCACCAAAAAATGGGTTTACAGTACTGATCAGTCCGTCTCTGGTAGCAGCGGCGCCTAAAATATGAGCAGCTGTTACTACACCTTGCCCTCCCAGGCCTGACATGCGGATATTGATTTTCTTTTCACTCACGGCTTGCCTCCTCCTTCCAGCTTGTTAAGCAGGTCCTGCGCTTCCCGGGTGATATATTCCTTGGGCTGAAAGACTCCTTCTTTTTCCAGTAATTTAAGCCTTGTCAACGTTTCATTAGGCTTAAATTTGTAATTTGTCGGGCACGGAGCAAAGATCTGCACATAAGTCGGACCGATTTCCCTTGCTACGAGGATTGCCCTGCGCAGCATTCGTTCGAGGCGCTTGCCCTGAGCCGGAGAACAGGCGCCAACATAGGCACATCCGGCTTCCCGGGCAATCTCTGGCAAAGGAATTTTAGGGAATTTTTTACCTTTGGGGGCCATGTATAAAACGGTTCCCTGCGGCGACATCCCGCTCTCCTGCCCGCCGGTGTTGGCGTAAGCTTCATTATCGAGCATCACCGTAGTAATGTTTTCTTGTCTGAACCAGGAATGCATCACCATGTCCAGGCCGATATCAGCGGTGGCACCGTCTCCGGCAATTACTACCACGTCCTTCACTTTGTCCGGGAAGCGCAAGCTTAACGCCCGCTTCAGGCCGGAGGCCAGTGCGTTTTGATTGCCGAACAGCGAGTGAATGTTCTGCAGGGCCACCTGAGGGAAGGCCAGGGAGCTGCAACCGGTGGAGCCGACGATCACCGTATCCTGCGGTGCCGGCAAAGAAGCAAGAAACAAACGCAGGCTAAGGGCCAGGCCGCAGCCGGCACACAGCGGGTGCTCTTCCAGCAGCTCCTTAAAGGCGCCAAGGTCGGCAACACCCATTCCCGCGCCGTAAGGTCCGTGTTCAACTAATTCGCGGTATTCTGCCGGCATCACTTCCTCAAAACCAGGCGAAATTTTAAACAAGCCCGGCTTCATGCAAAGCACCTCCTGATTTCAGAAATAATCAGCCCGGCCGGCATGGTCATCCCGCCGAAAACGCGCGGTCCGCCCACTACTTTCGTGTTATCTTCGACGACTGCTTTTATCTCCCGGCAAAGCCAGCCCACGCGGTTAAACTCCGGAACAATCACAGCTTTGGCCCCTCTTGTCACCAGCTTGATTTCTTCGGCCGGGAAAGGACGGAGGCTTTTAACTTTTACCAGTCCCGCCCGCAACCCTTCCCTGGCGCACAGCTTAATTGCTTCACGGCTGACTGACACCGCCGTGCCTGAGGCTACAACCAGCACCTCGGCGTCGGCATACTCAACATCGACCAGACCGCCCAAGTATTTCGCCAGATACTTGCGGGACCGCTCGGCCGCCGCAAGTATTTCCTGCTGCCAGGAGGCGTGAGCGGCATAACTGATATAGTTGCTCTTCATCACAAACGGATCGCGCATTTGCCGAAAAGGCACGTTTTCCATATCCATAGCCGGCACAGGTGCACTGTACGGGTTATAAGGAGGAAGTTTCAGGTCTGCCGGGGGCACCTCCACCTTTTCCCTGGTATGAGTCACAAAAAAGCCGTCAGCAAAGACACCGACCGGAATATGTACATCCGTTTTCTCGGCAACACAATAGGCTTTCAGCAGCATGTCGTGCAGGTCCTGGGAGTTTTCAGCGTGCAGAATAATCATCCCGGTATCCAGCATAAATGCCATTTCTATCGTGTCAGGCTGAATACTGAGCGGAGAATTGACCCCTCTGGTCATAAAAGCGCAGACAATCGGCAGCCGTGCGCCTGCCCAGGTCGAGAACATCTCAAAAGCACGCAAGGTGCCGGGACCACCGGTAGCAGTAAAGACGCGAACGCCTCCCATAGCAGCACCGGCTATCGCGGACATAACGGCAAACTCGTTTTCACCACGGAAATATTCCCTTAGGTACCCTTCCTTGTATATATCTCCCACCAGATGCATGCTCTCCGACTGCGGCGTAATCGGGTAGGAAATTGCCATGTCCACATTGGCACGCTTAATTGCTTCCCGTACGGCCTCGCTCCCCGTGATAAACATCTGTTCTCGCCTGGCCTCGAAAAGGAGATGTTCAGGAGACACTACCTGCTGCATATTGCTTCCCTTCCGGCTAACTGACGCTTTTTATCGCCGACGATAGTTGTCAGCCGCTTAATTTTTTCCAGGCCCGCGTCACGGAGAGAAATCATGGCATCCTCGTGGCCTGCTTCGGCGCACAGCGCGATGGTGTAACAATCAGTTCCGCCGCGGATAATTTTTAAGGCCATATTCGCATAGTGGCAATGTACTCCCACAAAGACACAGGCATCGATGTTATTGTGCCAAATAGTCAGATTCGGGTGGTTTGGGTTGATTTCCACGTCAGGATTAATCATCGGGTATTTAGGACGATAATCCGGCATGGGAATAATCTTAGCCCCTGCCGTTTCCGCCAAATCTTTAATTGCCCTGGCTTTTTCCTCCACACCATCCCGCCAGGCCCACAGCAGCAGCGGTCCGGGGAAAAAGAAAGGGTTTTCAGCTCCCAGCAGTTTTTCAGCAATTTTGTGCAAGGCCTCTTCGTCGGAAACCACTTGGCCTTCGATTAACGCCTCCCCTTTGTCGGGAAGCTCAACCCCCATCATTGCCGCAGCCGGGGGCAGGTATCCTTCCGGTCCAGCCAGGACCTGGTATTGAAAAGCCGTCATTTGTTAATCCCTCCATCCATAATCTAGACAATGATTACTTGTTCCAGGCAAATACCCAACCTGATGCTTTGCCGACACCTGCTCCAGCCTGGGGCAAACAGACGTTCACCCATTCAGGTACTGATGTCGGTATGGATGCTGATGACTCCCTTTAAACTCCGGCTAACCGTCAAGCGACTTAACAACACCCCTCCCCTTGTAAAATATTAACCACATAAAAAGCCGACACCACTGTTTAAAAAACACGGCGCCGGACTGCAATTAACCGATATTGCTACCCTTTAATTGTCTTCCAACCCACTGCTCTTTAATTCGTACCTGCTTATATTTCCCGGTCCAGGACGAAAACTATAATCCGCTCTCCTGACTTTGTACTTATATCAGTATGCAAGCTGACGACCGGTGCTCCGGTAATACGCCAGACAATTTCCTCCAATTCGGACCGGCCTTGCTCTACCAGTTGCTGACGCAGTTTTTTGATCAGCGCCATCCCTTCCTTATCGCGGGCCAGATGTTGCTCCGCCTGGGAAAGCACCCCTCGCAAGGTTACGATGGCCATGTTGCGCAAAATATCTGTTTTAGCTTCTGTGGGGCCTCGCCCGTTATATTCCTTCTCCCACTGGATGATTGCTTTGGTGATCTCGTCTTCCATCTGGCCTTTGTTTGTGCTGGGCAAAGCCGTTACCTCTTACCTTAAAATCAACTTATTTTAAATTATAAAATAAGCAAAAAAAAAACACAAGAACTTTTTTGTACATTTTTACACAAGTAGTAACTGCCAAAGCAAGCTTCGGCAGGCATCAACAATATATAATTCAACACTTATCGGCGGATTTATCCTGTTACAAATTTTTTTTAGCGTAAGCCACACAAACTCCCCCAAGCGTTTCCAGCCAGACAGCCTCTGCCTGTTCCGGTGACAGGTTCTCACGCTGCACACGTTGGATAGCGGCAGCATTAACAACAAGCGGCGCGGTCAGCAAAACAAGGTTTAGCAAATTGGGACAGCCCGTTTCCCCGCCAAGAGCGGAGCGAACCCGGCCGATAAAACCGGGTCCGACTGTCAGTCCGGCCAGTAAGCCGGCCAGCCGGCTGATTTCACAACAGCGCGGATGCGGAGTACGGTTTGTTTCAACAACTGCTTCTTTGATCCGAAAGTCACGGTCGCTGATAAATAAAGTCAGGGCAATATCGTGATAGATGTCGCCCAGGGTGGTAACCAGCCTGAACATTTCGTCACCGTCAGGGTTGATGTCAATTTCTATCCGGCGGTTAAACAGGCTCATGCGTTAAAAGCTCCTTTGCTTCTCAGATATAACCGATTCGCTGAATTTTCAGGATATTATTCAGTATAACTTGCGCGACCCCACCCGGTCAAACACTTTTCCCGGGCAGAATGCGCAACAGGGCGGTAGCGCGTCTGATTCTGACCACAAAAAAGGAGAGCCGGGCAAGAAACAGTTTGCCCGGCTCTCCTTTAGTAACTGCTCAGGCCATCATTGCGACGCCAGCTGCTAAAGCCAATCGTCAGATGCTCTAGTGCAAATCCTCGCAGTAGGCCTTAACCGCCTTAGGTGAGGCCGGTTTGGTCAGCAAAGATACAATGATAAAGAAGATAACCGCCATCGGTATCCAGTAAATCTGATGCGGCGTGGAAACCCTGGCCCCCTCGCCTAACAGCACCTCGCTTAAGAAAAACCAGTGCGGGCTTCCCAGCACGTTGCGGGCGTACAACCAGGCATAAGCGGTCAGCGGTGCAAAAACGATAACCGTGGCGTAAACAGCCGCTCTGGTTGCCCGCGGCCACCACAGTCCTAAAATGAGCGGTGGACCGAGCGTTGAGATCGAAACCAGGAATCCGAAGCCGGACAGATCCAAAACCAGCGCTGCCGGCTCCAGCGAGGAAATGGTGCAAATCGCCAAGATAGCTACGGCCATGATGCGCAGCGCCTTGACCGGGTTATCGATAGCCCACTTGTTGCCAAACGTCTTCCCAAGCCAGTCCCGTCCCAAGAGCACATTGCCGACTACTACCCAACCGGCAGCGGTAGACATGGCGATTGACAGGCCGCCTGCCGCCAAGAGGCCGAGCAGCCAGGGGTTTTGCAGTGCTTCGATGGCCGCGACCATTGAGTAGTCGGTAACGGCAACGCCTCCGATGCCAAAATCAGCTCTGATTTTTGACAGCACATGCATCACGTTGCTGATTACACCTGTTGAGCCGTCCGGGTTGACCATCGTCTGCCCCATCAGCGGGTGCAGCTTCTCAATCAGGTTGCGCGCCGCTGTGCCGATCATCATCAGGCCCCAGTACATAGCGCCGCCGAAAATACCGCACCAGACGATAGATTTGCGGGCCGAACCGATATCCATGGCCGTAAAGAAGCGCACTACCGAGTACGGCATGGTGGCAAAGCCGAAGTGCCAGACAAAGAAAAAGCTTACCACACCTGTCCAGCTTTTCATAATCGGATGGGAAAAGGCTTCCTGGGCGTGGGGCATCATCCAGAAGTTCGGCGTGGCCGTCTGCACGGCGGCGGCCATATTGGCGGGGCCGCCGTACGCGGACAGGACGGCCAGGCCGCTGACAAAAGCGGCGATAGCCATCAGCACGCCCTGAAAAGCGGTCGACCAGGTGGTGGCCACCATTCCGCCCATATACACGTAAAAAAGTACGGCTACGGCACCGATGACCACAGCCACGGTGTAATCAACACGCAGGATGGTCATCATAAACAGCCCGGTGCCGACCAGCGACAATACCACATAGGTCCAAGTACCAAACAGAATGGGGATGCCAAGCAGGACGCGCATCCATTTCTGGTCTTCGTAACGGTCGCAGTAATAGTCGGTAAAGGAAATGGGCGCGTACTTGCGCAGCGGCGCCGCCGTCAGCATGCTGGCCAGCGGCATGCCGCCGATCACGCCGATCATACCCCACCAGAAGGGATAACCAAGCAGAAAAATAAAAGCCGGCAACCCGAGAAAACTGGCCGGGCTGAGGAAAGTAGCGGCCAGCGCCGCCCCGTTCACCACCGGACCGACCTTGCGTCCCGCCACATAGTAGTCCATCGGGTTGGCGGACGCTTTGCGGGTAGCGACGCCGATGCCGAAAATAACGGCGAAATAGAGCAAGGTAATAAAGATAACAATCGGACTAACGGCCACCTTTGTTCACCTCCTGGCTTGCAGCACGCTTTTTGTCATCAATTTCACCCATGTACCAAAAGAAATAAGCGAGCGCCACCGGCCACAGCCAGGTTGAAATGACGGCATTGTAAAAGAAGGACAGCGGCACCCCTCCCACCTGCACCTCGAAAGGCACTCCCGGCGTGGTCATCTCCCACAACATAATGATCGCAAACCAGGCATAATAAACGGCCAGCCCCCACCAAAAATAGGGCTTCATGCCTTTGAACAATTTTCTCCCTCCTGTGTCTAAGGTTTTTTATGCCTTCGGTCTAACAGCCAGAAATGGAGTTCAGTCAATAAAAACATGCTTAGCAACGGCACAGTAATTCCTACAAGCGCGCCCCAGAAGAGTTGCCTGTCAAGGTCAAGCCCGGCCAGGTACATCAAAAAATTAATGCCTACCCCGACCAGAAAATAAAAGGTATACCAGCGGCTCTTGCGATAAGTACGCTCCCAGCCGGCACGGTCCGCCTCAGAGGCAAACTCCATCCGCATTATCCTTCTCCCTTTCTTCACCTCCAGCGTCACTGGTTCCTGCCCTTGCGGTTTCTCCTCCTGTATTTGCTCGGAATCGTTCTGATTTGTTTTTGCATCCCTTTTCTTCATACTCACCTCCCCTTGGATGGTTTGCTGCATTGCCAGATGAAAATTTGCGCGTTCTTGATGCTGTCACAACTTATTCACCGCTCCTTCATAATATCCTGCTGATTTTATAAGAAAATTACAAAAGTTTTTAATAATTAATACTTTAATAATATAAAAAATTATCACAACTGTTGGACTATCTTAATTGACTGCCTCTTCACCCCAATAGTGTCATTGCTCAGGCTATCACCTGACGCAAACTGTTTGGAAATCGTCATAATTTATTCTCCCTGGTACAAGGCTGAGACAACAGCCTCAGTGCAGCGTAACAGCCAGTTTTCCGGGGAAAGGGCAAAAGCAAAGTTGGCAATCGCCAATAAAGCCAAGACGGTAAAAATCGGCCGGGCAAATGACTCGCAACGCAGTTTCCCAAGCGGCTGTTCCCCAACGCCGAAAAAGCTCCCGATAACAATAGGCAGGTAATAAGCAGCGTTCAGCATGCTGCTGACCAGCAGGAGCACCAAGAGCAGCGGCTGCCCGGCTGCCAGCGCTCCTGTGCCCAAATACCACTTGCTGAAAAAGACGTTGAATGGTGGCAAGCCAATCACGGTCAGCGCGGAAAGCGAAAAACAAATCATCGTCAGCGGGAGCTGCCGTCCGACACCGAACAGTTGTTCCACACTCCGCCTGCCGGTCTGCTTTAATATTTCGCCGGCGCACAGCAGCATCAAGCCTTTAAATACAGCATGTGACATCATGTGGTAAATGCTTCCTGTTAAGGCCGCTGGTGTAAGCAGGAAAATGCCAAGGTAAATGTACCCCAATTGGGCCATGCCTGAATAAGCCAGCCGGCGCAGCAAGTCGCGTTGTGCAAAGGCGCATACAGAGCCATAAAGTATGGTAAAAGAGGCCAAGGCCAGCAATGCCGGCTGCCAGCCGTTCTGCCCCAGCACTTCCGGTCCAAAAACATGATGAATTAACCTTATCATGCCGTAGGCACCGGTCTTGAGCAGAACCATGGATGACAACAGTACGGCTGGCAGCGGCGCGTTGGCGTAAACGTCCGCCATCCAGAAATGGAGCGGAAACATAGCGGATTTCAGGGCAAAAGCCGCGGCAAACCCCCAAAAAGCCAACCAAAGGAACGGGCCGGATGGGAAAAAACCTCCCTCCTGCCAGGCAAAGCTTCCTACGCCCACAAACACCGCAGCCAAAGCGGCAAAATAGAGGACACTCCCGCCGATCGTCATGTACAGGTACTTCATGGTGGCGGCTGCGGACAACCTGTCGCCGCGGTAGATTACCAAAATGAAAAAGGTCAGTGACATAGCTTCAAAAAACAGGTACATGCTTAGCAAATCCCCTGCCAGAACCATCCCCAGCGCAGAGGCTAGGACGAACAGAAGAGCGGTCTGAAAACGGCGCGTGCTGCTGCCTCCATGCGCAACTGTCCCGCAAAGAACTGCTACTCCTCCCAGCAGTTGGAAAGAAACTGCCATTAGCAGGCTAAGCCTGTCTAAGCGGAAAGAAAGGCCGAAAGGAGGCAATAAAGCATATTCGACAACAAATACCCATCCGGCAAAGACCTCATCGGCCAAAGTAAGCAGCGGCAGCATAGAAGCAATCAGGGCTGCCACTGACAGGTAGTGAGCCCTGTCTTTCAGTTTATTGTTACATAACCATTGCAGCAGGACAAAACCATACATGATAAAAACGGCGGCAGCCGGCTGCCAGGAGTGCAGAGTTTGGGTCATTACAACTTTCTCCCCTTTCTGCGGGTCAGAAGACCGACTCTACGACCCGGTTGACAAGCGGCAGTGTGGTATGATGAGCAAACAGCCCGAAGAGCAGGCCCAATACTGCCAGAACGGCTGTCGGGAAAAACATCCCCGGAGTAGTTTCCAGACCATTCTTTCTATCATAAGAACCTTCCCGGAAGTAGGCGGCAATGATAATGGGGAAATAATAAAGTGAGCCGAGTACCGTGCTGACCAGCAGGGTAAGTCCCAGCAGAGGCTGTCCGGCCTGCAGACTGCCTCCCAAAAGATACAGTTTGCTGATATAGCCGGGGAGAGGCAAGACCCCGAGCAGTCCCAGGCTTGCCAGAGTTAAGAACAGGCAGGTATAAGGCAGCCTTCGGCCAATGCCGTTTAACTGACTGACTTGGGTGGCTCCTGTTTCATGGGCAATCACTCCTGCACAAAAAAACAACACTATCTTGAGCAAGGCATGGTTAACCAGATGAGCAACCCCACCTGTCAGCCCGTACGGAGAAAGCATGGCTGCGCCAAGAATAATGTAGCTCAGCTGAGCAATGGTTGAGTAAGCCAGGCGGGCTTTTAGCTGATTTTGCCTGACAGCGAGGAGTGAGGCGATGATAATGGTCAATACGGCAACTGCTGCTAACAGGGTGCCCAGCCCCAGTTCCTGTAAAGCTTCCGGGCCATATAAGTAATGCGTAACGCGCAGGATGCCAAAAACACCGGATTTAACAATGGCGACAGCATGTAGCAGCGCACTGACCGGGGTAGGCGCTACCATGGCTGTAGGCAGCCAGGAATGAAGAGGCATTAGTGCCGCCTTGACGCCGAAACCAGCAATCAAGGCAAAAAAGGCCAAAAGAAGCATGAAACGGTTTGTACCTGCAATTTCCGGCAGCCCGCCTGGAACAAAATCCAACGTGCCGGCAAAGCTTCCTATGACGAACATACCCAAAAAAACCAGGGCTCCGCTGAGAAAGCAGTAGATAATATATTTCGTTCCGGCAGCATACGCTTCGGTTGTCTGCTTGTGGATAACAAGCGGATAAGTTATCAGTGCCAGGTATTCATAAAAAAAATACAAGGTAAACAGATTGTCCGAAAAAGCTACGCCCATAGTAGCGCTCAAAGCAAGGGTATAAAACGTAAAAAAACGACGGCAGTGATACTCGTGCGACATGTAGCTGGTGGCATAAAACATAGAAAAAACCCAAAGCAATGAGGCCAAAGACGCAAATATCAGGCCAAGCGGCTCAGCAACTAAAGTAATGTTGAGTTCCCGGGTAATCCGGACCGCTGTAAAACGGTATTCACCTCCCGCCAAAACCTGGGGCCAGGCCGTGGCCACCAAAAAACAGGTTAAAAAGCTGGTGCAAATTGCCAGCAGCTGGCGCGTACGTTTCCAATGCTCTTCGCAGCCGGCAATCAGTGCCGCTCCCAGGACTGGGAGCAAAATCGAGTAAAACGCCAAAGTATCCATCCGGATCGCCTCCTAAAGGCTAAGCACGACAAGATGGCGGAAACTGATGATTATCACCAGAATAATCACGACCAGGAAAATACATAGATCGAGGCTCATCAGTGTCAGCTTGCGATATAACTGATCGCCGCGCGGGTTGTAATCCAGCTTGATGAGAGTAAAAAAAGTGGCAAGTTCCGCCTGTCGGATAAACAGCTGTGCCTCTTGCACCTTTTTTCGCAACAACGCGTACCCGGCATCCCAGATGACAGAAGCTTTGGCAATAATTGCCCGGCCGAAACGGGGCAGCAGCAACCCGTCCAGCGTTCCCACCGCTCCCGCCGCCCGGCTCAGAGGCCCAAGGAGACCAACAAAAGCCATTTCCAGGATACTGTCGAGCAAACGGCCTGCCAGGGTAACACTCTGCAGAATTTTATCCAGCAGAGGCTGAAAAAACAGAGACTCGATGCTAAGCCAGGGTGAAGCCTTAACAGTTTTTTTAAGAACACTTTTTAAGGCAATAAATAAAACAACACCAATCCCCAGCAACTGCAGGGCGGCGATCACGCCAGGTGCGGAGTAAACGGCCAGCTTGGAAGAATAGGGTAAGAGGCCGCTGATCAGCTGGGGCCACACGCCCAGGGCAAGGCACAAAGCCGCCGCTGCCAGCACAGCCGCTTTCATGGTCACCGTCATATCCCTGTGCCTGGCTGTCCGGCCTTTATAAAAACCGTAATAAGTAAACTTACAGAAGGACACCACCGTGCCGACGCTGGCCAGCATCAGCAGTAATTCCGCCGCATTGGCATCTGAGATCGCTTTCTTCAGCAAATATTTGCTGACGTAGCCGTTAAACGGAGGAATTCCGGAAATGGCCAGCGCACCAGTCAAAGCCCCTATGGCCGCCACGGGCAAACTCTTCCATACCGGAGCAAGAGGAGACTTTCCAGTATCATGGCAAGTCAGGTCATGCAGGTTTTCCGTCCCCGCTGTGTGCAGGACAGCCCCCGCGCTCATAAACAGGAGTGCCATATAAAGCATACCGTTCAGTAAATGGGCCATGCTGCCGTCAATACCGTAGTAGCTGCCCATCCCTGCCCCGGCCACCATATAGCCCACTGAACTGATAATAGAGCAGGAAAGGAACCGGCGCATATCCTTTTGCAGCAGGGCGCAGATAATCCCAAAAACAGCCATGGACCCTCCCATTAAAACAATGGCCGGATCAGACGGCAAAAACCGGGCTACCGCGTAAACACCGACTTTTGTGCTAAGTCCCGCCAGCACCACACTGGCCGGGAAGGAAGCGGTCGGGTATCCCCAGGACAGCCAGACATGGATCGGAAGGAATGCCGCCTTAAAAGCAATGGCCAGCACGAAAAAGGGGAGTCCTGCTTCAGGAACCGCCAGGGCGAAGGTGCCGGTAACGGCATGATGCTGCATGATACCCGTCAGCAGAAGCAGCCCGCCAAACAGATGAAAAATCAGCAGGCGGTATCCCAGATACACCGCGTCGGGTGTCATTCTCAGCATAACCAGCGCGGCTACTGATAAGGTCAGCATTTCCCAGAACAGAAACAGGGTGATAAAGTTGGCGGCAAAACCGATGCCCACGGCGCTGGACACCGCAACCAGGGAAACAGCCTGCTCGGCCGGAGTGGCTACCTGCAAACCGTAAAGCAGCGCCAGGGCGCCAACGAGCAAAAAGCCAAACACCGCTATCCCGGCATATGGATGGGCCGCAAAGGACAGCGGCGCAAGACCGATGTTCCCCAAAGAGTGCAAAATAGAAACTTCCCGCAACCTGGCCCCGGAGAGATTATAAAATGACAGCAGCACCATCAGTAAGATAAGCAGAATGAGCACACTTTGCCGCTTTTTTTCCGTCAGGAAGAGCAACAATGGGGATATGACAAAAGAAATGAGGATAAACAATAAATACAGTTCTATTTCAGTCACCGCCTTACTGGGGCAAAGTATTATGCTTCATGAAAAAACAAAAAAGGCACACGATCCCTCCTAAGGCAGGATAACAGCCGCCGCTTTTTGTGCCAACGCCAATGGAAAGCCGGGCCAAAACCCAAAAAAGAGGACAGCCAGGGCCAGAATTACCTGCCCGGCCAGCATGGAGAAAGGAATTGCGTCAAGAGTAATAGTTTTTGGCTGCTGCCGGTCAACAACAAAGAAAGCCTGCCAAATAATGGGCAGAAAATAGCTGGCATTCAGTATGCCGCTTAAAACTATCAAACCAATAAACACCGGTTGACCGGCAGCGATGCTGCCCAGCGAAAGGTACCACTTGGAAATAAACCCGCAAGTGAGCGGTATGCCTACCATAGAAAGGGCAGCGATACTGAAAGCCGCCATGGTTACCGGCATATCAAAGCCTAGTCCCTGCAGGCGGTTGACATGCTTATGCTCCGTCTGCCGATAAATCGCTCCGGCGGACATAAACAGGCAGGCCTTCATTATTGCATGATTGAACATATGCAGGATTCCGGCAGCCAATCCAAGCTGGCTGCCCAGTCCGATACCAAGGAAAATATAACCGATTCCTGCTACGCTGGAGTAAGCCAGGCGACGTTTTAAGTCAAGCTGCACAAAGGCAAACAGGGAGCCGGCGACAATGGCCAGAGAGGCCATCAGCAGCAGGATATGACGCAGATAGGTTTCATCCAACAAATTCAGCCCAAAAATGGGAAAAAGCAACTTAATCAGAACTACCGCGTAGATTTTAGTTACCAGACCGGATAACACGGCAGACGAGGTTGCCGGTGCTGACGAGTAAGCGTCCGGCAGCCAGACATGCAGCGGGAAAAGGGCCGCCTTTAGACTAAGCCCCACCAGGAAAAAACTCAGCGCCGTCCAGGTAAGAGACGGGTATTGCTGCGAAACGTCTGCAAAAGTCCGGGCGGTAAAAGCAATGTTTAAATGGCCTGTGACCAGATAGAGCAGGCAAATAGCAAACAAGATAAAGCCGGAGCCGACCGTGGCCAGCAGCAGGTATCTGAGTGCCGCTTCGGTGGCCGCTTTGCTGTTTTTGGCTACTACCAGGGCACAAGCCGCAATAGTGCTGACTTCTATAAAAACATAAATGTTGAATAGATCACCGGCCATGGCCAGTCCCATCATGGCCGTCAGCAACAATAAAAATGCCGTGTAATACCAGCCGATGCTCCCCGGCGGTATTTCTTGCTCCAGGGAGGCGATACTGTAGACAAGGACGCACAGACCTACAGAGGTAATGATGACCAGCATCAAGGCAGACAGCGGAGTAACAACCAACTCTATCCCCCAGGGCGGCAACCAGCCCTCTACCGCGTAAGAAAGGACTTCTCCCCGCAGCGTAAGCAAAGCCAGGTGCAGACTGCCGGCCAGGGCCAGCCCGACCGCGAAACAGGCAATATACACGCACAGCAACGGCCGGAAATGCGCCAGCACCGGCATACTGACCGCGACCATCAGCATGAAAACCACCAGCGCAGCCGGATGGGAAGCCAGCCAGACCCACATCACAGTTCGCTCCTCAGTTTCAGAATTTCATCAAAAAACCTATTTAGAAAAAAGCGGCGGCGGCGATGCGACCGGCCAAAACAGCCGGCCAGTAGGCAAAGCCTAAACAAAGGAGCGCCATCAGCGCCGTGGTCCACAGCATTCCTGCCGGTACCGCAACTTTGACAGGTTTCTGATCATACGGCCCGGGACCGGCAAAAAAAGCGTTTATCACGATGGGGAAATAATAAAGCGCGTTAAGCAGGCTGCTGATAACCAGCACGGCGACCAGCAGCGGCTGTGCGCCCTCCAGCGAGGCCAGGCCCAAATGCCACTTGCTGATAAAGGCATTAAACGGGGGAATTCCAACCATAGAGGCCGCCGCCAAGGTAAAGGCTCCCATCACTATCGGCATCTGGCGGCCAATTCCGGACAATTCACTGACATATTTCTTGCCAGTTTGGCTAACGATAGCGCCGGCGCAAAGAAATAAAGCGCCTTTCATTAACGCGTGGGCAAAAATATGAAATATCGCGGCAAAAAGTGCGCGCTCATTCAGTAAGGCAATTCCCAGCAGACAATAACCAATTTGCGCGACGCTGGAATAGGCCAGACGCCTCTTAAGTTCGTCCTGTTGCAGAGCGCGCACCGAGCCGAAAATTATTGTGACCGCAGCTAACACCAGCAGCAGCTGGTCAAGGGCAACTGCACGAAACACGGCTACACCGTAAACATCATGAATTACTCTGACTAAGCCATAAACACCAGTTTTGATAAAACACCCGGAAAGCATAGCGCTAAAAGGAGCCGGAGCGGCAGGGTGAGCTTCAGGAAGCCAGAGGTGCACAGGGAACAGACCGGCTTTGATGGCAAAGCCAAGCAAAAAAGCAAACAGTGCGGAAGCAGCAAGCGGAGAGGCGTAAAGATAGCCGCCGGAGACAAAATCCGTTCTCCCCGCCAAGTAGTAGGTGACGTTCAGTCCATAAAAAAGAGCCAGTCCCGCGGCAATAGACATATATAAATATTTGGCGCCGGCCAACATAGCCTTGTTGTTTTCATCATGTATCACGAGCAGGTAACAAAGCACTACCATAAGCTCAAAAAACAAAAAGAGCCCGGTCAGCGTTGCTGACAGTACAACGCCCAGTAATGCTCCTTCCGTAGACAGCAAAAGCGTAAAATAACGCCTCTGTCCATGGCTTTCTGACAAGTAAGCAAATGAATAAATTGTTGCCAGCAGGTAACAAAAAGAAAACAGTACTGCCATAAAAATGCTGAACTCATCGGCGCGAAAGAAAAAAGTCAACGGATAAGCCAGGTAGCTTTTCCCGGATGTAAAAGGTGCTTTTTCCAGGAAGACCAGCATAACAAGAGAAAGAGCGAAAGGCAGCAGCACGCCCAGTAAAACAATAGCCTTACGGTATTTCTGCCGGCAGCGGCCGCTAAGGAACAGCAACACTGAAAAAACAAAAGGGATCAGTACTGCCATGGCGGGCAAATGACCCATCCCTGTCAGCTCCTTTTTTTACCGGACAATTTCGGCGTTTTAAGAGTCAGAAAAATAGCGATGACTGCCGTAAACAGCACTGTAACTTCAACCAGCGTATCGTAGCCGCGGTACTCAATGACGATATTGGCCACCAGGTTGCTGCCGCCTACCTCCTCCAAACCCTTTTCCAGGTAACGTTGCACAACATAATTATTGGTAGGCCTCTCCAGTTGTCCGTAGGGAGGGATCTCGCTTACAGTCAGCAGCAACATATAGCCGAGCGGCAACAGCAGTAAAATAACAATTAGCTGAAAGATCACTTTCACCTGCGTTCCCTCCTTATACGGCTGACTACCGCCACCATCAGAACGGTGCTGCCGACAGCAACCGCCGCCTCGGTAACAGCGATGTCCGGAGCGTTGAAGTGCTGCCACAACAACGACATCACAAGGGAATAAGTGCCGAATATAATAACCGCATATAACAGACTGCGCACAAAAATGACTCCCAAGGCGGCAACAATCAGGAAAGTAAGCAAGCCAAAAACCAGCCAATCAGGCATGCTGTTCCTCCTTCCCCATTACCTTCTCATCGGGGAAAGGGGCATCATAACAATCCAAGAAAAACGTTCCGGGTGCCTGCTCGGCATGACGCTGGTAGGCTGTTTTACCAATCAGGTGGGTAATTACCGGGTTGATTGTATATATCAATACACCCATTACCAACAGCTTAACCACCTCGGTATATGCCACCGCCTGGGTAGCCAGGGCAACCAGCACCAGCGTTGTTCCCAGCGTGTCACATTTGCCGGTGGCATGCATCCTGGTATAGATATCCGGCAGCCGCAGCAAGCCGACTGTTCCGGCAAAGATGAAGAATAACCCCGCCCACAGCAAAAGGCAGACTCCAAGGTCAAGGACCAGTTTCACGACAGCTTCCCCTTCCCCAGGCTTTTCAGAATGCAGACTGTGCCGGCAAAGGAACTCAGGACGTAAACAAAAGCAACGTCAATGTAATAATAATTGCCGAACAGATAAGCAAAGATGATAATCATCAGCACTACGTTAGTCAAAACCACGTTGCTGGCCACTAAGCGGTCGCCAGTGTGCGGCCCCCAAATTACCCGGTACAGAGCCAGAAATGAAAGCAGTACCAACCCGATAAGAACACCCTTTAAACTAAAATCAATCATGGCCCGTTCAACTCAATTTTACGCAGCATATCCTCCATGTACCAGTTAAAAACCCCCCTGGCTCCCTGTTTGGTCAGCGAATGTATAAGGAGTCGGTCACCCTGCAGGTCGATACTGATCGTGCCGGGCGTCAGCGTAATGGAATTGGCGTATAGGACGCGGGACATGTTCCCCTTTAATTTTGTCTGCAGCAGGATAAACCCCGGATAAATCGGCGGGCGGCGGCTAAGGACTATTCTGGCCACGATCAGGCTGGCCAGAATAACGTTCCAGAGCAGGTGCGACAAGTAAAATATCAGGCCTATAACCTGGCGTGGCCGCAGGCGCAGCTTGCTTTCCGGCGGGAAAAGCTCCCTTTGCCAAAAAGCGGTGATCAGCACCGCCAGCAATATGCCGAGCACGGTATAGACTAGGTCATAATACGGTGCCATCAGCAGCCAAAAAGCCGACAGTAAACCGGCATATAGGAGAAACGCCTTCCAATCAGGAACAAGAATTTGTTTTCGTGACACACGATCACCTCTTAGGGCAGGATAACAGCAGCAGCTTTTTGCGCCAATGATAGTGGAAAGCCTGGCCAGAAACCGAAGAAGAGGACAGCGACCGCCAGAATTACCTGCCCGGCCAGCATGGAGAAAGGAATTGCGTCAAGAGTAATGGTTTTCGGCTGCTGGCGGTCAACAACAAAGAAAGCCTGCCAAATAATGGGCAGAAAATAGCTGGCATTCAGTATGCCGCTTAAAACTATCAAACCAATAAAGATTGGCTGACCGGCGGCGATACTGCCCTGTGACAGGTACCACTTGGAAATAAACCCGCTAGTAAGCGGTATGCCTACCATAGAAAGAGCTGCGATACTAAATGCCGCCATGGTTACCGGCATAGAAAAAGCTATTCCCTGAAGGCGGTTGACTTGCCTGAGTTCCGTCTGACGATAAATCGCGCCGGCCGACAAAAACAGGCAGGCCTTCATAATTGCGTGATTAAAAATATGCAGAATTCCCGCAGCCAATCCCAGCTGACTGCCAAGCCCGATACCAAGGAAGATATAGCCGATTCCTGACACGCTGGAGTAAGCCAGGCGTCGTTTTAAGTCAAGCTGCACAAAAGCGAACAGGGAGCCGGCGACGATGGCCAAAGAGGCCATCAACAACAGGATATGGCGCAGATAAGTTTCATTCAGCATCTGCAAGCCAAAAAGGGGGAAGAACAGTTTGATCAGAACTACCGCGTAGATTTTAATTGTCAGAGCGGATAACACGGCTGACGAGGGCGCGGGCGCTGACGAGTGAGCGTCCGGCAGCCAGACATGCAGCGGGAAAAGAGCCGCCTTAATACTAAACCCGACCAGGAAAAAACTGAGCGCCGTCCAGGTAAGAAACGGGTATTGCTGATACACGCCGGCCAAAGCCCGGGCGGTAAAGGTAATGTTTAAATGGCCCGTAATTAAATAAAGCAGGCAAATGGCAAACAAGATGAAACCGGAGCCAACTATGGCCAGCAATAAATATCTAAGCGCCGCTTCTGCGGCGGCTTTGCTGTTTTTGGCGACTACAAGCGCACAGGCCGCAATGGTGCTGACTTCTATAAAAACATAGATATTAAACAAGTCGTTGGCCATGGCCAGCCCCATCATAGCTGCCAACAGCAATAGAAAAGACGTGTAGTACCAGCCGATGCTCCCTGGTGGTATTTCTTGCTCCAGGGAGGCTATGCTGTAAACCAGAATACACAGGCTGACGGCAGTAATGACTACCAGCATGAAGGCTGACAGCGGAGTGACAACTACTTCTATCCCCCAGGGCGGCGACCAGCCCTCTACCGCGTAAGAAAGGACTTCCCCCCGCAGCGTAAGCAATGCCAGGTGCAGACTGCCGGCCAGGGCCAGCCCAACCGCGAAACAGGCAGTATACACGCACAGCAACGGCCGGAAATGCGCCAGCACCGGCATACTGACCGCGACCATCAGCATGAAAACCACCAGCGCAGCCGGATGGGAAGCCAGCCAGGCCCACATCACAGTTCGCTCCTCAGCTTCAGGATTTCATCAGCTTCAATGGTACCATAATAATCGTGCAGTTTAATAACGATGCTTAAAGCGAACGCGGTCAGGCTGAAACTGACGACTATCCCGGTCAGAATTAGTGCCGCAGGCAGTGGATTGACCAGTACTACTCCTTCCGGAGGCACATAGCCTTTAGAAATAATCGGTGGTGAGCCGCCAGCTATATTGCCGGCCGAAATGAACAGCAGGAAAATGGCAGAACTCATGATGTTTGTGCCAATAATTTTTTTCATCAGGTTTTCCTGGGAAAGGATCGTATAGACACCCAGTACAAATAGGACCACTGCTACCATATACGGATAATTGTGCAGGAGGCGTTCCATATCCAAAATATATTACACTTCCTCAACCAAAGTAAAAAAGATAGCTATCATGACCAAGGCCACAATCAGACCAATACCGATTTTAAACACGCCACCGAAAGTCAACTCACCAATGACAGTAAGGCATAAGATTATCCCGCCGGTCATGGCCATATCTCGCGGAAGCCTTCGCTGGCCTGTATCAACCCCATAGACCAGCGAATACACTACCATACCAACGCCGACCACGGAGCCGCCGGCAAATCCTCCCCCGGGAGAATCCATGCCGTAAAAGATGATATAGAAGCCGAAAATCTGCATAATCGGTACAACATAGCGCGTCACTGCCTTCAGGATGGTATCTTCCAATGTAATGCGGCACCTCCTTTTGCAGGCAGCAGCCTGAAAAAATAAACATCCCCGTACAAATTGTTTCAGGGGGAGGAGAGTCAGAAAGCTGCTGTTACCCAGAAATACTTATGGTACTATATTCTTGACGGCCTGCCCAAACTCCTATCCATTTTTTAAAATGCTTATATAATTTAGAATAAGGACTTGCCTATCCGGCACGATTTAGCGGCAGCATTTTTTCTTTAAAAAAGCTACTATATTTCTCCCCAAGCTGCGGCAGGAAGCGAGCGCTACCGCATCCTCCTCAACACCTCGTTTAAATTTCATCTGTATCCCATCATATGAATCAAACATGGTTGCCATTGTGCCGACATTAACAATGGCTTCGCCGGGACGGCGGTCAGAAACCAGCTGCAGACCGTGACTCAGCATAAAGTAATGCAGGATCTGCAATGCCATTTCCTGCCCGCCGTTACGCAGGCCCGCATGAACAACGGCAGCACCCGCCTTGCCGTCAAGAGCGTTGGTTACCATGTGCAAAGGCCGGCTGCGGTCAATAAAATCTTTCAGACGGCCGCTGACATTGCCAAAATAAACCGGGGAGCCGATCACGATACCGTCCGCCCGCAACAACTTGCCATACAGCACATTCATCCCATCATCAGTGATGACGCACTCAGGTCGTCTCAGGCACTTATTACATGAGATACATTCCTTTATCTCATAGTCCGTCAGTTCAACAAGCTCTGTTTCTGCCCCAAGACTCGCCGCCTCTCTCAAAACGGTCTGCAGCATCCTGGAAGTGTTTTTACCCTTGCGGTGACTGCCGCAAAGAGCTAAAATTTTCACCGTGTCATCCCACTTTTCCGTTACTTTTTTCCTGGGGCCTGGCCATGACACTTGGCACGTCCGAGATATCCTGGTCACAATGAGGACACAGCCACCTGATTTCGGGCGTATCTGACGCCGAGTAAGATACTTTCCCGCAAAAAGTACATACTTTATACGGCAACTTTTTGCCCTCCCGCATAGTAGTGCTTTAGAGAACTAATTAAAGAAAAAAATAAAATATCCTCTTTTTTGACCATTCCTGTTGCAAAAGTTCTATTTATCTGCGGTTGCGCTCATAAATCAGGCGCAGTCCCTCCAGCGTTAAAAGCGGGTTAATCAGTTCCAGGGTATCTGACTCGGCGGCTATTAGCTGCGCCAAACCGCCAGTGGCAATCACTTTTGGTTTTGCGGGAAACTCTCTGCTCATCCTGGTGACAATTCCGTCTACCTGCCCGGCAAACCCAAAAACAATCCCGGATTGCATGCTGGTAATTGTGTCACGACCGATAACGCGTGCCGGTCTGATCAATTCCACCCGCGGCAGCTTGGCAGCCCGCTGGAAGAGCGCTTCTGTAGAAATACTGACCCCGGGGGCGATGGCGCCTCCCAGATAGTCGCCGCGTGCCGAAATGGCGTCAAAGGTAGTAGCAGTGCCAAAATCAACGATGATCAGGGGACCCCCATAAAGTTCAAAACCGGCTACCGCGTTGACAATCCGGTCCGCTCCGACTTCACGCGGGTTTTCCATCAGGATGTTAATTCCGGTCTTGATCCCGGGCCCTACTACCAGGGGTTGCAGGTTAAAATATCGCAGAGCCATTTCTTCCAGGGAAAACATAAGCGGCGGTACTACTGAAGAAATAATAATCCCGCTCAAGTCAGACGCACAAACGCCGACCTGCGAAAAAAGATTTTTCAGGATAACGCCATACTCGTCTCCGGTTTGTTGACGGTTTGTCGAGATCCGCCAGGACACCCGCAAGTCAGCTCCATGGTAAATGCCCAGCACCACATTTGTATTGCCCACATCCACCGCCAGCAGCATCTAGCTATCCTCCTTCTCACGGAGCCTGAGTTCGCCGGCTTGAAAGGTTTCCAATCCAGCCGGCGTTCTGACCTGCAGCGCCCCGTAATCGTCAATATCAACAGCAGTTCCATCAACTTCCCGTCCTGGCAGGCAGACCGTTACCTTGCGGCCTAATGTCAGCGAGCAGCGGCGCCATTCTGCCAGCAAAGCAGCGAATTCGTGGTTTTGTGCTGCCAGGTACTGCTTTTCATAACATTGCAGGAAACTTCTTACCCAAGCCGCTCTGTCTGCCGCACGCCCATTCTGAGCAAGGAGCGAAGTTGCCGTATCTTTCAGCTCCTCCGGCAAAGCTTCCGCCGGGATATTGGCATTAACGCCGACACCTAACACCAGGTAATGCAACATGTCCATTTCAGCCGAAACCTCGGTTAAAATTCCGGCCATTTTTCTGCCTGCCAGCAGCAGGTCGTTTGGCCATTTAATCCCAGGGGACAGTCCGCATGTCAATACCGTTGCCTGCACAGCCGCCGAGGCCGCCGCCAGCGTCAGAAGCTGCGCCTGATGGGGAAGCAGTCGCGGCCGCAGTAACAGTGAAAACCAGATTCCGCCGGGCGGGGAAAACCATTTTCGTTCCAGCCTCCCGCGCCCGGAATGTTGAGACTCAGCGATGACTATGGCTCCCTCAGGCGCTCCGCTGCCGCCCAGTTCGCGAGCCAGCCGGTTGGTAGAATCAATTTCGTGGTAATGGTATACTTTTCGACCCAATATCTCAGTTTTCAGGCCTGCCTGAATTTCCGCCGGCAGCAACAGGTCAGGCAGCGCCAGCAATCGGTAGCCTAGTCGCGGCAGCGCCTCGATCCCATATCCCTGCTCCCGCAATAGTTGTACCTGTTTCCAGACTGCAGTGCGCGTCACGCCCAGCCGCTGGCTCAAAAACTCGCCGGAAATAAAGCTGCCAAATTGCTCTTTCAGGGATACAAGCAACATTTCCTTCACGCCAGACTACACCTCCGCCGGCAATAGATTCGTTTGCCGACAACACCATTGTAAAGACTGCTGCAAACCATGTCAACGTCAAGTATAAAAAAGCCAGGGCTAGCCCTGGCTTTAATTATTTGCAGTCAAGAAGTTTTTTAGAACACACCTTTTACCTTGCCGGTTTCCACATCAACATCAATGCGACGGAATGCGGGATTGGCAGCGGTGCCAGGCATCAAGGAGATTGCACCGGCCACAGGCACTACAAAACCGGCCCCCTTGTAGGTCAGGATGTCGCGGACGCGGAGTTTCCATCCGGTAGGAACACCTTTGAGCATCGGGTTATCGGTTAGACTTAGATGTGTCTTGACCATGCAGGTGCCTAGTTTTTGTATTTCCGGATCTTTCTCCATCCGGGTCGCTTTGTCCAAGGCTTCCGGTGTATACTCCACCCCGTCGGCACCGTAAACTTCTTTGGCAATTAATTCTATGCGCTGCCGCAGCGGGGTTTCCAGTTCATACAGGAATTTAAAGTCATTAGGTTCGTTGCAGGCCTCGATTACGGCATCAGCGAACTCCAGGGCCCCGTCTCCGCCATATTGCCAGTGCTTGGAAAGAGCCACACGGGCACCGGCCGCCTCAGCCAAACGGCGTACCGCCTTAACCTCGTTTTCTGTATCGGTATAAAAGGCGTTGATGCAGACGACGGGATTAATACCGGCTTTCTTGACTGTCTTAATATGATGGATAAGGTTGGCGCAGCCTTTTTCCACCCACTCGACGCGTTCCTGAGTGTAGGCCGGATCAAGCGGCTGGCCGGGCAATGGCAGCGGTGCGCCTCCGTGAGCTTTGAGCGCGCGAATAGTAGCGACCACCACGGCGCAGTTCGGCTTTAACCCTGACATACGGCACTTCAGATTCCAAAACTTTTCAAAGCCGATATCCGCGGCAAATCCGGATTCAGTGACTACATAGTCGCCGAGTTTCAGCGCCACGCGGTCTCCAATAATCGAAGACTGACCGATAGCGATATTGGCAAACGGGCCGGCATGAACGAAGCTCGGCTGACCTTCCAGGGTTTGCAAGAGGTTGGGGTTAAGCGCCTCCACCATCCAAGCCGTCATAGCGCCGTCTACTTCCAGGTCAGCGGTAGTCACCGGGTTGCCCTGCCTATCGTAAGCCACCACGATTTTACCCATGCGCTCGCGCATGTCTTTCAAATCTTTGGCGACAGACAAGATTGCCATCACTTCAGACGAAACGGCGATGGCAAATGAGGACTGCATCATGAAGCCGTCTTTTCTGCCGCCCACTCCGATGACAATATTACGCAGTGCCTGGGCGCAAAAGTCAATTATCCACTTCATTTCCACGTTTCGAGGGTCAATGTTCAGCCTTTTCAATCCGGCACGGGCTAAAAATGCGTCGCTGGAATTGTATTCATGTTGCAGGCGCGACGTGAGCGCAACCATTGCCAGATTATGGGCGTTCATGATGGCGTTAATATCACCTGTAAGACCCAGGGAAAACGGGGTCAACGGAATGCACTGTGCCAGACCACCACCGGCAGCAGAGCCTTTCACGTTCATGGTCGGGCCTCCTGAAGGCTGGCGGATAGTGGCTATAACGTTTTTGCCGCGCTTGCCGAGACCTTGTGTCAGTCCCATGGTGGAGGTCGACTTGCCTTCCCCTAACGGTGTCGGTGTGATGGCTGTCACATCTATGTACTTGCCATCAGGGCGGTGAGCGAGGCGCTTCAGTACTTTGGCAAAATCAACTTTTGCCACATAATGGCCATAGGGCAATAATTCCTCTTTTGCCAGCCCCAGTTCCTCTCCAAGCTGGTACACCGTCTTCATCCGCGATTCCGCTTCTTCAGCAATCTCCCAATCGGCATGTTTCGTCGGGTCTAGCACCATTTGGGTATTCCCTCCTTAATAGAAATATTGATTTACACAAGCATACGTTCAATTCTACGCACCCGGGAGTTTTCCTGCCTCTAAAAAAAAATTGTAATAATAGCAACGCTGTATTATACAATCTACATGCGGCAATCAATTCAGCCAAAAAAAAGAAACAGCGCTGCTGCAATGCGCTGTCCTTTATTCCCGGGGGGAGGAAACCGGTTCGCCTTCTAGTTTTTTTTCATTGATCAGCACTTTGACCGGTTCTTTTCTGGGCACATGCTCCCGTGACGGACGCGATTCGGTTGCACTTTTCGTATCGCCGCCCTGTTGCTGCACCTCTTTAGCTGCCCGCCTGACGCGGATTTCCTCAAGCGGCCGGCCCTCCATGAGCGCGGCTATTTCCTCAGCGTCGAGAGCTTCATGTTCAAGCAGTGCTTCTGCCAACAGGTCAAGTTTGTTGCGGTTATTTCTGATTAGCTCCTCGGCGTTTTTGTAGCAGTCATCGATAGTGGCACGGATCTCTTTGTCGATAGCCCTGGCGATTTCCTCGGAAAAATCACGGTCACGGGCCAGATCACGACCAAGAAAAACCTGTTCGTGCTGTTTTTTGCCAAGTGTAATCGGTCCAAGCTGTTCGCTCATGCCGTATTCCATAATCATCTGGCGGACGATGGCCGTAGCCCTTTCCAAGTCATTCTGGGCACCGGTTGACACGTCATTCAAAACCAATTTCTCCGCTACCCGACCGGCCAGCAGTGTCGTGACACGATCCAGGAGTTCTGATTTTGTCATATAATAACGGTCCTGCTCCGGCAACATCAGTGTATACCCGCCTGAACGACCGCGAGGGATGATGGACACCTTGTGAACCGGGTCGGTATGAGGCAGCAGGTAGCCGACAACAGCGTGCCCAGCCTCATGAAAGGCAACTATTTTTTTCTCAAATTCGCTGATTACGCGACTCTTCTTTTCCGTGCCTGCGATAACGCGGTCAATCGCCTCTTCCAGTTCAGGCATGCTGATCTGCTTTTTGTTTTTGCGCCCGGTAAGCAACGCCGCTTCGTTAACCACATTCTCCAAATCAGCACCTGTAAAACCGGGAGTGCGCCGGGCTATGACACTTAGCCCTACTTCAGGGGCAAACGGTTTACCGCGGCCATGTACTTTAAGGATTTCCTCCCGACCCCTGACATCCGGAAAGCTGACAGTAACCTGACGGTCAAAGCGGCCTGGGCGCAACAGAGCGGGATCCAAAATATCCGGCCGGTTCGTAGCGGCAATTAAAATAATCCCTTCGTTAGTATCAAAACCATCCATTTCAACTAACAACTGGTTTAAAGTCTGTTCGCGTTCATCATGGCCACCGCCAAGCCCTGCCCCGCGCTGACGTCCGACCGCGTCAATCTCGTCAATGAAGACGATACAGGGTGAGTTCTTTTTTGCTGTGTCAAATAAATCGCGGACGCGGGAAGCGCCTACACCAACAAACATTTCCACAAAATCAGAACCGGATATACTGAAAAACGGCACTCCAGCCTCGCCGGCCACCGCGCGGGCGAGCAAAGTTTTCCCGGTGCCCGGAGGTCCTACCAGCAAAACACCTTTTGGAATCCTTGCCCCTAACTCTATAAACTTACGGGGCTCCTTAAGAAATTCGACAATTTCGATCAACTCGGCTTTTTCCTCATCGGCACCTGCAACATCGCTAAAAGTTACTCTCCTGCGCGAAGCATCATGCAGACGGGCACGCGACTTGCCGAAATTCATTACCCGGCTGCCGCCGCCCTGACTCTGTTGCATAAAAAAGAAGAAAATAACCATCAAAATAATAAAGGGAACAAGAAACGTAAACAGGTTGGACCACCACGGCGGCTCTGGCACCGGTTGCCCGGCAAAGTGCACATCATGCGCCCGCAGTCGTTCCACCAGTTGCTCCCCTTCTAAGTTAAAAGTTCTGAAAGTGGAACCGTCATTCAATTTACCGGTAATTTCTTGCCCCACGATCAGAACTTCCGCCACCGCTCCGGCTTCCACCTGGTCAAGAAATTGGGTATAGGTCAGTTCAGCAATCGGTTCAGGTGTCCTGTTGAAATACTCAATTACTACTACAGCAACCAGCAGAATCAGCAGGTAAAAAGTTGCCTGCCGGACAAATTTATGCAAAGCGGTTGCCTCCTTTCAGGTGAAAACCATACCGCCACCATTATATCATTGTAGCACAAAATGTTTGATACGGCAATGACTAAGAAAATTCAGCGGCAGTTACGTCCGCTTCAAAAAAATCGGCAGCATCTCCTGCCGCCGTGACTGGTTCAGTGCAAACTTGTGCGTTCCCCCGCGGCCGGGGCATAGCCGCCAATGTTGATCATTAGCCACCGCCGACCGGAGGAAACAATGCAAGAGTGTCGCCTTCGGTCAGTACCTGTTCAGGCAGAGCAGCCTGACCATTGAGCAGCGTCAGGGAAAGCTCCGCCAGAGGAATCTTCAGGTCTTCCGCGATCTGTTGTACTGTCGTACCCGGCGCATAACAACGCGTCTCGGTCTTAAAGCGCCCGTTTCGCAGTGTCGCAAATAGCTTGACCGTAACCTCCAAGGCATTCACTCCTTAATCCTAAAGGAAATTCAAACCAGCGCCTTATAAACGCAAAGCCTGCCTCTTTGGCGCAGTCGGGACGCCATCAGCGGACCAGCCGCGAATCTCGTAATACTTGGGCAGCATTTTGTCCAATGGATGCACATATCCTTTGCTCGGCCCGTCAGGCATCGGATCTTCCAGAAGACGTTTGGGCAACGTGTCATCCTTGGCCGTGTAACCTTCGGCCAGGTTAAAGAGACGTTCGTTGTTAAAGATGCGGTCTCCGCAGGCCAGCAACTCATCCACGCTGAAGTTTTCGCCTGTGGCCGCGTTGTACAGGTCGGTATAATCCTGCGCGCCAAGGGCAAAGGAGGTAAACAAACAAATTCCCAGGCTGTCGATGACGGCAGTTAGGTCCTGGAAGATTTTTACCCATTCAGCTTTGCCGTCGAGGGTGAAACGATCCAATTTTTCCGGGGAGCCAAGAATCTCTGGAGAAATCATGTACCCGCGCACATGACAGCCGCCGCGGTTGGCGGTAGCGTATTGCAGTCCGTGCCCAAAGACGCCGCGCGGGTCATAAGCCGGCAGCTCCAGCTTCTTGACGGTCATGGACAGTTCCGGCATACCGTACGCTTCACACAGCCGGGCGGAACCCAGTGCCAATTTGGCGCCCAGTCCCTCCGCGCGGCCCATCTTCCGCGTCCACTCTACTATCGCTTCCCCATTGCCCCAGGTCAGCTCCGGAGCGCCGTCCAACTCCTCCGGCCTGATGCGGCCGCGTTGGTACAGCTCCATGGCGGCAGCAATGGTTGCCCCGGCGGAGATGGTATCCAGCCCCATCTCATTGCAGACATTATTGGCTCTGATAATGGCTTTTAAGTCGGAAATTCCGCAGTCGGCGCCATATGCCCAGACCGTCTCATATTCCGGGCCGCCGCCTTCCTCTCCGTCTACGCTGCAGTAACGGCCGCAGGCAATGGGACAGCGAAAGCAGGGGTCCTTCTTTTTTAAGTATTTCTCGGCCAATGTTTCTCCGGAAGTTTCCTCAGCTTGAGGAAAGACGCCCAATTGAAAATTATTGGTGGGGTAGATACCGTGTTCGTTCATGATATTGACCAGGATGGCCGTACCGTAGGCAGGCAGTCCCTGCCCGGTAACACCATTTTCTTTTATTTTTTTCAAGCTGCTGCTCACGGCTTCTTTGAAGCGCTCCTGTATTGCCGCCTCTACTTTGCCGCTGCCGCGCACCACGATTGCTTTCAGGTTTTTGGCACCCATAACAGCGCCAACCCCGGAGCGGCCGGCCGCCCGCCAGCGGTCGTTCATCACCGAGGCAATCCTGGAAAGGTTCTCCCCCGCCGGGCCGATATTCAGCACACGGGCCTTGCGATCACCTGCTTCAGTAAGCAGAGCGTCCGTTACCTGGCTTGTAGTCATCCCCCATAGTTTGCCGGCCGGCCTGATTTCTACCTGGTTGTCCCTGATGTAAATATAGACCGGTTCCTTTGCCCGGCCCTCCACAATCAGCATGTCATAGCCCGCAAACTTAAGTTCAGCTCCCCAGAACCCGCCTGAATTCGAGGAGGCGATAGCGTTGTTGAGCGGTGACTTAGTCACTACCATGTACCGCCCGCCGGTAGGAGCTGAGGTGCCCGTCAGTGGTCCGGTCACAAAAAATATTTTATTTTCCTTGCCAAGCGGGTCAATACCGGCACGAATTTCGTCCGACAGCATCTTCCCGCCAAGGCCCCGTCCGCCGAGAAACTCCCGGGCTAAACCTGGCGACAGCGCTTCGTGTTTGATAGAGCCGTCTGTCAGGTTCACGCGTAAAATTTTTCCCGCAATAGAACTCATTAAAACAGCCTCCTCTGCGCCTGAATTTCTGACTATATTTTAGCATGTCCCAAGTTCTGCGGCAATAAATATTTAGCCGTATCAGGAGGTTTCGCAGGGATTCTTCAGTAAAAAACGCTGTTCAATCAGGTCTGCCACCGCCGGATAATCATCAAGGGCAAAGACAGGAACACCCAGGTCCGGGTTGAGATCGCTGACCAGCGCCAGCAGGTTATCTTCGCGACCGCAAAGCGGCGCATCCCGCACTGTGGAGCGAAAGACCTCGATCTTTGGCTTGCTGCTTTTTTTATAACCCTCGGAAAGAATAAGGTCCACTTTTTCAATCCTGGCAATCACTTGCTCAAAGGTCAATTCCTCATCAACTTTTTCAACTAAAAAGATTTTTCCCGGCGAGGACAGGACTATGATATCCGCACCAGCCTGACTATGTTTCCAGGTGTCCTTTCCAGGCCTGTCAATTTCCGCACCATGCACGTCATGCTTAATGGTCGCCACACGGTAACCGCGCCGTTTTAACTCGGGAAGCAATCCGCAAATCAGGGTTGTTTTACCGCTGTCAGAATGGCCGACGACGGAAATCACCGGGATGCTCATAATGATACCCTCCCTGGCAATATTCTCCTGACGTACTCTTGAGCCAGGCGATAATCTTCCGGCGTATTGACGTTAAAAAACGACAACAACTCCCGGTCATAAGGCATAAGCTCCGCGGCGTCAACACTGCACAGGCGCACATCAGGGAAAAAATCAATAATTTTGTATTGTTTTTCAGCCAATCTTGCTGCGATGTGCGGCAGGCAGTTTTTGTGGTAAACGGCGCAAAGCGGCTGAAAATGATCGCCTTGCTGCGGGATAACAACATCATACCCGTTGCACTGCGCTGCCAGGAAACGTATCAGGTCTGGAGCAACAAAAGGCATATCGCCGGCAACCACAAGATTATACGGCTTTGTTGAGACACTCAGGCCGGCATGAATTCCTGTCAGAGAATTTTTTTGCGGTCCGCAAACAATATCGGCTGTTAAGCGCACAGGCCAGTCACGGTAAGCGTCGGGATGATCAGTCACTATTATACATTCGGGAAATAGCCCGGACAGCGAGGAAAGCAGCATGCCTATTACCGTACTGCCGCCAAGCGGCAGAAGCAGCTTATTCCCCGCCATGCGCGAACTTTTGCCGCCGGCCAGGATCACTGCAGACATATCTCTTGTTATCACAATAAAACAACTCTCCCCGCAGCATGTCGGGCAACGTTACGGCAAGTGCCCATGCACAAATCTGTATTTATTTCAGTCGTCTTCCCCTAAGATGCAGATATCGGGCAGGCAGCGGTACCGGTCTTTAAAGTCCAGGCCGTAACCGACCACGAATTCATCGGGAATCCGGAAGCCAACGTAGTCCGGCTCGATTTCTACCTGCCGACGCTCCGGCTTGTCCAGCAAAGCAACGATTTTCAGCGAGGCCGGCCGGCGCGAACGCAGGTTCTCCTGCAGGTAGTTCAGGGTCAGGCCGCTGTCAATGATGTCTTCTACGATCAGGCAATGCCGTCCCTCGATACTACCCTCTAAATCCTTGAGAATTCTGACCACCCCTGATGTTTCCGTAGCCGTGCCGTAGGAAGAAACAGCCATAAAATCCAGCTGCACCGGCAGGTCAAGGTGACGGACCAGGTCGGCCAGAAAAATGACGGCTCCTTTCAGCACGCAGATCAGCAACACTTCTTTTCCGACATAGTCCCGGCTGATCTCAGCCCCCAGTTCCGAGATTTTTTCTCTGATCGCCTCCCTGTCCAGCAACACACTTTTCACGCGTTTTTCCGTCATCTTCCTCTTCCTCTACAGTTTGGTATCCTCAAGGACAAGTCGCAACACCTGCCTCGTGTCCTCACTGACCCTGCAAAAGGCGGCAATCCCCGCTCCGCAGGCCCAGGCGATTCGTTCTCCGCTCAATACCAGCGGCAGCAGGTCTCTTTGGGCCAGGGGCACTTTTTTATCTATCAGGATTTTTTTCAGCTTGCGACTGCCGCCGGCTCCAAGCGGGCGCATCCTGTCTCCCGGACGGCGTGTCCGTACCAGCAGCGGCAACTCCAGCTGCTCCAAGTCAAGATAAGCTTCCCTGCGGTCAGAAGGCGGCAACCGTACATTGGCTGCCGGCAAGACTTCTGCGCTGATTGCCTGGCTGCTCCAGGGCAACCGCGTGCAGCCGGGCACCTCCAGCAATACGGTTTCGCCGGTTGCCACCAGGCCGTTGCCGGCCCGCTTCCGTTCAATTATCAGGCGGCCGTATTCCCTTGCAGCTATAAAACCGGCAGGCAGCGAGGTCCTCCCAGACGGCAGCCGGCTGTCAGAAAGGTGCAAGATAGACTGCGTATGTGAGGCAGCGGGGCGTTCCGCTCCAACCTGCCAAAGCGCCAGCCTCACCACGCGCCGGCGCAGGGGAAGCGGCATCTGCCGCAAACCTTCAACGTCCAGGATCAGCTTTTCCGCGCTTTTCTCCAAAGTGACCCGCTGCAGCTGTCCGGCGGCCAACCGGCACAGCAACTCGCTTTCACCGGCCAGCAAATCACAGGTCCGGGCCAGGGTTTTACGCACATGACCGCCGAACTCCTGCTCCAGCCAAGGGAGCAGCAGCAGGCGCACGCGGTTGCGCAAGGCCCTCGTTTCACGGTTAGAACGGTCAAGCAGAGGCCGCAAACCATGAGCCCGGCAGTAAACGGTGATTTCCCGGCGGCTGGCATGGAACAACGGTCTGACCAGCAACAGGTTTTCCGCCAGCCGGCGTTTTACGCGCAAGCCTGCCAGTCCGTCCAGCCCGCTTCCGCCAAGAAGTCTCAACAGCAGGCCTTCCACTCTATCGTCTTCGTGATGGGCCGTAACAATGCAGTTGGCACCGGTACGTTCAGCCGCCTGCCGCAGACAGCGGTAACGCGCGCGCCGGGCAGCGTCTTGCCGGGAATAGCCGCCCTCCCTAGCCAATTTCCCTGCGTCGGTACGGCAGATGACAGCCGGCAGCCCCAGGCCGGCTGCCATTTTTTTAACATAAAAGGCTTCTCTGGCCGCTTCCGGCCGCAGTCCGTGGTTCACGTACACCGCCAGCAAGGTAATATTCAGCTCCCCGGCCAGCCGGGAGAGCAAATGCAGCAGGCACAGGGAATCCGGCCCGCCGGACACGGCAACAAGCACATTGTCGCCGGGAGCAAACAGGCGGTAACGCAAAATCGTCTGCAGAACCTTGTTTTCCAGAGTCTCTCCCATTTTTTGCCGGCCTCCCGCTTATTCGTCTACGGCCTGCTTATTGTTCTTCTCGGCCGGCAGATGAATTCCTGCCTTAAAATAAAAACAGCTGCTGCGGCAGCTCTAAGAAAATCAAGAGTCATAAATTTCAGCCGGTGGCATAATCACGGATTCTGGGAGTAAGCCTCCGGGCGCGGCAGACAAGGACGGTGATGTCATCCCTTATCTCTTGCCTGGTGTCAGCAGCCCTGGCATAGTGAATGATTTGATCGGCCAATACCTGCGGGTGCTTGGGCAGCTTGCCGGACAGGTATTTTTTCAGCCAGTCCGGCTTGAAGGGCCTGACCTCAAAAATCCCGTCGGATACCATGACCAGCAGCGTATCGTCTTCCAGGTCAACGGGAACATGTTTGATTTCCACTTCGTTTAAGATGCCTAGCGGAACGGAAGGAGTCCGGATTTCGCGTACCTGGTTGTGCGCGCACAGGAAACTTGGCGCGGCTCCGATTTTTAAAAATTCGGCTTTTCCCTGGCAAGTGTCTATCTGCAGTATATCCAGCGTGGCAAAGCTTTCCTCGCGGGAACGCAGCTGCAGGATGGTATTGACGGTGCGGATTACCGGCTGACTGCGGAAGCCTGCCAGCAGCAGCTGCTCTACCAGCTGTACCGTGGCCCGGCTTTCCTGGCATGCCTTGCCCCCGCTGCCCATGCCGTCGCTTAGGATAAATACCTGTCGTCCGTCGCGCAGTTCCAGGTAACTGTAATAGTCGCCCGAAACATCCTGGTCATTCTTTGTCGCTTGGGCTATGCCAAGCTCCACATGGAAGCCGGCGCCTGGTTTCCGGCCAGCCGCCTGACGGCCGTCCCTGACTTCGCAGGCTAACTCATGCAGGATCTGGGAAAGCCCGGACAACTGCAGAGAGACAAGGTCCCGGCCCTCTGCCAGCTTTTTTTGCCAGCGGCTGTTCAGGAGTTCTTTTTCTTGCAGAAAAGCCAAGGTTTGCAGGAATATCTCCTTTTCGCGGCAGCTTTGAAAAAAAGCGGGATATGCGATGTACTTTACCGCTTGTCCGCCTTCCAGGTCGGCCAGCAAACGGAGTACGGCATTGTACGTGCGCTGCAGTTCCTTCTCCCAGCAATCGCGCCTGGCAGGACAGCCTTTACAGACGCGACGGACCAATTCTTCCAGAAGCGAGGCGGGTAACTGCTCATTTACTGCCTCCGCCGCCGTCGTCTGCCGGAAAGCCGCCGACAATTCCCTGAAAACCTGAGCGTAGTCTTTGATGCGTACAGACGTCAGCTCGCGCAACTGCCGCCCCTCATCAGCGCTCCCCTGCGGCGTGAAAAGCGACTGCAACCGCAGGCGCAGCGGCAGCACAGGTGCAAGCAAAAAGATGACCGCGGCGCTGCCGCTTAAAGCGGCTTCCACTGGAACTGCCTCCCATCCGGCAAGGTGCAGCGCAAGCGACGACGCGGCCAAAAGAAAAGCTCCGGCTACGGCAAGGCGACCGTAAGGGCGAAACAGGCCGGACAGGAAGCCGGCAAAAGCGAGAATTCCCAGCCAAAAAATTATCTGGCCTTGGACCCCCAGCAGAAAACCAAGCAACGCGCCGGCAGCTGCCGCCATCCCCGGCCCGAACAGGAAAGCGGCCCATAACACTATAGCCCGGGCCGTTCCGCCCGCGAGCCAGGAAAAGTACGCACCTCCCTGGTCAAGAGACAGGAGGACCAGCCCCAGGAAGATAATCCAGGCGGTCACGTCCTCCGTATGTTTATTTATATTGAGTCTGTGCAGCGGTTGGCGGAAAACACGCCTGAACACGATGACGGCAAACACAGCCAGCACCGTCTCCAGTCCAAGCAGCAACAGGTCATAGGAGTGAAAACTGCGGAACCAGGCCAGCGGGGCGGTTCCCGCCGGCAGGGAGAACCCGGCCAGGACAGGCAGAGGCAGGCGCGAAGCGGCTTTTCTCTGCCTCAGGAAGGAGAAAATCAATATTGACAGCAGGAGACTTAAGGCGTAGGCGCTATCCCTGGTTGACAACGCCGCCAAGGTAGCTGTTGTCCCGAAAAGAACCATTTTGCCCCGCTCATCTTTGCCGGCGGCAACCCAAAAGGCAAAACCAAAAGGGGCCAGTTCCCCCAGCAGATGCAGGCGGGCCAGCAATACTTGCGCCAGCAGCAGGGCGGCTGTCTCCAGGTGTGCCGCAGCAAAGAAAGCGATTGCCCTGATGACCGCCCGGTAACGCCAGTTCTTGAGACGGGAGGGGAACTGTATCGTCCGCCGGCCGACCCGATGATATGGTTTGAGAGTCGTTTCCTGCTCCAAATCAGATTACCCCCTGCAAACGTTGCTCTACCCTATTATAATTTTTACCTCCCCTGGAATTTGTCGGACTACTGCTCCCCGGCAAAACTTTTTTCCGACAAAATATACGCAAAGTCAAAAGACTTTGCGTATGCAGGTGACAGGACATTAAAAAATAGAGAGAATAATTGTTTGCTCGTCGTGCAAATTATGAGAGAGTTTGCATGAAAGGGGCCGGGAGAATGCTCCTGTTGCTGGCCTTTATTGCCGGTGCAGCCATGGCCGTCCAAGGGTCGCTTAATGCAGCCCTTGGCAAACTGATCGGGCTTCTGGAGGCGACTTTTGTTGTCCATCTTGTCGGAACAGGTGCCTTGGTTCTTACTATTTTTGTTTTCCGTCTTGGCCAGGGCGACCTCGGCAGCCTGGTAAAAGTTCCTGTCTATCTGTACCTTGGCGGGTTGCTCAGCGTGGCGATTATCTATGCCGTTCTATCCAGTATCGCCGGCATAGGCGTAGCAAGCGCCACGACGGCCATCATTGTCGGGCAGGTTGGAACGGCTTTGCTGATCGACCATCTTGGCTTGTTCGGCCTGGAGCGTCACTCTTTCAGTTGGCTGAAAGCAGCCGGCATGGCCTTGCTGGCTTTAGGCGCCAAATTAATGCTGATGAAGTAGAAGACCGAACAGCATATCACCTTCCGAAACTGTCAGCTTTTCCTCCCCGCAAGAAAGCAGTATTTCTTCCACCGCCAGTGCGCCGGCCGGCAGAATATCAGCCCGGGTGGCCTGCAGCCCGATAATTTTCAGGCGCTCCTTGACAGGAACAGTCAACAGGCGGGCCAGGACTCTGCTTACGTCAGTGCGGGCCAGAACCGTTCCGTGCACCTTATCAGGATCGTAGCAGGCAAGCTCTGCAACGATAGATGCCAGGCAGGTAACTGTTCCGCCGAGGCCTATCAGCGATTTACCCGCTAAATTAAAACCAGCCAAATGGCGACGGATTTTCCTTCTGGCCAGCAGCACCTCCCGCCCTGATGGCGGGTCGCGGCGGAAGCAGGCTTCGGTCAGGTAAACTGCGCCTATTTTCAGGCTGTGTGCCTGCAAAATACCGTCTTCCCGCCAGGCTAGCTCACAGGAACCGCCCCCAAGGTCAAAAACAAGCGCTTCCGCAGACAGAGGCAGCGTTCCGGCGGCACCCTCGTAGCTAAAGAATGCCTCTTCACCGGGAGAAAGCAGTTGTACCTGCAGGCCGGCTGCAAGTGCCAGTTCACCGGAGAAGGTCCGGCCATCGTCTGCCTCGCGCAAAGCACTTGTCCCCGCGGCAAGAATTACAGCAGCGCCCAGCGACAGCGCCAGTCCTCTCAGTTCCAGGACGGCCGACAGCGTTGCCTCTTTACCGGCCGGGGACAGAAGGCCGCTGTTGATCAGTCCGCTGCCTAGCCTGGTCGTACGCAGGGCTCGATGTTGCGGTAAGAGTCCCTGTTCGGTTTTATCGGCCACCAGTAGTCGTACCGAATTGGTGCCGATGTCCAGGGCGGCTAATCGCATGTGCTCACCTCCTCCGCAAACATTAAAAAACGCTTCGCTTTTGTTATGTTGAAGCGCTTTTTACAGCATATTTGAACCACATTGTTTTCAGTGTGCCTGTCTGTGAAACAAACATAAACACTGCAACAGCCTAACGCAACAGAGGAGAACCTCTCCCTCCCCGCTTTGATTCGGTGTTGCGGCGCACTTCCAGCAACCGCTCATCGCTTTCTTTCAGAAACTTGCTGAGCTTATCCTCAAAAGACTGGCGGGCAACTTTGCTGTGATAGGACGAACGACCGTTGCTGCTGGTTTGTTTGATGGATAACCCAATCTTCCCCTTGCCATCCACAGAAAGAACTTTCACTCTGACCTTGTCCTTTTTCTGCAAATGCTCGTTGATATCCTTTACATAAACGTTAGCCACTTCGGAAATATGCACCAGGCCGGTTTCCCCGTTTTCCAACTGGACAAATGCCCCAAAGTGCGTAATCCCGGTGACCACTCCTTCAACAATATCGCCCACCGCTAAAGGCACGAAAAAAACTCCTCCTCGAATATCTTCTCCAAGAAAATATTATAACGTGTCCGCTTGCCTTGTCAAGCATAGAAGATAGCAAACCAAATTAATTTTTCGTATTTTGTAACTACTTTTACCTTTCGCCGGCAGACTGACCTTCGGCGGTCTCACGGAAGAAGAACAAGATCTCATCCGGCCGAACCATCCCCAGCTCCTCCCTGGCTAACCTTTCTAGATAAGTTAGTGAATGCAACCGTTCAATTTCCTGTAGCAACAATTCGTTTCGGTCGCGGACAAGACTGATTTCCTGCTCTACATCGGCTAGGTTCCGCTTAAGAGCGATCAGGCGCCATCCCTGAAAAGCCAGGAGCACACAAAAATAGAGCAACGCCAAAACAGCCAGGATAATTTTCAGGCGTCTGCCTGTACCTTGCTGCTTCCATTTACCTAAGGGCAAGCGAACAATTTTAGCTTGTCTGTTAATCTTACTTCTGTTAATCATGACACCCTGCCGCAAGGATAAGATTTTATTACGAAGGCCTGACATGATTTTTCCCCTTCGACAGTATGAATGGTTATTCCTGCTTGTTGCGAAATTTATCCTTTAAATATTTTGCCCGCATTTTGCCATGCGCCGCGGCCGCCAGTATCTTTTGACTATAATATTTTGACAAGACAGCGCAAAAAGAATCAGAGAGGCGGCAAAGCGGCGATGCCGCCGAATGCAGCAAAGAAATAAATACGGAAGCGAACGCAACCATCAGCCGGTAACAATTTCGGGAAAAAAGCAAAACGTACAAAAGCCAGCCGGTCGACAGGCCTATAAAGATATAGACGCGAACTTCGCCCCTGTTGCCGATCAACAAAATCAGAAAAACAAACACCGCTGCCAGCAGCCAGAATAACAAATCTCCAAAAAACAAAACGCGGCGCGATGGTCGTAAAAATTTTCCTGCGACCCTGTAAACGTCAAAGAAAAGACCTATTAATATGCCCGCTAAGACAGTCAAAACGAGTAGCCACGCCTGTATTGCAACAGGGCTGCTCAACTTGTCTTTCTCCTTAGCATAGCATTACTTGAACAAACGACCTAAAAAACTTACCCCGCGCTCCCGGAGACGTTTTTCCTCCGCGTAGGCTATTTCAGTTACCACACCCGCCAAAGACAGTTCTCCCCTTTCCAGGTTCAACTGAGAGATCCGCAATTCATCGCCGCGGATAGCTAACAAGCCGCGTTCTGTTTCCAGAACGACCTCACAATCGTCAAAGCTGTCAACATGAAGCACGCCGCTGATTTCTGCTGTTTCCCGATTGTTGATGACCAGGCGGTGCAGTCCCTGTTGTTTGTTATACATGCCTTCCATGCCTGTTCCCTCCTAAAAATCCAAATATAACTGGTTAAATATGTTCTTATCCCCATACTATGCCACAGTAAAAAAAAAATGCCGGTCAGGCGACATTTAATCCTGACCGGGACCGTATCTACCAGAGCCTGTCGATTTCTATATTGCGGTAATAATACCGGACAATATCCGCAGCACCTTTTCCCTGTTCAGCCAACGCCCGGGCGCCCCACTGGCACATGCCCACACCGTGACCGTAGCCGCTGCCTTTCATCACCAAACTGTCGCCGTCAAGGTTGATGCTGTCCACAAATGTGGAGCGCATCACCGTGCTGCCAAGACCCAGGCGCAGTTGCGGTCCGGAGACCTTGGTCCGGTTTATATTAAAGCGGGTAACCCTGCCAGAAGGACCTTTGCTGGCGATTTCCACCCTGGTAATACTGCCCGGATCTCTGCCGGTAATCTGACGGACCACTTCGCGGACGCGGGACAGGGGAAAACTGGCCTGCCAATAGCGTTCTTCCGGCGGGATTACTCCTCCCACAGGGCTTTCTACAATCCGAATGTAAGGCGGGTTGGCTCCGCGGTACTCCAGTCCCTCCCGTGCCAGCGCCGTACGCGGGCCGGCGTAAGCGTGAAACCAGCCGCGGATAAAACGGCCGCCATAAGTTGCTACTTGCCCGCGTGTGGCTTCTACCGCCTGCCGTACGTTGTCGTTGATTCTGTCCGCGTCATAAGCCTGAAACTCCTTAATATCGGTGGAGGCATGCGCTCCGCGCCGGGGCACGCCACCATCAGCAGCAATTTTCTGTAAGGTAAAAGTGCGCGCGGTAATCGCCTGGGCGGCCAGCGCCTCCAGCGGCCAGTCGGGGTCCATCTCCGCTGCGACAACTCCTTGCAGGTATTCTTCAATTTTCATCGAGCGAACTTCGTTTTCTCCGGCGAAAAACACCTGTAATTCTGGTTCCACGCCTCTGCCTTGATTAATGGGGGCCGGAATCTCAGGGGCCGGACTGGCGCGCCGCAAACGATCCTCTCCCGGTGAACCCCGAAGGCCTATATACCCTCCCACTGCCAGGACTACCAGCAAAATTATCAGCAAGGGCAAATATTTTCTGACCACTTCTTTCCTCCTCAATAAGCAGATAAGATATTTTTATATTTATAGTATGAGAAGCAAAAAGTGGATTTATTCCAAAAAAAACAGGCCTTCAAGACCTGATTATCGGCAAAGCATCTACCCCCTCCCGCAAAAATCCAGAGTTACTCACGCTAACAAGATCCTGCTGATTGTGCTGCAGGCGGCATAGGGAGATATATATAGGGAAATATTCTTTACGCCCAACGGAGACTAGGCGAAAGCAGCAAAATCATTTTACGGTATCTTTGAAAGCTTTACCGGCTTTAAAAACCGGGACTTTAACGGCAGGAATCTTAATCGCAGCCCCGGTTGCCGGATTTCTGCCTTCACGTGCCTTACGACTCCGGACATCAAAGGTGCCAAAGCCAATAATCTGGACCTTGTCCCCTTTTGACAGAGTTTCCGTAATTCCGTCAAAAACCGCGCTGACGATTTTTTCGGTGTCCTTTTTTGTCATCCCTGCTTTTTCAGCGACCACACTGACTAGTTCAGACTTGTTCACAGACTTCCCTCCGTTATCATTTTTTGGGTATGTAGTTATACTATGCCTAGTTCGCTGCCTATTTAATAATTCCTGCCTAAAATACAAGGTTTTTTGCGTTAAATATTGCGTTTGGCTCTTCTCCACCATTCATCAAGAACTGACAATGGTGAATCTGCCATCACTTTCCCCTCATCCTTGGCTAATTTTTCCACATAACATAATCTCTGGTAAAACTTTCTGCTGCTAGAGATCAGAGCCTGCTCCGCATCTACGTCGAGAAAACGGGAAAGATTAACCAGAGCAAAGAGGACGTCTCCCATTTCTTCCGCTATTTTTGCCCTATCCGCATCGCGGTATGCATCCCGCAATTCTTGCAGTTCTTCGTCAGTCTTGTCCCAGGCTCCACTGGCCTCCGGCCAGTCAAACCCGACAGAAGATGCCTGCCGCTGCAGCTTTTGCGCCCCAAGCAACGCCGGAAACCCGCCCGGAAAAACAAAACATGATTCCCGGCCGGTCTTTTCGCCGAGCTTGATTTGCTGCCAGCGCTGCCTTACCTCTCCGGCTGAACGAGTTGTTGTACGTTCGAAAAGATGGGGATGGCGACGGATAAGTTTTTCAGTGAGACCGGCTACTATGTCATGAAAAGAAAAGTCATGGTTTTCCGCAGCAATTTGGCTGTGAAAGACGATCTGCAGCAACAAGTCTCCCAGTTCCTCACAAACAGCCGACAAGTCCCCGCTGTCAATAGCGCTTAGGACTTCATAAGTTTCTTCCAGCAAATATGGTTTAAGTGTCTGGTGGTTCTGTTCCATATCCCATGAACAGCCGGGCATCTTTCGTTTTCTTAAAGGCACACTGCGCACCGGCGCAGCTCCATGGCCACGCAGACGGCGCATCAGGCGCAACAGGTCCTGCATCCCAAAGTGTACCAGGGGAGGCAGGTAAAAGGTGGTCAGATGGTCGATAAACTTCAGATGGTCAATTTCACAAAGGGGCCTGACCAGTTTGATTTTTCCTTTGTGCAACGAAGCGCCGCGGACTACTGTTACCGGGTGCTCGGGCGGATACAGTTTGAGCAGTTCCAGCTTCATCACTGAAGTCATCTGCCTGTTGTAGGCCTGCATAACAAGAAGATGCCTGTCAGGATAGTCAAGGAGCCTGTCAGGTTGCATAGCGTCCAAAACAAGCAATGTTTCCCCGCTGGGCAATGCAAGCTCGTCCGCCATCGCCTCCACGAAGGAAACTGCCGGTAACGTACGGCAGCAAATACCGGCCCGAGGGGCTAACAAGCGGATAATTTCCACTGTCCGTTCGGCACAGGAAGGGCTGCCGGGGACAAGATAAGCTACCTGGCCGTAATGAAGCGCCGCATTTAAAATCAGCCCCGCCATCTGCCGGTAAGCATGTTCAAACGAGGCCGCCTGCCGGTAAATACTGTCCAATGCCTGGTAAGCAATCCTGTAACGGTCAAGCATCTCCAGCGCCGGATGCCTTGCCGTTCGAACGTATATTTTTTCTAACCCAAGCAGCAGATTCAGTGTACCGATGGTTATTGCCTGTGAGTCACCGGGGCCGAGTCCGACCAGGTAAACAGTTTTCATGACTCATCTCCTCAACAAACGCAGTTTTTCCGCTGCTGTTGCCAAACGTTTCCCGATCCGCGGCACCAGTTCCAGGTCAGACCGCCGGACGACACCGAGCAGAAGCAGAAGACCGGAGTAAACTGCAACGCCGACGATAACCGCAAACAGGGTGGCTAACTCAGTAGAACGGGCGATGCCGGCAGCGCCCAGGGCGGTTTCCAGCCATTCGAGGGCAAGCGGCAGAACGCTACTCATCCCCAGAGTGGCCAATCCCGGTTTTAACAGGGTCTCAACAGGGCGCAACCGGAGCCCGGCAAAAACACAAACTTTATAAAGATTGAGCAGTGCTGCCACAGCGAATCCGAGCACGGTTGCCAGCGCGGCGCCTTGGATGTGCCAAGCCGGATGAGCAGTCAGAACCCAAGTCAGCGCCAGTTTGACAAGTGCTCCGGCAAGCAGGTTGACTACCGGTTCCGTTGTCCGGCCCAACCCCTGGAGAATCCCGGCCGTTGTCTGGTAAAGGGTCAGAAAAATTACACTGACAGCCATCACTGACAGAACCGCTCCCGCCTCGGCATTATCGAACAGCAGCACAGTTAACGGCTCGGCCAGCAGGTACAGGCCGGCAGCAGCCGGCAGACCGAGCAGGAGTGTTATTTTGACCGCCAGGTACGACCGCTCCTGAACGAGGCGCCGTCTCTGCAGCGCTATGGCCTCAGAAATGGCGGGAACCAGGGAGACAGCCAGTGCTACAGTAATAATGGTAGGAATATGGACAAGCGGTGTGGCCATTCCCGTCAACTGACCGTAAAGGGCCGTGGCCCGCGCCGTGTCAAAACCTGCCAGGTGCAGACGCTGAGGAACAACAGCAAGGTCGACCAGGGTGATCAGCGGCATAACAAGACTACCTGCAGTGATCGGCAACGCCAGGGTGATTACCTTTTTCATCACTTCCAGGGTGGTAACTTTATCATTTTTAGCTTTTGACTGTTCGTAATGCTTCAAAAATTCACCGCGCCGCTTTTGCCAGATCAGCACCAGGCAAGCCAAGCCAAAAAATGCCCCTGCTACAGCGCCGAAACTGGCGCCCGCCGCTGCCTGCTCGAGACCGCGGGGCAAGAGCAGCACCACCAGCAGCAGCGCAACCGCAACGCGCGCCACCTGCTCCATAATTTGCGATACAGCAGTCGGCAGCATCTGCTGCTGACCCTGAAAAAAGCCACGGTAGGCAGACATCACCGTAACAAAAAAAATAGCCGGAGAAATGGCGGCCAGCGCCAGTGAAGCACGCGGGTCGCGGGCAACCTGGCTGGCAAACAGTGGCGCGCCCAGATACATACTTAAAGAAAAAACAAACCCTGACACGGCTGACATCAGCAGCGCCACCCGGAAAATGCGGTAAGCTGAGACGTAATTTCCTTTGCTCAGGTTTTCTGATACTAACTTAGAGATTGCCAGCGGAATCCCCGCTGTGGAAACGGCCAGCAACGCACCGTAAACCGGATATGCCATTTGATACAGTCCGACACCTTCGTCCGCAATCAACATTGCCAACATAATCCGGAAAAAAGCACCGACCAGCCGTGAGGAAAACCCTGCCGCTGCCAGGACGGCCGCGCCACTGACAAACGATTGTCTGCTCAAGCTTTCACCTCGGTTCAAACGCGGCTTTTGGCCAATCTTTCAACATTATAACACAAACGCAAAAAATAGCCATAAAAAAACGGTGGCTGCCCACCGTTTTTAAGATTGCACGTTACTGTTCCATTTGTTTGCCCAGAAAACCGGCCGCTGTTTCAACCAGCTTCAGCTCCAGATCACCCATCCTGACAGCTTTGTCCCTGCTGGCCAAAATAACAGCACCGATCGGATCACCTTCAGAAATGATCGGAGCGATTGCTTCGCTCAAAAACTTCGGACTGTCTTCCTCTTCCGCCTCCCGGTAAAATTTATGCTCCGCCGTGTTGGCTATCAAGACACTTTTACGGCTTTCCATTACTTTCTCTACCGCGGGTGAAAGAGGTCGATTCAAAAATTCCTTTTTTGGCGTACCGGCAGCAGCAATGATGGTGTCTCTGTCAGCAATCAGCGCCGCATGCCCCAAGGCCTCGTGCAGAGAGTCTGCATATTCCTGGGCGAATTCAGCCAGTTCACCGATAGGTGAATATTTTTTCAGGATCACCTCACCATCCCGGTCGACAAAAATCTCCAACGGGTCGCCTTCCCGGATCCTCAGTGTCCTGCGAATCTCTTTGGGGATTACGACACGCCCCAGATCATCTATTCTGCGAACAATACCTGTTGCTTTCACGCTATCCCCCCCTTTATTTGCTGTCCTTTACAGTCATAACCTCTGGTCATAGTATATATCGGGGGGAAGTGTTTTATTCATAAGCTACCGGGGCGGGACAAGATTTGCTATAATTTGTACGTTATGGATGCTTTTTCACGCAGGCTGCCAAAATAGCTGTTAAAATCTTCTTCGGCCGCGCTCTGTATTAACTCGTCTTTGATTTCCTCAAAAGTTTTTTCCACAGCTTCCGTACGGCTGTGTACCTTAATGATGTGCCAGCCGAACCGTGACTCCACCGGTGCGGAAATTTCGCCGGCTGACAAAGCCCTGGCACCGGCCATGAAGGCAGGGTCATACCTCGTAGAATTTTCCGGAATAGTACCAAGGCTGCCCTGATTATCCTTAGCACTCGGGTCCCCGGACAGCTGTCCGGCAAGCGTGGCAAAGTCCTCCCCTGCCAACAGCCGTTCACGGACGGCCAGCGCCGCTTCTTCGGTTTCAGCAAGAATGTGGCTTACTTCCATCATTGGCGGAGTAATTGCTAAGTCCGGATTTTCCAGAAAAAAAGCACGTGCTTGCTCCTCAGTAATTTGTGCCTGGCGGAAATTGAACAGCTTGTCAGCATATGCGGTGCCAGCTAAAAATTCCCGCAAATCATTTTCGCTGATCTTCAATTCCGTCATTCTTTTGGTTATTTCTTCTTCCGGACCGTACATGGCGGTCAGTTCGGTTTTTGCCTGACTGTAGACTGCGTCTATTTCCTCCGCTGAAACCTGTAGACCCTGCTCGTCGACAGCCTGCCTGATTAACAGGGTATCGATCATACTGTCCAAAATATATTTCTCAAGTTGGCCGCGATGTTCTTCTTCTGCCAGCATCTGCTCCAGATGAGGCATAAACAGTTGTACGACGTCAATGTATTTGTCCAGTTGCGTACGCGTGATTGTTACTCCGTTTACCTCGGCAACAGCCTGACCTCTGCCGGCAACGTTTAACACCACCAAGGTCACTATCGCCAAAAAAAGGACTAACACACCCCACTTTATGAGATGCCCCCGACTTGTCATTCAAACACTTCCTTTCAATATCCGAGGCTGACTCTTATCATGACGCATAGCTAATTATAAGTGAACAGCCGTCCTTTTGACAAGCTCTTTCAGATCATTAAAAACTCCCAGCACTGACAAAAGTTTTTCGCTGCCGCCAAGCCCCTGCATACGCAACGTCAGGACAACCTGTTTTCCTGCCTGTGCCGTCAGTTTACCCTGCAGCTTCCTGGCAACAATCATCAGCTTGGCAATCTCCGGATGCCGGGCAGGGTGAAAGCGAACAATAACTTCGGTTTTTTCCTCACTGATAGCCGACACACCGCATTCTGCCGCCAACAGCCGAAGTTCGACCACCAGAAGCAGGTTTTCAGCAGCGGGCGGTGCCGGACCGAAACGGTCATTAAGCTCTTCTCTTATTTCCCGCAGCTGCTCCAGTTCCTGCACCGTGGAAATTTTCTGGTAAAAGACTATCTTTTGACGGGCATCGGCAATGTAATTGGCCGGCAAAAAGGCGTCGACAGTGATTTCCACGCGCGGCAGGACACTAACTTCCGTTTGTTTACCCTGATAAGTGCGGACCGCCTCATCGAGCAGTTTAACGTATAAGTCAAAACCAACGGCCATCACAAAGCCATGTTGTTCCGGACCCAGAATATTGCCGGCGCCACGGATTTCCAGGTCGCGGAGGGCAATCTTCAGACCGGAGCCAAGTTCCGTAAATTCCTTAATGGCCTGCAATCTTTTTTCCGCAGCTTCTGACAGGATTTTCTCTTTTTGATAGGTCAGATAGCAATAGGCAATACGGTTGGAGCGTCCTACCCGGCCGCGCAGCTGATACAGCTGTGACAGGCCAAACTTGTCGGCTTCGTTGATAATAATCGTATTGACATTCGGGATGTCAAGCCCCGCTTCCACGATCGTCGTACTCAGCAAAATATCGTGCCGGCCGTTTAAAAACTCCAGCATTACCCGTTCCAGCTGGCCTTCGGGCATCTGCCCGTGGGCCACAGCTATTTTTGCCTCCGGAAGCAGTTGGTGCAGATGGGCGGCCCATTTTTCAATTGTCCCGATACGATTGTGAACAAAATAAGCTTGGCCGCCGCGCGCTATTTCCCGCAGCAACGCTTCACGGACCAGCAGGTCGGAATACTCCAGCACATATGTTTGGATCGGGTACCGGTCCTCGGGAGGGGTTTCGATGATGCTCATATCCCTGACTCCGACCAGCGACATATGCAAAGTTCGCGGAATGGGAGTAGCCGTCATTGTCAAAACATCAACGTTTTGTTTAAGGAGCTTGATTTTTTCCTTGTGCCGCACACCGAAGCGCTGTTCCTCATCTATGATTAACAATCCCAGGTCGTGGAACCGTACATCACGGGAGAGTAAGCGGTGGGTGGCTACAAGAATGTCAATATTTTCCTCTGCTATCCCTCGCAGCGTTTCTTTTTGCTCAGTCGTACTGCTGAAGCGGCTAAGCATGGCAATGTTAACAGGAAAACCGGCAAAGCGTTCGATAAAATTGTGATAATGCTGCTGGGCAAGCACAGTGGTTGGCACCAAAAAAGCCACCTGTTTGCCGTCCATTACCGCCTTAAAGGCTGCGCGCAAAGCGACTTCCGTCTTGCCAAAGCCGACATCGCCGCAGAGCAGGCGGTCCATCGGACGGCTTCTTTCCATATCTTCCTTGACTTCCGCGGTGGTCTGCAACTGATCAGGGGTCTCTTCGTAGGGGAAAACGGCTTCAAAATCTTTTTGCCAGGGCTGGTCCGGCAAAAAAGCATGGCCTCTGACCGTTTCCCGGGCAGCATACAACGCTAGCAATTCTCTTGCCAACTCCTGGATGGATGCTTGGACCCGCGCCTTAACCCGGCTCCACTCCCCGCCTCCCAAAGCATGCAGCTTGGGATTTCTTCCTTCGACACCGATATATTTGCGGATGACATCGATCTGTTCAACGGGGAGATATAACTTATCGTTACCGGCATATTGCACATACAGGTAGTCGCGGTGCGCACCTCCTACCTCCAGAGTGCGAATCCCCAGATACTGACCAATGCCATGCTGTTCGTGGACAACATATTCTCCGACCGACAACTCCTGATAATCCGCAATCTGCAGGCCTTCCTTCCCTTTCAGGCGACGCTGCTTCTTGCGCTGCGGCAAAATATCCTGTTCTGTCAACACGGCAAGTTTCAGCGCCGGCATAACAAAACCCTCATCCAGGTTTCCGGTCAGCATTATAACTGTCCGGGGCTGGAAACCATCTTCTTTTACGGCTTGCGCAGCGGCGATGCCATGTCCCGCCAGCATTTCAGCCAGGCTGGCACTCCGTTCACGTGTCGACGTCAGGATTACTGTCCGGTAACCTTGTTCACGCCAGTGGGACAGTTCGTGGGCCAGCATCTCCCATTGTCCGAGAAACCTGGGTGCCGGCTGTGACGAAAGGGAGAAACTCTGACGGTAGGGACGGGAGTGAAGGTTTTGAATGAATTGGGAAAACGCCAGCAACGGCTGTTCCGCCTCAGCCAGCAGTTGCTGAAAATCCCAGGTCGGGTCTGTCTGTCCGGGCAGCAACTCACCCTGTACCAGCAGGGTGCTCTGGGCTTCGCGCAGTTCCCGGTTCAGCTGCTGCGCAACTTGTTCACAGCGCAGCGGGTCGTCGACAAGAATAAGCGTTTCCTTCGGGAAGTAAGCAAATAACGAGGACATTTCAGGGTAAAAATAGGTCATGTATTGGTCAATTCCGGTAAAATAATTCCCCGCGCGCAGTTGTTCCAAGTGTTCCCCTACTCTTTTAGCCAGCGCTGCCGGTACAGACGCTGTACCTTGGCGAGTACGCCCCTCCGCAAGCTGCAATTCACGGGAAAGCTGCCTGATCGCCCGCTCTCGCTCTGCCTGCCCGATGACCACTTCTCTGGCCGGGGAAAGCTGCAGCAACGGTCCTTTATTGGAGGAGCGCTGGGTACGCGGGTCGAAGTCACGGAGCGATTCCACCGTGTCCCCAAAAAACTCTATCCGGCAGGGCCGGCTCTCCCCTACCGGAAAGATATCTACAATACCGCCGCGTACTGCTATTTGTCCGGGGGCTTCCACCATAGCCGCACGTTCGTAACCGGCGGTGAGCAGGCGGCTCAGCAGCGTGTCGCGTTCCTGTTTAGCCCCCGCCCGCAAGGTCAGGCCAAAATCATGCCAGCGTGCCGGAGGCGACATTTTACTTAACACTCCTGTCGCAGTAGTCACAACCACCGGGTTCCTCTGGCGGGCCGCAGCCCTTAAAACGGCAACACGCTGCTGCGGCACATCAGCGCTCTCCGACAAGATGTTATAGTAGGATAACATTTCCTTCCCGGGGAAAAGAAAAACTTCTTCCTCACCCAAGACTGACAGTAAGTCCTCATAGATTTTTCCGGCGTGCGCCGTATCGGCTGCCACAATCAACACCGGACGGTCAGTGTGCAGGCGGACAGCCGCTATCAGCAACGTGCGGGCGCTGCCGTTCAGGCCGTAAATCAACTGGGATTTTGTATCTCTGTCCAGCGCTTTTAAACAACCGTCCATTCCCGGTAGTGCCAGCATTTCGAGGGCCATTTTTTTCAGCATTCTTACCTCTCCCGCAATTTTTCGCTCAGCCGGCGGCAACACAAATTAGGCCTTGTCACGCGCAAGGCCTAACCAACCGTTTCCCGGGGAACAAGCTAGTGGAGGTTCGGTCCTCGCAAAAAAATTAATTCGCTATGAAGAGGTAAGCGCTGTTCCTCCAAACACTCCTCACAGAGAAGATGAACCAGCATGTTCCCGGCAGAATCATATTCTATTATACCGTCTCCTGCCTGCGCCGTCAATGTGGCCAGCCTGACATCGCCGGTCTGCACCGCCAGCCTGGCCACTTGCTCGCCGCAGTTCCTGCAAATCCAAAGCAAAAGCATGGAACACCTCTAGCCTGCCGTACTGCCGGTACTGCGCCGGAGTACGGTCAAAGCAGTTCGCTCCGCCCGTAGCCCCTTTGCCCTGCAGACTCGTTTACCTCATAGTATGAGGTAAAACAGTATCGATTATGCGCTTTATTCCTGGACAAGAACTGGATAAGTACCAAGCAGCTTCAGCAACACCGCCTCATCAGCCGCTTCCCGGACTGCCAGCTTGACAGCCGGTTCATCAGGAGTTCCGTCCAGGTCTACAAAAAAAATATAGTCACCAAGCTGGCTTTTGGCAGGCCGTGATTCAATGCGGGTCAGGTTGACATTATGAACGGCGAAAGCCTGCAGCACCCGGTACAGGCTGCCGGACGCATTCTTAACAACGAACAGCAGTGAAGTTTTAACCGGGCGGCCAAGAATTTTCCCGTGTTTGGCGAAAACAACAAAGCGAGTGCGGTTACCGTTATCCTGTATACCAGCAGCCAGAACCTGCAGGTTATAGCTGTGCGCAGCACGGCGGCTGCCAATGGCGGCACTGCCGGGACCGCTCTTGCTGACCACGGAGGCCGCTTCCGCGGTGCTGGAAACAGAGGTGGTTTCTACCCCCGGAAAATGCCGTCTCAGATATCGACGGCATTGAGCGAGGGCCTGCGGGTGCGAATAGATTCGCCTGACCTCCCCGACGGTACCGCCAGCTGCCAACAGGCAATGTTCGATATCAAGCACCAGCTCGGCAACAATCTGCAATTCGGCGCTGGTGGTAAGAACATCAAGCGTTACGTTGACGGAGCCTTCCAGGGAGTTCTCCAGCGGTACCACGGCGTAGTCAGCGGCGCCATCCTCCACCGACTCGGCGCAATCCTCAATCAGCGGGCGGGGGAGCAGTTCCGCCTCCATCCCCGGCAGGGCGGCAAGGCGCAACGCTGCCTCTTCGGTAAACGTGCCCTGAGGACCCAGGTAAGCGATCTTTGTTTTCATTGAACGCGCTCTCCTCTCACAAACTGTTTGCCAAGGGCCGCCGCCAACGCCGTCAATTCCTCCATCAACTCCGTAAAGTGAAGCGGCGTCAGGGACTGCGGGCCGTCACACAGAGCACGCGCCGGGTCGGGATGAACTTCTATCAACAGGCCATCCGCGCCGGCGGCCAGCGCGGCGAGCGACAACGGGCTCACCAGGCGCCACTGGCCTGCCGCATGACTCGGGTCAACCACTACCGGCAGGTGGGAAAGGCGCTTGGCCAGAGCCACGGCGCTGATGTCCAGCGTGTTCCTGGTGTAAGTTTCAAAAGTCCGTATGCCGCGCTCACAGAGGATCACCTGTTCGTTGCCCTCGGATAAAATGTATTCCGCCGCCATCAACCATTCCTCTACCGTCGCTGAAAGCCCACGCTTGAGCAAAACCGGGCGGCGCAGTTTCCCCACTTCCCGGAGAAGGGGGAAATTTTGCATATTTCGCGCCCCCACCTGAAGCACGTCGGCAACCGCGGCCACCATTTCCACATTTGACGGGTCAACCACCTCGGTTATCACGGCCAGCCCCGTTTCTTTGCCGGCCTGCGCCAGGTATTCCAGCCCCAGCTTTTCCAGGCCCTGGAATGCGTAAGGCGAAGTCCGCGGCTTAAATGCCCCTCCCCGCAACCCCACGGCGCCTGCCCGCCTTACTGCCCAAGCGGCTTCGTTCAGCTGTTCCCGGCTTTCCACAGCACATGGCCCCGCCATCACTGAAAAAAAGCCGTCCCCCAGGCGAAGCGGCCCCGCCCGCACTACCGTATCCTCCGGCCTGACCTCCCGGCTGACCAGTTTAAATGGCTGCATAATGCGCACTACTTTTTCCACTCCAGGCAGTACTTCCAGACCGGGAGGCACCCCACCCAGTTCTGACCCCACCGCGGCAACCACCAACCGTGCCACTCCGCGGATCAAATGACCGCAGTAACCATGTTCATCCAGTTTATCGATTACGGCTTTGATCTCATTTTCCCCGGCGTCCAGATTCATCACCACAATCACTGACTTCACCTCCTGTCTAAAATAAAAAACCCGTCCGGTCAAGGGACGGGGTTTCCGCGGTACCACCCTGCTTGGTGCTCATCGCACCCACTTGTCACAGGTACGGGAATAAAGCTTCCGATACCCTTCCCTCTTTAACGGGCGGGACAGCCCGGCGCAGCCTACTATACATTCAGCCGGCAGCTCCGGAGAGAACTTCAGACAAGCCACTCTCAGGGGCACTTCCAGTCAACGATGCCCCCTCCCTGTGAAGTGGGGTTACCTTACTTTTCTCCATCATAGCCGATTATTTTTTGTTAACACAAATATACCACCTGCACAGCCGGAAGTAAAGCTACTTTTTCATGTTAAAACGGTTCATGGCTGCCTCAATCCCCTCCCGGACAAACATAAGTGCTGCCTCTGCAGCCAGTTCCAGCACTTCTTCCATCTGACACGCCTCCTCCGGCAAAAACGCCTCCAAGACATAGGCTGCCAAGCTGGGCACGTCCGGGCGCCCTATTCCCAGGCGCAGGCGCGGAAATTCCTCCGTTGCCAGGTGAAAAATAAGCGATTTCAGGCCATTATGGCCGCCACTGCCGCCGCGCGGGCGTAAACGAATAGCTCCCGGTGGCAGGTCAAGGTCGTCAAAGACGGTAAGCAAGCGGTCCGGCGACACCCCAAAGGCTTGGCACAGAGCGGCGGCAGCTAATCCGCTGCCGTTCATGTAGGTAAGCGGCTTGGCTAGAACTACCTGCCGCCCGTCCACCTGCCCCTGCCCGTAATAAGCATGGTACCGCGCCTGGTAAAGTGGTATGTTAAGAACAGCCGATAGTTTATCGACCACCCGAAAACCTATGTTGTGCCTGGTCAGCTGGTAGCGCGGACCCGGATTGCCCAACCCCAGAATGATAACGGTCATCAGTCGAAAAGTTTGGAGACGGAGAGTTCTTCGTGAACACGGATGATGGCGTCCCCAATCAGCTGGGCCACAGAAAGGACCCGTATTTTGGGAAGGCACTTTTCGGGGGGCACCGGGATGGTATCGGTTACAATAATTTCCTTGATCGGGGCGATAGCCAGCCGTTCCAGGGCCGGTCCGGAAAGAACAGGGTGGGTACAGCAGGCGTAAACTTCTTTGGCGCCGTGTTCCAGCAGGGCATCGGCGCCCTGCGTCATGGTGCCCGCTGTATCGATGATATCGTCAAGCATGACGACCGTTTTATCCCGGACGTTACCGATAATATTCATTACCTCGGCCACATTCGGTTCCGGCCGGCGTTTATCGATAATTGCCATGGGAAGCTGCAGCCTTTCCGCCAGTTCCCTGGCCCGTGTCACCCCTCCCATATCAGGAGAGATAACAACTGCGGGGCCGAGTTTTTTCTGCTCCAGGTATTTAGCGAAAATCGGCATGCCCAGCAAGTGGTCAACGGGAATATTAAAAAATCCCTGGATTTGGCCGGCGTGAAGGTCCATCACGATAACACGGTTAGCGCCGGCGGCAGTCAGCAGGTCGGCCACCAGTTTGGCAGTGATTGGATCACGGGCCCTTGTTTTCCGGTCTTGACGCGCATAGCCGTAATAGGGGATGACGGTATTGATGCTTTTGGCCGAGGCTCGTTTCAGCGCGTCCATCATAATCAAGAGTTCCATCAGGTTATCGTTAATGGGGTTGCAAACCGGCTGCACAATAAAAACATCGGCACCACGGACGCTCTCCCCGATATAGATGTTGATTTCGCCATCACTGAAGCGTTTTACTTCAGCTATACCCATGGGAACGCCAACATGCTGCACAATTTGTTCGGTCAGAAGTGGATTGGCGGTACCGCTGAAAATTTTTAGCTTGCGTCCTCGAAACACGCTTATGCCAGCCTCCTGCTCTAAAAACTCGTAAAGTTCTTGATATTTTTTCTGATAGAGCTTTTTTCCTGCCCGGCTTTAATCTTTTCCCCTTTTCAGAAAACGGGCCGCCAGTTTTTCTTTGTTGACCTGACGGACCCGGGCCACGGCCAAAGCGTTGGCCGGTACGTCCTGAGTAACTGTGGACCCGGCAGCTACGAATGCTCCTTCACCAATGAAAAGTGGCGCCACCAAATTGCTGTTGCAACCGATAAAAGCGCGGTCGCCGATACATGTCTCATGTTTTTTGCGGCCGTCGTAGTTAACGACAATCGTCCCCGCACCCAGATTAACATCTCTCCCCACCTTGGTATCCCCCACATAGCTCAGATGCGGAATCTTGCTGCCGCTGCCGATGTCCGACTTTTTAATCTCCACAAAGTCCCCGACCCGCACCCCGCTGCGCAGGCGAGTTTCCGGGCGCAAGTGGGCAAACGGGCCCACCGCAACACCGTCATCCAGAACGCTGCCGCTGACCATCGAGTGGCAGACGGTAACACTGTTGCCCACTATGCTGTCCCTGATTTCGGTGTGCGGCCCGATCAGGCAATTTTCTCCCACGATGGTCCGGCCAAGAAGCATTGTCCCCGGCAGGAGAACTGTATCCCTTCCGATATGTACACCAGCATCGATGTAAACAGCGGCCGGGTCTTTCATCGTCACACCATCCAGCATCAGCTGCCCGTTTATCCTTTCCCGCAGCAATTTTTCCGCAGCAGCCAACTGTGCCCGGTCATTGATGCCCATGGTCATGCGCCAGTCGGAGACAAGGCAGGCAGCCACCGGCAGTTTTTGCTGCAGCAAAATTTGCAGCACATCGGTTAGGTAGTATTCCGCCTGCGAGTTCTCGTTCCGCAATAATGGCAAGGCCCGGTGCAATGCAGCCGCCTCAAAAAGATAAACTCCGGTGTTAACTTCATTAATCATCTTTTCCTGGACAGTAGCATCGCGGTCTTCGGCAATCCGGGACAATGAACCGCTGGAGTTGCGCACAATTCGCCCGTAGCCGTCAGCCTTGGGTACACAGGCCGTCAGAACGACAACGGCGGCAGCACTCTCCAGGTAAACAGCCTGCAAAGAACGCAAAGCATCAGCCGTCAGCAACGGAGCGTCACCGCACAGCACAAAAACCGGCCCTGCCGGCGGAAGCAGATGAGCTGCCTGCATAACGGCATGTCCGGTACCAAGCTGTTTCTCCTGCAAACAATATGAAACCGACGCCCCAAGCTCCGCCCGGACAGCATCGGCGCCGTGACCGATTACCACAATTATTTCCGAACAAAGCTGCTCCGCCGCCGCCACAACGTGCCGGATCAGCGAGCGTCCGCAAACAGTATGCAGCACTTTGGGAAGGGATGACTTCATTCGTTTGCCCTCGCCTGCCGCCAGGATCACAGCAGCTGCTATTTGCATATGGCTCACCTGCCTGGAAGTCAGAATGCCGCTTACACCCAGTCATTTTTTTATTATATCAATATCAGATAAATAAGCAAATCAGTCAAAATAGAAAAAAAAAGAACTGCCCTGCCTGCCGCTAGACGCCTACCAACTCTTTTGCCAGTTCGGAACTGTAAGCCATCAGGACTGCCGACTGAATAAGCTCACGCATCTGCGATGTGATCGGATGAGCAATATCCTTAAATTCACCTTCAGGAGTCCGCTTGCTGGGCATCGCCACAAACAAGCCGTTATTTCCTTCAATTACACGTACATCGTGAATTACAAACTGCTCCTCCAGCGTAATGGAAACTATGGCTTTCATTTTCCCTTCGCTATTAATTTTTCTGATTCTGACGTCAGTGACCCTCATGTTTTCACCGCCCTTCTTTTCACCAATTGACTTTTTTCTTTGCGCTATTTCTATACAAGCATAAAAATTCCTTCTTCAATTTTACTTTTTTTGCTGGCGGAAGAAATTTCTGACCAATTCCAAATCACTCAGTTTATCAACGTCTGTACTGATCCCGGCATAGCCGCTGATTATAGCTTTACCGCTTAAGCCGAACAGGTTTGGTAAGCAACGCTCCAGCTCGCCGATTGACAAGCGCCTGGTCAAAAATTTAAGTATAAAAACCGGTCCCAGAATACCGGCCAGTCTGAGAGGACTTTTTCTCCAGGCAATAAAACGGTGCAAGCGCGGCAGCGCCACTTCCACTTTATCCGGATTCAGCAGAAAAATGTTGCCTCCGGTAAAAGTGCCTTCCCTCAAGGTAACATATGTTCTGACCACACCCGGAAAACATCGTTCGCTCTCTTCCCTGTCAACAATCGGATAATAAAAGTCATAAAGGCAGGGCTTAGTCCGTTCCAGGAAGTCGGTCAGAGCCGCCGACGTAAGGAGCGGAATATCGGCGGTGGTGAGCAAAAAGTGCTTTGCCGGCTGCAATGCCTGGTATCCGGCCAGGATATTCCCAGGAATAGTGTCTGTCTCCTGAACAACCTGTACTTCATATTCCCCGGCAAGGGGGGTCAGCTTTTCCTGCGGTCCCACCACTGCGATGCGGCCCACCTCCGGCGTATCACGCAGCGCCTCCAGCACGAACGCGAGCTGCGGGCGGCCTTCAATAAGAATAAACGCCTTGTTACCCGCCTGCTCACACCCGGTCAGCTCTGAGGATTTACCGGTTCCCGCCAGAACTACCGCATCAAACATCCTCCACACCCCCAGACCAAGTTTCAGTGAGCCAGGCGCGCAGACCCTGCCCACCGGCCGCGCCGGCCAGTTCGAGCGCGGTCTTTTTCTCCTCCAGCAGGAGGAACACTGTGGGTCCGCTCCCGGACATCAGGGCTGGACCGCTGCAGGCCAGCTTTTGTTTTAGCTTCCCCACTTCCGGGAAAAGCCTAAAGGTCGATGTTTCCAGGGCATTATAGAGCGAGCGCCCGATCAGCTCCCTGTCGCCAGCCCCAATCGCTCGGCACAAGCGGTCGGCCTCCGGGTACCGCCTCACCTCCTCCAGGTTCAACTGTTCGTAAGCCTTTGCGGTAGATACCGCAAAACCAGGGTTGATCAGCAGCACGTAATAATGCGGGCAAGCGGGCAGCGCCGCCAGCACATCTCCGCGCCCGCTCCCGAGGGCTGTTCCGCCTTGCAGGCAGAAAGGAACGTCTGCCCCCAGACTAGCCGCCAGCGAATAAAGAACTTCATTTTCCGCAGGCAACTGCCACAAGCGGGACAGGCCTCTTAAAGTGGCGGCGGCGTCACTGCTGCCGCCGCCAAGGCCTGCCGCCACCGGGATGTTTTTTTCAAGCAGCACCTCTGCCCCGCTGCTGATCTTATAATGCCTGCGGAGCAGCTCAGCAGCACGCCAGACCAGGTTATCCGGTCCAAGCGGTAATTCCGGGTCACTGCAGGAAAACAGGATCCGGTCATCCGCTCGCGCTGAAAACTGAAGTGTATCGTGCAGTTTGAGAGACTGCAAAACAGTCAGCACCTCGTGGTAATCATCAGGCCGTCTGGCAAGGACAGCCAGAAAAAGATTTATTTTGGCGTGCGCCCGCTCGATAATTTTCAAGTCAGGACACCTCGCGGTCTTCCTGCGCAAGCGGCAGCTCAACAATAAATTTGGCACCTTTTCCAGTGATGCTTTGCACATAGAGCCGGCCGCCGTGGTTCTCTACAATCCGGTAAGAGATGGTCAGGCCAAGGCCGGTGCCTCCTTCCTTTGTTGAATAGAAGGGATCAAACACCTTGTTCAGATTTGCCTCGCTGATACCGTGCCCTGTGTCGCCGAAACTTACACAAACTCTGTTCTGTTCCGCCGAGGTGGATATTGTCAACACCCCGCCGGACGGCATAGCTTGGATCGCGTTGGTAGCAAGGTTTAGAAAAACTTGCTTTATTTGTGATTGATCGACCTTGGCCAGCGGCAGATCGCAGGCGTATTTTTTATGTAATTCCACGTTTTCCAGCAACGACTTGCTCTCAATAAGCAGAAATATTTCTTCCAGGATCAGATGCAAGTCAGCCTCCCTGAGCTTTGGCGCACTCGGTTTAGTCAGCAATAAAAACTCTTTAATAATTAAGTTTGTGCGGTCAATCTCTTCGATCATCAGCGTACAGTATTCAAACCCTTTGCTGTCAGGCCTGAATTCCTTGCTTAACAACTGGAGGAAGCCACGCATCGTGGTTATCGGGTTGCGAATTTCGTGGGCGGTCCCGGCTGCCAGCTCGGCTACCAGAGAAAATTTTTCCATTTGCTGCAGTTCATTTTCTATTCTTTTCTTTTCAGTAATATCTTGAAAAACACTGACAGCACTGCTGATACGACCGTTTTCTCCGTATAGGGGAGCTGTGTTTACCGAGAAATAGCGCACTTCCTCGGCAAAAGACATCGCTAATTCTTGCTGGTTATATATGATGCCGGTCAGCAGCGTTTCCCGCAGCAACTGCTGAAAATGCCAGGCCAGTTCGGTTTCCAGGGTATTTTTCAAACGCAGCAGTTCCTGTGCTGTTTCATTCATATAAGTTATCTTGCCGTGCTCATTAACAGTCATGACACCCATTTTTAAATCGGAAAAGATCTCGTTGCGCAACTTGTTGTATTCCAGCTCCATTTCCCGGTGCAGCGACTGCAGGCTTTTCATGTTTTCAGCGTACTTGCCGGGCATAAAATTCTTCCCGAATAATTCATCCCCCAGAGAATATATTTCTTTGCTGGTCAGCAGGTAGGAATCAGGTTCGCTGCTGAAAACCGTTCCGGGAGCGGAGGCCGCCTGGCTTGTCTCAGCCAGAAAAAATACAATTTGACAGGGGAAAGAAACCTTTCCGGCGAGGCTGTTGTCAATACTGACTTTACTGTAGGGAAAATTGCGGGCCGCTATCCCGCCAAAAGCACCGGCCAGCACCTGGCAAAGCCCGGTTGTCCGCAGGACAACCGGCTCAAATGGACACTTATAAGCAGTTAAAACCACTTTTTCCTGGTCACAATTATCGATTGCATACTTAGCTCCCAAGCTGTGCAAAAAAGTTATCACTATCTGAGCAAACTGTTCCTGCGTTAGTTCTTCATCCAGGCCGTTTGCTGCCCGGTAAGTATCCTCCAGCCGCAGGCCTTGCTTCACGCCCACTTTTTGCAGATACTGTTCAGTTAGTGGTCCGGCCACTATTTCGTTTAACAGGATAAAGTCCACGAGCAGCTGCAAATAGAACTTTTCACGTTCATTATTGCTCATTAATTTCTCCTATATTACAGAATTTTGCTCAGGCGCTTACTTTCCGTAATACCGGGAATGCGGCCGCGTTTAGCCACAGGTTTGCCTTCCACCTCTTTGAGGTCCATGGTCATATCGATGGCCGGCGACCTGGAAATATAGCTGCCGACGCCAAAGGCATCGGCTCCGGCCGCAGCCAGGGCAGGCATACGTTCGGCTGAAAGGCCTCCTGAAACAACCAGCCTGACATGGGTAAACCCTGCCTGGTCAAGCCTGGCCCTCACCTCCCGCACCAGCCCCGCCGTCACACCGCCTCTTTCCCGGGGAGTATCAAGACGCACACCCGCCAGGCGAGCGCGTAAACACTCCGCCACCCGCAAAGCTTCTTCCGCCTCGTCTTTAAATGTATCCACCAAGATGACCCGCGGGTCCTCCGGCGGCATAATCCGGTCAAACACCTTGGCCGCTTCCAGCGTATCCCCCATGATCAGCATCACGGCGTGCGGCACGGTCCCTGTTGGTTTTTTCCCGGCAAGCACAGCGCCAAGCACACAGCTGCAGCCGTCAGCCCCGCCAACAACAGCTGCTCGTTCCATTACCGGTGCTACAGACGGATGAACGTGTCTGGCGCCAAAACAATAGACTGCTTTTCCTCCGGCCGCCTCTTTACAGCGTCTCGCCGCCGTAGCCCAGCCGCTGGCGCTGGCCAGCATCCCAAGGATAGCAGTTTCATAAAGGCCGAACTCGCTGTAGCTGCCCCGGAGGCGCATCACCACCTCCCTGACAGCAAATTCCTCCCCTTCCGACAAGGCCCAGACCTCCACTTGTTTGCGCTGCAACAGCTGAACAGCCTCTTGCAGCCCACAGAAAGTCCCCGCACCTCCTGAAAAGATTTCCGCCGTTACCAGTGTTTCTTCCTTCCCCGCCGCACGCAGGATTTCCAGGGTACGAACAAAATAAACATCGGTGGTGGCACCGGCCAGAATTTCTTCATGCGAAGCGGAATGGAACAGACGGGTACCATCAGGAATAAACTGTTGCAGATCGGCCATGCTCCGCAATTCTCGCATCTTACCCCCCCTGTTTTGCAGCAATGCCTGTTATCAGTAAATAATCTCCGTTCCACAGAAACATTGCATTATCTTTCCACAAGGACCCGGAAATTCCTTTCTCCGGCCGCGTTTTTTTGCATCAACCTTCAACAAAGACCGCCTTGCCTCATAAATTATCAGACAAATACTAGCAGGCAGGGTGAACCCTTTGAGTAAAATTGAAGTCAACCGGTTGATGAAAACACTGACTTTTTACCAGCAAGGACAATATTACAAAACATACCCCGTGGCCATCGGCAAGCCAGAAACTCCCACTCCGCTCGGCCAATATAATATTTACGAAAAGAACCCCCGCCCTCATCCAGGCCTTGGCACCCGCTGGCTGGCCTTTACCTACCAGCGCCACGGCATTCACGGAACCTTTAACCCCTGGACTATCAGCACTGCTGTCACGGCCGGCTGCGTACGCATGTACAACGAGGATGTGGAAGAAATTTATCCCCTGACACCAATCGGCACCCCCGTCCATATCTTTGACAAGGAAGAAACGGTCAAAGTGCCGCAGCACGCCGGCCAGGAAGTTTACCTGGTACGCCCTGGCGACACTGTGGAAAGCATCGCCCGGCGCTTTAAAATCACGGCGCAGCAACTTATCGAATTTAACAAAATCAAGTTTCCCAAATACCTGCATCCCGGCAAGATGCTGCTGATACCCATTTTAGAGTAAAAAAAGGACGCCCTGTTTAATCAAGGCATCCCTCTTCCCCGGACTGCCGGCCGGTTACCGGCCGACAAACAGTTGCGTGAACACCAGGCCGAAGCGCCCGCTGACACCTGTACCAATACCAATATGAGTATACGCCGGGTTCAGAATGTTGGCGCGGTGGCCGGGGGAATTCATCAGGGCCGTGTGAGCCGCCGTCACCGTGCCCGCGCCGGCCAGGTTTTCCCCGGCAATCCTGAAAGTTACGCCGGCGGCACGCATCATTTCAAACGGAGAGCCGTAAGTCGGCGAATGGTGAGCAAAATAATTCAGGGTTATCATATCCTGACTTTTCAGCCTGGCCAGCCTGGTCAGTTCCGGATCGGCCAGCAGGGGCCGCAGCCCGTTCACCGTTCTATCCCTGTTGACCAAATCCAGCATCCGCTGCTCATTTTCTGCCAATACACTGCCTGTCCCTTGTGCCGGTGCCGGCGGCGGAACAACCGTCACAGGGGCAGCAGGCGGCGTGACCGGCTGCTGCCGCAAAGCCGGCGCGGGCCGCAAGGAACCAGTCAGCGGAATAAGCAGCAGCTGCCCGGACAGCAGACGGTCATTGGCGAGGCGGTTTAGCTGCTGCAGTTCCTCCACAGTGGCGTTGAAAAGCCTGCTGATTCGCAGGAGCGTGTCACCTGCCTGCACACGGTAACGGGCATATGTAGCCCTGAAAGCCGATTGACTGCTTGCCGGAGACGCAACAAGCTGCCAGCCGCCCGTTGGGGTGAAACGAAGGGTAAACCGCAAGGTGGCGGCGGCTGCCGTTCCGCTAAGGGGACCGGCCATGGCCGCAAAGAACAGGGCAAAGATTAGCAAGACGGCACTGATTCTTTTCATTCCTTAACAAACCTCCCAAATTGTTAACATAACTTCACAATTTCATTATAACCATCGCGCTAGTTGCTGGCAAAAGCCGTTTACCGGCCCTGTCTCTTGTTTTCCGCAAATATAAACGGCGGAACCGCCAATTGGCTGCTCCGCCTTAAGTTACGCCCTGCTGGAGATAAATGCCGCTAGCGCGGGATCAGCAGCTGCTGTCCGGGGAAAATCAGGCTGGGGTCTGTCAGGTTGTTGGCCGCGATAATGGCCGACATGGAAACATTGAACATCTGGGCAATTTTCCAGATAGAGTCGCCTGCCCGGACGATATACGCCGTTCCGGTGCCCTGTACTGCCGGCAGGACGGAAACTGCCGGCGGGAAGCAAGGTTTGACGAGCAGGTCTTTTTTGACCGGCAGCGTTACTTTCACCTTAACCTCGATGATTGTAACCTGGCGACCGGTTTCACCACCGGGGTTAATGTCCACCTTAACAAACTCGACCCGGGCCGAAACTTTAACCCGCATACTGGGAGAAGCTCCCGGAACATCGACAAAGTGGACAAAGCTTTCATCAACATCCTGGGCAAACACTACCCCGGTAGCCGCCTCCACCAAATAGAGCTGCTTGTGCAGTACCCCGCGGACAATAACTTTGCCGGGGATAACTTCATGCGTTAGATTTCGCACCTGGGCATCGACCGGCTCTCTTACTTTCCTTGCCGGGCGGATGAAGATTATTTCCCGCTCAATTAAGGTCTGAGAAGAGCCAAAACCAATTACCTCCTCCAGCAAGAAAGTCCCGGCGGGGAAGCTTTGTCTCTCCTTGCGAACACCGGTCGGCATTTTCAGTGCTTCCAGACGAAAAAGCTTTGTCTCAATCTTCAGCAACCCGCGAAGCACTCCGGTTTTGCGGTCGTGTTCCCACAGGCAGGCCAAGATTTCAACTTTGGCTGCGCAGTTCGCCGTCATACCTGAGACAGCCTCAGGAACTTCCAGATAACGGCGGACAGGAAAAACAAATGTTTCATCTATCTGCCGCTTGTTTTCCCCTGAATATGGTACCGCTGCCGTTACCTCTCCCTCAACTTTTACCCAACCAGGAAGAACAGAAGTTTTACCGTTCGTGAAGCACGCAATAATCTGACCCATATCTTGAGGGAATTCCCCGAACTCGACCGGCAAGTTAAGGTCCAGGACATGGACGGAGCGGCCGCAAAATGCTTCAACCGCAAACATCTCGGGCAGGGCAGCTGCATCGCTCTCTGCTGAATGGAAAAAAGTAACCTGCTGACGATCAAGCACCATGTAGTTGAGTTTAATCCGGCAATCACCGTCCACCAGAGTCAATGCACCGTCGCGCTCGCCTCCTGCCCGTGAACGGCAGGCCCCCTGCAGCGAGACCTGGGCGCTGATTTCCACGTCATTGCCCGGAGCGATGCCCGGTACCGGGAAGAGATGCGTTATCCGGTGCCTGGAGGTAGCTTTCTTTACCAAACTGCTGGCGGCATCGACAAAGTAAGTATCTTGGCGCAGGTGCAACTGCACGCAAAGCTCACCCTCAAGTGCCGCAGCTTCCGTTTCCAGCACCGCCAGTTCCGGCTCGGCAAAATCTTCACTCCTGGCCGGCAACGCCCATTTTAACGGAACGGTCATGCCAAACTCACCGTCCGCCAAGATCAGGGGTAATATACGGCTGACCTTTTCCAGCTGATTCATTGGTCAGATGCCTCCCATTTATCGTATGCAGCGGCAGCGGAAACATTGACAAATAAATGTAGCATCACGGATGCTACATTTATTTGTCATCCCTTGGGAGGAGACGGAATCAGTATTTTCTGTCCCGGAAAAATCAGGTTCGGGTCTTTGATGTCCGGGTTAACCTTAAGAATTTCGGAAACGGTAACGCTGAAGCGTTTGGAGATTTTAAAGAGCGTATCGCTTGGTTGGACGATGTAGACCCTTAGGACAGGTACCGGCTTGACCGGACATTCAATGACTACCTCGAGCTGGACAAATTCGGTGACCTTGACAAAGACTTCAATAATGGTGGTCTGGCGGATACGCCTCCGGTCGTAAGGGTCGATTTCGAAGTCCACAAACTCCACCCGGGTGGAAACCTGAGCCACATGGCCGGGTTTGGCGCCGGGGATGTCGATGAAGACCGTGAACCGTTCGCGGACCTCAAATTCCCGGACGTCCGGCACTTCTCCCTCGCGGACAAAGAAGATCTGTTTGACCAGTTCCCCTTCGACAATGACCTTGTTCTCAATAACTCTGGGTGTGACATTTTCAAACTTGGTAAGCGGACGGCCGGCTATTTTGCGTGCCGGGAACGGTGCCGTCAGATTGGCTGCAATGGAATGCTGGCGTACACCCTCGCCGACTACTTGAGCGACTTTAAGTAGTTCTTTCTTTACCTTGACGTCCTTGATGTCAGTAACAACATCCACCTGTACCGTTTCCGTCACCTTGACAAAAATGTCCACGATGGCGGTCTGGCGCCCCCGGGTGCGGTCGTAGGGGTCGATGACGATGTCAACAAACTCCACACGGGGATAGACCTGAACGTTTGCTCCGGGAAAAGCACCAGGCACATCAACAAAATGGCTGAACCTTTCATCTACGGAAACTTCATAAACAACGTCTCTGTCGCCCACAAAGAAAATCTGCTTGTGCAGAACACCTTCCACCACGACCTTGTTTTCAATGACGGTAGATACGATATCCTCAATTGTGGCATCGATGTTTTTGATTTTCCGGGCTGGCCGCGGAAATACAACATCTCTGATAATGCTGACCTGGGAAGCGTTTTCCCCTACAACGCTTTCCACTTTCAGCAACTCCCGGGTAACCAGCTTGGGGTCAATCCCCTTGACATCAATGACCACATCGAGTTGAATCGACTCGGTTACCTTGGCAAAAATCTCCACAACGACTGTCTGCCGGAAATGCGAGATTATCTGGTTATCGTGCCTGCGTTCGAACAGAAAATCGTGACCGACAAACTCGATGCGGGCGTGAACCTGCACATTAGCGCTGGGAAAGGCTCCGGGGACATCCACAAAATGAACGAACTTTTCATCCGGAACGGTATGCTCCTTGAGTTGTCCCGTATCGTCGTCAACAAAGAAAATTTGCTTGTGGATAACCCCTTCTATAATTACCTTGTTTTCAATGACCTTGCTCTTGATATCCCGGAGAGTGGCGTCAACTTCAGTGATTTTTCTGATGCGGCCCGGTAGCGTGATTTCCCTGATTACCGAGGTTTGAGCAACGCTTTCGCCGATAACCTGCTCAACTTTCAGTAACTCGGTGATGCATTCCAGCGGCAAAACTTCATCTTTACCCATCCGATTGCCCTCCTTTCGTCTGAAATACTTGTGCTTCTCAGCTCAATTATATGCTGGCGGGCAACGGAGTGTGACTTTTCACCGCTGATTTTCTGTCAAAGCTGATTCCTGCGGTTTCCCGCTTTCAGCCGATAACCTTAGCAATAAACATCGTAGGATGTTCAAGCAAATGTAAAATTCCCGCCGGCGTCCAGTCGCCTGAATCGTTGCCATCCAGCAGTTCCAGAACCGGGCGCAGCGGGAAGCCGTTAATACGGATAACGCGGGCATGCCTGCCGTCGCTCAAGACCACTTCCGTTCCCACAGGATAGATAGCAATACTGCTTAAAAACACTCTCACTATTTCAAGATCAAGCATGTCGAGCGCGCTTTCAGCTATCAGCACTTCAGCGCCTTCGTGGGGCAGGACACGGTTGCGGTAGCAGCGGTCTGAGGTCAGCGCGTCATAGACGTCGGCAATGGCGATGATCCGGGCAAAACGGCTGATTTCTTTTTGGCGCAGGCCTTTCGGATAACCGCTGCCGTTACCCCGCTCATGGTGCTGCAGGACGCCCTGGCGTACCCGTTCATTGATTTCTCTCACCTTCAGCAGCTCGAGATAGCCGTATTCCGGGTGACTGCGGACCAGGGTCAGCTCTTCCGCCGTCAACTCATCCTGTTTGTTCAGAACCTCCGCCGGCAGTCTGGCTTTTCCCACGTCATGGAGCAGGCCAGCCAGGCACAGGTCACTGATGTCTCCCATGCCGTAGTTCTGGCTCTTGCCGTAGGACGCCGCATATACCGCCACATTAACCATGTGCGAAAAAGTGTAGTCGTCAATCAGCCGGTTAACGGCCAGCTGCAGCAGCAATTCCCCGCGCTGCATGATCTCCCCGACAAGCACGTCCACCGCTTCGCTGGCCAGCGTGATATTAATAGGGATGCCGCGCTGCAAATTTTCGAAGATGCTTTTCCCCACTACATACGCGTCTAGGTAAGCCCTTTTAACTTTCTGGTCCACCCTGTCGAGCAGGTCAAGCCGTATACCATCCATATCAGAAGGTTCCAAGACCAGGCAGTGTCCCTGGGCTTTCAGGCTGCCCAACCGTCGCAGGTGTTCTTCCGTGATGACCGTACCTCTTGGCAGCAGCAGTTTGTACGAAAAACTGCAGTGGATGGAACTTGCCAGGGTATCGCCGGTTTTCAGCCCTTCTACACCTATTTCCCGCAAATTGCTCCCACCTGTCTTATTCTTCTTGGCAATGTTTTAGACAAAAGGTTAGCTTTTCCTGCAAATCATTATTGTTAAAACAATTATTTACCGGTTGCATTTTAAGAACAGAACAACTATACTGATAGCAAACATATGTTTGGGTGTGACTTATGAAGGAACGGGTTATCCTGCATGCCGATATCAATAATTTTTACGCCAGCGTCGAGTGCCTGCACCGCCCTGAAATCAGAAACCGCCCGGTAGTGGTGGGCGGTGACGAGTCCTTGCGCCACGGCATCGTGCTGGCCAAAAATTACGCCGCCAAGGCCACCGGCATCCGCACCGGTGAAACACTCTGGCAGGCGCGCCTCAAATGCCCGGGCCTCGTTGTACTGCCCCCCAACTATCCCTTGTACCTGCGCTACGCCAGGTTTGCCCGGCAAATCTACGCTGATTTTACCGACCGGATTGAGCCCTTCGGTCTGGATGAGGCCTGGCTTGACGTGAGCGGAGGTGACGGCGTCCTGACGGCCGATACTATTCGCGAACGTATCCGGCGGGAGTTGGGTGTTACCGCGTCGGTGGGCGTCAGCTACAACAAGATTTTCGCCAAGCTCGGGTCGGATATCAAAAAACCGGACGCTACAACGCCGGTCAGCCGGGAAAATTACCAGACCGTTGCCTGGCCGCTGCCGGTGGAGGAGCTTCTCTATGTAGGCCGGGCCACCAGGGCAAAGCTGCGCAGCTACAGCATACACACCATCGGACAGCTGGCCGCCGCTCCCCTGTCATTCTTGCACGGGATATTCGGCAAAGTTGGCGACGTTTTGCACGCCTTTGCCAACGGACAGGACCAATCACCGGTGATGCGCCTGAACGAGGAAGCGCTGATTAAGTCCATCGGCAACAGTACGACCACGCCGCGCGACCTGACCTGCGATGAAGAGGTGAAAATTATCTTATTCGTGCTTTGCGAGAGCGTCTGCGCCCGGATGCGCGAGCACGGCTTCCTCTGCCGGACCGTAGCCGTCTCTATCCGGGACAACACCCTTTTCTGCTTCGAGAGACAAAGCAAACTGCAAGCACCGTCGCATATCTCCGGCGAGATTGCCGGCGTGGCTATGCAGCTTTTCCGGCAGCACCACAACTGGCTGAAGCCCATCCGCAGCATCGGCGTGCGCTGCAGCGAACTGCTGCCTGCCAACGGGCCGCTGCAGCTTACTGTTTTTGACGATGATGCCAGAGATAAACTGGCAGCACTTGACGAAACGGTCGCATCCCTGCGTAAGCGCTTCGGGCATTTCTGTATCCAGCGAGCATCGGTATCGGCCGACCGGCCGCTTGGCAGCATTGACCCCAAGGGCGACCATGTCATACATCCGGTAGGCTTTTTCAGGAACGGTATGCTTAAATGAAGGAAAGACGGTATGAAAACGAACATAAGGCATACATCAGGGTTGAAGCGGTCTTTCACCCGGACGGCAGGCTGCTGCCTGTGGCGTTATGGTGGGAAAACGGCCGCCGCTATACCATTGACCGCGTCACGGACATCTGCCGGGCAGCCAGCCTGAAAGCAGGCGGCAGCGGCATCCGTTACACCTGCATGGTGCATGGCAGGAAAATCTGCCTGTTTTACGAGGAAGACCGCTGGTTCATGGAACGTGTGACTTAAGTGGACCGTATCAACAGCCGCCCATTATAAGCGAGGGAAAAGACAGATCAAGCGCAGGGCCCGTTCAGCCGCATCGGCAAGCAGTTCCGGGGTGCGGGCCATGCATTCATCGAGTGTTATCGGGCCGGGAGCGATGCCGGCCATGGCATCGATTCCATGTTGGGCGGCGGCCTGCGCAGAGAGGGCAACAGAGCCTGCCAGAGCCAAAACCGGGATGCCGTGTTTCTTGGCACGGGAGGCAATGCCGGCCGGCACTTTGCCGTAAAGCGTCTGCTCATTGATCTGTCCCTCTCCAGTAATCACCAGGTCCGCCCCGGCAGCCAAAAGTTCGTCAAACCCGGTCAGTCTGCACACCAGATCAAGACCGGATACAAGGCCGGCTCCTGCAAACGTCATCAGACCGTAGCCCATTCCTCCTCCGCCTCCGGCCCCGGGGCAGCAAGCTAAATCTTTCCCCAGGTCAGCGGCTGCCACCTGGGCCAACCGGGCAAGGGCGGCATCCAGCAGGGCTGCCTGTTCCGGGCTGGCGCCCTTCTGGGGCGCATACACATAGGCGGCACCCAACGGTCCGCATAACGGGTTGCTGACATCACAGGCAGCAATCACCTCCGTCTCCGTAAGAGCAGAGTGAAGCCCTGACATATCAATGCCAGCCAAGTTCAGCAGCGCCGGGACCCCCGCGGGTAAAGGCCTGCCGCCGGCATCCAGGAAACGGACTCCCAGAGCCTGAGCCATTCCTGTCCCGCCGTCGGAAGTGGCGCTCCCTCCCACGCCTACGATAATACGCCGGCAGCCCGCATCGAGAGCTGCCCGCATCAACTCGCCGGTCCCAAAACTGGTAGCCTGCAACGGATTGCGTGCCAGGCGGGGAACAAGGGCCAGCCCGGAAGCGGCTGCCATCTCAATCACGGCCGTCTGAGTATCAAGAGCGACCCATTCCGCAGTTACGGGTTGCCCCAGAGGGCCGGTAACCATCAGAATATGCTTTTCTCCCCCCAGTGCCGCATGGAGGCAGTCGCCCAGACCTTCCCCGCCGTCAGCCATCGGACAGGTGAATATTTCCGCCTTCGGCAATACCCGCCGGACTCCCCTGGCAATGGCGGCCGCCACTTCCGATGAAGCCAGGCTCTCTTTAAAAGAGTCAGGGGCAACAATCACCCGTGTCATCATCGGCTTGTCGCACATGACGGGTCAACTCCTGATCGTCAGCTTATTCTCAACTGTCTTACTTCCTATCCCTCTCATCCCCGGCCTCCTTTTTGACCAACAAAAATTGTCAGCGGATATTCGCCTTCACCAAGCAGATATTTGTCATAGACCCCGCCCAAAATCCTTCTTTGCATAATTAGCCCGGCCTCCCTGAACACCTTGTCCCAGGCAGCCTGCGGGAAAAGACCTGCCACAGAATGTTCCGTGTATGTGGTCAGCCTCCCCTGCTGCCGGATCAGGTACAACAAGGTTATTTCATAAGTATTGGGGCAAAACGGGTTGATATAGTTATTCTCCAGCACTGTCACATGCACACCGTCTTTTTCTCCCGTGTACGCAAAATTATTGTTTTGGAATGTTTCCGCCGGATGGCCGACCACGAGAAGCACCCCGCCGGTTTTAAGGTGTGCCGCGGCAGTGTGAATTGCCTGGCGCAGCTCCTCAAGCGAGGCCATGTAGTCAATGCAATCCGGAATGGCCACGGCATCAAACTGCCGGCCAAGACGCAGTGTCCGCATGTCGCCCTCCAGGTATTCGATATCAGGATGCCTGGCACGCGCTAAGCTCAGCATACCCAAACTTAGGTCCACACCAGTTACAGTAAAATATCTCTTGAAAATTGTGTCGTGCCCGCCTGCGCCACTCCCCAGATGCAGCAGCGTGCGCGGCTGTTTTGCCGCAGCGCTCTGCATCAGCTCAACGTAGACTTTGACTTCTTCTTCGTATTCTGCCGGATCTGCCAGCCAGTCTTCAGTCCAGGCAAGCTCGTTGTAGGAAATCCATGTTGAGGCCATAGTTGACTCCTTTCCGGCTTCTGAGGCAAACCTTCTTATCTCTCCTCATTAATTAAAGATACGGGGGTGCAGACTCTCCTGCGCCAGTTTTTTGGTCTGACGCCGCCAATAAATTTTCATCCTGCAATCGTTTTAACCAAAATCATTCTCTCCCGTGGGCCGTCAAATTCGCAGAAGAATACCGCCTGCCAGGTACCCAGCGCTAAATCCCCTTCAACCACCGGAATCGCCTGTGCAGTACCGACAATGCTTGCTTTAAGGTGAGCCGCCGTGTTTCCCTCGCTATGACGATACAACGGATGCTCCCACGGGCATAGGTTATCCAGGTACCGCAAAAAATCCCCGGCCACATCAGGGTCAGCCCCCTCGTTTACAGTTATACCGGCCGTCGTATGGGGACAGTACACAGTGACAAGGCCGTCACGAACCCCGGACTGCCGGATGGCCTCCCGCACCTGCCCCGTTATATTAATCAGCTGCGAGCGGCCGGCAGTGCGCACACTGAACTTTTTCAGCAAACTTATTTCCTCCCCCTTTACTTTACTGTTCCGTCCGTTGTCTCGAATGGCCAGTCAATGATACCACCAAGATTGTATACACTTCTGTAACCCAACTTTAACAAAATATTTGCCCCAGTTACACTACGCCTGCCGCTGCGGCAGTAGATAAATATCGTTGCTCTCCTGTCAGGCATCAATGACAACGCATCTTGCTCCAGTCGGTCCTCGGGATTTTCATCTTCGGAGAACACTTTTCCGCCGCGCATCTGGTAAGTTTCGGCTTCATCTGGGCCGGACTCCTTATCTTCACCCTGACCAACCTGGGGGTCCTAAAGTTAGCGCCTGAACAGGAGAACCGTGTGCATATATGATTACTCTTAACGGCCACAGGGTTGAACTAGCCGCTCGTGAGGTTTTCCCCTGTCAGCAGCTCCGTTTGACCGAGGTAGAACTGCTTCAATTCAGCCCAGGACAAGGACTGCAGCATGTCCAGAGGAGGTTCTTTCTCCGCGTCATCAAAATACTGCAGGCTGCGGACGATGTGATAGACAGAATAAAGACGGCCCTGAAACTTGCGGGGAAACAGGTCTAGAAGCAAATCTCTCAAGCCGCCAACCTGTCGGCAGATAAAATACAGGTCCACAAAATCCTTACTGCTGCCGCGGTTGGCAACGGCCACAAGTTTCATGAGCGCTATTTCCCGGATATCCGCCAGCGCGATCCCTCTGAACATTACCGTCGGAAACAGGAGCGGGTAGCGATAGACAAGAAAGCTTAGGCGGATATTGTCGGCAAGGCCGTGCAGTGCGCCCCGACCGGAGTTGCTGACCAGAAAGTTTACGGAGCCGGCAAGTGCCATGGCTTTTTTTTCAAAATCATGTTCTTCCGGAGAAAAAAAATCAAAGTCCTCAGACTTCCGGTGGCCCAATTGCAGTGCGGCGGCGGTACCCCCGGCCATATAAAAGCCGTCAAGCAGCCTTTGTTCTTTTAATCGATCCAGGAGTGCAAGCTGTGCTGCGGAGACGACTCCCGTAAACATAAGACATCCTCCTCCCTGAGCCGGAAATAATTTTTCCAGAAATTAGCCGTCTTGCGGGAGAGACGGCGGCTGGACCGTACGACTTCCAGGATATCCGCGCGCTCATAGCGGCGAAATATCCATCTGACAGCCTCATCGTCGCCGTGTTCCAGCAGGCGCTCGATAACAAAGCCTTTGTGCCTGTCTTCATCAAGTGTGTCAACGGGATGTTCCCAGAAAAATTTATGAAGGTTGCCTGGCAGCATAATAAGTCCCTCCGAAGAAGTGAAGCTGATAAAATCATTATACCATAATTTTGCAGCAACATGGAGCAATCATCAGCAACCTGATCTGAAAATGTCGAAAAAATCTGCGCTTTTCTGAAAGCGCATGCGGATATTAAAATAACTGGCAGACAGGCGGCCGACATGCCGGAACTTATAAACTGCTCCGCTGCAAGTTTAGGTTTAATTCAGGGAAATATGTATTATAGAAGCCGCGGTCGCGTGTCAAGAGGGTATCTGCCTGAATTTGCGCGTGGGCCCCAATCAAAAAATCGCTGAGAATATGCTGCCTTGCAGATAAATTGGCGCCACAGGAACAGTATATGCTTGTTTTTGCCCCGCACTGCGGGCATTGCAGTTGTCTGCCCCTCTGTTTTGTGTAACGTCCCCAGGCCTGAGAGGCAAGCCATAGCGAATTTTCTTCGGAAGGGAAGAGTCGTAGGCGTGTTTTTAGCAGAAAATCACGCAAGGCGCCGTAAGAAGGAAACTGGGTTGCCACCTCGGCATATACGGCCTCACACAATACGAACCCGCCAAGATTAACAGCCTTGTCCAACAGCATTTTCGAGGCCTCTGCGTAAACCGGGTCCGGCAGAAGGATATCCAGGATAATACTTGTGTCAATAGCGATGATCATTTGCTGCGAAGCTCTTCTATTATATCGTCTGTCCGTTGTTTCTTCTGCAAAAAACCGACATACTGCGTAAACGGAGAAGGAGCGGCATATTTTTTAACAATGTAGCCATGAGGACTTTCGGCAATCTGAACCTTGTCTCCGGGCTGCAGAGCTAGTTTTTTCCTAAGTTCAGATGGTAAGGTTATTTGCCCCTTGGATGTCATTTTGGTAGGCTTCATAGTAAGTAATACCTCCCAGGTAAGAGTTTGTTTTCTTACTGCTATCTTAACAAAACGCAGGTATATATGCAATAATGCAGATGCAAAAATAGCTGACCTTTAAAGACCAAAGAAACTGCGATTGTGTGGACATCAGCCCCGGCCTGCTGGAGGCAGCCGGGAAGCTTAACCCTGAGGTAACCTACCACTTGGGAGATATGCGCTCCGTCCAACTGAACGATACCTTTGACGCCGTCGCCTGCAGATCAGGGAACCGCGCCTCGACCACCCGTGCGATGCCGACCTGTTAGAAGAAGGCCCCCCACGTGTCGAGATAACTAATTTTCTATTTGCTTCTGCACTTCCGCAACAACTCTCGTTGCATAAGCGATTGCATGACTTAGATCAGCCTTGTTGGGACGCCCAAGTCCGACGAACAGAAAGCTGCCCTGGCAGAGGAATTCATCAGCGACGACCTCGATTTGTTTGCTTTCCAACAATTCCCTTAGCATACCCTGCTTCTGTTTTTTACTGGCACAGGAAGTAACCAGGGCCGCTTTCCTCACCATGCTGCCATCAATGTTATTGATATAGCCAAGCATCGCAGGATCACTTTTCCCAGCGTAAATTCCGCCAACAATGAACAGCAAATCTACATCTTTCAAGACAGGACCAGTTTTTATATCTTCTGCTTGCACCTGAAGCTCCTGTGCAATGGCTCTGGCGATTTTCCTTGAATGCCCTGTCTTCGTACAATAAATTACTCTGGATTTCATTCGGTTTTCCTCCACTAACAGAATGTCCTTTGGAGAGATAAATGCCGGAGGTTTGGGGGCAGAAACCCCAAGCATCTTCGGCATTTATTTTTCATTGGAATTAACTGTCAAAGATATTCAGAATCAACCATTATTACTTCTCTATTTAGCACTTCGAAGTTCCTCTACCAATGTGGCCAGTGTATCCTCAAAACTGCTGTTCATAGGTACAGCCAAAAGTAGCAGTTTGACTTGTCTCGAGCCAATTCCAACATATGCTCTATGCATTGTCCTCCCTCGCCTGCGGAGTGATTCAATGGTATTGCTGCGGCAAGGGTATACCAAACAACACGTGTTCTTCTTGGCGTCTGAAAGGGTAGAATAAGCGAGTACCTGCAATAAATCTATCCGATGCTGCTCTCTCACTTCTTCATTAATGTCGCCCCACTTCTCCCAGCTGATGTCTTCCCAATGGCTCTTGTACTTGGCATCAAAGACAATTGTCTCATTCTCCCGTTCAAGAACTATATCCGGCGCCAAATACCGCTGGGAACCGCTATATGGAGGATACCAGTTTAGAGGAGCGATAGTCTCCCTTTTCCTTGCTGCGCGCATGGTCCCGCCAATGCGTTTTGAGAGCTGAGCAACTACAGTTTCGATCCAGGCCTCAAAAAATGCCTCCATCGACATAATCCAGGGCAGTCCCTGCAAGGTCCCTGTCCCCGCCAGACCTCGCTCATCAACTGTCCACTCCATCGCCTGAACGCCAGCTTTGAATACCTCAGCTCTGAATGGCCCTTTGTACCAAGACTCTACGACCGTCTTTGACGGCCAGCGCGGAACAACACCTTGACACTTGGCTATCAGGTGCTGGCACAGATCTATAAGCTGCAAAACCACACCGCCAGTCTGTCGCTGGCCTTCTAGACTTACGAGTTGCTTCCGAAGTGTATAATTGATGGCTGCGAGCAACTCCTTATCATCTTTAAGGTCGGGAAATCGACAAGGAATATCTAAAAACCGCGCAGCAGGCATCTTATGCATCGCATATTGCGACCAAAGTACTGTTCCGACAGGCGCCCGGCAAGATGCTTCTGTGAACTCGAATCGTCGTTCCATGCTCGACAGCAATTCTGCTATTCGCGCAAGAATGGCAGAAGATAAGACCCAGGGGGGTATTTTACGGTCTGACTGCGGGAGTAATGGAAGCCTAACTAAGGAAGGACTAATCTTCCACCCCATTTTCCCTAACATCAATCCTATTCCTGACCACTGAAACCTAGGCTTAATGATCAGGCCATAGTCTGGCTTGCCTGATAAAGGAGAAACAAGAGGCAGCGCACCTACCTGAGTACTGGCTTTGAGGATAATGTCGACGGAGCGCCCATTGTATGCGACATCTGCAGAAGTTCCAAAGTTCCTGAGTATCCCTCTGTTTTGTGTTACAAACTGGGTAGCTAAGACAGCTGCCTGTGCTTCCGGATCCCGGGCAGCGCTTGAGGACAAGAGAAATTCTGCCGCTTTGATGCGCGACTGACCAGAGTCTTCAATTTCTAAAATCGCTCGTTGCTGCAACCTTGCCTGCTGTCTGAAAGGTGACTGCCTTTGTCTTACTTTAGCAGCCATTGGTTAGTTTGACAAACTTTCAATTTGCTGAATGTAACCGCGTATTGCTCCCGCAAAACTAGCTACATAGCCTTGGGCCAAGTACTCTTCCAACAGAGGTAGTAGGGTTTGTTTCAATCGGCGATGGGCCCGGCTTTCATCCTTCTCAAGAAAGTAGGAGTGTCCAGGCATCAACGCAAAGGACTCCTCATTGGCATATTCCACCCACAGGTCTAAAAGCCCAATAAACGCCTCTTGCATAAATTCACAGCCATGGGCTTTTACCACGCTTGGTTCTGGCCATAAATTGCAGAAGCTAAATCGTCGCCGTACCGCAATGTCGACAAGAGCTATACTGCGATCTGCAGTGTTCATGGTGCCAATGATATGCAGGTTCCGCGGAATCCGTAGACTGCATCCAAAAGGGCTGTCAAAATCATAAGGCAACTGCACAAGTCTCTCTTCTCCTGGTTGCGGTTCCAGTAAAAAGATAGCTTCTCCTAATACCTTGCCTAAATCTGCACGATTAATCTCATCTATATGCAAGAGAAAAGTTTTGTTAGGTTCATCAAGTGCTTTTTCAATCGCCTGCATTAGGTGTCCCTTTAGGGGAGCAAACCTAAAACCCATTCCCTTGTCGGACTCTACAGGCGCAAGCCCGCCAACGAAGTTCTCGTAAGTAGTGTTTGGGTGAAGTTGTACGGAGAAGCCGCGCCCCTGATAATTATTAGACAGCAACTCAAGTGCCATGTAGGTCTTCCCGGTTCCCGGCGGTCCCTGAAGTATTACATAGCGCCTCTCTTCTAGTATAGAGGCAACCTGTTCACGGCTATAGCTTGGAAGCATATGAGCAAAGTATAAGTTCTCAATTTCCTTAGCATCTTGCGCGTACGCCTGCAACGGCTGGCAGCCTCTTTCCTTCATCGCCAGATCAAGCAGGGATTTTAGCGCCTTAGCAGTTAAACTGCGGTCTTCACCGGGGGCATAAATCCCGTATATTACCTTGCCGTACCGTCTCAGTGCTTCCCGGTAGCCTTCAAAATTGGCAGCTATGTTTTGCGGAATATCGAGGTCTATGCGGGTGGGGTCATGTTTTGACCATGCTACCATCTTGCCATTGCCGTGACTTTGATTAAGCCACCTGCAGATAGCGGCAACTCTGCGCCCATGCCCGGGACGGCTAAGAATTTCCTCGTCGGGGCTTAGACCCTGCGTACCTACTACCATTGTGATGAGACAGGGTGTATTTTCGCTCGGGAAGAGAACAAAACTGGTTCCGCCATACGGTCCTGAAGATGGATTCGATGGGTGGATAAGGGCAGCAAACGGCACGCCACCGCCAGCCATTTCTGGCGCCCGCAGTGTTACTGCTTTTTCTGCCGCTTTGGCGTAACGGCCGCTATTCGACCCAAACAGCTCATCAAATGCCTCTTGTGCTCTCTGCTGCCAATTAGAAAGACTTTTGGAGCAGACCAAGTCAAGCAGTTTATGCATTCCACATTTCCTCTCAGTTCCTTCTGCATTCATTATATTCGGTATGCGTTACTATACGCAATCGTTGCTGCAGCTTTTTCGGAATTGGGGCTTTTGCGGGACACAATAGAAATTTTTAAGTTATCCTGACAAGATTTCTGAGATGGGAAACCCCATCTGCCGTAGCGCGATAATCTTATGCAGCCGAATCAGCTGGTCAATCGTGTTATAACGATAGCCGGTTTCCTCTCCAGCGGCTCCCAAGGTCACGCGTTTCAGGACAATATCCACCACCTTAGCAGATCCACAGCCAACCGGGCCTTCTTGTGCAATATTCCAATTGAAGGCAATCCCTGCTTTCCGCAAGACAGTTTCGAAAGCGGTGAAACTATTTCCAGCCAACCCCGTATCCACTAAAAAACAACTCCGGTTCCAAATTGTTGACCGAGCCCCAGGCGACGATAAAATGTGACTCGATCAACCAGAATGGCACTTCATGTGCTCTGCCGGCAGCAATTTGCTCATCAAGACATAAGCATGGCATCAATTTTCAGACCACCGCTTTTCATATAACCATAACGCTTTTTTTGGTTATTTTGCTCGATTACATTATGACCTGCTTTACTCAACAAAATCGGTGGTCTTCCGTCTCTAAGCGGATGATGCAATTCTGGCTTTTCGCCAAGTTCATCGCCAGTAACAATACATTTGGTGACAGCCTCTCTGCAAGTTGCTCGAGCTGTGCCACCAAGAAGATATCTATCTGTTGCTTGTGACTCAGCCGACACCCATTGTTTTAGGGCGTTTAGAAGAAGAGAGAATACTCTAAAATCATGAGGTAATAGCTCTTTCATATGGGGAGGCAGTGGGTTTGCTTCAAGAAATTCTTTTACTGGACCATCCTCATTCGCCATATCTACTGCTTTTTTATTTAGAATACTACCAATATAATCTAAAATATCCTCAAATATTTCACGTGGAATTTTTACATTAAGAACATCAAGTCCTTGCTCATTAATTAAACGTTCATAGTAATCAATATATTCAGTCATCAAGCTTAACTTTTCTGGCTTTGATAAAGATAATTTACTTTTATATCTTTTATAGGCCATCTCATCGCCTCCAATTATCAAATTTGCCTATCAGAGCAAAAATATAAGCAGTATTTCTTGATTTCCTACTGGCCTCATGTCTAACTCCCTTCTCCCCATTTACCCATCGGTCATAAAACGAATGAACAAATAAGAAATCCTTATTTGATATAAGTCTTTGCATCGACAGATTGCAAGATGGCGTGTGTTCAATGGCGCTATCGATGTACAATTTTCCCCCTTGGGATGATGCCCTGAACCAAAGACCTGTTGTGGTTTGCAGTTCTTCCCCAGTCGCAGGCAGTTCTGAAATAACTCTATTCCATATACTTTTGCGACATGATGTAGGCCATGGAGGAAGGGGAAGCGATGCTTCCCGGCAGTACCGGCGCCGGCATCGGTACGGTGATAACGGGAACTGATGTTCCTTCCCGTTCGCAGTGCCGGCAGGAGTAGACATGCCGGACATGTTTGACCACACTGACTTCAGCGGGGATAATTTTGATCTCTTGGCGAATAGATTTCCGTACTCATCTGATGGAGGTCTTCCCCGCAGGAAGCGCAGACCTGTTCCTCAGCGGGAAGCTGATGAAAAAC